>NZ_CP022378.1:0-622500 GCF_002302475.1 Capnocytophaga cynodegmi
ATGAAAGATTTAGCCGAAAAAGTTTGGGGTAGGTGTCTTGATTTTATTAAAGACAACATTGATGAGCAGCCATTTAATGTTTGGTTTGCTCCTATTGTGCCTGTGGGATTAGAAGGTAATACGCTTAAAATCAAAGTTCCAAGTAAGTTTTTCTACGAGTTTTTGGAAGAAAATTACATATCATTACTTAAATCGGCATTGACTTTTGCTCTGGGAGCTAATTCTAAATTAACGTACATCATAGATGCTTCTGTTAAGGAGCAAGTACCAAGTACAAACCGCCCTGAATTGGCAAAACAATCAGTAACTGTATCTGTTCAAAACAAAAATCCAGAGCTTAAAAATCCATTTATTATTCCTGGAATTCGCGAGATTACAATTGATCCACAGCTTAATCTCAATCAAAACTTTGACAATTTTGTTGAGGGAGCTTCCAATCGCTTGGCTCGTTCTGCAGGGATAGCTGTAGCTAACAAACCTGGTGGTACATCATTCAATCCTTTGTTCATTTTTGGCGGTGTGGGACTTGGAAAAACACATTTAGCTCACGCTATTGGCGTGGAAATCAAGGAGAAACATCCTAAGAAAAAGGTGTTGTATGTTTCCGCTGAAAAATTTACGCAACAGTTTGTAAATGCTACAATGTCAAAAGACAAGGATAAAAATACATTGAATGATTTTATCCATTTTTACCAGTTAATTGATGTGCTTATTGTTGATGATATCCAATTTTTATCATCAAAAATAAAAACTCAAGATGCATTTTTCCATATTTTCAATCATTTGCATCAAAATAATAAGCAGGTTATTTTGACATCAGACAAAGCTCCTGTGGATATGCAAGATATTGAGCAGCGACTGCTATCACGATTTAAGTGGGGACTATCCGCAGAGTTACAGGCTCCTGATTATGAAACTCGTTATAAAATTTTAAAAAATAAGTTCTACACAGATGGAGCTGAAATTAGTGATGAAATTATTGCATATTTAGCTCATAATGTAAGAACTAATGTACGTGAATTAGAAGGAGTTAGCAATTCATTGATAGCTCAAGCTGCTTTCAATCGTAAGGAATATTCAATTGAATTGGCTCAAAGCATTATTGAAAAATCTATAAAAAATCATAGAAAAGAAATAACTATTGACCAAATACAACAGATAGTTGTAGATTATTTTCAAGTAGATTTAGAAGCATTGCAATCAAAAACACGTAAAAGAAATATAGTACAGGCACGTCAGTTGGCGATGTTTTTTGCTAAGAAGTACACTAAAAATTCACTTACCACTATTGGTTCACAAATAGGGCAACGTGATCACGCAACTGTTTTACACGCTTGTAAGACGGTTGAAAATCTGGCGGAAACTGATCGTGAATTCAAAAAATATGTAGATGATTTGACTTTGAAAATATCCAATTAAAATTATATTCCCAAGTTCAAAAGCTTGGGATTTTTTATATGAAGAATTTGCAAAGAAGCGTAACTTAATTTGTTTTTCTTTATAAAAAATGTAACTTTGCGATGCTTAAACTTACTATAAAATTTTAAATGAAAACAAAAATATTAATGGTTTGCTTAGGGAATATTTGTCGTTCTCCATTAGCAGAAGGGGTTTTAAGGTCAAAACTTGATTCTGAGAAGTTTGAGGTAGATTCTGCAGGAACTTCAAACTACCACGTAGGAGCAGCTCCTGATCGTCGTTCCATAGAAGTCGCTCGTAAAAATGGAATTGATATCTCTAACCTAAAGGGGCGTCAAATTTCGGTTGATGATTTTGATAAATTTGATTACATTTTTGTAATGGACAGAAGCAATTATGCTAACGTTTGTGAATTGACAGAAAATGCCAAACATCGAGAAAAAGTTTCTTTTTTATTAGATACGCTTGGCAAAGCAACCTTGAAAGAAGTTCCCGATCCATACTATGGAGATAAAAATGATTTTCGAGCTGTATTTACTATGATTGACGAGGCTTGTGATGTGATAAGTGAAAAGTTAAAAAGTATTCACTAAAGTATCATTTTTAACTTATTCCATATTTAGTTTTCTGAATTTATGTCGAGTATCTATCTGATTCCTAATTTTTTAGGAGAGAGTTCCGCTGATATGGTTTTACCAAATCAGATTGAGAGTGTTGTTCGTTCATTGAAACACTTTATTGTGGAAAATGAAAAATCAGCAAGAAAGTTCATAAAACAAATTGCTCCCGATAAATCACAACAAGAGTTAGTCTTTTTTACTATTAATAAACATACTTCTCCAGATGAATTGCCTTCTTTTCTGGAGTCTTGTACAAATGGATTTTCGATGGGAATTATTTCAGAGGCAGGGTGTCCTGGAATTGCAGATCCAGGTGCGGAAATTGTCAAAATAGCTCATAAAAAGCAAATTAAAGTGATTCCTTTAGTAGGCCCTTCTTCTATATTATTGGCTATGATGGCAAGTGGACTAAATGGACAAAGTTTTGCTTTCAATGGTTATCTTCCAATTGATAAATCAGATCGAAGAAAAACATTGAAATCTCTCGAGAAAAAAGCAGTAGAGAGTAATCAAACTCAAATTTTTATTGAAACTCCTTACAGAAATGATAAAATGTTCGCTGATTTAAAAGAAATTTTACAGCCAACAACTATGTTATGTGTTGCTTGTGACATTAGTTTGGAAACTGAGGAAATAAAAACTCAAACTATAGCTCAGTGGCGAAAAACGAATATTTCCTTTCAAAAACGACCTGCTATTTTTATTATAGGTAGTTAAAAAATATTCGTATTTTTCAATTTTTTATTTATATATTTGCCGAAAAGTTTTTCTTCTTACACATTAAATTGATTTTTTTGAAAATTTTACATATATGTTTCATAAAGAAGGTTTTAAAATAATTCTTGTTACTTTTGCAATAACTGTGGGAGTTGCATTATTAGCTCATTTTTTTGTTGATATTTTTTGGCTACAGAAACTCATTCAAGCCGTCGCAATAGTATTATTGGTGTTAGTACTTCAGTTTTTTAGAAATCCTAAAAGATTTACGCAAAAGAATGATAATCATATAATTGCACCAGTAGATGGAAAAGTTGTGGTTATTGAAGAAGTTGAGGAAAAAGAATATTTTAAAGATAAGCGTTTGCAGGTTTCTATTTTTATGTCACCTATCAATGTACACGTAACTCGTTATGCTTTAGGGGGAAAAGTGATTTTTAGTAAGTATCACTCTGGAAAATATTTGGTAGCTTGGCACCCGAAGGCTTCTGAAGAAAATGAAAGAACTACAATTGTTGTTGAAAATCAAATATTTGGAAAGGTATTATATAGACAAATAGCAGGAGCTTTGGCTAAACGTATCGTGAATTATGCAAAAGAAGGAGATGTGGCTATTCAGGGAGCTGATGCTGGTTTCATTAAATTTGGCTCACGTGTGGATTTATTCCTCCCTTTAGGAACAAAGATAAATATCGAGCTAGGGCAAACTGTTAAGGGAGGCGTTGATGTAATAGCTGAAAAATAGGAAGTTAAACACAGAAATTATTTTTTAATTTAATTTTTTAGAAAAAAGTAAAAGAAATTTATGGGAAGAGCATTTGAGTTTAGAAAAGCCCGAAAGTTTAAGCGTTGGGCTGCGATGGCAAAAACATTTACACGTATTGGAAAGGACATCGTGATGGCAGTGAAAGAGGGAGGTCCTCATCCTGAGTCTAACTCAAGATTAAGAGCTGTAATTCAAAATGCTAAGGCGGCAAATATGCCAAAAGAAAATATAGAAAGAGCTATCAAAAAAGCGTCTGAAAAGGATACCGCAAATTACAAAGAGGTTCTTTTTGAAGGCTACGCTCCTCACGGAATTGCGATTTTGATTGAAACGGCGACCGATAACAACAATCGTACAGTAGCAAATATCCGTAGCTATTTTAATAAATGTAACGGAACTCTTGGTACTTCTGGTTCAGTTGAATTTATGTTCGACCATACCTGCAATTTTAGAGTAAATGCAGAAGGTATTGACCCAGAAGAACTTGAACTTGAAATGATTGACTTTGGAGCAGAGGAGGTTTTTGCTGATGAAGACGGAATTCATATCTACGCACCTTTTGAAAGTTTTGGGGCTATCCAGAAAGAACTGGAAGGTAGAAACATAGAAATTTTATCTTCTGGATTTGATCGTATCCCTCAGGTAACTAAGGAATTATCTGCTGAAGAACAAGCTGATGTAGAAAAGCTTCTTGAAAAAATAGAAGAGGACGATGACGTCCAAAATGTCTATCACACTATGAAAGAAGCTGAGGCTTGATTTTCTAATCAAATAAATTTGTGAATATTCAAAACTAATATACAAAAACTGTGAAAGATCGCTGTTTAGGCTTTCTTTGGCAGTTTTTATTTTATTACATATATAATTATGTCATTTATAGAAGATTATAAAAAGGTATTTTTAAATCATCTGGAAAAATCAGTCATTAAAACAAAACCTGAAAATCTATATGCACCAATGCATTATATTTTGGGATTAGAAGGAAAACGGATTCGTCCTATTTTAACATTAATGGGGGCAGATCTTTTTGGAATAGATTATAAAAAGGCTCTTCACGCAGCTTTGGCAGTAGAGGTTTTTCACAATTTCTCATTGGTTCACGATGATATTATGGATAATGCACCCTTAAGAAGAGGAAAACAAACAGTTCATAGCAAGTGGAATACTAATACGGCAATTCTATCAGGAGATGCAATGTTAATCATTGCCTATCAATTGTTTGAAAATTATAAACCAACTATTTTTCAGGAGTTAGCAAAATTGTTTAGCAAAACAGCTTTGGAAGTTTGTGAGGGACAGCAATTGGATATGGATTTTGAAACTCAGAATGATGTAACAACTGAGCAATATCTGTTGATGATAAAATATAAAACCGCTGTGTTAGTGGGAGCTGCTTTACAAATGGGAGCAATTGTGGCAGAAACTTCTGAGGAAAACAAGAAACTTGTGTATGACTTTGGGGTTCAGTTAGGATTGGCTTTTCAACTTCAAGATGATTATCTTGATGCATTTGGAGATAGCTCTTTTGGTAAACAAATAGGTGGTGATATAATGGAAAATAAGAAAACAATGCTTTATTTGAAAGCTCTGGAATTATCTGATAATGAAATGAAAAGTGAATTACATTTCTTGTATAATAATACAGAAGAAAACCCTGATAAAGTTGAAAGAGTAAAACAAATTTTCATAAAAACCAAAGCTACTGATTTTGTAAAAAAAGAAATTGAAAAACATACAAAAAAATCTTTGGAATCACTCGAAAGATTGAATATTCCTGAAAATAAGAAGATTGAAATCAGAAAATTTGCTATTGATTTGATGGATAGAAAAATATAAGTAAGAATTGCAATAAAATTATCTAAAATATGGAAAAGATAGAAAGAACATACGCAGGAATTCCTGAAGAAAATGCAACTTTTGAAAATTCGAAAGTAATGTTGGTGACAGTTCCTTACGACGGAACATCAACTTGGGGAAAAGGTGCAGATAAAGGTCCAGAACTTTTTTTAAATGCTTCTGAAAATATGGAACTCTATGATATTGAAACAAATTCAGAGCCGTATTTAAATGGAGTTTATATGGCAGGAGAAATTTCAGAAAATAGTTCTCCTGAAGCAATGACTGAGGCAGTTTATCAAAAAACGAAAGAACTCTTAAAACACGAAGATAAATTATTTACACTTTTCGGAGGGGAGCATTCTGTTTCAATTGGTTCAATTCGTGCAGTAGGGGAGAAGTATGAGAAACTAACAGTACTTCAGTTAGATGCTCACACAGATTTGCGTCCTGAATTTCACGGCTCTACATCTAATCACGCTTGTGCTGTTTTTGAGGCCAATCAAAAGCATAAGTTGGTACAAGTGGGCATTCGCTCAATGGATGCAGAGGAAAAACAATATTTGCCTAAAGGACGCGTATTTTTTGCTCACGAAATTGCTAAAAATAAAAATTGGATAGATGATGTACTGGACAAAGTTTCTGGAAATGTGTATATAACTATTGACTTAGATGCTTTTGACCCTTCAATAGCTCCATCAACGGGTACTCCAGAACCAGGCGGACTACAATGGTATCCCACATTGAAGTTGTTACGTAAAGTTTTCAAAAAATGCAATGTTGTAGCTTTTGATATTGTGGAACTTATGGATAGCCCAATGGCTAAACCAACTGCTTTTCTGGCTGCAAAATTGTATTATAAAATGTTAGCGTATCACTTCAAATATAAAATGAAAAGAAAGTAGAAAAATAGCTTTTTATTAATAATATGAAAAAATCCTCTTTTAAAGAGGATTTTTTATTTTTATGCAAATTCGTATAAATTAGTTACAATAAGGACATTTTGATGATTAAGATTTGTGTGCTTTTTTATTTGCTTATTTTGTTTTCATATTATAAAATAATGAAGCATTTCGAAGTGTTTTTATTTCGTATATTAGTTTTATAATTTCGATTTTTTTCTATTTATTTTGTAAATGTAAAAAAATATATTAATTTAGTCCTCAATTTTATTAATTAACATAAATAAGCAAAAAATGATGAAAACAAAAAGAATTTTACTGCTTTCATTTGTTTTAGGATTATTTTTTAGTTCTATAATGGCACAAACGAAAGTATCTGTAACAGGTACTGTTACAGACGAGAAGGCGATGCCCTTACCAGGGGTAAGTATTATTATTAAAGGAACAGCAAAGGGAGTTTCTTCTGATTTTGATGGAAAATACACCATTGAAGCTGTCCAAAATGAAATTTTAGAATTTAGTTCTATTGGTTTTGTATCGCAGCAAAGAGTGGTTGGAGCAAATTCTAAACAAATCATTAATGTAATCTTGAAAGAAGAAACTCAACAACTTGACGAAGTAGTGGTTACTGCTTTGGGTATCAAACGTTCCGAAAAAAGTTTATCTTATGCAACGCAGAGTGTTTCAGGAAAGGAACTTACTGATGTTCCTTCAAGCAATGTTTTGAATACTCTAGCTGGTAAAACTGCAGGTATGACTGTAACAGGTTCAGGTTCAGGATTAGGAAGTTCTGTTAAAATTGTGCTTCGTGGTAATCGTTCCATACAGGGGAATAATCAACCTTTGTATGTTGTTGACGGAACTCCTATAAACACAGCTTCTTTTTCTTCTACTGGAGCTGAATGGGGTTTTGGTGGAGGTGTTGATACTGGTGATGGTATGGCGGGGATTAATCCTGAAGATATTGAAAGTATTAACGTGTTGAAAGGAGCAACTGCAGCGGCTTTATATGGTAGTCAAGCTGCGAATGGAGTAATATTGATTACCACTAAGCGAGGGAAATCAGAAAAGATGGCTGTTTCAGTCACCTCATCGGTACAGGCTGATATTCCTTATCTAACTTACGAGTTTCAAGATCGTTATGCAATGGGAACTAATGGTGTGAATCAGCAAACACGAGATGCTTGGGGAGCTGCTCGTACTACTGAAGACCTAAGTAATGACTTTGTGAGAGACTTTTTCAATACGGGATTTATGATGCAAAATGGGATTTCAGCAAGCGGTGGGAGTAATACTTCAAAAAATTTCTTGTCTTATCAAAATACTTCTGCATCAGGTATTATGCCTATGAACGAATTTAAAAAGCACAATTTGAGTATACGTTCTACAACAAATTTATTTAATAATTTCGTAGAAGTAGACGGAAGTATTGCTCTTACTAAGCAAGATACTGAACACGCTCCAACGGCTCCTGGACGTTATTATAACCCTATAGTAGGATTATATTCATTTCCTGCGGGGGCATCAGTTTTTAATCAGTATCGAGATGCGTATGAAATCTCTAATCCTAATCGGAATGGATTGATGACAATGAATTGGATTAATGAAGAAGATGTTTACAAAAATCCGTATTGGCTTATCAATCGTCATAATTATTCATTTGGAGTAGAGAAAGTAATCGCTAAGTTAAACACAAAACTCAATTTCACACCTTGGTTAAATCTACAATTACGTGGAAGTTACGATAGAACTGCTACTATTGGCGAACGGAAAATCCATTCAGGTGTTGTTACAATAGCGGGAGCCAATGGACGTTATGATTACAATACAACAGATGATGCTTTGCTTTATGCCGATGCACTTTTATCTGCTAATAAATCTTTTGAACATTTTTCAGTAAGTGCAACTCTGGGATCAAGTATTACAGACAGAAAGTACGAGGGTAAAGATGTTTTAATTGGAAATTTAGTTATTCCTAACTTATTTGATCTTCGAAATTATACAGGTATTGATGGAGGAATAACACCTACAAGAACACATCGTCAGTTACAATCAGTTTTCGGAACAGTTTCTTTGGGATATGACGAAATGGTGTTTTTAGATGTCACAGGACGTAACGATTGGTCTTCTACATTACCCGCAAACAATCGAAGTTATTTTTATCCTTCATTAGGAACATCAATAGTGTTTACTGAAATGTTAAACAAGTCAGAAGCTAAACCCATTTGGCTTGATTTTGGTAAACTTCGTTTTTCTTGGACGCAGGTAGGTAACGATATGCCTTGGGGACTTACAGAGCCATACGACAGACTGAAAAAAGGAGGTGTTATCGTAGCTAATACAGTAAAACCTTTTGATGATTTGAAACCAGAACGTTCAAATTCACTCGAAGCGGGAATAAACTTACGTATGTTTGCTGGTCGTTTAACCTTAGATGCGGCTGTTTATCAAACTATTACAGAAAATCAGTATTTTGAAGTAGCTAATACCTCTGGTTCAGGATATTCCAGTTATTATATTAATGCAGGAAAAATTAGAAATCGTGGACTGGAAACTACTCTCAGCTTCATACCTATTCAAACCAAAGATTTTTCTTGGACAGGAACTATTAACTACACCTTAAATGAAAATTTTGTAATGACATTACCTTCTCAGTACGCTGATAAGGGATTTGATTTGAATGGTAACACTTATTTTATAAGACTTTATGAAGGTCAGGAATGGGGAAGTATGTATCAAAAACGTTTAAAAAGGGACGATAAAGGTAATATCCTTCTTACTCAAACCATTGATAATGGTGTTGATAAAGGAATTCAATTACAACAAAGTGATGATTATGAGCACATAGGAAATATTAATCCTAAGTTTCTGTTAGGATTCAAGAATGAATTTACATATAAAAATTTATCTCTTAGTTTCTTAATTGATGGTCGTTTTGGAGGAAACGTAATTTCTACCACACAACATTATTTGGACTCTTACGGACGTACTGAACGTACCGCAGATGCTCGTGACAATGGAGGAGTTCCAATAAAGGGTATTCTAACACAAACAGTCAAAACTAATGGTAATGCAGATGTGGTAACCACAAGTGATTTTGATGGATTAGTAAACGCTCAAACATATTACAAAATAGCTCCTTCGGGGGAAACTTCTGTTTATTCAGCAACTAATGTACGTCTTAGGGAACTTTCACTATCCTATTCCCTTCCAAAATCTATCATTGATAGATTGAAACCTATAGAAAATATCCGTTTATCACTCATTGGACGCAATTTGATGTTTTTCTACAGAGATGCTCCTTACGATCCCGAAATTACACTTTCTACTTCAATAAATGGAGCTTCAAACACTGATAATTTCAGTATACCAGCTTCCAGGAGTATAGGTTTTAGCGTTAATATTAACTTATAATTACAACAAAATGAAAAAGATAACTTCAATAATATTATTAACTGCCATATCAATTGCAACTTTTGTAGGTAGTTGTACAGGCAACTTCGATGAGTACAATCGAGATGATTTTGCACTTACAGAAGAACTCAAAAAAGCTGATTGGATTCACTTAAAAGCATTTATTTCTCAAATGCAACAATCCATATATTATAATAATAGTGGTGGTGATTGGGAATTTCAACTTATACAAAACTTAAACGCAGATATATTCAGTGGATATCTTACACCACCTACACCTTTTAATGGAGATGTTTATAACGCTAATTATTATATGATGGAAAACTGGAATCATTATGCGTTTGATTATTACAATAATAACATATTGAAACCTTGGCTTAATGTAAAAGCAAAAACCTTGGATTTGAACGAGTCGTTGGACGTTTATGGAGTGGCTCTAATTTTGAAAGTAGCAGGGCTTCATCGCTCAACTGACCTTTATGGACCAATCCCTTATTCCAAATATGGGCAAGGAGGAATAACAACTCCCTATGATTCTCAAGAAGATATTTATAATCAGTTTTTTAAAGAATTGGACGAAGCTGTAGGATATCTAACTAACCACCTTGAAAAGAATAAAGATATCAATAGTTTGGGAAATGCTGATCTTATTTATAAGGGTAACTACGAAAAATGGCTGAAATGGGCTAATTCATTACGATTACGATTAGCTATTCGTATTTCAAAAGTAAATCCTTCTTTAGCAAAAACCGAAGCTGAAAAAGCTATGAGTAATAAATATGGTGTTCTTGAAACTAATAGCGATAACGTTATGGTTCCTACAACCAACATTGGGCATCCGCTTATTGTCCTTGCTAATGATTATAACGATACGCGTATGAGTGCTGATATGGAATCTATTTTAACAGGATTGAAAGACCCTCGTATATCTGAATATTTTTCGGTAGCTACAGATGAAAATGTAAATGTTAAAGGAAAGTATAAAGGTGTTCGTCAAGGTATTAATTTTGTTAGTAAGGATTTACGTTCAGGTTACTCTACTTTGGGCGATCGTTTCAATATTTCTAACTATTATTCTACTCCCATCACTTTAATGACTGCAGCAGAAGTTTACTTTTTACGTGCAGAAGGAGTTTTGCGAGGCTGGAATAATATGGGAGAAACAGCTGAAAATCTTTACAATAAGGGTATAGAAATTTCTATGCAACAATGGGGATTACCAGTTACTAAAGCTTATATTACAGATGATGTTAATAAACCAGCTGATTATGTTGATCCTAAAAATGCTAATTATAACGTATCAGCCGCTTCAAAAGTGACTGTAAAATGGGATAATAGTGCAGACCCTGAAACTAATTTGGAGAAAATTATTACGCAAAAATGGATTGCGATGTTCCCTGAAGGTAAAGAAGCTTGGGCTGAATTTCGTAGAACAGGTTATCCTAAGTTACTTCCCATAGAAGTTAATAATAGTGGTGGTGAAATTGACTCTAAGGTAATGATTCGTCGTCTTCGTTTTCCTCAAAATGAACGAACAGGGAATAATAGAGATGAAGTAACTAAAGCTATTCAATTACTAAAAGGAGCAGACTCTCCAGGCACACGCCTTTGGTGGGATACAGGAGGTAGCAATTTTTAGAATAATAAACTAACAAAGTCACTCATAATGAGTGACTTTTTTTATCTTTTGGATTTTTTTGAAGGGGTGATTTTGAACTTCATCCAAACCCCTTTATGGTCGCTGGGATATATCCCCAAAGGTTTTATAATTGTGTCCTGAAAATCATCTTTAATAGGCTTTGACCGACAAACAGAACTATCCGTTCCAAAAAGTTTAGCTTCTAATACTTTAATTCCTTTTCCTTTATAATAAATCAAATCAATACGTTCGCGTTCATCTGCTTTAGGCGCCCAAGTAAGTTTTTTGATGTCTGTATCTGCATTATAGCAAGGATATGTAAAACCAGGGTGTGTTAAAGGATTAGGATACAACTCTCTATAACCATCTTTATATTCTGCTTGTTCCAATAATTTTGATATTGTCCAAGGAACAATCATTCCCTTATGGTCGTAGAGTTGAGCTGTTGCTTCTGTCCAATCCAAATGAGAAGGTTCATTGAAGTCACCTCCAAAAATTACATATCGTCCTGCTTCTATATCGTGTCGAGCTTCGTTTAGAAAAACTCGTATTTGGTCATCACGCCACGATAAATCATTGAGTCGTAACAGTTCACTAACAGAAGTTGGAGGTGAAGTTTCTTTCCAAGTATATCCATCATAACCACGAACATTATAATATGCACAATCCAAATAATCAAGATGCCCTGTATAGATAGCAAACTCACATCCATTAATTTCTGCAACTAATTTGTGGATGCTTCCGTGGTCTTTATTGACAGGAAAAACCACTACCGAATCTTTTATAGGATGTTTACTTATAAGTCCGCTATCATCTGAATAAAAAGAATAATAAGTCAATCCTTTTTTTTGTAATGATTTTGTTAATCGTTCTGTGAAATTAGATTGATTGTAGTTGCGTACTTCGCTAAGGGTTACAAAATCAGGTTGTAATCGTGCTATTTCAGCCACAATGACATCGTATCCTCCTGAAATAACTGTTCCTTCTTGCCAAACATTCCATTGTAAAACAGTAACTTCAAAATCTTTTTTTGATTGAGCAGAAGACTGTACAAACGGGATAAAAAATAGTAGTAAGATTGCTAAACTCTTATTCATAATATTTCAAAAAATTATTCTTTGTTTTTATTTATTTCCTAACTTCTTTGGTTATATCGAAAGAATTGTATCCAAGAGATTTCAATATTTGCATCATTTTTATAACTCTTTGTTTGAATTCTGTATAGTTGGACTTGTAACCCCATCCTATTTCAGCTATTGCTGTTATGCGAGGATATATCATATATTCAGCGTGTTGTTCAGTTTCAACGTATTCCGTCCAAAGATTTCCTTGTATCCCGTCTATGTATTTTGTGTATTCAGTATCTTTAAGTTGTGTTGGTATCGGGTCATAACTATAAACTTTTTCTAACGGAATGTATCCACCAAAAGCTTTAGGTTGAGTAGATGGATTGTCTTGATACTGATCTAAATAACAAAACTCTGAAGGTGACATTACTGCGTGATGCCTCAATTTTGCTGCAGTAACCCCTCCAGTTTCACCTCTCCACGAAAGAACTGTAGCTCCTGGCGATACTTGATTTCCTTCTAAAATTTCGTCCCATCCCATCATTTTGCGACCCTTTTTTGTAAGGAATTCGTCTATACGCGCCATAAGATAGCTTTGAAGTTGAATTATCTCGGTCATATTTTTTTCTTTATAAAGAGCCATACATTTAGGGCATTTTTTCCAATACATCATTGAGGCTTCATCACCTCCCACATGTATATATTCGGAAGGAAATAATTCTATTACTTCCTGAAGCACTTCGGTTAAGAAAACATACGTTTTTGGGTTTCCTATACATAAATCAAAGCCATCTCCCTTTCCTGTACACGATAATTCAGGATACGCATAAATAACTTCATTACTATGTCCAGGCATTTCTATCTCTGGGATAACTGTAATATAGTTTTTTTGAGCATAGGTAACTATTTCTCGTATGTCATCTTTTGTGTAATAACCTCCATATGCGTTTGGGGTGCCTTTGTAGCAGTATTTCCACTTCTTATCCCAATCTGAAGAAGTTCGGTAGGCAGTTTTGTTTATCAAATCTGGATATTTTGTTACTTCAATTCGCCAGCCTCCTCCATCAACAAGATGCAAATGAAGGCGATTGAGTTTAAGGTAAGCCATAGCATCTATTTGTTTTTTGATAAATTCTTTTGACCAAAAATGTCGAGAACAATCTATCATCAGACCACGATGACGAAACTTGGGTTTGTCAATAATTTCTGCACAATGTATTTTTCCGTTGTTTGTAAGCTGACGAAGGGTTTGTAATCCATAAAACAGACCCATAGAGGTAGGAGATTGGATTTTTATAGTATCAATACCTATACTTAGGGTATAGGCTTGTAATTGGGGGTCGTTCCAGGCCTCTTCTTCTTTTTCTGGTTGGGTTACTTTTAGCTCAATAATACTATTTTTCTTTTGTATATTACTGACTATTAGATTTTTATTGATAAATTCTTCTAAACGCTTTTCTTTTTCTTTAGGTAGATTAGTAACTATCTTTATAGTTTTTGACAATTCAAAATAGCCTTCTCCTTGTAAATAATTTTCTGGAAAAGGAATAACATTCTGACCGTAAGTAAAAAATGAAACCCAAACGAATCCTATTAGGATAAAAAATTTCTTTTTGCTCATAAGAAGTAAATTTATTTATAATCTGCAAATTGAAATATTCTGATTTTTAGTATGAAATATATACTATTTGAAGATTTAGTTATGTTGAAGCAAATTTACAAAAAGAAACAAAAAAGACAGCTTTTTAGCTGTCTTTTTTATATTTGATATTAAAAATTACACATTAAATCGGAAGTGCATTACATCGCCATCTTTCACGATGTATTCTTTGCCTTCTACGCGCATTTTCCCAGCTTCTTTTACTTTGGCTTCGCTTCCGTAGGTAACAAAATCATCATAAGCGATAACTTCGGCACGGATAAACCCTTTTTCAAAATCGGAATGGATAACTCCTGCGGCTTTGGGGGCGGTATCGCCTTTGTGAATGGTCCAAGCACGAACCTCTTTTACTCCTGCCGTGAAGTAGGTTTGCAAATTTAATAGCTTATAAGCTGCACGAATTAGTTTGGAAGCTCCTGGTTCATCAAGCCCGAGGTCTTCCAAAAACATTTGTCGTTCTTCATAGCTCTCTAATTCAGTTATATCCGCTTCGGTAGCAACAGCCAGCACGATAACTTCTGCATTTTCGTCCTTTACCGCTTCTCTTACTTGGTCAACATATTTATTTCCGTTTTTGGCAGAAGCCTCATCTACATTACAAACGTACAGAATAGGTTTGGCGGTAAGCAGTTGGAAAGAATCCATAAGTTCCTGCTCATCATCAGCTACTTGCACAGCTCTTGCAGAGTTTCCAGATTCCAGCGTAGTTTTAATTCGATTTAAAAGCTCTTGTTCTTTGGCAGCTTTTTTATCTCCTGCTTTGGCGGCACGATTTACCTTATCAAGACGCTTTTCAACGGTTTCCAAATCTTTGAGTTGAAGCTCCACATCAATAGTACCTTTGTCGCGAATAGGATTTACGCTTCCGTCCACGTGAACAATATTATCATTTTCAAAACATCTGAGTACGTGTATGATAGCATTACATTCACGGATATTTCCTAAAAACTGATTGCCCAAACCTTCGCCTTTACTGGCTCCTTTTACCAGTCCGGCAATGTCCACGATTTCAACGGTGGCAGGTAAAACACGTTCAGGTTTTACCAATTCTTCTAATTTTTCCAATCGTGGGTCGGGAACGTTTACTACCCCTAAATTGGGTTCGATGGTACAAAACGGAAAGTTTGCACTCTGTGCTTTTGCATTTGATAAACAATTAAATAAGGTGGATTTCCCCACATTAGGAAGCCCTACAATTCCTGCTTTCATATTATGTTTGTCTGTTTTACAGCTTTTTGATGATTTAAAATACTCATTTTTAGCTGTTTTACTTTTTACTAAAATTCCTGCAAAAGTAAGAAAAAATCTTGAAACTCAAAAAAGTAAAACAAACATTCCTGACAAAAGAATTTTCAAAATCTTTTAGTAAACATAATAAGGAATATTTATAAATAAATAGTTGTAAATTTTAACATTTGAAACCATTTAGATATGAAAAATTAGTATATATTTGCTGTGTAACAATTATTATTAAATTTTATGTATTTATTCATAAAAGTAAAATATTAAACATTTAAAAATTAGTTAATTATGAAAGTTATTTTAATAGAAGGTGAGGAAAATACTGGTAAAAGTACCCTATTTAGGAAAATCCGTGAGGAGTTAATTAATGGAAAAGGTATCATAATTAAAGAGGAATATGAACAAGATTTTTGGGGATTTTATGAGATAGAAGAAAAAAAAGTTATATTAAACTCTTTTTCAGATCAATTTAAAATTATCCGAGAGTTTAAGGAGTTTTATGAAAAATATAGAGATGAATGTAATGTGCTAGTAACAGCTATAAGACCTAAAGAAGTTAACCCTAGATTACATAACGCTATGAAAAAAAAAATATATGAGGCAGATAAAAGTGAACAAGAAATTGTTATTAGATTAGAAAAAAAGCATAAAATAGAGCAAGATAAATACCTTGAAGAAAAGTATGACGAATTTTTATCAGAGTGGAGCAAGATTTAACAAAAAAAAGCCGAAAGTATTGCACTTTCGGCTTTTTTTATTACTTCTTTGAAAGAAATCTTAAAATTATTTAAACTCTTTTTCGTAGCGTTTGCGGTCGTTTTCGTTTAGGTAGATTTTACGCAGACGCAATGATTTTGGTGTAACTTCCACGTATTCATCTTTTTGGATATATTCCAAAGCTTCTTCCAAAGAGAATTTAATAGCAGGAGCAATTCGCATTTTATCGTCCGCACCCGCCGAACGTATGTTAGTGAGTTTCTTGGTTTTGGTAACGTTCACCACCATATCATCACCACGTGAATTTTCACCTATTACTTGTCCTTCGTACACATCTTCGTTCGGGTCGATAAAGAATTTTCCTCTATCTTGCAGTTTATCAATAGAATACGGAATAGCTTTTCCGTTTTCCATAGAAATTAACGAACCATTGATACGCCCAGGTATTTCGCCTTTGTAAGGTTGATATTCCAAGAAGCGATGTGCCATAATGGCTTCTCCGGCAGTAGCGGTAAGTATCTGATTACGAAGACCTATAATTCCTCGCGATGGAATGATGAACTCAATAACCATTCGTTCACCTTTCGGGGTCATTGACAACATTTCACCTTTACGGAGAGTTACAAATTCAACGGCTCTCCCTGACAGGTTTTCAGGTAGGTCGATAGTCAATTCCTCAACAGGTTCGCATTTTACTCCGTCGATTTCTTTTATAATTACCTGTGGCTGACCGATTTGTAATTCATAACCTTCACGACGCATCGTTTCGATAAGTACTGAAAGATGCAATACACCACGTCCGAAAACCATAAATTTGTCGGCACTATCGGTAGGTTCTACGCGAAGGGCAAGATTTTTCTCCAATTCTTTCTCCAAACGTTCCTTAATGTGGCGTGAAGTTACGAATTTTCCTTCTTTTCCGAAGAAAGGAGAATCGTTGATAGTGAATAACATACTCATTGTAGGCTCATCGATAGCGATGGTAGGTAAAGCTTCCGGATTTTCAAAATCGGCAATGGTGTCACCGATGTCAAAACCTTCTAGCCCTGCGATGGCACAGATGTCACCCGCTTGTACTTCATCGATTTTTTTACGTCCTAATCCGTCAAAAGTGTGTAGCTCCTTAATTTTTGATTTTGTGATAGTTCCGTCCCGTTTTACTAACGAAACATTCATTCCGCTTTTTAGCACACCACGTTGCAAACGCCCAATAGCAATTCGACCTGTAAAAGAAGAATAGTCTAATGAAGTGATAAGCATTTGTGTGGTTCCTTCCTCTACTTTGGGCGATGGAATATGCTTGATAACCATATCTAAAAGCGGGTCGATAGAATCAGTTTGGTACTTCCAATCTTCTGACATCCAATTGTTTTTAGCAGAACCGTACACGGTAGGGAAATCCAACTGCCATTCTTCGGCACCGAGTTCAAACATTAGGTCGAACACTTTTTCGTGAACTTCATCAGGGGTACAATTCTCCTTATCCACTTTGTTTACAACCACAATAGGTTTGAGTTTCATTTCGATAGCTTTTTGAAGCACGAAACGCGTTTGTGGCATTGGACCTTCAAAAGCATCTACCAAGAGAAGTACTCCGTCCGCCATATTAAGCACACGTTCCACCTCACCACCGAAATCGGCGTGTCCTGGGGTGTCTATAATATTGATTTTCGTTCCTTTATAATTTACAGAAACGTTTTTAGAAAGAATGGTAATTCCACGTTCACGCTCAATGTCGTTGTTGTCCAAAATCAATTCGCCTGATTCTTGGTTTTCTCTAAATAACGCACAATGGTGCAAAATTTTGTCCACTAAAGTGGTTTTGCCGTGGTCAACGTGGGCAATAATAGCTATATTTTTGATAGCAGTCGTCATATAATATATTTAAAATTTGAGGAGGCAAAGATATAACTAAATGGGAAAAAATGAAAAACGCTTCCAAAAAGTTTTCATAAGTTAGTTGTTTAATCCTTGTGGAGAGTGTTATTTTTTCTGCTTTGATTTCATTTATAATTATCTTATTATCAAAATAAATAGGTTTTGCATCTAAAAAAATAAATCTTTTTTTGATGCTATTAACAATATTTTTCGTACATTAGCCCATTAATTTGTTTAAGGAATAAGAAATAGTATACATTAATTATGACAGAAGGAGAAAAACTCATTCCAGTAGATATTGGTGATGAGATGAAATCCGCTTACATTGATTATTCAATGTCGGTAATTGTTTCGCGAGCACTACCAGATGTTCGAGATGGTTTAAAGCCTGTACATCGTCGAGTTTTGTTTGGGATGTATGAGTTGGGGGTATTGAGTAACAGAGCACATAAAAAGTCTGCAAGAATTGTAGGGGAGGTATTGGGTAAATATCACCCTCACGGTGATTCGCCTGTGTACGAAACAATGGTTCGTATGGCTCAAGGCTGGAGTATGCGTTATATGCTAGTTGATGGGCAAGGAAACTTTGGTTCTATTGACGGAGACTCCGCTGCTGCGATGCGTTACACGGAGGCCAGAATGCGAAAAATATCGGAAGATATGCTTGCTGATATTGATAAAGATACCGTTGACCATCAGCTTAACTTTGATGATACATTGCAGGAGCCAACAGTGTTACCGACCCGTATTCCTAACTTATTAGTAAATGGTTCATCGGGAATTGCTGTCGGAATGGCAACCAATATGGCACCACATAACCTAAGTGAGGTAGTAGATGGTACTATTGCTTATATTGACAACCCAGACATTGAAATAGATGACCTCATTAAATACATAAAAGCTCCTGATTTTCCAACAGGTGGTATCATTTATGGGTATGAAGGAGTGCGTGAGGCGTTTAAAACAGGTCGTGGTCGTGTGGTAATGCGAGCAAAAGCCGATATTCAGGAAATTAAAGGAAGAGAGTGCATTGTTGTTACAGAAATTCCGTATCAAGTGAATAAGGCTTTGATGGTTAAACAAACTGCCGACCTTATTAAAGACGGAAAGTTAGAAGGCATTTCCGAAATTCGTGATGAATCCTCAGGACGTGACGGAATGCGTATTGTTTACGTAATGAAAAGAGATGCTGTTTCTAACGTAGTTTTAAATAACTTGTTTAAACACACTGCATTACAATCTTCTTTCAGTGTAAATAATATCGCACTTGTTAATGGCAGACCGCAGTTATTAAACCTGAAAGATTTAATTCATCATTTCGTTGAACATCGTTATGATGTGGTTTACCGAAGAACAGAATTTGAACTTCGTAAAGCTAAAGAAAGAGCTCACATATTAGAAGGTTTAATCATTGCTTCAGATAATATTGATGAAGTTATTGCGATAATTCGTTCGTCAGAAAGTCCTGATGAAGCACGTACACGTTTGATGGAGCGTTTTGAATTGTCTGAAATTCAGTCACGTGCTATTGTTGAAATGCGTTTGCGTCAACTTACAGGTCTTGAGCAAGATAAGTTACGAGCTGAATATGATGAGCTTGTAAAACTAATCGTTGATTTGGAAGACATCTTGGCTCGTAAAGAACGTCGTACAGAAATCATCAAAGAAGAACTTCTTGAAGTAAAAGAAAAATATGGTGACAGTAGACGTTCACAAATTGAGTACGCTGGAGGAGAATTTAGCGTAGAGGATATGATTCCTGATGAGACGATGGTAATTACTATTACACACGCAGGATACATCAAACGTACTTCACTTACTGAATACAAAACACAAAATAGAGGAGGAGTGGGACAGAAAGCATCAAATACTCGCGACCAGGATTTCTTGGAGCATTTATTTGTGAGTTCGAATCACCAATATATGCTTTTCTTTACTCAGAAAGGAAAATGTTTCTGGATGCGTGTTTATGAAATTCCTGAAGGAAGCAGAACAGCTAAAGGACGAGCTATTCAAAATCTTATCAATATTGAGCAAGATGATAAAGTGAAAGCTTTTGTAAGCGTTCAAAACCTTAAAGATGAGGAATATATCAATAATAATTATTTGATTATGACCACAAAACAGGGAATTGTCAAGAAAACGTTATTGGAACAATATTCTCGACCTCGTCAAAATGGTATTAACGCAATTACAATTAAGGAAGGAGACGAGCTTCTTGAAGCTAAACTTACTTCAGGAAAAAGCCAATTAATGTTAGCTGTTAAATCAGGTAGAGCTATCCGCTTTGGAGAAGAAAAAGTACGTGCTGTAGGGCGAAACTCACAAGGTGTACGCGGAATTGATTTGGATATTGAAAATGATGAAGTTATTGGTATGATAGCCATCGAAAATCCATCAGAAGAAACTGTGCTTGTGGTTTCGGAAAACGGGTACGGAAAACGTTCTTACATTGATGAGCCAGAAACAGGAGAGGCTGTATACCGAATTACGAATCGTGGAGGAAAAGGAGTAAAAACCATTTCGATAACTGAAAAAACGGGTAATTTGGTCGCTATCAAAAGCGTACTTGCAGGTGAAGACCTAATGATTATCAACAAGTCAGGAATTGCGATTCGCTTACCAATTGATGATTTGCGTATTATGGGACGTGCTACACAAGGTGTACGATTGATAAACATCAAAGGTAACGATTCTATTGCTGCTGTTGCCAAAGTGATGAAAGAAGATGAAGATGAGACTATGCCAGGAGAGAATCAAGATTCTGAAATAGAAAATAATACATAGATAATGAGTTTTGCATAAATCTTACTAAAAAAACATACTTTGGCAAGGTTTATGCTTACTTTGTCTGAAAAATCAAAAAATTATAAAATAACTTACAAAAACAAATCAAATGAAAAAATCATTATTATTTGCATCAGCATTATTGGTTTCAGCTGTTGCATTTGGACAAAAAAAAGAGCTTAGAGAGGTAGAAAAACAAATCAAAAAAGGAGATTTAACAAACGCTAAAAGTGCTTTGGAAAGTATTAAGGGGGTAGCTACTTCAAATAAGGAGTTTGCTCCACAATATTACTTCTTAGAAGGACAATTAAATCTTGCTAATGCCAAAAAGAATGTAAATGTGGCTTCTTCTTTACAAAATGCTTCAGCTGCGTTTGCAAAAGTTAGAGAATTAGAGGGAGGAAAAGGAAAATATGTGTCAATGTTACAGCCTCTTTTAGATGATGCAACCAATATTGCTCTTACTCAAGCACAGGAATCTTATGGTAGAAAAGACTTTAAAAATGCAACAACAGCTTTTGAACAAGTTTATCGTTTAAGTCCAAGAGATACTGTCTTTTTGTACAATGCTGCTTTAGTGGCAGTACAGGATAAAAATTACGATGCTGCTCTGAAATATTATAAGGAATTGAAAGATTTGAATTATGATGGCACAGAAGTTCTTTACTTTGCGAAAGAAAAACAAACAGGTAAAGAGGAAACTTTTCCAAATAAAAATCAACGTGATTTGATGGTAAAAGGAGGAACTCACACAAATCCAAGAGATGAGAAAACTCCTTCAAAACGTGCAGAAATCATCAAAAATATTGCATATATCTACGTAGAACAAGGTAAAAATGATGAGGCTTTAGCGGCATTTGCAGAGGCTAGAAAAAGATATCCTAATGATGCAAATTTGATAGTTCAGGAAGCTAGCATTCATATGCAGTTGGATAATAAAGATAAGTTTAAAGAATTAATGCAGGAAGCAGCTAAATTGGAGCCTAAAAACCCTGATTTACAATACAATATAGGTGTTATTAATATGCAACAAAATCATTTGGAAGAAGCTCGTAAAGCATTCCAACAAGCATTGAGTATCAAGCCTGATTACGCTGATGCTGTGTTGAATATTTCAACAACTTATATTAATGAAGGAAATGCTTTAGTTGAGCAAATGAATTCTTTGGGAAACTCAAAAGCTGATATTGCAAAATATGAAGAATTGAGAGTCCAAAAAGATAATTTATTCAAAAAAGGAGCTGAAATTCTAGAAAACTATTACAAAACACAAGGTAAAAATGAAAATATCTTAGAGCAATTAAAAAATATCTATGGAGCTTTAGGAGATAGTGCTAATTTCCAAAGAGTTAAAGGATTATTAGGACAATAGTTCTTTTTAATGCATTAACATATAAAAGCATAAAGTATTAACTACTTTATGCTTTTTGTTTTTTTAATAAAGAATAAATAACATACGCTTCATTTTTAACTTTCGACTTTTAGTTCTATCTTTGCCCGAATTTTTAAAGAATAAAAATGCAAATAGAAGTACTAAAATCTAAAATTCACAGAGTTACAGTTACTGGAGCTGATTTAAATTACGTGGGAAGTATCACGATTGACGAAGAGTTACTTGATGCTGCTAATATGATTGAAGGAGAGAAGGTTGCGATTGTAAATGTTAATAATGGCGAACGTTTAGAAACCTATATTATAAAAGGAAGACGAAATTCTGGGGAAATTGTATTGAATGGTCCTGCTGCTCGTAAGGTGCAAAAAGGCGATGTAATTATTATTATTTCTTACGGAATTATGGACTTTGAAAAAGCAAAAACATTCAAGCCATCAATTGTTTTCCCAAATGAAAAAACAAACAAGATAGAATAACATAATAAACTAATTACCAAAAATATGAAGGTTTTAAAAACGTTTATTCCTTTGTTATTGGGTGTTTTTCTATGTTGGTATGCATATAACCAATTTACTGAGGAACAACTCGTTGAAATTAAGACTAAATTTATAGATGCTAATTATTTTTATATTGGTTTGTCTGTCTTTTTGGGATTTTTGAGTCATATTCTGAGAGCTGTGCGTTGGCAGTTATTTATCAGTCCATTAGGATATAAGGCGAAAACTACTAACAGAATTATGGCAGTTTTTATAGGTTACTTGGTAAATATAACAATTCCTCGTTCGGGCGAAATTTCACGAGCTTTGGTAATTAATCGCTATGATAATGTTCCTTTCGATAAGTCCTTTGGAACAATTATTTCGGAACGTGTTATTGATATGATATTGCTGTTATTATTCACATTATCAGCATTTTTTATTCAATTTGATTTGATAAGTGACTTTCTTATTTCAAGAGTTCCTTTTAAAAAATTAGCATTTATTGCAGGGATTGGATTAGTTCTTTGTGGTGGAGTGTTATGGTGGCTTTATAAATCAAAAAATTTGTTTGCAGATAAAATCAGTAATTTTCTTTTAGGATTAAAAGAAGGAATTTTTTCAATCATAAAGTTAAAGCAACGAAAATTGTTTATAATACATACACTTTTAATTTGGGCGATGTATTTTTTGATGTTTTACGTTTCATTTTTTGCTTTGCCTGAAACAAGTACGGTTGATTTATCAACCATCTTAACAGCTTTTGTCGTGGGTAGTTTTGCGATTGCTTTTACAAATGGTGGCTTCGGTTCGTATCCGTTTTTTATTGCAGAAATTCTTTTACTATTTGGAATTCCATTAGTTATAGGAACTGCTTTTGGTTGGATTGTTTGGGTTTCGCAATTTTTTATGACTTTATTCTTTGGAGGTGTTTCTTTTCTGTTACTTCCTATATTAAACAGAAAAAGAGCTAATTAAATTGGTTTTCCTAAAATAATTTCTTTCCCTTTAACAGATTGTGTAAAAATTAAATATTTATCACTTCCATCTTTAATTTTATATTTTTTCTTAATTTCATCAACTGACAAAGGATAATTTTTAGAAATAATATTATATCTATCATTTTTTTTAATATTTTTAGCTGAAAAAGCCTCTGATTTTAAGATTCTTCCTGGAAAATTAGTATTTACTTGGTTGGAAGTGTACAAGTGCGTGTTAGGATGTAACTTTTTTAAACTAAAATATTTAGAAATCAGGTTAAAGGCCCCAGATTTTAAAAGAGTATTATTTGGAATATATATATACTTTTGAGATTCTGAAAAAGAAGCTACTGCACTTTCTACATCTTCAAAAAAGAAAGAAAAAATTGGCTCGTTTGTATCTAAATTTATACATCGACAGAGTGTTTTTTTATCTGTTTTATCTTGATTTTGCAAAATAACAACTTCTTTTACTTCATTTTTGATGGCTACTATATCAATGCGTTCTATGTTATAGAGTGTTGAAAGTAAATATTTTAAATCGATTAAAGGTGATAATTTTATCAAAATTTGATTTGTAATTTCCCATAATGCCGATTGAATTTCTAACAAATTAGGAGAGAGGTCTTCCAATAAAAATTTCTTTTTATTATTTTCATCTCTTCTGGCAGGATCAATAAAAATCAAATCAAAAAAAATTGAATTTTTCTCCAAAAACTCATCTAAGGATTGCTGATGAAAACTTGCTTTTCTATTTAAAACCAACCAGTTGTGTCTTACTAATGTTAAAAGTTCTGGATTTTTCTCTACCAAATGTACCTCTTCAAAATTTTGGGATAAAAAAAATGCATCAATTCCAAGTCCACAAGTTAAATCCAAAAAACGCTTACCAAACATTCCAATAGCTTTAAATTCAGCTGTTTGTTGTGAAGAGGCTTGTTCTAAATTCAATTGTGGAGGAAAAATAATATCTGGTTGATTTAAAAAAGGAAATTTTTTAGAAGCAACGTTTCTTCCAATAATTTGTTGAGCTAAATATTTATTACTAATTTCCTCAAAAACAGGTTTTTTGAGCAATAAATCAGAAATACTAATCTGTAAGTTTTTGGTAATAAAATCCTGAATTTTTTTATCTAAAATCATATCAAAAAACGAAACAATGACCTAAAAAAATTAAATCATTCTTTTTCAGCTCTATAAATCTTTCATTTTGGTTGCTAAAGTTTCAATAAATTTTGAAATAGGAGATTTAATCATCATTGCCATCATCGGATTAAAATTTCCTTCAAAAAGAAGTTGTACTTCTGTCTGATTTTCACTCTTTTTTAATAAATTAGTAGTAAGCGTGAATGGTATTTTATCACTTTTTGCTCCTAAAACAATCTGTGAATGAGGAGTGTTTCCTTTCTTTTCTAAAGCAATTTCAGGCATTCCTTTCAGTGCAAATAAAAAAGATTCTTCATTGATTACCTGAAACTTACTTATAGAATCGGGCATTAATTTTTCAAAATTTTCTACATTTTCCAATAATCCAAACAATTCTTGTTGGTCTTTAGAAACGATTACTTTTGGGCTTTCTAAATTCATTATTAAAGGGGTCTAAAGTTTGATAAAATATGTAGTTTAATCAAATGGAAATTTTATCTTTTACTTAACCATTTTTATCATATTTCTTGATTTATTTTATTGTTTCCATTGAGAAGGATTTTCTCGCCATTCTTTTAAAGTTTCTAACTCATTTTCAGAAATATAACCTATTTTCAAAGCTTGTAAAAGTAAATTTTCATAATCACTTAACGTATACAAATTTACCTTTTCATTTGTAAAATTAGAATTAGCAACATCAAATCCATAAGAGAAAATAGCTATCATTCCCAATACATTTGCTTGACTGTCTTTCAGAGCTTTAATAGCATTTAAGCTGCTCATTCCCGTACTGATTAGGTCTTCAATTACGATAACGTTTTGGCTAGCTTCTAAAAGCCCTTCAATTTGATTTTGTCTTCCGTGTTTTTTAGGTTCAGGACGAACATAAATAAAGGGCAGTCCCAGCTGATTTGCCACAAGCATACCAATACCTATTGCTCCTGTAGCAACCCCTGCAACCACTTCTGTATTTGGATATTTTTCTTTGATTTGTTTTGCCATTTGTGAAGCTACAAAATCTCTAACTTCTGGATATGAGAGAATTATGCGGTTATCACAATATATTGGAGATTTCCAGCCCGAAGCCCAAGTAAAAGAATTTTCAGAATTCAATTTTATTGCTTTTATTTGCAACAAGAAATCAGCTGTTTTTTGTGCTGTATTAGTATCTAAAATCATTTTTAAATTATGTATGAAATTTTTGCTAACGATAAATCTATTATTCTGACAAATGTAGAGGAAAATATTAACAATGTCAAATTTTTTCGACTAAAAGATGTAACAATTGATTTCATTATGTCAGAATTGAATAAAAAAGGCGTTGAAAAAATCTATCTTTACCACCCCAAAGAGGAAAAACTACTTAAAAAATTTAAGAAAAAACTATCCGTAATTAAGGCTGGAGGAGGAGTTGTCACCAATAAAAAAGGTGAAATTCTAATAATGAAAAGGCGAGGAAAATGGGATTTACCCAAAGGGAAAAAAGAAAAAGGAGAAAATATTGCCGTTTGTGCCTTGCGTGAAGTAGAAGAAGAGACAGGAGTTAAAAAGCTAAATTTGATGCGTTTCAGAACCATAACATATCACATTTTTAAGCAAGATGGACAATATTTTTTGAAAGAGACTTATTGGTATGATATGGAAACAAAATATAAAGGCGTTCTTAAAGCTCAGATTGAAGAAGATATAGAAATGGTTTGTTGGAAAAAGCCAAGTGAAGTGAAAGAACTAATCAAAAAGTCCTATAAAAATATCCAGAAAATATTTGAATAGTTTTTTCAATTTACTGATTTAAAACTTTAATTTCAATAGTGAAATGATTAAATTGGTTTTGCTAACAGGTTTGGGAAGTTTCATTGGTGGAATTTTGAGAGTATTTGTTTCTTTTATTTTAAACATAAAATTTGACAAAACGTTGCATTTTCCTATCAGAATTATGGCTGTGAACATCATTGGGTGTTTCCTGATAGGTATTTTTTTCGCTTATTTTAAAGAAAAATCTCAATTTGGAGAATTACAATATTTTTTAATGACAGGAATTTTAGGAGGATTTACTACTTTTTCAACTTTTTCACTCGAAACATTACAACTTCTTCAAAATAATGAGCCGATAAAAGCAATTTTTTATGTTTTGGGAAGTGTTCTTTTGGGAATTACGGCTTGTTTCTTAGGAAGTAAAATACATTTTTAACAAAATTGTAAGATAAAATGAAAAAAAATCTACTATTAGCAATAGTATCGGGATTACTTTTAGCTTTTTCTTGGCCTACATATGGCTTTACTGTACTGATTTTTGTCGCTTTTGTTCCATTATTATTAGCAGAACAAAACATACGTAAAAATTATAAGCAAACTAAAAGGAAAACATTTGTAATCAGTTATTTATCTTTTCTAATTTGGAATATAATCACTACGTGGTGGCTATGGTATTCAACTCAAGGAGGAGCTGTTTTTGCAATCTTGGCAAATACACTACTGATGACTATCACATTTTTGCTATATCACATTGCTGCAAAGAGATTACCTCAAAAAATAGCTCTTATTTTTCTGATTTCGATATGGTTATCATTCGAGAAATTTCATTTAACGTGGGATGTTTCGTGGCCTTGGCTCAATTTAGGAAATATTTTTTCAGGGCAAATCACTTGGATTCAATGGTATGAATACACAGGAACATTTGGTGGTAGTTTATGGATTTTACTTATAAATATTCTACTTTTTTCCTTTTTAAAATCATATTTTGAGATAAAAAACAGAAAAAATCTTGCAAAAGGTGTCGGAATTTCAGTTTTATGTTTTGCTATACCTGTTTTGGTGTCTTATTTTATGTATATTAATTACAATGAGAGAGAAAATCCTATTGATGTAATCGTTCTACAGCCAAATATTGACCCTTATTTCGAAAAATATCAAATTTCAAACCAAGAAATAGCACAATTATTGGTAAATCTTTCCGAAAATTCATTAGATGAAAAAGTGAATTTTGTTGTTACTCCTGAAACTGTGTTTGCTGATAACATTAAGTTAGAAAATTTACAAAATTCGTGGGAACTTGCCTTTTTACGTTCTATGGTATTGAAATATCCAAATTTGAACATCGTTGGAGGGATAGCTATGATTGATTTCTTCAAAGAAAAATCTAAAATAACCAAACAAACGAATTATCTGGAAAGGGCAGACATTTGGTACAATGACTATAATTCTGCATTTTTATTAAATACAAATGATTCTATTCCGCTATATCACAAGTCAAAATTAGTAGTTGGGGTTGAAAATTTTCCTTATCAGAGTATTCTAAAGCCTATTTTGGGTGAAACTTTGATAGATTTGGGAGGAACTGTAGCCTTAAAAACTACACAAGAGGAGAGAAGTGTCTTTTTGGGTGAAAAAACAGAAGGAAAAGCAGCTCCCATCATCTGTTATGAGTCAATTTATGGTGAATTTGTAACAGATTATATCAAAAAAGGAGCGAATTTTTTAACAATTCTTACAAATGATGCTTGGTGGAAAAACACGCAAGGGCATAAACAATTGTTAAGTTATGCTCAATTACGTGCAATTGAAACTCGCCGTAGTATCGCCCGAAGTGCCAATACAGGAGTTTCAGCGTTTATAAATCAAAAAGGAGAGATTACAAAATCATTAGCTTATGAAAAGCAAGGAAGTTTGCGAAATACCATAAACTTAAATGATAAAATAACATTCTATGTAAAAATGGGAGATTATTTTGCTCGTATTTCGTTGTTTTTGAGTTTATTTATATTTTTGTATGCAATTGCAAAAAAACGTGGATAAAAATATATTAGGTTGCGTATGAATAATTTTTTAAGTCTTTTGATAATAATTTGTTTTTGTACTTTGAATGTATATTCTCAGAAAAAAATGAAGATAGAAATACAGAAAATTAGCAATATAGAAAACTTCCCTAGTGGGTCAGGATTAGCTGCAAATGGTGAAAAATTATATGCAATTGGTGATGATAGTCCGTTTTTGTATGTGATAAATTCTAACTTTCAGGTTGAAAATAGAATTTCATTATTGGAAACTTCAGCAGATAATTTCAAAGGAAATCGTATCAAAAAGAAAATTAAACCTGACTTTGAAACTTTGGAAATGATTTCTGAAAATGAGCTTGTTGTATTTGGTTCTGGTTCAAAATCTCCACAACGTGATGTGTTTGTTCGAGTTTTATTAAATGAAAATTCAACAATAGAAAGTCATTCAATAACAGAGTTTTATGAATATTTAAAACGTTTTCCTTTATTGGCAAATACGGAGCTTAATATTGAAGCAAGTGCTTTTTCTGATGGATTTTTATACTTATTTAATAGAAGTAACAATGTTATTGTAAAGTTTGATTATCAAGATTTTTTATCATATTTAAAAACAGGAAATCTTCCCAAAATAGAAATAAGCCGAATTTCTCTTCCTGAGATAGAAAAAATTGAAGCAGGTTTTTCGGGAGCAACATTTAAGGAAAAATCGAAGATTATTTTTACGGCTTCGGTAGAAGCTACTGATGATGCTTATAACGATGGGGAAATTATCGGGAGTTTGGTTGGTGTAATTGATATTTCTGATTTTCAAAAACCTAAAGTAATCCGATATAATTTAATTCCGAATAATGGCGAAAATCCTATAAAAGTAGAGTCCATCACGATATTATCTTCAAAATCAAATGGTAATACTGAAGTTGTTTTTATAACAGATGATGATAACGGAAATACAAAGCTCATCAAAGCAAGTTTAAAAATGTAACTTATTTTATTTCAAATTAAGCTCCAATTTTCCATAAAGTAAATCCAAATAATAGCGAGTTTCTTCCGTAAGATTGGTATTTTCAAAATATTCTTTTTCAATAATGGGAAGCACAATTTTAGCAAGCTTAGTACTTGTTATCCAGTTTTGTACTTCGTTGTTAAACTCGGGATTATCTGAAAAAGGACAAGAATAATACCCATCAGAATCAACATAATAATACATCATTACTTGTAAATGTTCGAGAGCGAGTGGGGAAGAGGTCAGTTCATTTTCCCAAACATCAAATAAATGCTTGGTAGGAAGTCCCGCTAAATTGAACATCAAAATATAGCTTATTGCATTATCTCCTCGGTTTTTATTATAATTTGTAAGTACATATCTTATAAATTCTGTCGAGAAACGTTTCATAAAATCCAATTCGGTTTGTTGCCAACAGCTTTTTTCAAAATGGCATTTGTCTAATATAAGTTCGGTAGAATGTCTTATTAGAGCGCCTTCTGTCAAGAGTTCAAGTATTCGAGGTAAGAAGTGCTTTATTTCATATCCTACTTCATCATAATGTACAGCATCTAAATAATCATAAATAGCAGATATAGAAAGTTCATACACAGGAGTCTGTAAAAGTTCTTGTATTTTCTCAGGAGATACACAACACGGAGTACATACATTTAATTTTCCATTGAGTGAATGTTTAAAAAGACTATATGCTTCCTCTATCAGTGACTCAATAGTTTTAGTTCTTTTAGGTGTATTTTTCTCAGGACGTATCTTTATTTTCATCAGATATATTCTCTATTGATTACATTGCAAAATTATATAAGTGATACGTAATCTTTTTACGTAATTGATTTTTTCCCATTAAAAAATTGTAAAGATTTAGGATTATAATCAAAAAATCAGGTTGAAAAATACTAATTCCAACCCGATTTTTTTTCTCAAAATTTATATATTTCTCCTGATTTACTTCCTTTTGAGTACTTTTTCTACGGCTTTTAGTACGCCATCTTTGTCGAGTCCGTATTTTTTCATTAGTTGTGAAGGTGTTCCTGATTCTCCGAATGTGTCATTCACCGCCACGAATTCTTGTGGAATAGGGAACCTTTGTGTAAGTACACGTGATACACTTTCGCCCAATCCTCCGTAGTAATTGTGTTCCTCACAAGTAACGATACATTTGGTTTTCTTTACGGAATTTAAAATAATTTCCTCGTCCAAAGGTTTGATAGTGTGAATGTTAATTACTTCGGCAGAAATACCTTGCTTTTCCAATTCATCGGCAGCAAGTAAGGCTTCCCAAACCAAATGTCCTGTGGCAACAATAGTTACATCTTTCCCTTCTGTGAGAAGAATACCTTTACCGATTTCGAACTTTTGGTCTTCCGGAGTAAAATTTGCTACTGTCGGACGCCCGAAACGTAAGTAAACCGGTCCTTGATAATCGGCAATGGCAATAGTGGCCGCTTTGGTTTGATTATAGTCACACGGATTGATAACTACCATTCCAGGGAGCATTTTCATCAGACCGATGTCTTCCAAAATTTGGTGCGTTGCTCCGTCTTCCCCTAAGGTAAGTCCTGCGTGTGAAGCACAAATCTTTACATTTTTGCCCGAATATGCAATCGACTGACGGATTTGGTCATACACCCTTCCGGTTGAAAATGCGGCAAATGTACCCGTAAACGGAATTTTTCCTCCTATGGTAAGTCCTGCTGCGATGCCCATCATATTGGCTTCAGCAATACCAATTTGGAAGAAACGTTCAGGGTTTTCTTCAATAAATTTCTCCATTTTGAGCGACCCGATAAGGTCAGCACACAACGCCACTACGTTAGGATTGGTACGCCCAAGCTCAGCCAATCCTGCCCCGAAGCCGCTTCGAGTATCCTTTTTTCCTGTGTCTGTATATTTCATAATTGTATTTATTCAATAATTTTCCCGTTGTTAATATCTATTTTAATTTTTTTTATTCCTTCTTCAAATTGCTCTTGTTTTTCATTATCTTCGTATCGAAGTGTGTAATTTATTGTAAAAGTCCAAATATTTTTCGATTTATTTAGCTCAGTTACTCTACTGAGAAATACTGTTTTGGAAGGGAAAATTTTCTCAGAATCCACCTGCCAAATTGTATTATTATCCTTAATATTTATCCTTTTAAACAACTGTTTTTCATCTCCAAATAGAATAGCTTCTTCCTGATTTAAAGTATATATCTTATCAGGATTGATTAAGAATTTTGAATTTGATTTAAACAAAAATTGCCATTTATCGCCGTAAATATAAAAATCTCTATCAGAATTTCCTGTTACTTGAACCAAAAAATTAGTTTCATTCCAAGTACGTATATCGATAATATCCCCATTCCAATCATACGAGCTATTATCTATTTTAACAAAAGTATCCTTATGAAGCACAAAAGAGAAAAGAACATAATACGGATTTACCGAAGTATTTCCTTGTTCCGCCCAATCACGTGTTATATCAATCCAAATGAAACCATCTTCTTTTAATCGACTTATGTTAGGTGTAAAACCCTTTACTAAATACGTTTTTTCTCCTTTTTTTACTTCTTTAGGAATAGACTCTTTGTGTGAAACTACGATTTTTTTATTCTGAATTTTATATAAAAACAACTCAAAATCTTTCTTTCCTACAACAATTTCAAAATCTTCCCCTAACGAAATTCTTTCGATAGAAATATCTTGTGGAATATTTCTTTCTTGTTTAAAAACTTCAAGAAATTCTTGTCTGTTTGGTTCACTTTCTTTATTGCACGATAACATAACTATCGACAATAATATAAAAACTAATCTTTTCATTGTGTTGAATTTTAAAAATCATATAAAGAACTGTAATACTCTATAGCTATAAAAATTCTGTCAGAATAGGCAAATTCTTAAAAATTAATATTTAAACGAATATAAACATCTATAAAGATTCGACTTTACTCAAACTGACAATTAAAATAATTAAATTACTTTTTAAAAGAAAAATTTAATCTTGTTTTGTAAATTAAATATATATCCAACTTATTTTATATATAAAACTTAGTCAACTTGTATATATATTTTTAGAAACTTATATATACTTTTTTGATAAGATATATACATATAATTTTAAGAATATATCTATCTGTATAACAGCAGGTTTATACTTCTTTCCGAAAAGAAAATTATTTTTTATATTTTTCGTACTTGATAACGCGTTGCATTTCCTTTAAATCTATTCCAGGGGTAAACTGAATTTTATTGCTTTTAATTAAAGTAGGATTGAATTTCTCCGCGGTTTCTGCTCCCTCGCTCGAAATAGTAATTCTAAAACTTCCGAAATCACCCAAACGAACAATACGTCCTTCTGAAAGATGTTTTACTAATACTTTGGTTAAATCATTGAGAACCGCTAAAACATCTGTGTCGGATACGGTTGATGAACCTGTCGCAATTTCTTTAGCAAGAGCACGGAAAGATATTTCACCATCTGCCTTTGCACTTGCATAAAATTTAGGTTGAGCTTCTTTATCCAATAGATTTTTTTGCTCTACGATGTTGTATTTTACTGCCATAATAAATAAATTTTTTAGTGATATAATATATGTAAGGTGTAATATTTTTGTATTTGTAATAAAGCAAACAAACCGAGCAAAGCCTGATTGCTTTTATTTTTCTTTTTAGACTTTGCTCTATTTGTTGCTTATTCTTTTATTTTAGTTCGCTCAAAGCCTTCTCTAATCTTGGGAGAACGTCCTTAATATCTTGCAAAGAACATCCACCTGCCGAAGCTCTAAACCAAGGCATTGTTCGGCTATTTCCAAAGGCAGAAAACGGAACTAATGCCATTCCTGCTTCCTTAATAAGGTAGAAAACCAAGTCAGTAGTATCGTTAAGTTTGTCGCCTTTCGGTGTAGTTTTCCCAACATAATCTAACTGAATGGTCAAATACAAAGCTCCCATCGGACGAATGCTCTCCACTGCATATCCCTTTTGTTTCAATGCCTGAATGCCCTCGTGCAGGGTTTCTAAACTGTGTTTAATCTTTTCTTTGAAATCATTTACGAACGAGTCAACCGCTTTTGTGTTGGTAAGGAACTGAGCCATCGCCTGTTGTTCAGGTTTCGGAGCCCACGCCCCAACGTGCGTAAGTAGAGCCGCCATCTTTCCGATGATTTCCGAAGGACCAAAAGCCCAGCCCACGCGAACGCCCGTAGCCGCAAAACATTTGGAAGAACCGTCAATAAATATGGTATAAGGCTTCATTTCAGGGACTAAACTTACCGGATTAAAGTGTTTTTCTCCGAAGGTAAGCATCGCATAAATTTGGTCATACATCAAGTAAAGAGGCTTTTCGTTGGCTCCACGTTTGCGGTTTTCTTCCACAATAAGTTCGCAAATTTCTCTGAGTTGATGCTCGGAAAACATCGTTCCTGTCGGATTAAGTGGCGAACAAAGTGCTAACAGAACGGCATCTTTCAGGTGCGGACGTAGCTCTTCCGCCGTAGGTAAGAAGTTGTTTTCAGGCTTAACTTCCAGTTCTATTTTCTGAGCAGAATTCAAATACGAATAGTGATTGTTATTCCACGAAGGTACGGGATAAATTACTTTATCTCCCTCATCTACAATGGTTTTAAAGGTTGCGTAAATCAACGGACGCGAACCTCCCGCGATAAGAATATCTTTCGCCGAGTACTCCAATGCGTAACGTTGTTTGAGGTCTTTCGAAACATTTTCCCGAAGCGAAAGGATACCACTCGCAGGAGGATAGTTCGTAAGGTTGTCGGCATACGCTTGTTGAATACCCTCTTTAAGCTCATTGGGAATGGGATAAATATTCGAATCCAAATCCCCAATGGTTAAATTTGTGATTTTTTCGCCTTTTGCTTTGAGGTCGTTTACTTCGTTTCCAATCTTTACAATCTCAGAACCGATTAAATTTTGTGCTAATTTTGATACTTTCATAACGTTTTGATATTTTAAAGTTAAGGTTTTACAAATAAATATGTAACCTAAAATGTTTTGCTATTTACAATACGGAACGGTATATTTTCCTTCGGCTTTGTGTCCTAAAATTGTTTTCGCCTCTACCCAAATGGTTATCTGTTCACCATTGTGTTCGTAACGAATTTTGCTGTTTAGAGCATTCATAGGTGATTTACCTTTAGCCTGAAAAACAACATTATAACCTTCCGTTTTTGAATTTTTCGGAATTTCAACATTCAAATAATTTTCAAAGCTATATTCCTTAGATGAACAGTCACTCTGATGTGGAGTTACAAACACCGAAATAGAATTTCCATTATCAAAAGCCTTTCCTCCTTCTGCTGTAAAACGTTGTCCTTCCATTTCCCAGTAAAGTTGTTGTGTGTTATCGTTTTTGTCCTCGTTTTTTGAACAAGACATCACTAATGTGGCAGTAGCAACACAAATAATTGTTGTTAATTTTTTAATCATAATTACTTTTTTTACATTTTAATCTTCTTGTTTTACTATAACTTTTTTGCTATCCAAGCGAGTTGAAAGCCATTTTTTTAGTTTTTCTGTTTCAGCTTTTTTATCAACTTTTTTTGAATCTTTTTTCCATTGAATACGAAAAACAGGAATTGTATCTATCTTTTTGAAATTACTTTTTAATTCATTTGCAAATGAAACAGAAGCAATATCCTCATAATTAACCGCAATTTCTTTAGTAATTTGTTGAAATTTGGAGGCTTCTCTGTTGTATTTTCCAAGAGTCTCAACTTGGTCTTGCAACAACTTTATTTTACTTTGGCTAGAGATAAGTTGTTCTTTATTAGTGTTATACAATTCTTGAACGTACTGGCTTTGGTCACGTTCCTTACCATCACTCACAATGTGTAATTCTGCATTTTTAAGATATGGATAGGTATCTTTTTGATTGTTCCATAAATTTTTCATCTCAGCTGAAATAGGCGTATCTCCAAAGAAAACAAGTTCAATGTAAGGCTTTCCGTCATTGTATTCCACTTTTGAGAGGTCTTTCAAAAAGCGTATTCCCTCAATTTCTGATTTTTCGATACTAGTTTCAATAAAAGTATTTGCATTATTCTTAAATTGAGAAACTTTCCAAACTTGGTAAAAAGTATATCCAGCAGGAATCATTACCAATGTAGCACAAATGTAAGCTATATTTGAAATTCGTTTACGTTTGGAAGAGTTTGCATAAACTACCATCGGCAAACGCAAAAAACGAAGCACTAAAAATGTAGCCAATCCGATAAAAATAGTATTAATTAGGAATAGATACAATGCTCCTAAAGCTAATTTCCAATTCCCAACAGCCAAAAAGAAACCAACAGTACAAAGTGGAGGCATCAAAGCGGTAGCAATCGCTACACCGAAAATGACACTTGCTACAGTTCCTCGTTTTGCTCGAGCAATCACTAAGGCTAATCCTCCAAAAAAGGCGATTAATACGTCACGAATATCGGGAGAGGTACGTGCCAAAAGTTCTGAAGAAGTATCACGAAGAGGAAATAGCCAGAAAAATACAAAAGCTGAAGTAACACTCAAAACGACCATAACTCCAAAGTTTTTTACGGCTCGTCTTAACAAATCTACGTCATTGATAGCCAAGGAAAGAGCCATTCCTAAAATAGGTCCCATCAGCGGAGAAATTAACATCGCTCCAATGATTACGGCTGTTGAATTGGCATTCAACCCTAATGATGCAATTACGATAGAACAAATCAAAATCCAAGAAGTATGTCCTTTGAAAGAAATATCGGCTTTTATACTTTCGATAGCTGCTTCTCTGTCAGTATCTTGACGGATATTCATCAATTCAGAAAGAAATTCCTTTATTTGTTCCCAAATGCTCTTGGAATTCTCACTTAATATTGATTTTTCATTTGTGTTATTAATTTCACTCATAGTTACTTGTTTTTTTTTAATCTTTAATAGTGTTTAATCCTGAACGGATGTGCAAATCGCGTTGTGGAAAAGGAATTTCAATGTTATGTTTTGTGAATTCTTTAAAAATTTCGTAGTACAACTCGCTTTTTAGAACTACAGGTTTTTGAATGTATGTAGATGTCCATACCACTAATTCAAAATTCAGAGAATTATCTCCATACTCCACAAACCAGAAAGCAGGAGCTGGGTCTTTCAATACACCAGAATGATTTTTAGCAATTTCTAAGACAATATCTCTCACTTTTTCTGGGTCTTCTTTGTAGGCAACTCCCACGGGATAATGAAATCGAACAAGTCTGTCGTTATGCGACCAATTGGTTACATTTCCATTAATAAACTGAGAATTAGGAACAATTACTGAAATATTATCATTAGTGACGATTGTTGTAGAACGCATCGAAATAGAAATAACATCTCCTGAAATATCTCCTACTTGAATTCTGTCGCCTACTTTTATGGGTCGTTCAAACAAAATGATAATTCCTGAAATGAAATTATTGGTTATATTCTGTAAACCAAATCCCAAACCGACCCCTAAAGCTCCTAAAAGCCAACTAAAAGCTCCCAATTCAAAACCAGCGGATTTAAAAATGAATAAAAATCCAAAGACTAAAATTAAGTATCTGATAATAGTAACAATAGCCGACCTATTTCCTCTTTCTGCAATACGACTTGCGAAGAATTTATGTTCCAAAAAGTGTGTAATCTTCTTAGATGCGAAAATTAGAATAGTAATAGAAATAACTAAGTATATCAATGTCAGTAAAGTAAAATTACTCCCCTGAACATCGAAAATAACATAGTTCATTACTCCTTTCAGATTTTCTAAAAACTCGAATGTTGTTTCTTTCATTTTGAATGGAACTTGTGTAAAGTAGTTAGGTTTTTAGTAGTCCCCTAATGTTTCAGGATTTTGTGCGAGAGCTTTGGCAAGTTGTTCATCGTTTGGAGCTTTTCCGTGCCAAACGTGAGTTCCCATCATAAAATCAACACCATTACCCATTTCGGTATGCAAAAGCACACACACAGGTTTTCCTTTGCCCGTCAATGATTTGGCTTTTTTCATTCCTTTCAAAACAGAAGTGATGTCGTTTCCTTTTTCAATATCAATTACTTGCCAACCAAAGGCTTCAAATTTAGCCCGTAAATCGCCCAAAGGTAAAACGTTATCGGTGCTTCCGTCGATTTGCTTTTTGTTATAATCAACGGTAGCAATTAGGTTATCAACCCCTTTTCCTCCAGCATACATTGCAGCTTCCCAGATTTGTCCTTCTTGCAATTCGCCATCACCGTGAAGGGTGTACACCAAATGCGTATCACCATTGAGCTTTTTGGTCAGTGCTGCTCCAATCCCAACTGAAAGCCCTTGCCCTAAAGATCCTGAAGCAATACGAACACCTTCCAATCCTTCGTGTGGCGTTGGGTGTCCTTGTAAACGAGAATTTAGCAAACGAAATGTGTTTAATTCGCTAATAGGGAAGTAACCTCTTCGAGCTAAAACGCTGTAAAATACAGGAGAAATATGCCCGTTTGAAAGGAAAAAGAGGTCTTCGTTTTTGCCGTCCATTGCAAAATTTGTGTTGATTTCCATCAATTCGTTATAGAGGCAAACTAAAAATTCAGTACAACCTAACGAACCGCCTGGGTGTCCTGAATTTACTTTATGAACCATTCTTAAAATATCTCTACGTACTTGCGTAGTTAAATCTGTAAGTTGTTGAATATTCGACATAGTTATTTTAAATTTATCCGCACAAATGTATATCTTTTTATTATCGTGTGCAAGAAGATTTAAAAAAATGGAAATACAGCAAAATCAAAAAACTACTTTCTAAACAAGGTGAATTTCATTTTATTATCTATAAATATAATTAATACGTAAAAATGTTGTAACTTCGCACCCCAAAAGATTTTACTTTTAACATACTAAAACAAACAAAGCAATGTACATAGATTTCAATGAATTACCAGAAAATTCACGGATTTGGATATATCAGAGTAATCGCAGTTTTACTGAAAAAGAACAAACAGAATTACACCTTAAAATTAAAACATATTTAGAAAATTGGACTGCTCACGGCATAGGGCTAACTGCTTCGTATGAAATACGTTACAATAGATTTATCGTAATAGGAGTGAACCAAGATTTACACGCAGTTTCAGGGTGTTCGTTGGATAATTTGGCTCAATTCATTCAACAATTAGAAAAAGATTTTCAGGTTGATTTACTCGACAGAATGAACGTAAGCTATCGACAGGGTGATTTTATAGCATACAAAAACTTAGCTGACTTTAAAAAGATGGTAAAAGAGAAAGCTGTTTCTGCCAAAACAATTGTATTCAATAATTTAGTAAATACAAAAGTTGAATATGAAACAGATTGGGAAATTCCAATGGAGGAGAGTTGGCATAGTCGTTTTCTATAAAAAACTTATCAAAATTGTTTTCATTTTTAGAAAAAGATGTAAATTTGCATCCGAAAAAATCGGGGTGTGGCGCAGTTGGTAGCGTACACGTATGGGGTGCGTGTGGTCGCTGGTTCGAGTCCAGTCACCCCGACTTTTATTTTTCTTCTTCATAGATAGTCATCTCATTTTATTTACACATAACTCATTTGTTTATACTATTTTATGAAATAAAACTCAAATTATTTTATAAATTACTTGACAACGCCTATTTGCAAGATGTATATTTGCACACTTTTACAAAAAAATATACACTTAATTGAGATGAAATTATCTAATTTTAACTTCGAACTTCCAAAAGAATTATTGGCAGAGTACCCAAGTGAGAATCGTGATGAAGCTCGTTTGATGGTTCTGCACAGAAAAACTGGAGAAATTGAGCACAGATTATTTAAAGATGTTATCGATTATTTTGATGACCAAGATGTTTTTGTTCTTAATAATACCAAAGTTTTCCCTGCTCGATTATATGGAAATAAAGAAAAAACGAAAGCAAAAATTGAAGTTTTCTTGCTTCGAGAACTCAATGCTGAACAGCGTTTGTGGGATGTTTTAGTTGATCCTGCCAGAAAAATTCGTATAGGAAATAAACTTTATTTTGGAAAAGATGACAGTTTAGTTGCCGAAGTTATTGATAATACTACATCAAGAGGAAGAACGCTTCGTTTTCTGTACGATGGTTCCTACGAGGAATTTCGTGATAAATTAACAGAATTGGGGCAAACGCCTCTACCTAAGTATATTTCACGTGCCGTAGAACCTGAAGATGAAGAAAGATATCAAACTATCTATGCAAAACACGAAGGAGCTGTTGCTGCTCCAACGGCAGGTTTACATTTTTCTAAACATTTGATGAAGAGACTTGAAATCAAAGGAATAAATTTTGCAGAAGTAACATTACACGTAGGATTAGGAACGTTTAGCCCTGTAGAAGTAGAGGATCTTTCAAAACACAAAATGGATAGTGAGGAAGTTTTTATTCCTGAAGATCAAACCAAAATCATCAATAAGGCAAAACTTAACAAAAAGAGAGTTTGTGCTGTTGGGACAACTGTAATGAGAGCTCTGGAAAGTTCTGTTTCATCAGAAAATACAGTTAACCCGTATATCGGTTGGACGAACAAATTTATTTTTCCTCCATACGATTTCAGTGTTGCTAATGCAATGATTACCAATTTTCATACTCCAAAGTCAACCCTTTTGATGATGGTTTCCGCTTTTGGAGGTCACGATTTGGTGATGAGAGCTTACAAAGAAGCTGTAGCTGAAAAATACAAGTTCTATTCGTATGGCGATGCAATGCTGATACTTTAATATGTCAATATCTAACGAGAAGATTTTTTATAAGAAATCAGACATAGGAAAAAGTCAGGCTAATCTCATAATTTTCATTGGTGAAAACAAAATAATTTGGTAGATAACAAAATTATTTGTAATATTGCACTCCCTTAGTGAGCGTTTGAAGAGTAAAGGGATAATTTTAATGTTTAATTCTTTCTGATGAAAAGACGCTAAACTCTTGATTTTCAAAAGAAATACAAATTTAATTTATCAGCAAATGGCTGAACAAACACACACACAAGACGAGTTCTTGAAAAATTTTGATTGGACAAAATACGAAGAAGGTATTGAAAGTGTTCAAGAAGACAAGTTGAAAAACTTTGAGGATTTAGTAAAAAACAATTTTGTTGACACTCAAGACAATGAAGTTGTTGAAGGAACAGTTGTTAGAATTACTGATAGAGAGGCGATTATTGATATAAATGCCAAATCAGAAGGTGTTATTTCTTTGAACGAGTTTCGCTATAATTCAGGATTAAAAGTAGGTGATAAAGTAGAAGTTTTGATTGATATCCGTGAGGATAAAACAGGACAATTAGTACTTTCTCACAGAAAAGCACGTACAATTAAAGCGTGGGATCGTGTGAATTTAGCTCACGAAAACGGAGAAATTGTAAACGGATTTGTTAAGAGCAGAACAAAAGGTGGTATGATTGTTGATGTATTCGGAATTGAAGCATTCTTACCAGGTTCTCAAATTGATGTAAAACCAATCCGTGATTATGAGCAATATGTAAACAAAACGATGGAGTTCAAAATTGTGAAAGTAAATCACGAATTTAAAAACGTAGTTGTTTCACATAAAGCTCTCATCGAAGCTGATATTGAAGAACAGAAAAAAGAAATCATCGGACAACTTGAGAAAGGTCAAGTTCTAGAAGGTGTAGTTAAAAACATTACTTCTTATGGTGTGTTTGTTGATTTAGGAGGTGTTGATGGATTAATCCACATTACAGACCTTTCTTGGTCAAGAATTAATCATCCAAACGAAGTGGTTGAGTTAGACCAAAAATTGAATGTAGTTATCTTAGATTTCGATGATAATAAATCTCGTATTCAATTAGGACTAAAGCAATTAAGTAAACACCCTTGGGATGCTTTAGCTGACGATTTAAAAGTTGGGGATAAAGTTAAAGGAAAAGTAGTTGTTATTGCTGATTACGGAGCTTTCATAGAAATTGCGGAAGGTGTTGAAGGTTTAATTCACGTATCAGAAATGTCTTGGAGTACTCACCTTCGTTCAGCACAAGATTTCGTAAGTCTTGGTGATGAGGTTGAGGCAGTTGTGTTGACATTAGATAGAGATGAGCGTAAAATGTCTTTAGGAATCAAACAATTAACATCTGATCCTTGGGCTGATATCGCTACAAAATATCCTGTGGGTTCAAAACACGTAGGAACAGTTCGTAATTTTACAAACTTTGGTGTTTTTGCTGAATTAGAGGAGGGAATAGATGGATTAATCTATATTTCAGATCTTTCTTGGTCTAAAAAAATCAAACATCCATCAGAGTTTGTTAATGTAGGAGACAAGTTAGATGTAGTTGTACTTGAGTTGGATGTAGAAGCTCGTAAACTTTCTTTAGGACACAAACAAACTACTGAAAATCCTTGGGATAAATACGAGGTTGAATTTGCAGTAGGAACTGTTCATAATGGAACTATTTCCAAAATGGTAGATAAAGGAGCTACAGTTGAGTTTAATGAAGATATTGTTGCGTTTATACCTACACGCCACTTGGAGAAAGAAGATGGTAAAAAACTAGGAAAAGGCGATACAGCCGATTTCAAAGTGATTGAATTTAATAAAGAATTCAAAAGAGTTGTAGCTTCTCATACTGCTATATTTAAAGAAGAAGAGGAAAAGATTGCTAAAGAAGCATCAAATTCTACAACAGCTGTCGAAAAATCAACTTTAGGAGACTTAGAAGCTCTTCAAGAGTTGAAAGACAAAATGGAAAGAGGAAAGTAATTTAGTTTTTTTCATAATTTTTTGTTTTAATGAGGAAAAGCCGTTGCTGGGAAGTGACGGCTTTTTTGTATTTCAAGTTTCAAAAAATATTTTTTACAAATTTATTATAAAGTTTATGGTTTGATTTATTATATTTTTCTTACATTTCTAACTATAAATCACAGATAATTAAACAAAAATGAAAAAAGTTTTAATCATTACATATTATTGGAAACCCGCAGGTGGTCCGGGAGTACAGCGATGGATTAAGTTCGTGAAATATTTACGTGATTTCGGAGTTGAACCCATTGTATATGTGCCTGAAACCCCAATGTATCCTATGATAGATAAACAAATGGGAGAAGATTTACCCACTAATATTCAGGTAATAAAACAACCTATTTGGGAGCCATACGGATTAGCTTCTTTATTTTCTAAAAATAAGACACAAAAGATAAGTTCAGGAATTATTTCTCGCAAAAAGGTATCTTTCATAGAAAAAATGATGCTTTGGGTTCGTGGAAATTTATTTGTTCCTGATGCTCGGAAATTTTGGGTAAAGCCTTCCGTAAAATTTCTTTCAAAGTTTATACAAGAAAATGAAATTCAAACAATTATAACTACCTCACCACCACATAGTATACATTTAATAGGCTATCATTTAAAGAAAAAAATTCCAAAGTTAAAATGGATTAGTGATTTCCGTGACCCTTGGACAACTATTGGTTATCATAAGGATTTACGACTAACCAAATGGGCAGCAAATCAGCATAAATTTTTAGAAAAAGAAATTCTACAGACATCTGATTTGGTAATTACTACAAGTTTTAAAACAAATAAAGAGTTTTCATTATTAACAAATAAACCTATTCATACGATCACTAATGGCTATGATATTCAGACATATACAAAAAGAAATCTTTTTGAAAAGTTTTTAATATCTCATATAGGTTCGTTACTTTCTGATAGAAATCCAAAAATCTTATGGAAGGTATTAGCTGATTTAGTCTCTAAAAATGAATCATTTGCTCAAGATTTTGAATTATGTTTTGCAGGAAAAATAAGCAATGAAATATTAGAATATTTAGTTACTTTAGGTTTAAGTAATTATATAACTAATAAAGGTTATATTTCTCATAAAGAAGCAATTGAATTACAAAATCAATCTCAAATACTTTTACTTATAGAGATAAACTCGAAAGAAACTGAGGGAATTATTCCAGGAAAATTATTTGAATATATGATTTCCGGTCGTCCTATTTTAGCTATTGGTCCGGAGTATTGGGATGCGGCACAGATTGTAAAAGAAACCAATACAGGAGAATTTTTTAGATACGATGACTATCAAGAAATAAGAGAAACTATCCTAAAGTGGTATGACCTTTACAAAAGGGGTGAGTTAAAGTCCAATCCAATAGGTTTAGCTCCCTATAGTAGAAAGAATTTAACCCAGAAATTAGCCGAATTGATATAAAATGTTAAGAGTTTCTTTAAAAGAAATAAATCGTTTGGCTATTCCTGCAATTATTTCGGGAATTATAGAGCCTATAATTTCATTAACTGATACAATTGTAGCCGGACATATTCCTCTGAATACGCAAGAAATTCTTGGTGCAGTAGGGATTGTAGGCTCTTTTATAACTGCAATTATATGGATTTTTGCACAAACTTCCTATGCAATAGCCTCACAAGTAGCTCAAGGATATGGACAAAGCCGACTAAACAGATTAAAAAGTTTGGTCGCTCAGATTTTTTGGTTTAGTGCAGCTATTTCATTATTGGCTTCTGGAATAAGTTTTTTCTTTGGTGATGTTATTTTCAAACTTTACGGGGCAGAACAGAAGTTATTGGATATTTGCTTGACATATTTCAATATTCGCGTCTGGGGATTTCCTATAACACTTTTAACTATAACACTTTATGGAGTTTTTAAGGGGCTTCAGAACACATCTTGGGCAATGATTATCAGTGTTATAGGAGGTTCTTTAAACGTTATTTTGAATTTGATTTTTGTTTTTCAATTTCAGTTTGGTGTAGAAGGACTTGCTTGGGCAACGTTAATTTCACAAATTACGATGTTTGTGTTAGCTTTAATATTCTTATATCGAAAAACTAATTTTAAGTTATTTTATTTCAGTAAACTACACCCTGAATTCTTTCGTAACTTACTAATGAGTTTTAATCTTTTAATTCGTTCACTTTCATTGCAAATCACATTATTTTTTGCTTTTCGAGTGGCAACTAACTTAGGAAATGAAACGGATAACGCATTTGTAGCAACACACACATTACTTGCTCAAATTTGGTTGTTTTCGGCTTTTTTTATTGATGGTTATAGTAGTGCAGGAGGGGTCCTTTCAGGAAAATTATATGGAATGAAGCGGTTTGATACGCTTGTTATTTTAGTAAAGGATTTATTGAAGATTACAATTTTTATAGGATTACTCTTGGTTCTATGTTACTCTATTTTGTATTTTCCAATAGGTCGGATTTTAACCAAAGATGAGCGTGTACAATCTTTATTTTTTGCAACTTTCTGGATAGTTGTATTAATGCAACCCATCAATTCTGTTACGTTTTTGCTTGATGGCGTTTATAAAGGTATTGGATTTACGAAAATTTTACGAAATGTTTTACTGATAGCTTCTTTCGGAATATTCTTGCCGTTTTTATACTTATTTCAAAGCTTTGAATGGGAATTAAAAGGTATTTGGTTTACCTTTTTTGCTTGGATAACTACTCGAGGATTACTTTTGGCTCTTCATTTCAGAAAAAATTTTATTCAAAAAATAGAATTAATTAGTTATTTTTGCAAGTAGAAATTAAGTAAAAATGCGAATCATTTCAGGAAAAAACAAAGGAAAGCACCTCATCGCTCCAGCCAAACTGCCCGTGCGTCCTACAACGGATTTTGCAAAAGAAGCATTATTTAATATATTGAATAACAATTACTATTTTGATGAAATTTCAGTTCTTGACTTATTTTCAGGCACAGGAAATATCAGCTATGAGTTTGCAAGTAGAGGATGTCAAAGCATCGTTTCGGTAGATAATCATAGTGGTTGTATTCAATTCATAACAAAAATTGCTAAAGAATTAGAATACTTTATAACACCTTTAAAATCAGACGTGTATAATTACCTAAAAAAAACAAATCAAAAGTTTGATATTATTTTTGCAGATCCTCCTTATGAATTTACTCAGGAAAAATTTTCCGAAATAGTAGGTTTGGTTTTTGAAAGAGAATTGCTAAATGAGGAAGGAGTTCTCATTGTAGAACATTCAAAGCAAACCGATTTAGAAGAAGTACCAAATTTTTCATTTTCAAAAAAATACGGAGGAAATATGTTTAGTTTCTTTGAGTTAGAAAGTTAAAAATAAAAAAGTCACTCTTTTAAAAGTGACTTTTTTATTTTTTAAAGCATTATCTATTAAGGGAAAACTCCTCTTTCTTTGTATACTTGTTCTATTTTAGCCAAAGCAACAATATATGCCGCAGTTCTGTAATCTGTTTGATATTTTTCGGCTGAAGCTACCACAGCATCAAATGCAGTTTCAATTTTTTGTTTGAGCTTAACTAACACCTCATCAATTTGCCAAATTTCGGCACGTTTATTTTGTAACCACTCGAAGTATGAGCCTATTACTCCACCACTATTACAAAGGATATCAGGAATAATGGCAATACCTCGTTTCATCAAAATTTCTTCTGCAGCACTATCTGTAGGCCCGTTAGCCCCCTCAGCAATTAGTGAAGCTTTGATATCATTGGCATTTTCTGTGGTAATCTGGTTACCCAACGCAGCAGGAACTAAAAGGTAACAATCTGTTTTCCAGAATTCTGAATTATCAATAGCTTTTGCTTTGCTGTATCCGCTTACACCACCTTTATTCGTTTTTGTGTAAGCCAACAAATCTTCTGAATCAATTCCTTCAGTATTAAGAATTGAACCCGTATGGTCTTGAACAGCAATAAGTTTAGCTCCCAATTCTTGAAGAAAATGTGCAGCCCAGTAGCCTACATTTCCAAAACCTTGAACGATAAACGTTTTTCCTTTCAAATCAACACTATTTTTCTTAGCCCATTTTTGAATGGAAACAACAACGCCAAATCCAGTAGCACGATCTCTACCTTGTAATCCTCCTGACAATACAGGTTTTCCTGTAACCACGTGCAAATTTACTGAACGATTAGCAGGAGATTTAGCAGAAGCATAGGTATCTGAAATCCAAGCCATTATTTGAGCGTTTGTATTTACATCTGGAGCTGGAATATCATAATCAGGTCCAATATTATCACCCAAAGCATATGTAAACCTACGTGTAATTCTTTCTAATTCGCCTTTTGAATATTTAGAAGGGTCTAATTGAATTCCTCCTTTTCCGCCACCATAAGGAAGCCCAGCAATGGCAGATTTCCAAGTCATCCAAGTAGCCAAAGCTCTTGCAGCATCGATATCTACAGTTGGGTGGTAACGCAATCCTCCTTTGTAAGGCCCTAAAGCATTATTATGCTGAACGCGATAGCCAGTAAAAACCTCAATAGAGCCGTCGTCCATTTTTACAGGGAAATGCACCACAATTTCGTTCTGAGTAGAAGCTAAAATTTTACGCACTCCAGCATCTAAATTCATTTTATCAGCAGCTTTGTTGAACTCGTGCATCACGTTTTCATACATTCCAGTTCTTTTCTTTTCTGTATTGTTACTCATAATTTGTAAATGTAATAAAATAAGGGTAAAAGTATGTATTAAAATTGATATAAACAAAATTTACAGATAACATTTTTTTCATTTTAATAAAAATATACTGACAATTATCATATTATCAATAGCTTATAAATACATAAAAACGAAAATAAACGAAAACAAAGTTTATCAAAACGAAATTATTTTCAACTACTAAAAAAGAGATTCTTTTCTTTAACTAATATGTAAACGACTAATATCAGTAGGAGGGAAGTTTGAATAATTTTGCTGTCAGGGTGTGTTGCAAAAATTTCATTAGAAATATTACCTACCAAATGAAAAAGTATAGTAATAAAAACATTTCGACCAGATTTGTAATATAACCAATTCATTATGAAAACAAAAACGAATAAACTCATTACAAAATTCAGTGTATAAATTAGTCCCTCAGCTTGTACATTATTTTGATAATAACCTTTTACAAAAAATAAAGGCAAATGCCAAAAGCCCCAATAAATAGCAAACAGAACAGAAGTTGTAAAAAGAGAAAAACGCTGCCGCAATGCGTCCGTTCCATAGGAATGCCACGCTAACTCTTCCACTATAGGAGCGATAAATAACAATAGCCAAGGAGAAAATGGTTTTGATGTAAATGAGGGTTGCCCTGAAATGTAAAATTGCTCAAAACTATATCCAAAATCTACTGAAAGTAATTGAGCCATTACGATAGAAATTGGAGGGAGTAACAAAGCTATCCAAAAATATTTGTTTGATAACAAGTCTTTACCCCAAAATCGTTTTTTAAGGTCAGAAAGTAAGTATTCATCCCTCAAAAAGAAACTTCCCGCAACTAACATTGGAGCAAATAGTCCTGCAAGTTGTAAAAATCCTTGTAGAATAATACTTTCATTATCAGTTTTATGACTTAAATAAGCCGCATAAAACCACAACAACCAAGGAATTATCAACGCCAAACTGAAAAAAACAAAAGGTTTATCGTATTTTTTTATGATGTGATTCATTTTATCTAATTTTTATCATTAAAATTCAATTTTATAACTTAAGTTTGGAATAACTAACGTGCTTTTACTTAGTTCAATTTGTTGATTTTGAAAGTTATAATTATGTCCTTCATAGATAGGAGCTCCCAAAATATTTTTCATTTGAAAGGAAAAAACACTTGAACTTTTACGATGATTGATGCGATAATTTAATGTTAAATCAGCATATATCAATGTTGGAAAAGATTTTTCGAATGCTCTGCTTTCATCTTTGATAATTATTTTATTATCAATAGATTTATTTTCTATAATGGGACTATAACGTTCACCTCCAGTAACGGAAATCCGAGCATTTACATCAAACACACGACTATTATTTTTAAAGAAAAATTCTTTTCCAAACAAAGCATTTAACACGTAATTTTTGTTGTAACGCGTATTATGCCACACATTGTCTCCAGCTTTGTATTTTGCATCAAAGAGAGAAGCTGTTAGCAAATAATAATAATTGTTATTCAAGAATCTTTCGAGTGTAATGTCGATACCGAAATTTCTCCCTATAGTATTGTTTATTAAAGTTTTATGAAGTGCGTAATCTTGTTTAAAGTTAATAAGCGAGTATGAAGAATTTGCTTCCCCTGGCACGTCATAAATGTGTTGGTAATAGAGTTCTGTTTTCAATCGTAAATTTGAATTCAAACGCCAATCGTGTCCTACAATGAAATGATGTGCTTTGGAGAGTTTCAAGTTTTTATTAGGTTGTTGTTCATTGATTTTTAACATATAAATATTGATAGCTTCAGGACGACTATGTTTTCCATATCCTAAATTCAAACTATGTTTTGGAAGAAAATTCCATTGAAATCCTAAACGAGGTTCGATGACAAATTCATTACTCAAATCGAAATATCCAGTATATAATCCCGTATTAATAACCATTGATGGAGATAAATTGTATTGCATTTGTGCAAAAATTTCTGACATATTAGTAGTTCCTTTATCATCAATAAGTTGAGCATATGTCAGAGGTAGATTATGGTCTTGAGTACTGCTTAAATCATATTTGTAAAAAAGTTGCTTGTGGGTAATTCCGGTTTTAAATGTAGTTTTTGAAGAAAAACGATGGTTAAGAGTTGTTCCAAAGGTAAATGTACCCGTGATATTTTTTAAATCCATATCTGGTGTAAAATTTTGTAAATCATCTGCAATTCTTTTAGTTATAATCGTAGTATTTACACCAGAAAGAGCCAAATTCGATTGTAAAAAAGAGTTTTTTCCTGTTTTAATTCGATGTGAAATTCCCGTTGCTCCCAAGTATGTTTCCCATTTGTTTTCAATGCGGTCAAAATCAATTTTCCATTCTGTTGGATTAGTTTCAGCTTTTTTACTGGTATTGTCTGTTCCACCAATTCCCCAGAAAGAAAAAGTTCCCATTCGTTGAGTTGAAAAATTCAGTTTGAAAGAAAGGTCTTGATATTTTAATCGTTGTTTAGACGGAATAACATCCAAATCACCCAATAGCCCAAAAGTGGAATATCGATAATTGAATAAATAAGATGATTCTCCTGTTTTAGAAAAAGGTCCTTCAGAGGCAAAATCAATTCCCAAAACACCAATTTGAGCTGTATGTTCTCGTTTAGAAGTATTTCCTGTGCGTAATTTCATATCAAAAATGGCAGCCGTAGCACTTCCGTATTCAGCTGGAAATGCTCCTGATAGAAAGTCAGAATTTCCCAAAACTTGATTACTAAAAAGCGTAACAATACCGCCACCAGCTACGTTTCCTCCCGAAAAGTGATGTGGAGTAGGGATTTCAACCCCTTCTAATCGCCATTGCACACCTTGCGGGGCGTTCCCACGAACAATAATTGAATTATCTTGTAAATTACCTGTGGTGACTCCTGCATAAGCAGAGACCATACGCGCTGGGTCATTCATTCCTCCTGCATAACGAGAAGTTTCTTCTACTGAAAATGACCTCGCACTTACTGTTGCCATTGTATTTAATGGACGTTCCTTTTGGAGTGAAGCTTTTACAACTACTTCATTGAGAACAGTAATATCTTCTTTCAAAGCAATTTCAATCACAACTTCTTTTCCTGAAGTAACCATTACTTGAGTCAAAATAGTTTCATAGCCCACGAATGATATTTGTAAATTATGTCGTCCAACAAGAAGATTTGAAATAACAAAATTTCCGTTTTCATCAGTGCTTGTCCCAATAGCAGGATTTGAATTTTTTATCAAAATAGTAGCTCCCATTATTGGTTCGTGGGTGGCTTGGTCAAAAACTTTTCCTTTTAAAGTCTGCTCTATGGACTGACCTTTCACAGAAAAAGAAATCAATAATAAAAAAGTGAATGCGTAAAAATGTGTAAAAAAAGTTTTCATTTGTTCTTTGTTTTAGAATTCAATGCAAAGATGAAACAATAGTTTACACATATCGTCCAAACCCATATAATTGGACAATAAAGAAGTCCTAACCGATAGGCTTATACAATTAATATTCAGTTAATCAGCTAAATATGATTTTTATTGAAATAGAAAAATAATTAGAGAAATTTTTAAAAATATTCTTTTACTCTTGATTTTTTATAAATTTCAAAGTGGAATACAAGCAGAGAAGGGGAGAATTATGATTAGAATTGTCCTAACTTTATTGAAAAAGATTATAGAATTTTTAAGTATTTCGTGATTTTATAAATTCGGAAGGGGTTTCACCTGTAATTTTCTTAAACACCTGATTGAAAGAAGATTTAGAATTAAATCCTGAATCGAAAGCTATCGCTAAAATATTTAAGTTTTTATTTTTAGGGTCATTAGTGCGTTGAATAAATTCTTTTATACGATAGGAATTCACGAAATCATAGAAATTTTTTTCTTCGTATTGATTGATAACTTGTGAGAGGTTATTTGTTGATACTCCCACTTGTTCAGCTAATTGTCCCAAAGTGAGTTTAGGTTCAAGATACAATTTCTCGTTATCCATTATCGTGAGTAATTGCTGATGTATTGCTTGTGCTTCAGTCTGTTTTAATCCTGACTTTCTGTATTCAGTAGGTTTACTTTCGATAATAATATCTTGAGGTTTTATATTTTTTGCACCAAAAATCCCTTGCTGACGAATGCCTAAAAATCCCATTGAAGTAACAAGTAACACTATCAAAACAAAACCAATTAAATCAGAATTAAATCCAAAATTTAAATTAAAAACATATTGTAGCAACAAAATAATCGTTACTGACAGGAAAATAATTCCAATACCAAGAATAATGAAACGAAGCCATTGTAAACTTATTGTATCTCTATAAGCAAAATTCTGACTTATAAGATTCTGGTAATTAGTGATTTTCTTATAAGCTAAAACAGAATACACAATTCCCAAAATAATATAAAGCAGAAATGTAGCTACAAAAAAATATTGATACGAACTATTAAAATCTTCATTATCAATTATTTGTTTTTGTTCAGCAGTATATCCAAAGAAAAAGGGAAACATACAAAGGTACGTTACTACAAAAGGCATAAAATGAAGATAGTCTCTTAAGTGGAAACGCTGGTTAGCACGCAAAGAAAAAACAACATAGAGATACAAAAAAGGAGCATAAAGCAACGGAAAAGGATGTGTAATTCCCACTAAATGAGGATATTTTTGCCAGTATCCTAAATAGTACATATAGTAACTAAGCAAATGCACAGATATAAATATCAGCCAAGTACCTAAAATATTATCTGACAGGGTTTTACCTTTCTTTGTAAACAGCAGAATTGACAAAAAAGAAGAAAGAAAAATTCCAATAGTGAAAATTGTATTCATTTCATTTACTAATGTTATTCTAAAGTCACCAAAAAACAACAACAGAGAAAGGGCAAACAAAACTACAAAGCTACCTTTATCAAATTTTGATTTCGTTTTGATAAAGGTAACTTATTGATAATTAGAGTTTAATTTTTCTGTTCTCGATTGAAATAAACCAAATAGTAATACATTTGCTTTTCCTCGTCCCAACCTTTTTCAATAAATTTTTCAGCTGATTCGGGGTTGACAAAATCCATTCGTATTTGAATATTAGTATCTAAATCAATTACATTTTTAATTTTTTTTCGAACATCTGAAACTGCTTTATTTGCTATCGGAAAGCTCGAAACATCTTCAATCTGGTATTTAGGTCCTTTTTCAACTTTATAATGCTTAAATTCAGGAATAAGTTCCGGATTATCAATTACTTCATTCACAAAAGAAGTTTCTTCAAACTCATCGTTTTTTGCAAAATAATTAATCGCTCGATTCATAAACATCACTTCTTGCTTTTTATCTTCTGCTGGAAGAATTACGTCTTTTGCAAAATCTTGACTGAATTTCAGATATTTTTTTGTGTAAAAATTCTCATCAATCAAAGCATCTACACCAAGAAAATTTTCGAGCCAGTATTTCGTATCATAACGATTGCTATCCACCGAAAGCAACTTGTAACCGTCTTCTTTATTGACGTTGAAAATGATACACCCTTTATCCAATTTATGAATATTTACACCTTCTTGAATAATGATATCCAACTGATTTTGATTCTCTTCGAACTGCAAAAAACTGTGTTTCATTTCCGATTTGAAAATCCCCACAGCAGTTACTTTATTGTTATCCAAATAAATATCGTGAAGGAGCGTAACATACAACTCTCCACTTTTAATGTGCGGATGATTAGACTGATTATAAAGATGTTGAGCTATTTTTTTTGAAACGGAATGTATATTATTTTCATTTTCAAAAATTTCAGAAACTAACTGATAAAGTTCATTGAATTCCACATCTACATCGTGTGTAAATCGGAAATAGTTTTCTTCTTTTTCCCGAAAGGGTTTGAAGAAATATTCTTTAAGCAAACCTACTATTTCATCATTGAGTGAATAAGGTTGCTCGGAGAGAAATAAAGGTTCGTTTTTACTCTGATTTCCAATACGATGAATAGATAAACTATCTATGTGTGTGGTGTAAAGATTTAGCATAAATTTTTAATACTTTTTCTGAAAGAAAATTGATTTTCCAATTAATAATTATTTGTAAAATAGCCAAAACATTGCTTTACTTTTTGTTCAGTTAGGAGAATTAATAATAATCTTCTTCTCTGAAATTGTCGTAATCCTCTTCGTCCATATCAAAATCGCTGAACTCATCTTCAAATTCATTAAAATCATCAGATTCGAAGTTTTTTTCAGGAGCTTCAGCAGGAATTGAACCGTGTGCAAAAAGTAGGGAAGGGTAGGTAACTCCGTTTTCTTCTTCAGCAATCTCTACGAGTTCGACAAAGAAAGTCCACATTGAGAAGAAGTCATACACATACAATAATTTAGGCTCTTCCTCACTTACCACAGAATCAATAGAGGTTTCCTCCATCAAACGAATTTCACCACTTTCTGAAAGGTCAAAAAGTGTGATTTCCTCACCTTGATTCCAATCATCATCGGTTAAGTAAAACGATGCCATTTCGTCACCCGCAAACCCAAACGATTGTACAATAACGTTATGGAAGTCTTCCAATGAAGCCTCTCCTTGAATTACGATATCACGAAAAACGTCTTCTTTAACATCAAGTATAACTCTGAATTTATATATCATTTCAAATTTTATTTATCTTTCCATTTTCTTGCTAAAAGTGTGTTTTTCAGTAGCATAGCAATTGTCATAGGTCCTACACCACCAGGAACAGGAGTGATATAATCTGCTTTTTCTTTAACTTGCTCAAAATCAACATCTCCTACAATTCGATAACCTTTCGGAGCATTTTCATCTTTCAAGCGAGTTATTCCCACATCAACTACTGTAACCCCTTCTTTAACCATATCAGCCTTTAAAAATTCAGGAATTCCCAAGGCCATAATGATAATATCAGCCTGTTGTGTAATTTCTTTTAAATTAGGTGTATAGCTATGTGTAAGCGTTACAGTTGCATTACCTGGATTTCCTTTTTGGCTAAGTAAAATACTCATCGGGCGACCCACAATATGCGAACGACCAACCACCACCACGTGTTTGCCTTTGGTTTCTACATTGTGGCGTTTCAAAAGTTCCATAATTCCAAAAGGAGTAGCAGGAATGAAAGCCTCCATATCCAATGCAATTTTCCCAAAGTTGGCAGGATGAAAGCCATCTACATCTTTTTCAGGGTCAACGGCCATCAAAACTTTTTGACTATCAATATGTTTTGGCAAAGGAAGCTGAACTATATATCCATCAATTTCTGGATTTTTGTTCAGTTCTTCAATTTTTCTTAGTAACTCTGCTTCAGTTATTTCGGCTGGAAGTTCTATCAAAGTAGAATCAAAGCCAACCTTTTCACAAGCTTTTACTTTGCTATCCACATACGTAAGACTTGCTCCATCTGTTCCTACCAAAACCGCTGCTAAGTGAGGAACTTTTCCACCTTTAGCTTTAATTTCTTTTACTTCTTCAGCGATTTCTTGCTTAATTTGCTCCGAAGTTTTTTTTCCGTCTAATAGCTTCATATCATTAAATATTTATATTATCAGTTTGAGGTTAGTTAGTTATTTATCAATTTCTTATATATGGAATTTTAAAGTTATTCTTCAGTTTCCAAATAGTTCTTTAAATGCTTGATTGATTTAAAATTTTTGAAAGTTATTTTTGTATTGCTTTTTTCAATTTCATTAATTATTTTTTTTAGTAATTCCATTGGATTTTCCTCTTGTCCGTACAAATTTTCATCAAAATTGATTCCAGCAACGATGCTATCTTCATACATTCCCAAACACCAAAATTCTATGAATTCTGAAAGTGGAATTTCAGAAACTTGATAGCTTTTCCATTCTTCTTTTTTACAACTTTCAGCCAATGATTTATCTGACCAAAAAGGAAAAACAGCGAGTGCTTCTCCCGTCTGTTCTATAATAAAATCATTAGAAGAACAAACTGCCTGTTCTTCATTTTTTTTTAATGTAAAAAGTAGTTTATTTTCAATTATTTTTTGGATAAAATCGTGCATTATTTGAAATCGTAATTTTATAGATTTATTCAAGATGATTAAGATATTTCAACAGAATTATCGTCGCATTCCTTGCATCATTTGCATCATTTTTCTGCCTCCACCACCTTGCATCATTTTCATCATTTTGCTCATTTGCTCAAATTGTTTCATCAACTGATTTACTTCTTGAATTTCTCTACCACTGCCTTTTGCAATTCGTTTTTTTCTACTTGCATCAATAATAGAAGGCGTACTACGTTCTTTTGGCGTCATCGAATAAATAATAGCCTCAATATGTTTGAATGCATCATCATTGATATCAAGGTCTTTGACAGCTTTTCCAACTCCAGGGAGCATTCCTAAAAGGTCTTTCATACTTCCCATTCGTTTAATTTGCTGTATTTGTTCAAGGAAATCATCAAAACCAAACTGATTTTTAGCGATTTTTTTCTGTAATTTTCGTGCTTGTTCTTCATCAAACTGCTCTTGGGCTCTTTCTACGAGTGAAACCACGTCTCCCATACCCAAAATACGGTCAGCCATACGCTCTGGATAGAAAATATCAATAGCGTCCATTTTCTCACCCGTACCAATGAATTTGATAGGTTTGTTTACGACAGATTTAATGGTTATGGCAGCCCCACCTCGTGTATCACCATCTAACTTTGTGAGGATAACCCCATCAAAATTAAGCACATCGTTGAAAGCCTTTGCTGTATTTACAGCATCTTGCCCAGTCATTGCATCAACTACAAATAACGTTTCTTGTGGATTGATTGCCTTATGAATGTTTGAAATTTCATTCATCATTTGCTCATCAACCGCTAATCGACCTGCTGTATCGACAATCACAACGTTATGACCATTGGACTTGGCGTACTGAATTCCTTTCTGAGCAATATCAACAGGATTGTTATTTCCTTTATCAGAAAAGACCTCTACACCAACTTGTTCCCCAACAATATGAAGCTGGTCAATCGCAGCAGGACGATACACGTCACAAGCAACGAGCAATGGTTTTTTATTTTTTTTCTTTTTAAGGAAGTTAGCTAATTTACCCGAAAAAGTAGTTTTACCCGAACCTTGCAAACCTGACATTAAAATAACGGACGGATTCCCTGATAGATTTACCCCAGAGGCATCTCCTCCCATAAGTTCAGTAAGTTCGTCCTTAACGATTTTAACCATCAACTGACCTGGTTGCAAAGACGTTAATACACTTTGCCCGAGTGCTTTTTCTTTTACTTTATTGGTAAAATCTTTTGCTATTTTGTAGTTAACATCGGCATCAAGCAAGGCTCTACGTACCTCTTTAAGCGTTTCAGCAACGTTAATTTCGGTAATTTTTCCGTGCCCTTTAAGGTTATGTAGGGCTTTTTCTAACTTATCACTTAAATTATCAAACATAATTTCCTATTTATTGAATATGCAAAGATACTAAAAAAGTGAAAATGAGAAAGTGAAAAATGAAAAAGTTTTGAGAGGCAGAAAATTGTGATAAATTACGACAAAAAAATAAGCAACAAGTAATAAACTTATTGCTTATTTGTATGATACAAAGTATGTTACTTTAGTATGTTTGTTCTTTTTTCTGCATTACAGCTCCTGCAATGAGAGATATGATTAAACCTAAGAATAGATTCCATACAATTGAAATTGGTAAGGCAAATACAGGAGACATAAATTTCCTACTTATTTCGATAGCTCCATCTAACTGCTGTTGTGTTAAATTTGGATTTGCTTCAATCATAGCAGCTCTCTGAACATCAAGTATCTTATTATTAAAATCTGGTTCAATTACCGTAGTGAAAAGTAGGGAATAAACAGCTTCAATAATAGCCATAACAAGTGCGATTCCAATACCTACTTTTAATGCCTGACTTAATCTTAAAAAATCTGAATTCTCTGTCTTAAATTGTTTTATACCCAAAACAATAAAAAATATCATCAAGGCAAATTTTAGTATTGTACTAATTATTCCCATTAATGTATTTCCAGAGTAAGTCATTCCTGAAACATACATAATAACATTGACAAGAACTATTGCAAGTCCTAAATACAATCCATTTTTAAGCATAATGTTTTTGCTGTTTACTACATTTGTTTCCATAAAAATAAAATTTTAGTTAAAAATCATTTGCCAAATGTATAAAAATAAATTTCAATTACAAATTATTCCTAAAAAATGTTTTAGATTATAATTATTCTGATTTTATTTCTTCTTTTTCTTCCTCTGGAAAAATTTCTATTTGAGGTTCTTTCAAAGTTTCTTTGTTAGCAATACTTCGTTCGAGGGCCAACAACAGACTTGGCAAAAACAATAAATTCGTAGCCATTGCAAAAAGTAGTGTTACAGAAACCAACCCTCCAAGAGCTTTTGTCCCACCAAATCCTGATAGTAAAAACACTGAAAATCCGAAAAGTAACACCACAGAAGTATAAAACATACTAACCCCCGTTTCACGTAATGCTGCATAAACCGATTTACTAATTTTCCAATTTCGGGCAACCAATTCCTGACGATATTTTGCCAAAAAGTGGATTGTATCATCTACCGAAATCCCAAATGCAATGCTGAAAACTAATATTGTAGAAGGTTTCAGTGGAATTCCCAAAAATCCCATCATTCCAGCTGTTATTAATAATGGTAAAATATTTGGTATTAAGGATACTACAATCATTTTGAATGAACGGAACATATAAGACATTATCAATGCAATCAAGAAAATTGCCAATGACAATGAATAAATCAAGTTTGTTACTAAATACGTTGTACCTTTGGTAAATAAGTAAGCTTTTCCTGTAATTTTCAGCTCATATTTATCCTCAGGAAATAGTTTTTTAGCTTTTGTATAAATACTTTCTTCAATCTGTTGCATCTTTTTCTCCGTACCAATGTCTTTCATAAAAGTTGTGATACGAGCTGTTTGTCCTAAAGAATCTACATAAGACGACAACATTTGCGTATTTCCTTTGGAATTTCGTACGTATGACATTATAAAATTTTGCTCCTGTGTGGTAGGCAATTCGTAATAGTCTGGATTTCCGTTATAGTACGTTTGTTTCGCGTATTTTAACAAATTTAGGATTGAAATTGGTTTTGAAATTTCTGGAATTTCGTTAATGTGTTCACAAAGCTCTTCCAATCGTTTGAGAGTGGGTAAGCGTGTCACTCCATTTTTTTGTTTTGTGTTAATAACAATTTCCAGAGGCATAATTCCGCCAAATTCTTTTTCAAAAAAGAGAATATCATCAAAAAATGCAGCCGATTTTGGCATATCCTCAATCAAACTACCTGATATTTTTATTTTATAAATTCCAATAATACTTGCCACTAGCAAGGTCACTGCAACCGAAAAAACCGCAAAACGATGATGTTTTACTGTGTTTTCAAGCCATCGAATAAGTCCACTAATCCAATTTCTATTCAAGTGACGCAAATGCTTGGCTTTCGGAATTTTCATAAAACTATAAATAATCGGAATAATAAGCAAAGAAAGAATGAAAATGGAAATAACACTTAACGAAGCGATTATTCCAAATTCTTTCAATAAATCACTTTCTGTAAATATGAAAGTAGCAAAACCGATGGCTGTTGTTAAGTTCGTCAGGAGTGTTACATTACCTATATTACGTATGACACGTTGCAATGATTTAGCTTGATTTCCGTGTTTGTTTATTTCTTGTTGATATTTGTTAATCAAGAAGATACAATTTGGAATTCCGATAACAATTACTAACGGAGGAATTAGCCCTGTTAGTATAGTAATTTCATAATCAAACAATCCAAGAAAACCAAACGTCCACATAACTCCGATAGAAACTACTGTCATTGAAATGAACATTGCTCGGAATGAACGGAAAAACAGAAAGAAAATAAAAGAAGTAGTAAACAAAGCCGCCGCAATGAACAAGCCTATTTCGTCAATGATACTTTGAGCACTAAGTGTGCGTATGTATGGCATTCCCGAAGTATGAACCTTTAGCTTAGTTTGCTGCTCAAATTTTTCTACCAGAGGAATAAAATTATTGATAATAAAATCTTTACGAGCTTTAGTGTTTATGATTTTTTTATCCATATACACCGCAGTTTGCAAAGTTCCTGTTTCTTTGTTGTAAATTAATCCCTCATAAAAAGGTAATTTTTCCGCAAGTATTGTTTTTATACTATCAGCTTGTTTCTGGGTTTCAATTTTGCCATTCAGAAGCAATTCTGTAGTAAAACTTTGTTTAGCAGTATCTTTTGCTAGAATTGGAAGATTCTCAACGGAGATAACAGCATTTATTTCTTTAAAACGTTTCAATTCTCTGCTTAACTCATTCCATTGATTGAGTACATCAGGAGTATATACGTTTTCATCTTTGATAGCTAAAAGAATTAAATTACCTTCTTCTCCGAATTTAGATAGAAAATCTTTGTATTCCAAATTTACGGGGTGGTCATTGGGGAGCATATTTGCTTCTGTGAAAGTAAAACGAATGCTTCTCCACTGAATTGCTAAAAATATAGTAATCAATGCTATACCTATCAGAAGCGTAATTCTGTTTCGTAGTATTAAACGAGCAATGGTTGTCCAAAATTCTGCTTTAAACCATTTAATCATCAGTAAATTTTTAAAATATTCGTGCAAAATTAATAATTAATTTCCAGATTCAGAATTTAATTTCTTAATTTGCCTCAGAAAAATAATTAACTTTTAGAAGAAAAGTCAAAAAAGAAAAAAGAGGTAATGAACTAATTCAATCTACCTCTTTTTTTAAAAAAAAATTTTGACCAATATTTTATTTCTTCAGTGGTGGATATTTTTCCAAGATTTTATTTACAAAGTTGGCGATGGCTTCTTCCTTAGCTTCTACACTTCTGGGAATGTAGCCAGTTCCCTTACCTTGCCAAATGAGTTCCTTTTTTTTGGCATCAATGATTTCAATGTAAAGTGTTCCTTCCGCACTTGAACTTACATTATAGTAAGAACCTCCCCAAAAAGGTCCCCAGCCCCAACCCCAATAATAGGGAGAATTATTGTAAATATTAATATTTTCACGCTCTCTTGTGAAAATATTTACCAAAAAATCAGGATTGTCAGAAACCACCATTCCTTTTGTATTCAGATTATGTTCAATGGCACGTAAAATTCGCTTCTTGTCCAAATCCGAAATCTGAGCTTTGTCCACTCCCTCTTTAAAGAATGCATACGATTTGTAGGTAGAAAAATCCGCTTTTCCATCATAATCTACTGCAACCATTACACTTGCACACGAAAAAGAAGTCAGAGCAACAAATAAAACAATGATAATTGATACTGCATTTTTCATATTTTATACTTTTTATTGATTGAACAACTTATACAAAGTTAATAGCAAAATTCATACCGAAAATCATTATTTCTGTCAGCTAAGTGAACAAAAAATATAAAATGAAAGAATAAAATACCTAATACACTAAATTCCAAATTCAGTTTTTATTTTATCCACAAAATCCAATTTTTCCCAAGTAAACAATTCTACTTCAATCGTTTTAGTTTCATTATAAGGCGACGTAAAAACTTTGGTTACAGTTTCAGGCGCACGTCCCATATGCCCGTAAGCAGCTGTTTCACTGTATATTGGATTACGAAGTTTGAGTCGTTGCTCAATATCATAAGGTCTTAATTTAAAGATGTTTTGTACTTTTTTAGCGATTTCTCCATCTGTTAAATTCACTTTTGATGTACCATACGTATTTACGTACAGACCTGTAGGTTCAGCAACTCCAATAGCATAACTTACTTGTACCAAAATTTCGTCAGCAACCCCAGCGGCGACCATATTTTTGGCGATGTGACGCATTGCGTAAGCAGCACTTCTGTCCACTTTACTTGGGTCTTTTCCTGAAAAAGCACCGCCTCCGTGAGCTCCTTTTCCGCCATACGTATCAACAATAATTTTTCTGCCCGTTAAACCTGTATCACCGTGTGGTCCTCCAATAACAAAAATCCCTGTAGGATTAATATGATACTTTATCTTCTCGTCGAAGAAAGGTGCGTACTGCGGATATTTTTTAATAACTCTTGGAATTAAGATAGTTACAATATCATTTTTGATTTTTTGTAACATTTTTTCCTCTGTATCAAAATCATCGTGTTGGGTTGAAATTACAATTGTATTGATACGAATGGGCTTATTATCATCACTATATTCCAAAGTAACTTGGCTCTTTGCATCAGGACGAAGATAGGTAATTTCCTTATTTTCACGACGTAATTCAGCTAATTCCTTTAACAAAGCGTGAGATAAATCCAACGCCAAAGGCATATAATTTTCTGTTTCGTTAACAGCATAACCAAACATCATACCTTGGTCACCAGCACCTTGTTCTTCTGGATTTCCTCTATCAACACCTTGGTTAATATCGGGTGATTGTTCGTGAATTGCCGATAAAATTCCGCAAGAGTTTGCCTCAAACATATATTCGCTTTTGGTGTAGCCAATTTTACGAATAACATTTCTTGCAATTTGCTGAACATCAATATATGTGTTCGATTTTACTTCACCAGCTAATACCACTTGCCCTGTAGTTACCAAAGTCTCACAGGCAACCTTTGAGGTTGGGTCAAAAGCTAAGAAATTGTCAATAAGTGCGTCACTAATTTGGTCTGCGATTTTGTCTGGATGTCCTTCTGAAACGGACTCGGAGGTAAATAAATATCCCATTTCTATAAAATTTTTTAGAAAGGAAGATTTTAGGCGATAACTGCAATTTTCATTAATTCATTTCTTATTAAAGAAATAATTATTTAGCAATTATAAAGCAATGTAAATCACTGTTTTAGCATTTTTTTGGAAGTTCCAAAAAGAGGTTGCAATCAGTCCAAATCTTTCCTCTTATTATTAATTCGGGTGCAAAGGTACAAAAACAAACAAAAATAGAAAAGGGAAAAAGAAAAATTTTACAACCCGACAACAATTCCCACGTTAGGAACAAATCCTGTAGAAAATATGCTTTTATTTTTATTGTAAAGTATATTATATGAAAAGCCGAGCTGCATATAAGCTCTTCCACCTAAATGTTGCATATAACCACCTCCCACATATAATGCATTTTCTCTCACATTGTACGAAGTTTTGGTAATTTTGTGTTTTTGTGATACAAAATAATGCTGAAAAGAAGAATTTAGGAAAAAATTTCGTTGTATGTAATAATTAACAGAAGGACCAAATCCTAAAAGATTATTTTTATAAAATTCTGTATTTTGAAATGTATAATTCAAATTTGCTGCCACTTCAAAAGCCTCAGTTACTTTGTAACCAACTCTTGGTGTAATAAAAACTCCCAATCCATAACTTCCTCCTGAAAGACCTACATTCCCACCAAAAGTCCAATTATTTGGAGAATAAGTTTTTGAAAATGAGGAACTTCCTTGCTGAGCTATCAAAAAATTACAGATAAAAATAAAACCAAACGTTAAAATTAATCTCTTCATAATAAAATATTTACACTGCAAAAATAAATAAATACAATAGTTAAGCAATTTTTTATCTACTATAAAAATGTTAATTAACAATTTTTTATCCACTAAGCTCTTGTTTTTTAATTTATATGGATATAGCTTTGCATCGATTTTTGTTATAGTATAATAACCATATGTTATGAACAAGATATTCCGTGTAATTTGTTTATTTATTTTAAGTATTTCAACACATCTAACAAAGGCAGAAAACATTGTTTTTGAATCTATTAGTGATTCCATTAATTCAAAAGAATATGTTACTTTGGCTCTAAAGAAAATGGAGACAAACATCAAAGATGTTTATGATGAAATTGGGGCAGAAGAATACGATTTAAACTTTGAAGCTTTCAGATACGCCTACATTGGTTATCAATCTCTTAGAAAACAACAAAGACTAAACGATAAAGAAATCTTTTCAATTATTGACTTCTCAAAGGATTGCAACACAAAACGCTTCTACACAATTGACTTGGAAAATAAGCAAATTATCTACAACACCTATGTTGCACACGGTAAAAAAAGCGGAGAAAAAACCCCCACTTCATTTTCAAATATCAAAGAATCCAACAAAAGCAGTATTGGCTTTTATATCACAGGAAAAACCTATATGGGAAGTAGAGGATTTAGCTTACAACTTCACGGTGATGAAAAAGGATACAACAGCAATATGGCCGAACGTGGTGTGGTAATCCACACAGCTGATTATGCCAGTGAGGATTACATAAAGAAAAATGGTCGTATGGGAAGAAGTTTGGGATGTCCTGTGCTGCCTAAAGATATTTATAAACAAGTTATAGAGACTATCAAGGAAAAGACGATGATTTTTGCTTACTACAACAATCCGAAATATTTAAGTTCTTCTAAATACCTAAATGTCCTAAAATTAATAGAATATTCTATGCTTTAATATTTTAAGGTTGTCATAAAAAAACAGGATAGCAAAATTGCTATCCTGTTTTTTTAATCTTGAAATTTTCTTAATTCTTTGAGTTGTTCTTGATCAAATCCATATATATCATTTTTGATAATCAAATCTCCTTTTTCATCAACCCAAGCAGTTATGTAAAGCATATTTACTAAAAATTTGGTATTCAATTTTATACGTCTCTGATTTCTTCCTGAATTCATTGCTTCGACCACTTTTTCTCTTGTCCAATCATCTTGATTTTTTAAAAGAAGATACGCTAATTCTGCAGGTTCTTCCACACGAATACATCCGTGGCTTAAAGCTCTATTTTCTCTTGCAAATAGCTTAGGAGAGGGTGTGTCGTGAAGATATATACTCATATCATTTGTTAAAATAAATTTTACTAAACCTAAAGAATTTCTGGCAGATGGAGCCTCTACAAATCTGAATTTTCGTTTGTTAATATCAGAGCTTTTCCAATCAACTGTCTTTGGATCTATTTTTTTTCCATTTTCGTAAAGTGTATATCCACGTTTTTGATATTTTTCAGGGTCGGATTGAGATACAATTTGTGGAATCATCTCATTTTTTATAATACTCTGAGGAACAGTCCAAGTAGGGCGAAATTCAACATATTTTAACGTGTCTATAAATACAGGTGTAGCTGTATATTCTTTCCCAACAATTACATTCATTTGATGAATCATAGAATCTTTATGATAGATAAACATCTTGAATTCAGGAATATTCACAACAATGTAATCATCACCTAAATCATTATTTAGTAGTCGTATACGCTCCATATTAAGTTGAAGTAAATCACGTTTTTGAGAAAGAGTCATATTCAAATAATAAAGAGTTGATTTACCAGGAATTCCATCTGGTTTAATTCCTTTATCTTCTTGAAATTGCATCAATGCTTTCAACAAAGTACTATCTACCTGATTAGCCGAGTTTTCTGGAATTGCTTCATAGCCTTTTTGTGCTAAATTCTGTCTTAAATTTTCTACTGACTTGTGTTTATATCCCACTAAAAATTCTTTTGGTTGAGGAATCGTAACCTCTATTATTGAATCTTCTTCAGTATCTTTTAATGTTTTGTATTTTTCACTCATTCGCTTATAAAGAGAATGCTGAGGATGTAAAGCGTCAACAATTTCTGATAGTTTTTCATCATCTTTTATTTTCAACAATATTTCCAAATCATCTCTATTCTTTTTTGAACGTTTCCAAATGTGTTTTCCGTGAGCTAATTTTGTGATACGTCCACGTCCTAAATGATTGGTTAACAACAAAAAAGAAGATGTGATTTCTTTATCCAATTTTTCAATTTCTGAAAGAATAGGGGAGGAAGTATAAAGATTTTCTACAGATTGTAATAAAAGTTTATGATTATAGGTTTCAGGATTTAATCCGTAATTTTCGGAATTTTCCAGAATTTTCATATACTCATAAAATAATTTCCCTGGCTTGGTTTCGTAAAGCCAACGCGTTTGAAATCCGTTCTGTTTATAAAAATTCTTAGTGTCATTAATAACAGATTTTCTGAGTACACTATCTTTTATAAATATCTGATTAAAAGATTTTTGCGTAGTGTCAGATAAAGAAACCATTTTAGGACTTTCATAGGTTTCTCGTTGCTTAATTTCTTCAACAAGTTCTTTGGGCGTCTGGTTTTTGCAACTTTGTAAAATTATAAATACTCCTAAAAGTACAAAAAAATAATTTTTCATTCTATTAAATTGAAAGTTAATAATATAGTAAATATACATTGATTTATTTAAACAATTTCGTTTTCTCTAAAAAATAATAATATTTTTTCAATATATTTTTTCAAATCCTGCTTATTTGTATCAAAATCTAAATATTTGATGTATTTTTTAATTATCTCAGAGTCATACTGACTTTTTTCATTGAATATTATTAAAGCTACAATCAATAATTCAATGGCTAAAATTTGTTCTATATTTTTAATCACTTCATAACATTTCACTGCTGAACTTCCGCCCATTCCTTTAATATCAGTCATTTTTTCAGTAAAAATAGGGCTTTCTACACTTACGGGAACCGATAATCGTTTATTTTCTGCCAAAATCCCCTCAGTTATACGCTGAAGAACTGTAAAATTTAAAAACATAGCCAAATTTTCTTCGTTATTCTGTGTACTTAAGGTAGAAATTAAGTAAAAAATCCTTCTTTCTGAGATATTTCCTAAACTTGTTAAAGCAATTGATAGAAAATCTAAGCCAAGTGATAAGGGTAAGGTATGCGAATTTCCTCCAAAAATAACTTGTTTTTTTTCTGGGAAAACTAAAAGATTATCTGTGGTTGAATTAATTTCGGTTTTAATAATTTTTCGTACGTATGCAATTGTATCTTTTACTGCTCCGTGTACTTGCGGAATAGCACAAAAAGCCTCAGGAGCTGAAGAGGAAACAACTTTATTGATATTTAATTTATTACTATTCATTAAATTACGAATAGAATCCGCTGTTTGAATTTGCCCTTTGTGAGGACGTACGATCTGCACCTGTTCCGAAAAAAACAAACTATTAATTCCAAAAACTTGTACCGAAATTGAAGATATAAAATCAGATATTTTACACAATTTCAATGCTTTAATAAGATTACAAGCCCCATAAGCAGTCGTAAGTTGCGTGCCTCCTAATAAAGCTTCAGCTTCCTTATTTCTTAATTGTATAGGCTTCCAACCAAACTTGGCTTCCAACTCACAAGTAGAAAATACCTTTCCATTAATGCGAACTTCTCCTTCTCCGATTAAAGGTAATGATAAGTGAGCCAGAGCAATACGATCATCTGGAGTGTTTTTTGAGTACACCACAGGAAGAATGTTATTATTGAAAAAATCAAGTAAACGTTCAACAATTTCCAAACGAACACCGCTAAAACCATAGCACAGCGACTGAATTTTAAGAAATAACATAAGTTTAACAACTTCGTCAGAAATAGTCTCTCCAATCCCACAGGCATATGATTTTAACAGAAAATACTGATTGTTAATATCTTTTTCTTTAAATTGCTCTGAAATATCTTGGCTCAGAAAGGCGTTACATTTTTGGACATTAATTATTGCTTCTTCCGATAATTTTAACTTTACATCATTAGTGAGTATCGACTCGATATGCTCCAAAATAAGCACATCATTAGATATATAGTGAATCATACTTATTCATTATTTCGAAGTACAAATATATATTTTTTTTGAATATACAGAAAATTACCCATTTAAGTCAAAAGATATTTTTATTCTAACATAGAGAAAAAATCTTAAAAAAGTGTAAATTTGCCTCCTTGATAATCTAACTAACGAAAAAATTGCTTATGCCAACTCAATTTCCACGCGGACACAAAAAACTTCTAAAAGCTTGGATATTATATGATTGGGCTAATTCTGTATATAGCTTAACTATTGTTTCTGCTGTATTTCCTATCTTTTATGGATTGTTATTCAAAATAGCAGAAATAACTCATATTGAAATTTTCGGAATAAGTTTTAAAAATACTGCCGTTATCACTTTTGTTACATCATTAGCTTTTTTAGTGGTTGTTTTAGTTTCTCCTATACTTAGTGGAATAGCTGATTATCTGGGAAATAAAAAAACTTTTATGAAGTTTTTTTGTTATCTGGGAGCAATTTCCTGCATAGGCTTATATTGGTTCTCTCTGGAAAATGTGTACTTCGGACTTACGTGTTATTTTTTGGGAGTTGTAGGTTTTTGGGGAAGTATCGTTTTCTATAATTCTTATTTGCCAGATATAGCCTTGCCAGAACAATATGATGAAGTTAGTGCTAAAGGTTTCATTATGGGGTATTTAGGTTGTACCACATTATTGATTTTCAATTTGGCAATGGTAATGTATCCATCTTTCTTTGGTATTGGAGGAGATGAAACACAAGCAACCCTTACAGCAATGAAAATTTCATTTGTAACGGTGGGAATTTGGTGGATTACTTTCAGTCAGTATTCGTTTAGATATCTACCTGATTTTGAGAAAGGAAGAGGCAAAATAAATAAAAATATTATTTTTAATGGTTACAAAGAATTAAGAGGTGTCTGGAGAAGATTAAAAGAATCTAACAGATTAAAAATGTTTCTATTCGCATTTTTTGTCTATAGTATGGGAGTACAAACTATTATGTTAGTTGCAACCTATTTTGGAGAACAGGAAATCCGTTGGAAAGGTACAGAAGAACGAACATTAGGGTTAATTATAAGCATTTTGATAATCCAAATTGTAGCTATTTTTGGAGCAAGGCTAACGGTTGTCGCCGTCAAAAGAATGGGACAAGTTCCTGTACTAATTATTTTAAATTGCATTTGGATTATAATTTGTTTGGTAGCTTATTTTATTTATCTTCCAGTACATTTTTATATAACGGCAATGCTTGTAGGAATGGTAATGGGTGGAATTCAAACACTTTCTCGTTCAACGTATTCAAATTATCTACCCGAGACAAAAGATACAACATCTTTTTTCAGTTTTTTTGATGTTGCTGAAAAAATTGGCATTGTTATTGGTATGGGAATATATGGCTTCATTGACCAATTTACGAATAATATGCGAAATTCAGTAGTTTTTTTGGTTCTGTTTTTCGGTTTTGGCGTATTTTTGTTGTTGAAAGTCTTAAGAATGGAAAGAAGAAAAGCGAAATTAGAAAAGCTTCAGTCCAATTGTGATTAATAAATGAAACTCATCAAAGTTTAAATTTATTTTTTGGTTACTTAATATGAATTTGTTATGAAAAAAAGTATTTTTATTTGTTTTTTGTGTTTAGTTATTAATTTTGCTAAAGCACAAACTTTTGAAACTTCAAAAAGGCAAGTTCCTGTTGTAGTTCCACTTGAAAATGCTCCCGAACTTAATTCATCTGATAACTTATTTTCTTTACCTTTATCTACAAAAAAAGACGAATCGGGTTCTCTACTAAAAACACCAGAAAAAGAGGTTAATTTCACGAAAAAAAGTGATTTGATACGACGAAAAATAGACTTTAAGCCTAATTATAGCGTTTTGAATGACCATAAAAGGGAAGAATATAACGCTCCAAAAGGGAATCAATTTTTTGGAGACTTTGTAAGCAATGGCGGATTTGTGAATGTATACTGTAGAGATTATCAAGCTATTGATGGTGATAGAGTTAGCATTTTAGTAAACGACAAAGTTGAAATTCACGATATCCTTCTATTAGGAGAATATAATGGCTTTCAAATCAATTTAAAACCTGGATTCAATAAAATTGAATTTTTAGCTTTAAATCAGGGAGAATCAGGTCCTAATACAGCAGATTTCAGAGTTTTGGACGATGGTGGAAAAGTTATCGCTCAAAATCAATGGAATTTAGCAACAGGTTCCAAAGCTCAGTTTGTTATCATAAAAAATGAATAGCAAATTTACATTACCAATATACCATTTATTAAGATAAATTTAAAAATCATAACAATTGTTTTTAATTGAAATGATTTTTTTAAAAAATGTTCACTTCAAACTCTAATTCTATATCAAACTTTTCCTTCACCTCATTTTTAACAAAATGAGCAATTTCAAGAATCTCTGTGCCTGTAACATTTCCATAATTTACTAAAACAAGGGCTTGTTTTTTGTGCACACCAGCATCACCTTTTCTATAACCTTTTAATTTACAAGTATCTATTAACCAACCTGCTGGAATTTTCACTTGTTCCTGATTTAATTCATAAAAAGGCATTTTAGGATATTTTTCTTGAAGTTTCTCAAATTTCATCTTTGTCACAATAGGATTTTTAAAAAAACTTCCGCTATTTCCTATTTTTTTAGGATCAGGCAATTTGCTTTCGCGAATAAAAATAACTGCTTCTGAAATGTCCTTTGGGGTTGGATTTTTAATTTCTCTTTGAGATAAAACGTCTTTTATAGCACCATACTCTGTACGTAAAATGTGATTTCTTTTGGTAAGTTTGAACGTAACAGAAGTAATTATATAATTATCTTTTTCTTCATTTTTAAATATAGATTCACGATACGCAAATTTGCAATCAACATTAGAGAAGGTTTTCTTTTTATATGTTTTCACGTGAATCGCTTCACAATTCTCCATAACATCTTTGATTTCAATCCCATAAGCTCCTATATTTTGTATGGGGGTAGTCCCCACATTACCTGGTATGAGTGACAGATTTTCAAGTCCCCCAAATCCTTGATTTAGCGTATGTAAAACAAATTTGTGCCAGTTTTCACCTGCCTGAGCTTTAATCCAAACGAAATCTTCTGTTTCCTTTTCTATAGAAATTCCTTTAAGTTGTATATGAAATACAGGTTTTTCAATATTTTGGGTTAAAAGCATATTACTACCACCTCCTAAAATAAAGGGATTAGGAAAATGTTGTAATGCATTAATTAATTCTTCTTCAGTTTGAATTTTAATGAAATCATTTGCTTGAACATCTATATTAAACGTATTGTAAGGTTTTAAAGATAATTTCTTTTGTGAATATATTTTATTTACCATAATTGTATTTTTTATTATGATTTTTGTAAAATTTCTTTTTGCAAAAATACGAAATATGCAAAGAATTCACACGTATTTTTTACTTAAGATTGAAATGATTTTTCAGTATTCTAAAACAAAAAATGTAATATGTTAAAAATCTGTATACTTTCAAAAAAATATAAATTGATTTTACATACCCCTAATTTTGCAAACTTGTTACTTCAAAAAAAATTACTACTTTTGTCCACACAGAAAAATTAAAATAAAATATGTTTGGAGATCTTATGGGAATGATGGGTAAATTAAAAGAAACCCAGCAAAAAATTGAAGAAACAAAACAACGTTTAAATAATGTTTTAATAGATGAAGTTTCATCAAATGGTGAAATAAAAGTTACCATAACAGCCAATCGGGAAATAAAATCTATTCAAATCAATGAAAGTTTACTTTCTGATAAAGAAGAATTGGAAGACTACTTGGTGCTCACACTAAATAAAGCGATTGAAAAAGCTACACAAATCAATGAAAATGAGTTAGCTGCAGTTGCCAAACAAGGAATGCCTAACATACCTGGTCTTTTTTAGTAAAGAGCTTTAATCACCAATAAAATATTACTTTCAAGATAATTAAAATTTAAGATTATGGGCAAAATAATTGCTGTTGCAAATCAAAAAGGGGGAGTAGGAAAAACTACAACTTCAGTGAATCTGGCAGCTTCTTTAGGGGTACTTGAGAAGAAGGTGTTACTTATTGATGCTGACCCTCAAGCAAATGCTACTTCAGGGTTAGGGGTTGATATTGATTCAATTGAGCACGGAACTTACGAGCTTTTAGAGCATACTGTGGAAGCAAAGGATATGATTATCCACACAGAATCTCCTAATTTAGATTTAATCGCAGCACATATTGACTTGGTTGCTATTGAAATTGAGCTGGTTGATAAGGAACAGCGTGAGTTTATGCTCAAAAAAGCTTTAGAACCTATCAAAGACCAATACGATTATATTTTAATTGATTGTGCTCCTTCATTGGGCTTAATTACACTAAATGCACTTACAGCGGCTAACTCTGTTATTATACCTATTCAGTGTGAATATTTTGCTTTGGAAGGGCTTGGCAAACTCTTAAATACGGTTAAACAAGTACAAAAAGTATTCAATCCAAATTTGGATATTGAAGGGCTTCTTTTAACAATGTATGACGCTCGTTTACGTCTTTCAAATCAGGTAGTTGAAGAGGTTCAAAAGCACTTTAGTGATATGGTTTTCAAAACGATTATCCAGCGAAATGTACGTTTGAGTGAGGCTCCAAGTTTTGGTGAAACAATCATAAACTATGACGCAACCAGCAAAGGAGCTACAAATCATATTAATTTGGCACAAGAAATTATTGATAAAAATAAAGTTTAAATCACATAAATGGCTAAAACATTCAAAAAACAAGCCTTAGGAAGAGGTGTTTCTGTCATATTTGGAAATAGTCCAGATAATGACATTAATTCAGCAAAGGATAAAAATGCTGAAAAAGTAGTAGGTAACATCATTGAATTGGAGCTTGATTTTATAGAAGTAAATCCTTTTCAACCCCGAACTTCTTTTAATGAAGAAGAACTTGAAGGGTTGGCTTCATCTATTCAGGAATTAGGTGTTATTCAACCAATTACTGTTCGGAAAATTGGATTTAATAAGTTCGAATTAATTTCTGGTGAGCGTCGTTTTAGAGCTTCAAAATTGGCTGGACTGAAAACCATTCCTGCTTATGTTCGTATCGCAGATGATAACGAATCCTTAACGATGGCTTTAGTTGAAAATATCCAACGCCAAGATTTAGACCCAATTGAAATAGCACTTTCTTACCAACGACTAATTGAGGAAATTAATCTCACTCAAGATCAAATGAGTAAACGTGTTGGTAAAAAACGCTCTACAATCACTAATTACTTAAGACTCTTAAAATTAGCTCCTGTAATCCAAACAGGAATTCGTGATGGGTTTATTTCTATGGGTCACGGACGTGCCATAATTACCATTGAAAATCCTGAACAACAGGTGGATATTTATCAAGAAATTATTTCGCAAAATTTGTCCGTTCGTGAAACAGAAGATTTGGTTCGCAGAATTCAAAATCCTGATTTGCAAACTACTGAAGGTAAAAAGTCAGAAATTGAAACCTCTAAAAGTCAAAATCTAAAAGCAGGAATTCCTTCATATATTCAGGAAAATTTGGACAATTTTAGTCACTTTTTTGGCACTAAAGTTTCCGTTAAAGTTGCTAAAAATGGTAAAGGAACATTAACAATTCCTTTTTCTTCGGAAGAAGATTTTAAACGTATTCAAAGTTTGTTGAATAAAAATGTCTAAATCAATTGTTTTCATATTTATAATGTGGCTTGGCCTGTATGTATCTTATGCACAATCAGCTGGTTTGCAAGATACAATACAGGCTAAAGCTGTAAAAAGTGAATTTAAAACGATACAACAACCTACTTGGAATACAGACCCTCTTTCTCCTGCTAAGGCAGCATTTTATTCCGCAATTCTTCCAGGTTTGGGACAAATTTATAACAAAAGTTATTGGAAAGTTCCTCTCGTTTATGGAGCCATCGGTACAGGAGTTTATTTTTACATTCGCAATACAAAAGAATTCAACAGATATCAAACGGCTTATAAAAGACGAATGGCAGGACATACCGACGACGAATTTTATGGAAATAGAAGTGATGGTCAGCCTCGTTTAAGTACAGATGGTTTGCGTAGGGCTCAGCAGTTTTACAGAAGAAATCAGGAGTTGTCCCTGTTAATTACGGCAGGTTTGTATGCTTTGAATATCATCGAAGCCAATGTAGATGCACACTTGAAGCAATTCAATGTAGATGAGCGTCTTTCTTTTGAACCTTTCTTTGAATCAAATGAAATAAATGCAAAGCCTATGTTTGGGATAACAATGCAATATCGTTTTTAATACTTTCTTCTTAAAGAAAAATCAGAAATAATTTTTTTAAAATACGTGTATCAAATCCTGTCCGAATGAGATATATTTTATTTATCATCAGTTTGTTAGCAATTTATTTACCTTCTTTGGCTCAAAATAATGACCCAAAAATAAAACGTATTGAGATTGTCTACGGAGGTGAATTCACTATTGATAACGCAAAATATCCTGGAGCTACCATTTTCAAATCCGATGGAAATAAAGTTCAGTTCAGGCATCAAGGATTGGATATTTGGTGTAATTTGGCAGTACTTTATGAGGAAAAAAATCTTGTTATTGCTCACGGAGATATATTCGTACAACAAGGGGATACCTTACAAATGAATAGCCAATACATTTCCTACAACGGAAACCTTAAAACAGCTGTAGCTAAAGAAAATGTAGTACTGAAGAACGAAACAATGACTCTTGAAACAGAAGAGCTTTTCCTCGACAGAAATACACAAGAAGCCTATTATAACAACTTTGGTAAAATCACCGATGTGGAAAACGAACTGACCAGCAAAACAGGTAAGTACTTCATTACCAAAAAGAAAAATCAATTTACTAATTCAGTAAAAATTGTAAATAAAGATTTCGTGGTTGACTCTCAAATATTGGACTACTACCACCCCACAGGAAATGCTTACTTCTACGGAGCGACAACAATTACAGGTCAGGACTATAAAGTTTATTGTGAACGAGGCTTTTACGATACACGCAAAGAAGAAGGGTACTTTATGAAAAATGCAACTATCGATTACGACTTAAAAACACTGAAAGGAGATAGTTTGTACTTTGATAAGAAGAAACAATTTGCCTCAGGGACAAATAATATTGTTGTGATTGATACCATTAATAATACCATTGTTAAAGGACATTATGGCGAAATTCACAAAGCGAAAGACTCTATGTTCATTACCAAAAAACCTGTAATCATTTCATTGATTGAAAAGGATTCAATGTATATGCACGGAAAAAAGATACTGGTTACAGGAAAGGAACAGAACAGAACAATCAGGGTGTTCCCTGATGCTCGTATTTTTAAATCGGATATGCAGGCAAAATGTGACTCTATTCATTCCAACGAATTTAGCGGACTTACTCAACTTATAGGTAAACCTGTGGTTTGGACAGGGGAGAGCCAAATGACTGGTGACAGTATCCATCTAATAGCCAATACAAAAACTGAACAATTGGATTCGCTCAAAGTTTTCAATAATGCCCTCGTAGTTGAAAAAGATACGCTGAGCGACGGATACAATCAAGTAAAGGGAAAAGTTCTGTATGGCAAATTCAAGAAAAATCAACTCAAGCAAATTGATTTCCTCCAAAATACGGAGTCTATCTATTACGTCTACAATGATAAAAAGGAAATGGTGGGCATCAACAAGCTCACTTGTAGCCACATCAAACTGCATTTAGATGAGCAACAACAAGTTGAGAAGGTCGTTTTTATCACGCAACCTGTAGGAGATTTATATCCAGAAGACAAACTTCATAAGAACGACCGCAAGTTCCGAGAATTTATATGGCGAGGCGACGAACGAATCGCAAGTAAAGATGAAATTTTTAGCGAGGAAGAAAAGAAACAACAACCTATTAAAATTCAAGGACCTAAGGAACCTGAAGAAGTTGATATAGAAGAAGCGAAACTAAATGCTGAGCAAGATGAAGAAGCTTCTACCGAAACTGAAAAATAATTCGCCTGACAATGATTAAAAAACATACGGCAAACTAAAAACACTTTGCCTGTAAACTGAAAACACTTTGACGTCAAAGTTAAAATACTTTCCCGTCAAAGTGTTTTTGATTTTCACTACAAGAACAAATCTGAAAACATATCACTTGTAATTTCTTTCCGTTAAAAAATAAAAAGATGTACTTATAAAACATTAGCTTTGTTGTACAATTATCAACAAATAAAAATGATGTTTATAATTAAATGAACATCAGGAATCTAAAAAATGTACGTCAATTTGAAAAAAAACTGACGTCAGAAAATAAATTTCTTGACGTCAGAAAATTTTCGAACGCACGTCAATCTTTTTTAAAGTGTACGTACGTTTCTGTTTGGAACGTATTTTCGGCTCTTATCGTTTTTCCAAAAGTACTACATTTTCTACGTGGTGCGTCTGCGGAAACATATCGACAGGTTGCACTTTGGTGACCTTGTACATTGCGTCCATCAACGCCAAATCACGTGCTTGTGTAGCGGAATTACAACTCACATACACCACTTTAGGCGGAGCAATGTTGAGGATTTGTTGTACCACGTCCTTGTGCATTCCGTCGCGAGGTGGGTCGGTAATGATAAGGTCAGGTACTCCATTTTCAGCTATAAACGCTTCATTGAAAACGTTTTTCATATCTCCCACAAAAAAACTTACGTTCGTAATATTATTGTTCTGGGCATTGACTTTAGCATCTTCAATAGCTTCCGGAACTGCCTCTACGCCAACTACTTTTCGGGCTTTCTTTGCTACGAATTGAGCAATAGTGCCCGTTCCGGTGTAAAGGTCGTACACCAATTCATTTCCCGTTAGCTGGGCAAAATCACGAGCCACTTTGTAAAGTTCATAAGCCTGTTCGGAATTAGTCTGATAGAAGGACTTAGCATTGATTTTAAACCGCAAACCTTCCATTTCCTCATAGATATAATCGCGTCCTTTGTAGCAAATAATTTCTTGATCGTAAATAGAATCGTTTGCTTTTCCATTGATAATGTATTGAAGCGATGTGATTTGCGGGAATTTTTCTGACAGAAAATCGAGCAGCAACTCCCGTTGAGTTTTATTTTCCTCAAAAAACTGAATAACCACCATAAGCTCACCAGTGGAAGCAGTTCGTATCATCATCGAACGTAAGAAACCTGACTGATTACGAGGGCTATAGAAAGGCATTTCGTGTTTCAAAGCGAACTGCTTTACCGCCAAGCGTATGGCGTTGGAAGGGTCGGCTTGTAGATGGCATTTTTTAACGTCAAGAATTTTATCCCAAGCCCCTGAAATGTGAAATCCTAAGCCGTTGCGATTGTCAATACTTTCTGAATCTTTTATCTCTTCAGGCGTAAGCCAACGCGTATCCGAAAAGGAAAATTCCATTTTATTGCGGTAAAAATAGATTTTTTCTGAGCCTAAAATAGGTTGTATTTCAGGGAGTTCTATTTTTCCTAAGCGTTTGAGATTATTTTCAACTTCTTTTTGTTTGTAAAAAAGTTGATGTTCGTAGCTCATATTCTGCCACTTACATCCCCCACAATACCCGAAATGTTCGCAAACGGGTTCGGTACGCCTTTCTGATGATTTGTGAAGTTTTGTTACAAATCCTTCGTAATAAGCGTTTCTTTTTTTGGTAGTTTGCACATCAACTACGTCACCTGGAACAGCATCTGACAGGAAAATAACCCGTCCGTCAGGAGCTTTGGCTACACTTTTGCCCTTTGCCCCAGCATCGATGACTTCTATATTTTCAAATACTAACTTCTGATTTTTCTTTCCCATAATTGTGTGCAAAGATAATTCTTTATTGATAAAGAGCAAAAAATGCTGACCCATCAGTCAATCATAGCTAATATATAAAAAACTTCTGACGTCAATTTTAAAAAGATGTAAAAGCAAAATATTATGAGGTATCATTTATATATTGGTTTACAATGATTTAATTATTTTATATTTTCAAAACAATATTTTAAAGAAGAACTTTTTATTTTTTTTCGGTTGATTATTCATTTTTTTTATATTTTTACGAATTGAATATTTGGTGGTAAGCCAACAAAAATCAATTTTAGATGAATATAGCAATTGTTTGTTACCCTACCTTTGGTGGAAGTGGGGTAGTAGCAACCGAATTAGGACTTGCCTTAGCTCGGAAAGGACATCAAGTACATTTCATAACATACAGCTACCCAGTACGTTTGGACTATTTGGAAATGAATATTCACTTTCACGAAGTACACGTGGAAGAATATCCATTGTTTCATTATCAGCCATACGAATTGGCACTTTCCAGCAAGATGGTTTCTGTAATAAAAGCCTATAAAATAGATATTTTACACGTACATTATGCCATTCCACACGCTTATGCTGGTTATATGGCTAAGCAAATGTTGAAAAAGGAAGGTATTGAAATTCCAATGATTACAACTCTGCACGGAACAGATATCACTTTAGTAGGAAATCATCCGAATTACAAACAGGCAGTTACTTTCAGTATTAATGAATCAGATGTAGTTACTTCTGTTTCAGAAAGTTTAAAACAAGATACATTACGTTTGTTTGATATTGAAAAAGAAATCTATGTAATTCCGAACTTTATTGATATAGGAAAAGACACATACACAGCCCCGTGTAAACGTTCTATAATGGCACAAAAAAACGAACGAATCGTAACTCATATTAGTAATTTCCGCAAAGTAAAACGAATTCCTGATGTGATTGAAGTTTTTTATCAAATACAACAAAAAATTCCTTCAAAACTTATATTAGCAGGAGATGGACCTGAAAGAGAGTTTGCTGAGAATAAATGTAAGCAGTTAGGTATTAAAAATAAAGTACTTTTCTTGGGAAATACTTTAGATGTGGATAGACTACTTTGTGCTTCTGACCTGTTTTTACTACCATCAGAATCAGAAAGTTTTGGGCTTTCAGCTCTGGAAGCAATGGCATCAGGCGTTCCTGTAATTTCTTCAAACGCAGGAGGTTTACACGAAGTAAATGAAAATGGTTTCTCAGGATTTTTAAGCCCTGTCGGAGACGTTAAAGAGATGAGTAAAAACGCCATTTACATTCTGGAAGATGAAAACCGCTTAGCTCAATTTAAAAAACAGGCAAAAATTTCTGCCAAAAGATTTGACGAGTGTAAAATCATTCCGATGTACGAAAATCTTTATGAAAAAACTATAGAAAAAAATATTGGAGAACATTAACTATTTTAAACTATAAAATTTATGAAAATATCAGTAGAACTGACATTCAGTCCATTACAAGATGATTTTGAACAGCCTATTATTCATTTTATTAAAAAGTTACGAAATTCAGGTTTAAAAGTACTTGAAAATCCGCTAAGTACACAAGTTTATGGTGATTATGATAAGGTAATGCATACACTCACTGCTGAAATAAAAGAAGCTATGGAGCTTGTTGAACGTGGATTGATGTACATAAAAATAGTAAAATCAGACAGATACGACTATGAACCACATTTTTGATTGGTTTTTTGCTCAATATAAGGGTGTAGAAACGCATCTTATTGTGCTGGAAATCATCGGTGTGATTTTTGGTCTTCTGAGTGTTTATTTCAGTAAGAAACGAAATATTCTGGTCTATCCCACAGGCATTATCAGTACAATTATTTTTGTGTATTTACTTTGGATTAGTCGGCTTTTTGGAGATATGCTTATTAACTTTTACTACACAATAATGAGTATTTATGGTTGGATTCTTTGGGCAAAAAGTAGTAAAGATAATGTACATATTGAAGTTTCAAAAACTACTCGGCGTGATTGGCTTATTAGTTTTGGATTAGCTACATTTAGTTGGATATTTGTAACAGGAGTGTATTTGTTAAAACCTTACATCAATAATGGATTTTCATCTGAAGGAATTTCCTTTGGTTTTCAATATTTTACTTGGATAGATTGGATTGATATTTTTACCACTTCAATATTCTTGGTTGGAATGTGGTTGATGGCTAAACGAAAAATTGAAAATTGGATTTGCTGGATTATTGGCGATATTATTTCGGTGCCCTTGTATTATCATAAAGGACTTGTATTCAGTTCATTTCAGTATTTTATTTTTACTATAATCGCAATTGCAGCCTTTTTTGAATGGAAAAGAAGTTTAAACAAATTGAAAGTGATATAATTCGCGTGGCTTTTGTAGGACCTGAGTCTACAGGAAAAACTACACTTAGCAAAGCTCTCGCCAAGGATTTCGAAACAAAATGGGTTCCTGAGTTTATGCGAACGTATCTACAAAAAAAATGGGACGAAAAACGTGAAACCTGTACTTGGGACGACCTCGAACCCATTGCATTAGGGCAAACTTCATCGGAAAATGAACTTATACAAAAAGCAAATAAAATTATTTTTTGTGATACAAATTTGCTTGAATTGATGATTTATTCGTATATTTACTACGGAAAATGCTCGGCTGAAATTGAAAAATATGCACTTGAAAATCATTATGATGTCGTTTTCCTGACAGATATTGATGTTCCTTGGCAAGCAGACGATTTGCGTGATAAACCCAATGAACGTGAATTTATGTTTGTTCAATTTAAGCAAATGCTTGACAAACAAAATATTAAATATGTAATAATAACAGGCGACCTTGAAAAACGTTTGAAAACTATAAAAGAGGTTGTTGATAAAATATTGAAAAACAATGGCTAAACTTACATCAAAAGACCAAGAGTTATTGGCTAAAAAAGGAATTTCAGAGGAAGTTCTTGAAAGTCAGTTAGAACTTTTCAGACAAGGTGTCCCTCCAATTGAGTTAAAGGCTGCTGCGACCATTGGAAATGGAATTCTATCTTTCTCAAAAGAAGAAACCGCTAAATATGCAGCACTTTATCAGAAGAAAAAGAAAGGTATTTCAATTTTGAAATTTGTACCTGCATCAGGAGCAGCTACTCGGATGTTCAAATCACTTTTTGCTTTTAAAGATAATTACAATCCTGAAAAAGAGTCATTTAAAGCATATATCAATCGAAAAAGTGATAGAGAAATTGAAGCTTTTTTTGAAGGACTGGAAAAATTCGCTTTTTATCCTATTTTAATGGATTATATAGCAAAAAATATTCCCGATTTTCACATACAAAATGAAGACAATCAAAAACATATGATTGTATCTGTTTTACTTGGAGAAAACGGATTAAATTATGGAAATTTACCTAAAGGGCTACTTCCTTTTCATAAGCATTCAGAAAAAATCGTCACACCTTTTGAAGAGCATTTTCGTGAATCGGTAATGTATGCTTCGGGTGAGGATACTGCTCATCTACATTTCACTATTACTGAGCAACATACGGAGGCGTTCAACAAAGAATTAAATGAAATCAAAGAAAAACTTGAAAAGAGATATAACACTAAATTTGATGTAAGTTTTTCCTATCAAAAGCCAAGTACTGATACCGTTTCTGTTACCGAAGACAATGAATATTTCCGAGACGAAAATGGAAATCTTTTGTTCCGTCCATCGGGTCACGGAGCTTTGCTTGATAATCTTAATGAAGTTAATGCTGATGTAATTTTTATAAAAAATATTGATAATGTTGTAGTTAAAAAATACACAGATGAAACCGTTTTTTACAAAGAAGCACTGGCAGGAAAATTACTTGAAATTCAATCGGAAGTTTTCCACATCTTAAAACGTATTGATAACGATAAAGTTAAGAAAAAAGAAGTGAAAAAAATATTGAATTTTCTCAAAGAAATCAATGTTTATGTTCCTGACTATCTGTATAAATTCAGAAGGCGCTATGCTTTGGAATTCATTCAAGAACAACTCAATCGACCAATTCGTTTGTGTGGAATGGTTAAAAACGAAGGAGAACCAGGTGGAGGTCCGTTTTGGGTAAAAGATATCAATGGAAACTTAAGTTTACAAATTATTGAATCTGCACAGGTAGATTTGGGTAATGCTGAACAAAAAGAGATTTTCCAGCAGTCTACACACTTTAATCCAGTTGATTTAGTTTGTGGAACAAAAAACTTCAAAGGAGAAAAATTTGATTTACAAGAGTTTACAGACCCTAAACAAGCTTTTATTACAGGAAAAACCTATATGGGAAAACCACTAAAAGCTCTTGAACGTCCAGGACTTTGGAATGGCTCTATGGCAAACTGGATAACCATTTTTGTTGAAGTTCCATTGATTACTTTTAACCCAGTAAAAACGGTAAACGATTTACTGAAAAAAACACATCAGTAATTAATTGATTATAAAATGATTTGGAAGTTTATAAACTAATGAATTTTCCTGACTTTGTTCTTAAAACTTCCAAATCATTTGATTTTTAAATATAAAAAACTATGTATCTGAAAAGAATTATACTTGTTGCATCTGTTATTGGAGTAGTTATTCTGGGGATTTTCTCTTATTTTGTATACAACGCCGTTTTAAGCCCAAATACGAATTTTCAGGAAAAGGAAGTGACTATTTATATCCCAACAGGTTCTAATTTTAATGAAGTTATTCATAAAATAAGTCCGTACCTTTCTGATATAGAAACTTTTAAACGAGTTGCTATTCAAAAAAAATACGCTCACAATGTAAAAGCAGGAAAGTATATTATAAAAAGAGGAAGTAATAATAATGATATTGTCAATACATTGAGAAGCAAAAATGTACCTATCAAATTGACTTTCAACAATCAAGATAGATTACAAGATTTAGCAGGACGTATCAGTCAGCAAATTGAAGCTGATAGTCTTTCTCTATTGGAATCTTTTTTAGAAACTTCTTTTTTATCTGAAAATCAATTTAGTGATAAAGATGCCATCACAATGTACTTACCTAACACGTATGAGTTTTTTTGGAATACGTCAGCAGACCAATTCAGAGACAGAATGCTAAAGGAATACAATCGTTTTTGGACAGAAGAGAAAAAACTAAAAGCTGAAAATCAAAATCTTAGTCCGAAACAAGTGAGTGTTTTAGCTTCTATAGTACAAAAAGAAACAGCTCAAGTATCGGAGCGGAGTAGGGTAGCGGGAGTATATCTTAATCGATTGAAATCAAATATGTTACTACAGGCTGACCCAACCGTGATTTTTGCAATAAAAGAACATTCAGGAAATTACGACACAATAATAAGAAGAGTTTTAAACCGAGATTTAGAGATTGATTCTCCTTACAATACTTATAAATATGCAGGATTGCCTCCTGCACCCATTGCAATGCCTGATGTTTCATCTATTGAAGCTGTTTTAAATCCTGAAAAACACGATTTTTTCTATTTTGTGGCAGATATAGAAAAACCAGGTTTTCACAAATTTGCACGAACTTATAATCAACATCTTATCAATAGTAAAGCTTATCATCAGTGGATAAATTCACAAGGAGTTAGAAGATAAATTTACTATATCACATTCATAACCTTAATTTTTCATAATTTTTTGGTTATTTGACAAAAAATTAATACATTTGAAAACTTATTATAACTTTAATTTATGACAAAAAAGAATACAACCTCCAAGCATTTGCTTAACAATACGTTAAAGAGCTATGCTTTAGAAGATTACAAAACCGCTCTCATCAGTAGAGAGTGTAGTGCCTTAGGCAGAATAGAGGTTCACACGGGAAAAGCTAAATTTGGTATTTTTGGTGATGGAAAAGAATTACCTCAGTTAGCAATGGCACGAGCCTTTAAAAATGGTGACTTCCGAAGTGGATACTACCGAGACCAAACCTTTATGATGGCAATAGGGGCTTTTTCCATCGAGAATTTCTTTGCGGGGCTCTATGCTCACGCTGATATCCAAGCCGACCCAACCAGTGCTGGAAGGCAGATGGGAGGACACTTTTCAACTCATAGTTTAGATGAAAATGGAAATTGGAATAATTTATTAAAACAGAAAAATAGTAGTAGCGATATTTCGTGTACAGCAGGGCAAATGCCTCGTTTACTTGGATTGGCACAGGCTTCAAAAATATATAGAGAAGTAGCTGGTATACAAAATAATAATTTTTCTGATAACGGAAATGAAGTAGCTTGGGGAACCATTGGTAATGCAAGTACCAGTGAGGGGCATTTTTTTGAAACAATCAATGCGGCAGGGGTAATGCAGGTACCAATGGTGATGTGTGTATGGGACGATGATTACGGAATTTCTGTACCAGCGAAATATCAAACTACTAAAGAGAATATATCTGAGATTTTAAAAGGGTTTCAACGCGATAAGAATTCTAATAATGGACTTGAAATTTTTGTTGTCAATGGTTGGGATTATCCTGCTTTGATTGAGACTTTTGAAAAAGCTGGAAATATTGCTCGTACTGAGCACGTTCCTGTACTTATTCACGTAAGAGAACTCACACAACCTTTAGGACATTCAACTTCAGGTTCGCACGAACGCTATAAAACAAAAGAACGCCTCGAATGGGAGAAGGAATTCGATTGTAACCGTAAAATGCGTGAATGGATCTTAAAAAGTGAATTTGCTACAGAAGAAGAACTTGTTCAGATGGAACAAGAAGTTAAAAAAATGGTAGCGGGAGGAAGAAAACGAGCTTGGGAAGCGTATACCAATCCGATAAAAAGTGAAAGAAGTGAGTTCATTTCCGTAATTGATGAGCTTATTAACCAAGCTACCAATCATAAAGCTGAAATTGAAGCAATTAGAAATGAATTAGTTAGCATAAAGGCTCCTATACGCAAAGATATTGTAAGTGCGGGTCGTAAAATACTTCGAAATTTACGTTACGAACAACCTTCAATCACCAAAAATTTACGTCAATGGATTCAGAATTACTCGGTTGATACTCAACCTAAATATAGTAAATATTTATATATTGAAAATGATAGTAATCCTGTTTCAGTAAAGGAAGTTCTACCTGTTTATGACAAAAATTCAAACTTGGTAGATGCTCGTATTGTTTTGCGTGAAAATTTTGATGCTCTATTTGCAAAGTATTCTAATCTACTCATTTTTGGTGAAGATACTGGAAATATTGGCGATGTAAACCAAAGTTTAGAAGGCTTACAGAAAAAATACGGCGAATTACGTATTGCTGACGTAGGAATTCGTGAAGCGACCATTGTGGGGCAGGGAATAGGAATGGCAATGAGAGGATTGCGTCCTATTGCTGAAATTCAATATTTGGATTATATACTTTATGGGTTACAGACTCTTAGCGATGATTTAGCTTCGTTACATTATCGTACATTTGGTAGACAAATGGCTCCTATGATTATCAGGACTCGTGGGCATCGATTAGAAGGAATTTGGCACTCAGGCTCACCAATGGGAGTTTTATTGCACTCATTAAGAGGAGTTTATATATTAACACCGCGTAATATGACCAAAGCTGCAGGATTTTATAACACCTTGTTAGAAGGAAATCAACCTGCAGTTGTAATTGAATGTTTGAATGGATATCGCCTTAAGGAGGAGCTTCCTGTAAATCTTGGAGAATTTAAAACACCTATTGGAGTTGTTGAAACCATAAAAGAAGGAAAAGATATTACTATAGTTTCTTATGGGTCAACCTTACGTATTGTAAGTCAAGCAGCTGAAGAATTAGAGAAATTTGGTATTAGTGCAGAAATAATTGATGCTCAATCACTTTTACCATTTGACCTAAATCACGATGTTGTAAAAAGTGTAGCTAAAACTAATCGTTTATTGATTGTAGATGAAGACGTTTCGGGAGGTGCTTCAGCTTATATTTTACAAAGAGTTCTGGAGGAACAGAATGCGTATCAGTATTTGGATAGTGCTCCGCAAACGCTAACTGCAAAAGATCACAGAACCGCATATGGCACTGATGGGGATTATTTTTCAAAACCAAGTGTAGATGATGTTTTTGAAAAAGTATATGGAATTATGGACGAGGCAAATCCTAATAAATACCCAAACTTTTTGAAATAGATTAGTCTATCAAAATTATATTTACAAAACCTCTATATGTAACTTTATAGAGGTTTTATTTTTTATACAATGAAAAAGAAGTTCATTTTATAAATTCTATTTTACATAATATAAATTATGATACAAAAATAAAATTTTATAAAAGAAAGATTTAATAGTTTAATTTATTAAATCTTCCTTTATTTTTTAATTATTTTTATGCTGAATTTCGGCTAGCATTAATGTTACCAAACATCGAACGCATTACCATTTTTTCATAAATATTTACTAATTCACTATCAAAAGTTTCGTTTTTAATTTTTTGTAATGCATATTGTTGAATTGTTAATAATGGTAAAACCATTTTTTCACGAATCTCTATAGATGCTTTTCCGCTTTGATGATTTTCCATCAACTCTGAATAGCCTGTCAGTTTCAATAACATTTTTTTTGTCAACTCAAATTCTTCATAAATTAATGTCCAAAATTCTCCAAATTCAGCATCATTTTGCATATATTGTGTTAATTTAAAATTTGATTTTGTCAAACTCATCATACTATTTTCAAGTAACGCTCTGAAAAATAATGAGTTCTTATACAAATAAATAGCTTTATCAAAGTTTCCTTTTTCTTCAAGATATTTTAAAGCAGTTCCCACTCCGTAAAAACCTGGTACGTTTTGTTTTAACTGACTCCAACTTCCAACAAAAGGAATCGCTCTTAAATCACTGAAATTCAATCCTTCTGATTGTGAGCGCTTACTAGGACGACTTCCAATATTTGTTTTAGCATAATATTTTAACGTGCTAACTCGCTCTAAATAAGGAATAAACATTGGATGATTTTTGAAATTAGTATAACTTTCATAGCTAATTTGAGCTAGTTCAGAAATAACTTTTTTATCTTCTTCTGTAAGTAATGTGTTTTTATTATCATTAAAAACTTTATTGTTAATCCCCGCACTAAGTAACTGCTCCAAGTTATATTGAGAAGATTCCAAAGTTCCAAAATTAGAGCTAATCGTCTGACCCTGAATTGTTAACTGAATTTGTTCAGCCTCAATAGTATTGCCTAAAGATGCATAAAATTGATGAGCTTTTCCTCCACCACGTGCAGGAGGTCCTCCCCTTCCGTCAAAGAAAATAACCTTAACTCCGTTATTTCTAGAGACTTCTGTTAAACGCTCTTTAGCTTGATAGATACTCCAATTTGCCATTAAATATCCGCCATCTTTTGTTCCATCAGAAAAACCTAACATAATGATTTGTATATTATTACGATTCTTCAAATGTTCTTTATAAGTTGAATTCGTATATAATTCCTGCATAACACGTTCAGCAACAGACAAATCGTTAATAGTCTCAAAAAGAGGAATAATATCAATACTTGGATTTTTCCAATCGCATAAACGAATCATTGTCAGTATTTCAAGCACATTTAATGAACTTTGATTATTGCTAATAATGTAACGATTTGCTCCACGTTCGCCGTTAAACTTTTGAATTTCTTTTATAGCGTAAATGCTTTCAATCGTTTGTTTGGTAAGTTCATCAGAAAAATCAGCTGAATTCAGAATTCCTTTTGCATTTATTAAACACTCATATTGCTCTTTATCAGATAATTCTCCATAATTTTCAGGTAATATTCTCCCTTTCAGAGTTCTTGATATATCTTTTATTACGGAATGATGTACTCGTGAATCTTGTCGAATGTCAAGTGTTGCGAAATGAAATCCAAAGATTTGTATTTTATGTAATAAATCATCAACTTTTTCAACAAATAATGATTGATATTTTTCTATCAAAATCTGTTTAATGTTTATCAATTTTTCAATAAATTCATCTAACAGAATAGAATCATCTTTTTGCAGGAAACTCAAATTGTATAATTTAATTTCCAATTCACTAATGAGAGGCTCAACTTCTGGGAAAGTTAATCTCCTCTTGATATTGCGTAAATCTTTATAGTAATTCCGAATAACAGACCTTCTGAGGCGTTCTGCTACCTTACGCGTTATTTCTGCTGTAACAAACGGATTCCCATCACGATCACCACCAGGCCAAAATCCAAGTTCAATGATTTCATTATCTATACGTTTGTCTTTAAATATGTTATGATATATATATTTGTAAATTGTTCCAACAGAGTGATAAAATACATTCTCTAAATACCATATCAAATTTACAGCTTCATCATACGGTGTTGGTTTTTCTTTCTTGAAGAAAGGAGTCTTTCCCAATTGTGCTAAAAGATTCTTAATGAGTAATATATCATCTTTTTTGATTGCTTCAGATAAATCATTAATAATTGCTAAAACCGCTCCTGGATAAAACTGAGTTGGGTGTGCTGTAAGTACAGGACGCACTTTTGCATAACGCAGATATGCTTTTAACTGTTCTGTTTTTTCCTGAGACTCAGCCTTTTCACGAACGTTTCGGAGGGAACCAAGTCCATCTAAATTGTTTACAATAGCAAAACTGGCATCTTCTATCGCATCAAATAAAACTACCTGACGTTCAATATATTGAATGAAACGAAACAATAAATCATTTTTTTGTTTTTCAGTTGGATTTTCTAAATATTTATTAAAAAAATTATTAACTATTTCAACTGGAGAGGAATTCTCCTCATACCCTTTGTTACACATTTCACTAAAAAGAGGCAACAACGTTCCCGTTTCCAAAACCTCTTCATAAGGAAGCGTCATCAAAATACCATTATAAATTTGGTATTTACTTAATACATTTTCGTTAAATCGTTCTAATTTTGTTTTTCTCGGCATACGAATTTGATTATTTTTAAAACATAAAAAAATCCTCCCAAATTTTTTGAGAGGATTTTACTATTGTCTATTTCATCTTAAAAAATTATAATTCTTTGAAAACAGTTCGCATCAAACGTTTTTTGTCATTGATGGTTTCCTCCAAAGAAATCATACTTTCTGTACGAGCAACTCCCTGAATATCATCAATCATATAAATAATTTCCTTTGCGTGTTTCGTATCTTTTGCTCGAATTTTACAAAAGATGTTATATTTACCTGTAGTTATGTGAGCAACAGTTACATAAGGAATATTTGCCAAACGTTCCAAAACAAATTGAGTCTGATGGTTTTTTTCAAGAAAAACTCCTACATAAGCTACAAATGTATATCCAAGTTTTTCATAATCAATGGTTAAAGTTGAGCCTTTTATAATTCCTGACTCCTCCATTTTACGAACACGAACGTGAACCGTACCAGCAGATATATCTAATTTCTTGGCAATATCAGTAAAAGGAGTACGTGTATTTTCTATTAGCATATCCAAAATTTGATGATCAATCTCATCTAACCTAAATCTTCCCATCGTATTATTTATTAATTACGAATGCAAAGTAAATCATTTTTTCAATATATTCAAAATAAATTCATTTTTTTTTTGTAAAAAATTATTTTTATACAAATTTAGGTTCGAATTTTTTTAAATCTAATTGTTTTTCTATATCTTTTTTATCTATCTTATTTATAAAAATCTCCGACAATCTATACTCCTTATGACCATAGTAATTTTTTAAATTTCCAATTTTAGAAATATAGGGTTCAAAATAAATTGTATTATTTTTTAAAGCTTCTTTAAATAAAATGCCTATATCAATTGTATTTTGATAAAAGTCATCTCGCAATAGTACATCAAAAAACAATTTATCATTTTCAGGAATTTCAAAATATGATTCATATTCATTGCCTAAAACATCATTGTCAGCAATATATTTAAGTCCTTCAATCATAGCAAAGGAAACATACTTTCTGGTTTCTTCTCGGAGATAATCTAACCGGTAATGTCCTGCTTCAAACAAAATAGTTGATATGTTTACATTTGTAAAATAATCTCCAGTACAATTTATATTAAAACTATCATCAAAACGTCCTATTTGATTAGGTATGTATTTTTGTAACATTTCATTCATAACAGAAATGACTTCCATACTTTTCCTGCGTACGATATTAATATCTCTATTTTCGTTATATAAAGGAGCTAAAAACGATATTGTTGCTGGATTTTTCGTCTTTCCTGCCGAGAAAATAGTTCTTTGATCGTGTAAATTAAAACAAAAATCAGGCTTAACAAGTTCAAATGCTTTTCTAAGACATTTACTTTCAGGTTGAGATAATTCAAATGCATCACGATTCAAATCTACTTTATTAGCATTTACACGTGTATATACTTCAGCTCCGTCAGGATTTAGAATTGGTATAAAAAATATAGATAACTTTTGTAAATAACTATTATTTACTTTTGTAAAATAATTTAATGTGTCTAATAATGATTTTGTTGTTGTTGATTCATTTCCGTGCATTTGAGACCACATTAATATTTTCTTATTACCATTTCCAATCTGATACAAATAAATAGGTTTGTCATTAACTGATTTTCCTAATATTATTTTATTTTGAATATTATAATTTTGTAGAATAGGTAAAATCATTTTGAAATTAATATATCTACCTGATATTCTTTCCTCTTTAAATTGATTATATTCCATAAAAGTTTAGTTTTGTAATCTTATCTCTATAGTTACATTATTAAATTTTTCACATAAAATTTTTATTTTTATAATTTTATTTTTTACATTTGTATTTTATTATTTCTACTTAATTTCTATTTACAATGGTAAATTCATCTGATTTCACAAAAAGGCTTCAAAAAGTAATGGATTATTACGGATTAAGTGCTTCAGCTTTTGCTGATACTCTCGAGATTCAACGTTCAAGTATTTCTCATTTACTTTCAGAGAGAAACAAACCTAGTTTGGATTTTATTCTCCGATTGGTTTCTAAATTTCCTGAAGTTGATATATACTGGATTACACAAGGAAAAGGAAAATTCCCTATATCTCAGGCTGTTTCACCTAATTCAGGAAAAGATTCATTTCAGACAAATTTATTTGACGAAAAAAGAAATGTTACAGAAAAAAAAGAACTAAATAATCCTATTGAAGTCATAAGTAGTATCCCAAAACCTGATAAAAAAGTAAAAAAAATAATTTTTTTCTACGATGATAATAGTTTTCAAATGTTTGAAAACGAATAATTTTTTTACAATTGTAATTTAAAGCCATTTCTTTCTTTTAAAATATGATATCATCAAGAAAGATAGTAAAATCATTATTCCCCAAACGATAAAGTATGACCATTTATACCTAAGTTCAGGCATAAAATCAAAGTTCATACCATAAACTCCTACAATAAATGTTAAGGGAATAAATATTGTTGATATTAAAGTGAGTAATCGCATTATGTTATTCATTTTGTTGCTCATAGCTCCCATATAAGTATCTGTTAATCCCCAGAGGATATCACGATATGTACCTAGAGTTTCTACAATTTGAATAGTATGATCGTGTAAATCATGAAAATAATGCTTTGTATCAGCTGTAATTAAGTAATGATGAATTTTTTCTAGTTTGCTCGTTATTTCTCTAACTGGAACAATTGATTTTTGAAGAAAAATTGCGTTTTTCTTCAAACTCTGTATTTCCAAAATTATTTTTTCATCAGGATTATTTATAATTTCATCTTCTATATCCTCAATTTTACTTCCAATTTTATCCAAAACCAAAAAATAGTTATCGATTACTGCATCTAAAAGCCCAAAAAGAAGATAGTCTATATCTTTTTCACGAATATTATTTACATTTGTTATCAATCTTTTTCTTAATGGTGCAAACACATCTTGCCCCTCTACTTCTTGAAAACTTATAATATATCTTTCACCTAAAATTAGTGCCAGATGTTCTGAAATAATCTGTTTATCCTTTCCAAAATATATCATTTTGATAATAATCAATAAATTATTATCAAGGATTTCACTTTTAGGACGATGCTCTGTGTCGAGAATATCTTCCAAAAGTAAACTGTGTAAATTTGTAAACTCTCCTACTCGTTTTATTTCATCAATATTATTTAATCCATTGATATTTATCCAAGTACGATTTTGAGCAGAAATAAAAGATAAAGCTTCCGTAACAGAATTTACTTTTCCTGAATGAAAAAATGAATCTTTATATGAAATTACATCAATGTCAATTGCCTTTTCTTTTTCACCAAAATATAATAAGCTCCCTGGAGGTAATTCCATCTTATTAATTCGATTCAATTTTTTCTTTTTACGCTTTTGAGAAATACTTCTGCTCATTCTTCAAATTACTTCAAAAATCTATTTCAAAAGTAAAAATTATTTTTCAAACTATGAAATTTTTTAATCTATGATTGTTTTCTAAATAACGCTTCAATAAGATATATTAAATTAATTATGTAAAATATTGATTATTAATTATTTGATTGTATTTTTTTAAACTAAAAGTTTAAAATTATTAACATTTTAATAATATATATCATTCTGTCATTTAATTATGAAATACAAAATCTTTTTCACATTAAAATTCTCGTTTTCAATAATTTATATTAGTAAATATGCTCCATTTTGGATTCTAAATTTTAGGAGTAATCATTAATTAAAGTAATTATAGAAATAAGGTTAATTAAAATACTTATTACCAGTTTTTTATATTTTAAATAAGAACTTTATAAGATTAAAAAAACTCAAATCTTCTCTCCTATGAAAGAAAATTTGAGTTTACCTTTTAACGGAAAAACTATCTCTGCTATTTATATAATTTATTTAAAATTCCCAGTCACCACGCACTTTTAAGACTTGAGTAATAACATCACGAACACAACCTTCCCCACCCTTCAAATGAGAAATATAGTTTGCTACCGCCTTTACTTCCGGAGCTGCGTCTTGCGGACAAGTTGCTAATCCAGAATGTTTCATTGGTGGAATATCCAATATATCATCTCCCATATATAAAATTTCTTCTGTTTTTAGTCCTTTTGACTGTTGATATTCCAAAAAAGTATCTAATTTTTGATGTCTTTTCATAAAAATTTCACTAATTCCTAAATCTTCAAGTCTTTTTTTAGCTCCTTGATTATTTCCTCCAGTGATAATACACATATTATACCCCTTATCCAACGCAAATTTCATCACAAAACCATCTTTAACACTCATACTTCGTAGTAATTCTCCTTCGTTTGTTACTAAAACCTGAGCGTTTGTTAGTACTCCATCTATGTCAAATACAAAAGTTGTAATATTTTTTAGATACTCTTTATAGCTTTTTGTTTCCATAAGTTTCTAATATTGAATTTGTTATTGTTTTATAAATTTCTTTTCGATTTCCATTTAATAAGGCTAAATGATTTTCAATAGTTTGAAGGTCATTACGCCTTGCTGGACCTGTTTGAGCATCAAAGGGTTCCATTTTCTGAATTTTCTCAAAAGTTTCCGTAAGTAAAGTAGCCAAGATTTCAAAAGGAATTTCATTTTCCTGACATATTTCCTTACTGATTCCTATTAAATGATTTGTAAAATTATTCATTATTACTGCAGAAATATGCAAAATTTTTCTTTGAAAACTATTTATTTTATAAACTTTACTTGAGATAGACCTAGCTAATGTTTGTAGTACATTCAAATCTGATAAATCATTAGCTTCTATACATATAGGAACTTGTTGGAAATCAATCGCTACATCTTTAGAGAAAGATTGTAATGGGTAAAAAACTCCTCTTCTATTTTTGTGACTCAAAGCATTAATATCAGTATTTCCTGAGGTATGAACTACCAAACTTCCTGAAAGAGGTAAACTTTCAGATATCTCAAAAATAGCTGAATCTTTCACTGCAATTATACAAATGTCAACAGGTTTTAATAATGAAACATTTGTAATTTTTTCAACTTCAAATTGCTCAAAATGAGAAGTGAAGTAACTCCTATTACAAAGTTGCTTCACCTCAATTTTATCATTATTATAAAAAACTTTCATCAAATGGAAAGCCACATTCCCTCCTCCTATTATGCTCAATGACAATTTTTGTTTTCTTTCCATCAGATAATTTTACAATGTTTCTATAAATTCCAATTTATAGTAATTCGTGATAATTTTGCGGTATCCTCTATGTCATTTTTTGTAATTTCGGAAGAAAGCCCAAAATTATTGCTCTTCAAAGCTGACTTATCAAAAGTAAAATAGAAATTTTCGTCTGTAGGAGTTATCAATACACTTTTCAGTGTTTGTTCAATTTCAAAGTTAGGATATTTTTCTTTAACATCTTTATAAGTACTTGATAGTGAAATTCCTTTCTCTGTTGTAAAACGTGAATCCAAAATCAACACGCTTTCTACAACCTTTTGATTATCAGAATTAACAGCAGGTGTAATTTCTATCAGTTCTTTCCCACCTTTTTCAAAAATGATAATGCGTTCCATACTGGCATAACGAAGTTCCCCCTCAAAAGTAGTGTTTACCAGAGAATCCTTTACATAGATAGAGTCTAATTTTTGAATAGGCGTATTTTTATGTAAAATTCCAACACTATCTTTAGTTATCAGGAATTTATTATCTGTTTTATTACACGCAATGGTTGCAAACAGAATTAGTATTAGTACAATGTATTTATTCATTTTTATAATTAATTTATTTAAAAAAATCATTATTTTTTCATTACTTTGTTCAAAACACCAAAAACCCCACGAATAAAAGTTGCACTCGTAACCATCTTCAATATAGGATTTTGAGCTGTACTTTGCTTTGTTGTTTTTTGCGATTTGGTTTGTTTTTGTTGCTTCTCCTCTTCCTTTTCTTTAACCTGCTGATTCTGAATTTCATAAATTTTCTTATTGAGTAATTCATAGGCACTCTCTCTATCTATTACTTCGTTGTATTTTCTTGCTAACTCAGAACGATTTACAAGAGTATTTATTTCAGTATCAGATAGTATATCCATTCGGCTCATTGGAGCTCTTAACATTGTGGCTACCAGAGGAGTAGGTATTCCTTTTTCATTCAAAACAGTCACAAAAGCCTCTCCCGTTCCTAAAGATGTCAATACTTCTGCTGTATCATAAAATTCTGAAACAGGATAGTTTTCAGCTGTGAGTTTGATGGCTTTTCTATCCTTCGCTGTAAAAGCTCTAAGAGCGTGTTGCACTTTCATTCCTAATTGCGAAAGGACTGCTTCGGGGATATCTGTTGGATTTTGTGTGCAGAAAATAAGCCCAACACCTTTAGAACGAATGAGTTTTACAATATTTTCTAACTGATTTAGCAATGTTTTGGACGCTTCATTAAAAATTAAATGAGCCTCATCAATGAAAATAACTAATTTTGGTTTCTGTAGGTCTCCCTCCTCAGGAAATGTAGAATAAATTTCAGCTAACAGACTTAACATAAAGGTAGAAAACATCTTTGGACGGTCTTGAATGTCCGTTAAGCGAATGATGTTTACATATCCTTCTCCTTTACTATTTGTTCTCAGTAAATCAGAAGGTTCAAAACTTCTTTCTCCAAAAAATAATTCTGCTCCTTGATGTTCTAATTCAACAATTTTTCTCAAAATTGCACTTGTTGAAGTTTTTGCTATTGCTCCGTATTCCTTTTCAAATTCCACTTTACCTTCTTCAGTAGCAAATTGTAATATTTTCTTCAAATCTTTCAAATCCAACAAAGGATAACCATTATCATCACAATATTTGAAGATTACCGCCAACACGCCTTCCTGTACATCGCTCAAATCCAGAATACGAGAAAGCAGTACAGAGCCAAATTCGGAAACTGTTGCTCTCATTCTTACTCCTTTTTGTTCTGAAATAGTAAGCAACTCCACTGGAAATCCTTGTGGAGCATAAGGAACGCCTATTTTTTTATGACGTTCTGTAATGAATGATTTTTCTTCGCCCATTTCTGCCAAACCACTCAAATCACCTTTTAAATCCATTAAAAGCACTGGAACTCCATTTTTAGATAAATTCTCGGCAATTACTTGCAGCGTTTTAGTCTTTCCTGTACCTGTAGCACCAGCTATAAGTCCGTGCCGATTTAGCGTTTTCAAAGGAAGATTAACTAAAACATTCTCAATAGGTTGCCCTTCATACATAGCTCCACCTAAAGTGATGTAATCTCCTTTGCAAATATATCCATTGGTTATGGTTTCTTTAAAAGATTCTATTTTACTCATATCTCCAAATTAGATGCTAATATTTCAAGGAAACAAAGATATAATAAAAAAATGAAAGCTTTTGCATTTATCTAATTTTCTTTGACAAAATTTGCTTACTAAGTTCTATTCATATAAATTTGCGTAAAATATTTGTTAAATCACGTAATATAAGAATACAGATGAGTAATTTTCCTAAATTTTTGCTGGGAGATAATACAGACTTCCCTGATGCTATTTTCGTAATCCATACGGAATATCCACGTTTTGTACTAAATTTAGAAACCGATGAGGTGGAATGGTTGGAAGAATTTGACGAAGAAGACACTAAAGAACTTGAAACAGAAGCAGAAAACCTCATTCAACAAGCCAATGAGTTTTACGAACGAGAAATAGACCGATACGAAGGGTAATTCGTTATGTTTGAATTCATTATTGAAAAAGACAAAGAACTTCTCCTTTATCTTAATAGTTTAGGTTCAGAGCATTGGGACGGATTTTGGCTTTTCGTAAGTCATAAATTTTCTGCGTTGCCTCTATATATTTCGTTGCTCTTTTTTTGTTTGAAATTTTTAAAATGGAGAAAAACGCTTGTGATTTTGCTCTGTGTGGCTTTAATGATTGTTGCAACTGACCAGTCAGCAAATCTTTTTAAATATGGTTTCGAAAGATTGCGTCCGTGCCACGACGAAACTCTGATTTCACAAATGCGTCACGTAATCTGCGGGGGAAAATACGGCTATTTTTCGGCACACGCAGCAAGTTCAATGGCAGTGGCTACGTTTTTCAGTTTGCTTTTCCACCAAAGAATAAAATGGTTATCTTTTGTATTGCTATCTTGGTCATTTTTAGTAGGATATAGTCGAATTTATTTAGGAGTTCACTTCCCAGGAGATGTCATTACAGGATTTGTTTTGGGAGGAATATTGGGGTATATTTTCTACAAAATAGCATTTGAAAAAATATTAAAAAAATGAATTTACAATGAAAGATGAACATATTTTGCTATCATATTTAGAAAATTTCATTACAGAAGAGCGAAAAAAACGATTTTCAGAAATTCTCGAATATCGAACCAATCATTTTACGGTAGCTGTAGAAGATGTTTTCCAGATGCACAATACGAGTGCTGTTATCCGAAGTTGTGATGTGTTTGGTGTGCAACAAGCTCATTTGATTGAGCAACGTTTTGGAAAACGTTTAGATGCCAAAATCGCGATGGGAGCTCAAAAATGGGTGGATACATTCCGATACGATAATACACAACATTGTATGGATACGCTTCGTGAAAAAGGTTATCAAATTGTGGCAACAACACCTCATAAAGATGCTTATTTCTTAGCTGATTTCGATATTTCAAAGAAAAGTGCTTTCTTTTTTGGTACAGAAAAGGACGGATTATCAGAATTAGTATTAAATCAAGCTGATACATTTTTAAAAATTCCGATGGTGGGCTTCACCGAAAGTCTAAACATCTCAGTTTGTGCGGCTATCATCTTGCAACAACTCACAGAAAAACTCAGAAAATCAGATGTTTCTTGGCAACTTACAGAAGAAGAAAAAATGGCAATCCGAATTGATTGGACAAAAAAATCTGTTCGGAGCATTGATGATGTTATGAAACGTTTTTATCAAATCAATTCTGAAAAAGAAAAAGAGTAAGAAGTTTTTATTTCTTACTCTTTTTTCAAAATCTATTTTAATCCGAAAAATATCTTACTATAAAGTATTGACATTGTTCAAATCCTCGAAAGCTTTTTTAAGTCGAGCGATGAAAGTTTTTTCTCCTTCTCTCAACCAAACACGAGGGTCATAATATTTTTTGTTTGGAACATCAGCTCCTTCTGGATTTCCAATTTGTGATTGCAAATAAGCTGATTTTTCTTTCATATAGTCACGAATTCCTTCTGTGAAAGCGTACTGCAAATCGGTATCAATATTCATTTTGATAACACCATACGAAATTGCTTCACGAATTTCCTCAAGAGTAGAACCAGAACCTCCGTGGAAAACAAAATCTACTGTATTTTCAGGAACGTTATAATTTTTAGATATGTACTCCTGAGAGTTTTTCAAAATTTTTGGAGTAAGTTTCACATTTCCAGGTTTATAAACTCCGTGAACATTACCAAAAGCAGCTGCGATGGTAAACTGAGGACTTACTTTCAATAACTCCTCATACGCATAAGCAACTTCCTCTGGTTGAGTATAAAGTTTAGAAGAATCAACATCTGTGTTATCAACTCCATCTTCCTCACCTCCAGTGATTCCCAACTCAATTTCAAGAGTCATACCCATTTTGCTCATTTTTTCCAAATATTTTTTACAAATTTCGATATTCTCTTTAAGTGGCTCTTCTGAAAGGTCAATCATATGTGAGCTAAACAAAGGCTTTCCTGTTTCAGCAAAATGTTTTTCTGATGCATCTAACAAACCATCAATCCAAGGAAGTAATTTTTTTGCACAATGGTCAGTATGAAGAATTACACTAACTCCGTAAAGTTCAGCTAATTGATGAACATGTTTTGCTCCTGACACTGCCCCTGCAATAGCAGCACGTTGATTTTCATTTGAAAGTCCTTTTCCTGCCATAAAACAAGCCCCTCCATTGGAAAACTGAATGATAACAGGTGCATTCATTTCTTTGGCAGTTTCCATTACGGAATTAATTGTGTTTGAACTAACAACATTTACAGCTGGTAAAGCAAATCCTTTTTGTTTGGCGTACTGAAAAATCTCCTGTACTTGTTTTCCAACAGCTACGCCTGGTTTAATATTGTGTGCCATTTATACTATAAAAAATTTAAAATTATACTATCTAAAAAATTTAACAACAAATCTAAAAATAAGATTTTAAGCACCTTACATCTAAAGGGCTAAAGTTGGTAACAAAAGTACAATTTTTTGGTTAGATGACAAAAATAAAAGCCATTTTTTAAATAAAATTTCTCTTATGAAAACTAAAAATGACATTTTAAAAAGAATAATACAATTTTAAAAGTTTCTTTTACTACGATTTTATTATGTTAAAATTAAAATAATTCCTTCAGTATTATCCACTCAATGGATTAATTTTTCTACCTTTGCCCCTTAAAATAAAGATTTATGAAAAACCCTATTTTTAGGCTTTACTTTATTGATGTGATGAGAGCCTTTGCCATTTGTATGATGTTGCAGGGGCATTTTGTAGATGGATTATTAGCAAATGAATATAGAACTTCTGAGTACCCAATATATTCTATATGGTTATTCTTCAGAGGATTAACAGCCCCTATCTTTTTTACTGTTTCTGGTTTTATTTTTATGTATCTTCTGGCGAAAGAAAAAACCGCAGGAAAAACTGGTTGGAACCATTTACGAGTTATCAAAGGAATTCGACGAGGAATAACATTAATTATTACTGCTTACCTACTGAGGATACATTTTTGGAGTTTATTCAAAGGGAAAATATATGCAAATTCCTATATGATTGATGTTCTTCACTGTATTGGGCTATCTTTGCTTCTTTTAATTGCAATATATTTATTTTCGTACAAGAAAAAGCCTTATGTGATGCCTTTAATTTTGATATGTTTTGCTCTTTTGTCGTTTTTACTACTTCCTATCTATTCGGTTCAAAACTACGATTTTTTACCAGTTTTTTTGGCAAATTATTTTACACAAGCAAATGGTTCTGTATTTACTATTTTCCCTTGGTTTGGATACGCTGCTTTTGGAGCCTTTATTGGAGTTTTGTTTAGTATATTCAAGGACAATAAACACGTTTATAGTTATGCAATTACCTTTTCAATCATATTTGGATTGATTTTATCATTTGGTTCTCAACCTTTTTTCTATTGGCTTTACAATATGACGGACTCACAATTAGCTTTTCTAATTTCGGAAAACACTATTTTTAATCGATTAGGAAATGTCCTGTTAGTTTTTTCAGTATTTATGTTACTTCGTGATGTAATTATGTCTTCAACAATACGAACTATCGGGCAAAATACCTTGTCTATCTACATCATACATTACATTATTTTATACGGAAGTTTTACAGGATTTGGCTTATATCAATACTTTCACCATAGTTTGAATCCGTATGTTGTAGCAGTTGGAGCTTTACTTTTTATTCTAGTAAACGTTTGGTTATCTTTTAAATATAATCAGTGGAAACCTTTTGCCGTTGATAAATACAGAATAATAAAAGATGAATGTAAAAGTTTTTTGATAGAAGGATATTATCTAACAATCTCTTTTCTCAATAAATTGAAAAACAGAATATTGGACTTTATATTTGTTTCTAAAAGAAATTCGTAAAATAAAAAAGGAATTCTCGAGAATTCCTTTTTATTTTTGGGTGTTACGCTTCTTTATTTTTTTCTTTTTTACAGCCTTTTTAGCTGGTTCTGGAGGAGCTTCGCCACCTTTATAATAATACAAGCATTTTTCAATATAAAAATCTCCCTGATTCTGAATCATACCTGCGATATTATCATCATACCACATTTCAGCCAAACTCGCCTTCAAATATTTTGAAATTTCATCTTTATTCCTTCTGAAATCAATGAATATTTTTCGTGCCGAGAGAAACTTTGAAAAAGCATTCAACATTTCTTTCGAAATTTTATATTTTTTTACAAAATATTCTTTATCTGTCTTTTTATTTTCCTCAGGATGAGTATCAAAATACTCAAACAAGAAGAAATTTGTTAATCCAGAATTCAATATTTCGTGTACCATATACATATCTGGCTTCATATCCATCGGTACGTAAACATCTGGATAAATTCCTCCACCACCATAAACAATCTTACCTCTGGGAGTTATAAACTTCAAAGAATCAGCTACTTTTGTATTATCTATCTGAGTACTCCTTTTATTTCTGAAGTTATAAGGTTTTTGAATTGAACGACCTGTAGGTGTGTAATAACGAGCTGTAGTCAAACGCACAGCCGAACCATCAGGCAAGGGCATTTCACTCTGTACCAAACCTTTACCAAAGGTACGACGACCGACAATCACTCCCCTATCATTATCCTGCAACGCCCCCGCAACAATTTCACTTGCCGAAGCAGTTTGCTCATTTACCAATACAAAAACAGATTTATCATCAAATAAACCTCCCTCAGTTGAATAAATTTCTTCAATTTCTTTACGATTATTTTTAGTAAAAACAATCATTTTATCTTTCTGCAAAAATTCATCAGCAATCTGAATCCCTACATTAAAAAATCCGCCAGTATTATCTCTCAAATCTAAAATTAAGCTATTAATTTCTCCAAGCTCTTTTAATGCTGATGTAAACTCCTGATGTGTAGTCTCAGCAAAACGATTCATTCGGATATATCCTAAGCTATCATTAATTTTATAATAGCGGTCAATGCTTTTTATAGGAATATATTTTCGAGTTATGGGAATTGTAAAAAGACTATCTACTGCTTTCCTATAAACGGTCAAATTTGTTTGAGAATTTATTTCCCCTCTGAGGATAGTTCTAATTTTATCAGCCGAAAATCCTTTACCAAAAAGAGTGTCTTCGTCAGATTTTAAAATGCGGTCACCCAGCGAAATACCTTTTTCAAAAGCATCACTTCCATCAATGGACTTTATCACAGCAATTGAATCTTTATACATATAAAAAGAAACTCCCACACCAACAAACTTACCACTCATATTCTCAGTAATTTCCTGAATATTTGATTTTGATATATATGTAGAATGTGGATCTAACTTGTGAAGAATTCCATTTACAGTTATATCTACAATACTATCCGTATCAATATCATCAACGTATTCATCTTCAATATAGTCTATAAGTTTACCTAATTTTGCCTTACTCGGGCTTTCCTCTGTAATAGTATCAATATTAGTAATTGGCAAAGGAACGGGAGGAGGTAATTTTTGTACGTAAAAATCTGAAAGAAATTTCCCCAAGAGAATCCCTACTGCCAAAACCCCTCCCAACACAAGTGGCACTATGTAAGTTTTTACTTTCATTCAAAAATGATGTTTAAATTAATTTTCTCCTGTTTTACAATAAATTCAGAATAATAGAAACAAAAACACGACAGCTCATCATTAAGGAAAAGCAGTCGCATTTTTGAATATTTAACAAAGGGTTTTACTTCTTGAAGGCTTCTAACCCTGATTTTAACCAATTATAATATTCCTCAGTATCAGGTGTATAACCTACTGGTTCTACTAAATTAGTTTCATCGTGATTCATTAAAACGTAGAACGGCTGAGAATTAGCTTTATATCGAATTGTTTGGAATTCACTCCATTTTTGTCCGACATATTTCAATTTTTTACCTGGTTTAAGTTGAGAATCAACAACTTGATTCTCAGGAAGCAAACGCTTGTCATCTACATAAAGAGAAACTAAGATAACCTCATTTTTCAAAATTTCAAGAACGTGAGGCTCTGTCCATACATTTTCTTCCATTTTTCGACAATTAACGCAAGTTTTTCCAGTAAAATCTATCAAAACAGGTTTGTTTACTTGCTTAGCGTAAGCAAGTCCCTTATCATAATCATCAAACGTTATAATGTCGTGAGGAGCAAAGAAATATGCTCCTTCAGGAAGGGTAGCTTCTTGAGTGCTTGTCACACCCTTTTTATAACCTACTCCATAAGGCGATTCGCTATAATGCTGAGGCGGAGGAAAAGCACTAATCAAATTTAAAGGAGCTCCCCAAAGTCCTGGAATCATATATATTGTGAACGTTAGAGATAGTAATCCTAAACTTAGTCTTCCTACCGAAATTTTGTCTATTGGCGAATCGTGTGGTAAACGAATCTTTCCAAACAAATACAAGGCCAAGGTTCCAAAAACAGCAATCCAAACAGCTATAAATAATTCTCTTTCAAACCAATGACCTGTCACTGCTAAATCTGCATTTGAAAGGAATTTGAACGCTAAAGCCAACTCTAAAAATCCTAAAACTACTTTAACTGTATTGAGCCAACCTCCCGATTTTGGTAACGTGTTTAACCAACCCGGAAAAGCAGCAAAAAGAGCGAAAGGCAATGCAATAGCCAATGAAAAACCAAACATTCCTATAATTGGTGCTATACCTCCTTTTTGAGCGGCTTCAACGAGCAATGTCCCTACGATAGGTCCTGTACAAGAAAAGGATACTACTGCCAAAGCTAGAGCCATAAAAAAGATACCAACAAACCCACTACGATCTGCTTGAGCATCTATCTTTGTACTCCAAGAACTTGGTAAAGTCAAATCAAAAGCTCCTAAAAATGAAGCAGCAAAGAAAATTAAAATGATAAAGAAAATAATGTTAAACAAAACACTACTTGCCAAAGCATTCAATGCATCTGCTCCAAAAATTCCCGTTACAACAACTCCTAACAACACGTAAATTACAATAATCGAAATACCATAAATTACTGCGTTCTTGATACCTTTTGCTTTTGACTTACTTTGTTTTGTGAAATAACTCACCGTCATAGGTATCATTGGGAAAACACAAGGCGTTAGTAATGCAGCAAATCCTGACAGAAATGAAATAATGAAAATACTCCACAAACCTTTATTTCCAACTCCTTGATTTGTATTACTTTTACCAGATTTAGTTTCTACTTTTTTAGCAGATTCTGATTCTTCTACACTTGTAGGAATTGCTGATTGTACCTGAGTATTTTCTTCAGAATTCATTAATCCAGCTTGTTGTTCTAAATTTTGTGAAGAAGTTACAGCAGTAGCGCTTGAGAAAACAAACTCTAAATCAACTGTATCAGGAGGAAGACAGTTGGTGTCATCACAAACCATAAATTCAACACTTCCTGTGATGCTTGTTAGCTCTTTTGATGTTTTTATTCGTTGTTTAAAAACCGCTTTTTCATAGAAAAAACCTATTTCCATATCAAAAACAGCATCGTGCTTAACAACAGTTCCCTCTTCTTCTGTTTTTCCTATAAGCTGAAAATCAGAACCTGATTTGTACTCAAATGTAGTAGGAACAGGACCATTAGGCGGAATATTCTGCGAATACAATTTCCACCCCTTCTGAATTGTAGCAGTTGAGACTAAGTAAAACTCATTATCACTTACTTTTTCAACTTTGGTTTCCCACTTCACAGGGTCATATATTTGAGCATTTAATGCTACAAATACAAATGAAAATAAAAGAGTTAAGATATTTCTCATACATTATTTTTTATTTGTGAAGCGACAAAGATAATAAAAAAATGATTAATATCTTCACTTCTAATATTTATTTTTAGCCAACATTTCCAATGTCTCTAATAGTTTGTTTTTCCTGATAAAATACTTTACTTTTGCAGAGTAACCAGAAAATTACTTCTATGGCAAAAATAAACCTTAAAAAATATAGAGTAAAAGAAAAAATTAACCTACCAGAACTACCTACCTATGAAGATTTTTCTCTCAATGAAGAAAATTTAAAATCTGAGCTTAAAGAAGTTAGTAAAAAACTTGCAGATTTTCAGGACGTTCTCTATGCACATAACAAATACAGTGTTTTAATTTGCATACAAGGAATGGACACTTCTGGCAAAGATAGTTTAATAAAAAATGTTTTTAAAGGATTTAATAGCCAAGGAATTGAAGTTCATAGTTTTAAATCTCCTTCAAAAAAGGAATTGGAACACGATTATTTGTGGAGACACTATATAACATTGCCTGAACGCGGAAAATTTGGAATTTTCAATCGTACACACTATGAAAATGTAATTGTAACTCGTGTACATCCAGAATATATTTTAAACGAAAACCTTCCAAAGATAACGAAAATTGAAGATATTGACGAGCATTTTTGGAAAAAACGATTTAAACAAATCAGAAAATTTGAAAAAAATCTCTCAGAAAATGGAACAATTATCTTCAAATTCTTTTTAAATATCTCAAAAGAAGAACAAAAACAAAGACTATTGGAACGCTTGAACAACTCTTCCAAAAACTGGAAATTTTCAAAAGAGGATTTGAATGAGCGAAAACTTTGGGACGAATATCAAAAATTCTACGAAGAAGCAATTAATGAGACATATTCAAAATCAGCTCCTTGGTACGTAATTCCTGCAGATAATAAAAAAGCTGCACGACTATTGGTGGCAAAAATATTATGGAATAGGTTGAAAAATTATGATAATATAAAATATCCTGAGATAGGTAAAGAGGCAAATATTGAAAAATATAAAGAGGAATTACTAAAAAGTTGATTCTATAAAATTACAATCATTTTATGAAAAATAAAATTATAATTATCATTTGCATTTTTTTAAACACTTTTAATAAGATAAATGCTCAAAATGAAAAAGATTCAATCTTTTTAAGAAGCATTTACAACCAAGCTCTGACAGAAGGGAAAGCGTATGATTGGTTACATCAAATTTGTTACAATGTTGGATCCAGACTTTCAGGCTCTTATGGCGAAAAGAAAATGGTTCGATTTCTGGAAGCAGAAATTAATAATTTAAATATTAAAGCGAATCTTCAACCTGTGATGGTTCCTCATTGGGTAAGAGGAATTTCAGAATATGCTTATATTGAGACACGTAAAGGAAAAATCACAACAGTTCCTATCTTAGCTCTGGGCGGTTCTGTTGCAACTCCTGCTTCTGGAATTAAAGCACAAGTTGTTGAATTTAAAAGCTTGGAGGAACTTGAAAAAGCTGATATTAACAAAGTAGTTGGAAAGATAGTTTTTATCAACGGCTCTTTACCTAACGAAATGATCGATGTTTCAGAATCTTACGGAGTTCGTGGAGCTCAACGTTACTCAGGAGCGAGAATTGCTGTAAATAAGGGAGCAGTAGCAGTTATTATTCGTTCTTTAACGCACAAATTAGATAATTCTCCACACACAGGAGTTATGTCATACGAGGATTTACCCAAAAGTAGACATATTCCAGCAGCTGCCATCAGTACAAATGGAGCAGATTTGCTTAGTAGTTTACTGAGTTTAAATCCCGAATTACAATTTTTCTTCAGGCAAAATTGTAAAATTTTCAATGATGTACAATCAAATAATGTAATTGCTGAAATTCGAGGTTCTGATTTTCCTGATGAAATTATCTCTTTAGGAGCTCATCTTGATTCGTGGGACGTAGGACAAGGAGCTCACGATGATGGTGCTGGAGTGGCACAATGTCTGGAAGTTATTCGTATTTTTAAAGCCTTGAATTACAAACCAAAACGAACAATCCGTATTGTTTTTTTTGCTAACGAAGAAAATGGTGCACAGGGAGCTATCAAATATGCAGAAGAATCGAAAAAGAAAAAAGAAAACCAAATATTTGCTTTGGAATCAGATGCAGGAGGATTTACACCTTTGGGATTCAGCTTACAAGGGAATGAAAAGAAAATACAGAAGATAAGTTCGTGGAAAAGTTTGTTTGAGCCTTATCAAATATATTATTTCAAAAAAGGTTTTCCTGGACTTGACATCATTTTTTTACAAAGTGAAAATAATGTTTTAGCAGGTTTGTACACAAATTCACAACGTTATTTTGATTATCATCACTCTGAAAATGACATTTTTGAAGCAGTGAATGAACGAGAATTGGAGCTTGGAGCCGCAGCTATGGCGAGTTTGATTTATTTGGTGGATAAATATGGTTTGTAATTCATTCTACATAAGCTCCTTCTTCCAAAGTTGCGTGAAATAAAACTCCAAGTTCATTACATTTTATTTGTAATTGTTTGATTGTATTTGGAAAATTGCTTCCGTCTGCAATCACTATTTTAGGTTTGATTTCCAATAACATACGTTCAAAATTTATTTTAGGAGATTGTGTCACAATTATCTTATCTACTTTTATTTTTTTAGATTTTGGATAAACCGCCAAACTATCCAAACATAAAATTACATTTCCCTGATATTGAATTATATGAGGGATTTTTTGTATACTGACATTTGAAACTCCTGAAGACGTTATATAATTATCAATAATCCGATTTGATTTTACACTATCATTTTGAAAAACAACAAGTTGTTTCCCTTTTCTAACAGAAAATAAACTTTTTTTATGCAAATGGAAGATAGTTATATTCTCTTCATTCTCGATTTTATACTTATTGTAAAATAATACACCTTGAAAAAGTAAAATAGAAGATAATAAAGCTATTATTGATTTAAAATTACGTTTATTTATCCAAAAAATTAAAGTAAAAACTATTAATAATGAAACAATCAGCAATTTATTATCAAAATATATATTTCGAACAATGAATTCTTCCTGTGAAGCAATGATTTTTGTAGAGAAATTCATTAAATAGATAATTTTTTCAAGAATAAAACTTAAAAAAGAAGGCAAAACATTAAAAGAACCAAGTATTAAAGCCAGAAAACCTAAAACAAGAATTGGCGATAAAAGTGGTACAAGTAGTAAATTAGAAATAAAAAACAAAAAAGGAAACTGATGAAAATAATACAAACTTATTGGAAGTATGACAATTTGAGCCGAAATACCAACCAAAAACAAAGACCAAATACCTTTTAAAATTCGTATTTTAAGTTGCCACAATTTTTCCAAATGAGGATAAAACATCAGTATCGAAAAAACAGCTAAATAACTTAACTGAAAACCAACTTCATACAAATAATTTGGATTAATTAATAGCAATAATAGCATTGAGAACATTAAGGCATCAAAGCGTCCTTGTTGCCTATTTAACATAAGAGCTACTCCAATGAAACTGAACATTGTAACGGCTCGTAACACCGAAGGTGACAACCCTGCTAAGAAAGCAAAGTTCCAAAGAAAAAATAACAATAAAACAAAACGTAGCCCTTTCCAAATTCCATAATTTGGTAACTTTTGTAATAAAAACAACAACATTGCAGTGATAATCCCAACGTGAAGACCTGAAATAGCCAAAATATGTACTGCCCCCGCATCAATGTAGTTTTTATATGTATTTTCGTCTAATTCTTTACGTTCTCCTAAAAGCAATGTTTTTAGTAAAGAAGCTGTTTCCTTTGAAAAATTTGAATCAAGCACTGAAAACATCTTCATTCGTATTTTTTCAGCAAACCCTCGTATTGAACTTTTTTTCAACTCATTATGAACCTTATACGAGAATACATTTGCTTTATAAAATACATCTTGTCGTTGCATATAGCTTTTATAGTCAAATTGATAAGGGTTTTTAGGAGCAGGAATTGAGGTTAATTTTGCAGATAATGTAAGAAAATCATCTCTATGTAAATCAATTCTTTCTGATGAATTCTTTGGAAAGAAAACAAGTAACTTCCCTCCTACTTGTTCATCGTCAGCTGAAACTAATTTTGCTTTATACGTAAATCCAAAGTCAGATTCTGAAACTTTTTCTAAAATTCTGACTTGTAGTAAATAGAACTCATTCTCTTTAAGCAAATTTGTGTAATGATTTGATTTTAAGGTAGGATTATGTAGCACTGCAACTAAGATTCCTATAAAAAAAGACGCTAAAAAAGTATGAAATGTAAAAAGTCTTTTTAGCTTTATATTCTTTAAAGAAAGAAAATAATGTACTGATAATGTTACTATTAGAAATAAACAAGAAACTAAAATAGTTTGTAAACCTACACGAAAAAGACCTGAGACTGCAATTCCAATTACAATTCCTGAAAGTATGGTTAATATTGCCGTATTTACAAATTTCACATAAGAATTCTTTTAGCTTTTCGGTATGCTTTAGACCAATAACCCTCACTTAATGAGGATATAATTACTCCCCTTGATGTTGAAGAATGTATGAATTTTATTTCATTTCCTGTTTCTACCACAATGCCAACGTGAGAAATTCTTTTATTCTTTCCTGTCACAAAAAACAGCAAATCACCAATTTGAACGTTTTTCAAATCGACATTTTTTCCTTGGTTTGCCATTTCGTGAGAAGAACGATGTAGAGAAACTTCTAAAGGTTTGAAAGAAGCGGATACAAATCCTGAACAATCAAACCCGCTTCGGGTAGTTCCTCCGTATTTGTAAGGACTTCCTAAATAGGACAATGCTGTATCAAGCACTAATTGTTGTTGCTCATTTGTTGTATAGGCAGAAGGATTTTCTTTTTTTACACTAACAGAATTCGTTTTTTCTGTAATGTGTTTCTCAGTTTTTTCCTGATGATTTTTATTTACTTTCTTATCTTTTTTATGTGACACTTCTGCAACCTGATTTCTCTTATTTTTAGAAACCTCCTGTTTTTCCTCCATCTTCACAGTACGTTTTCGTGTGCTATAACGCTCTGCACAAGATGTGAAAAGTATGACAAAAATAAGAAATATTACTTTTAAAAATCTCATTACCAAAACTAAAAATTAGATGTGAATATAAAAGCCGAAAGAGCAAAGTAAATAATTAACCTTCTGCTCTTTCAGCTTAATGTATTAAAACTAAATAATTGATTTTATTGATACTACCAAATTATCTCCTTCAGCATTTACATCAAAATAGATATTATCCCCTTCTTTGATGTGTGATGAAACTATTTCTTCAGCCAAAAGGTCTTCAACATATTTCTGAATTGCTCGTTTTAAAGGTCTTGCTCCATACTGCTTATCATAACCTTTTTCTGCAACGAAATCTCTTGCCTTTTCACTTAATTCAATTGAATATCCTAAATCTTTAATTCTGGAATATAACTTATTAAGCTCAATATCAATTATTTTAATTATATCCTCTTTACTTAGCGGATTAAATGTAATTACATCATCGATACGATTTAAAAATTCGGGAGCAAATACTTTTTTGAGTGCGTTTTCAATCACTGACTTTTCGTGAGCATCAGATTGTGCCATTTTGGCAGATGTACCAAAGCCAATTCCTTGTCCAAAGTCTTTTATTTGTCTTGCCCCAACGTTAGAAGTCATAATAATGATACTGTTCCTGAAGTCTACCTTACGCCCTAAACTATCAGTTAAAAAGCCATCATCAAGCACTTGTAACAACATATTAAAAACATCGGGATGAGCCTTTTCTATCTCATCGAGCAAAATTACAGAATATGGCTTACGACGCACTTTTTCAGTAAGCTGTCCTCCCTCTTCATATCCCACATAACCTGGAGGAGCTCCAATAAGTCGTGTAGTTGAAAATTTCTCCATATATTCGCTCATATCAATACGAATCATAGCTTCCTCTGAATCAAATAGTTCTCGAGCTAAAACTTTTGCTAATTGAGTTTTTCCAACTCCTGTTTGTCCCAAGAAAATAAACGAGCCTATTGGCTTGTTAGGGTCTTTTAATCCAGTACGATTACGTTTAATCGCTTTTATAACTTTCTCAACTGCAATATCTTGACCAATAATTTTTCCTCTTATGGTTTCAGAAAGTGTTGATAGTTTATTCATTTCAGTTTGAGCAATTCGGTTCACAGGAATACCACTCATCATTGAAACTACATCTGCAATATGCTCTTCCGTTACCACATCTCTGTGTAGTTTTGCATCTTCTTCCCATTTTCTGTGAAGTTCAGCCAAATTTTGTTCTATTTTCTTTTCATCATCACGCAAACGAGCTGCCTCCTCAAACTGCTGACGTGAAACAGCATCTCCCTTTGATTTTATAACACGCTCTAACTCAGATTCTAATTCCAAAATCTCTTTCGGAACTTTCATCTGTGTTATATGTATGCGTGACCCCGCCTCATCTAATGCATCTAATGCCTTATCTGGTAGAAAACGATCTGTTAAATAACGACTTGTTAATTTAACACAAGCCTCAATAGCTTCATCAGTATAGGTCACACTATGGTGGTCTTCATACTTTTTCTTTATATTATGAAGAATCTCAATAGTTTCTTCAATTGATGTTGGTTCTACAATAACTTTTTGAAAACGCCTTTCCAAAGCGCCATCTTTTTCGATAGATTGGCGATATTCATCTAAAGTAGTCGCTCCAATACATTGTATTTCACCTCTTGCTAAGGCTGGTTTAAACATATTTGACGCATCTAAACTACCTGTAGCCCCACCAGCTCCAACAATTGTATGAATTTCATCAATGAATAGAATAATATCGTCATTTTTCTCTAATTCATTCATTATCGCTTTCATACGTTCCTCAAACTGACCACGATACTTAGTTCCTGCAACAAGCGAAGCCAAATCAAGTGTAACTACGCGTTTGTTATACAATACGCGTGATACTTTTTTCTGAATAATTCGAAGAGCAAGTCCTTCTGCAATTGCACTTTTACCAACTCCTGGTTCTCCTATCAGCAAAGGATTATTTTTCTTCCTACGGCTCAAAATTTGAGAAACTCGTTCAATTTCTTTCTCTCTTCCTACAACAGGATCTAATTTCCCTTGTTCCGCCAACAAAGTTAAATCTCGTCCAAAGTTATCAAGTACGGTTAATTTGCGCGTCCCTTTTTGAGTGCTACTACTCGATTCAGAAGCTTGACCTTTTCCACGTTCATAAGCACTTTTATCCTCTCTTTCTTCATCATCAAAATCATTAGTAGCATTGAAAAATTTGTCATCACCAATAGGTTGAAACTTAGACTTAACCAATTCATAATCAACTCCAAGTTTATTAAATACTTTCGTAGTTGGGTCATTTTCATTACGTAAAATGCTCAACAAAAGATGTCCTGTGTTAATTACATCATTTTGAGCCCGTTTAGCCTCCAAATAAGTAGCCTGCATAGCTCTTTCTGCCTGAACGGTAAAATGAATAGCATTATGATTTGGTGGATTAAGCCCCCGAGCAGAAGTTAGTGCGTGGATATTTTGCCTTAGCCTATCCATATCTGTTTTCAAACTAAGTAAAACCTCAAATGCCCTACCCTCACCTTCGTGAAGCATAGCCAATACAAAATGTTCTGTTCCTACTGTTGACTGCCCCAAACGGATAGCCTCATCTTTACTATATGTAAAAATTCTTTTAACTCTTGGAGAAAAATTGTCACTCATAAAATATGTTCTAAAAATGTATTGTATGTAACAAAAATCATTCCTTTTGGAATAACCTGAAATTTTGTCATTTAAAATGAAATTTCTTTTCTTGGGTAAAGGTAAACAAAATATCTGAAAATCAAAAATTAGAATATTTTTTTCCTCTCGAAAACAGCTTTAAAAGCAGTTCTTAAAGCTAAAAAGGCAGAAAATCCTAAAAAATTCTCTGCCCTTTAAAAAATTAATATTTTTTACTTTTTATATGTGAATTACTTCGCCATATGCAGCAGCAACAGCTTCCATAACAGCCTCACTCATAGTTGGGTGCGGATGTACTGCTTTTAATACTTCGTGACCAGTAGTTTCAAGTTTACGAGCAACAACTGCCTCAGCAATCATATCTGTAACTCCTGCCCCAATCATATGACAGCCAAGCCATTCGCCATATTTGGCATCAAAAATTACTTTTACAAATCCGTCAGCATTTCCACCCGCTTTCGCTTTTCCTGAAGCCGAGAACGGAAACTTGCCAACTTTTATTTCATAACCTTTCTCTTTAGCTTGTTTTTCAGTAAGTCCTACAGATGCAATTTCAGGGGTACAATACGTACAGCCTGGGATATTTCCGTAGTCAAGAGGTTCAACGTGTAGTCCTTTTATTTTCTCAACACACAAAATTCCTTCCGCAGAAGCTACGTGAGCCAATGCTTGACCAGGAACCACATCACCGATAGCATAATATCCAGGAACGTTTGTTTGATAGAATTTATCCACCAAAATTTTATCGCGGTCGGTTGCAATACCAACTTCTTCTAAACCAATATTTTCTATATTTGTTTTAATTCCTACTGCAGATAAAATAACGTCTGCCTCCAATACTTCTTCACCTTTTGAAGTTTTAACGAAGGCTTTTACTCCTTTACCTGAAGTATCAACTCTTGTAACTTCGGCAGAAGTCATAATTTTTATTCCCAATTTCTTGAAGCTACGTTCCAATTGTTTTGAAACTTCCTCATCTTCAACAGGAACAATGTTTGGCATAAATTCCACTATGGTAACCTCTGTCCCCATTGAATTGTAAAAATAAGCAAATTCAATTCCAATAGCACCACTTCCTACCACAATCATTTTTTTAGGTTGCTCTGGCAAGGTAAGTGCTTGGCGATATCCAATTACCTTTTTACCATCTTGTGGAAGAGCTGGTAACTCACGTGAACGAGCTCCAGTAGCAATGATGATATGGTCAGCAGAATATTCAGTTACTTTACCATCTTTGTCTGTAACTTCCACTTTTTTACCAGGTTTCACTTTTCCAAAGCCGTCAATTACGTCAATTTTATTTTTTTTCATTAAAAACTGAACGCCTTTGCTCATTCCGTCTGCAACATCACGACTTCTTTTTACAACTGCAGAAAAATCCTTATCAAATTCTTTTACAGAAAGTCCGTAATCTGAAGCGTGTTTCAAATATTCAAACACTTGAGCTGATTTTAAAAGTGCTTTTGTTGGGATACATCCCCAATTCAGACACACACCTCCCAAGTTTTCTTTTTCAATTACTGCTGTTTTAAAGCCCAATTGAGAAGCACGAATCGCAGTTACATAACCACCTGGTCCGCTTCCCAATACAATAATGTCATATTTACTCATCTTATATAATTTTATTTGTCAATTTAATTTAGCGTACGAAAGTACGTAATTTTACTTACAATGATTAATATTTTTTATTTTTTTAAATTTAGATATTCTGCAAAAAATTAAAAATCAATTCTTTTCAGATTTTATGTTTATCAATGACTCTAGAATTTTAGATTCCAATTTTATCACTAATTTTATATCTTTCTTCTTTATTCTTGGTTCTCAAAATGATTTCTCCTAAAAATCCTGCAATGAAAAACTGTGTACCAATTACCATCGTTGTTAATGCAATGTAAAACTCAGGACGATTAGCTATCAATCGGTTATGCGGATTAATAAACAATTTATCAATACCCAAATAAATTGAGAAAGCAAAACCTATAAAAAACATCAAAACTCCTAAAGCTCCAAAAAAATGCATTGGCCTTTTTCCAAATTGAGATATGAAACTAATGGTTATCAAATCTAAAAAACCATTAATAAATCGATTCATTCCAAATTTAGTTTGCCCATACTTTCTGGCTTGATGTTGAACAACTTTTTCAGTAATCTTCTCATAACCAGCATTTTTAGCCAAAACAGGTATATAACGATGCATTTCTCCCGAAACATCAATATTCTTGACTACTTCTTTTTTATAAGCTTTCAAGCCACAATTAAAGTCGTGAAGGTGTAATCCTGATGTTTTACGAGCAGCCCAATTGAACAATTTTGATGGCAAGTTTTTAGTTAACTTTGAATCGTAACGTTTTTTCTTCCAGCCTGATACCAAATCATATCCTTCTGTGGTTATCATTCTGTAAAGTGCTGGAATCTCGTCAGGGCTATCCTGTAAATCAGCATCCATTGTTATGACAACATCTCCTTCTGCCTTAGCAAAACCAACGTGTAGAGCTTGTGATTTTCCATAATTTCTGAAGAAACGTATGGCTGAAACACAACTATCCTTCTCCGATAAATTCTTTATTATCTTCCAAGAATCATCATTACTTCCATCATCTACAAAAATTATTTCGTAGGTGAATTTATGCTCTTCCATTACTCGGACTATCCAACTATGGAGTTCCGTTAATGACTCTTCCTCATTTAAAAGAGGGATTACTATTGATATTTGCATTGAGATACGTAAATCTAAATTCTAATTCCCGCAGGAATTAACTCCTTGTATTCCTTATTTCTTCTGAAAAAAGCAATTGCCTCTGAACAAGTTGGTACAACTCTAAGTTTTTTTGAAGAAACTTTTTGAAGGACAGCTTTCATAAATTCGTCTGTAAATTCTTCATCAGCCTCTTCGGGAATATGTACCTTTGTGAAAAAGATTTTTCTTTCTTGTATGGAATACTCTACAAATGCAATTTGTCCACTTACCTTGGCCTGAAATTGGCGTAAAAATTCACTATCTGTTATTTCAATCATATTGGTATAAAGCATTAACAATAGAAAATAGGGATTTCCGTCACCACTTTTATATTTAATAAAAAGGTTGTACCTTTACCCTAGTTTTATATTTGTAACTTCGGTGCAAAATTACGAAATAATTCATTAATTTTCAATTTTTAAATGATAAATACTAAAACTCATATTTACCTGATGCCGGGAATGGCTGCGAGTCCTAAAATTTTTGAATTTTTACAATTTTCTGACAATTACGAAATTCATCTCTTGGATTGGATTCTTCCCTTGAAAGAGGAATCTTTATCGGAATATGCTTTACGTTTATCAAAAAATATTAAGCACAACAAACCCATATTATTAGGGGTTTCTTTTGGTGGAATCATTGTACAAGAAATTGCAAAACATATTGATTATAAAAAAATTATAGTAATATCGAGTGTAAAAAGCAAACACGAATTACCTAAGAAAATGCTTTTGGCTCGATACACAGATTTGTACAAATTACTTCCAGTGAGTTTAATTAATTCTCTTGAATATTGGAAACAATTTTCCTTCATTGATTCTGTTACTAAACGTATTAAACTTTATGAAAAATACATCGGTATGCGTTCACCTTTTTATTTAGAGTGGTCTATTGATAAAATTATAAATTGGGAACAGGAAACTCCTTTACCTAATACTATTCATATACAGGGAAGTAACGATAAAATTTTCCCAGCAAAGTACATTTCTGACGCAATTATTGTTGAAAAAGGTACACATATTATGATTATCAATAGGTACAAATGGTTTAATGAAAATCTACCTTCAATAATTGAAGGTTAAAAACTGATTTCCAGTAATTTAAAAATTAAAAATTCCTTAAAGTTTTGCCAAAATAAAAATTTATGCTACCTTCGCACTGAATATGTGAAATTCTTTACGTGTAGAGAATGTATTGTTTTTTTGATTTTTTAGATTTATTTTCAATGAAAAAAATATTATTTTTAGTTTCGGCTTTAACAATTTTAAGTTGCTCAGAAACAGCTGATGAGAATACGATGATTATCGAGGGAAATATTGAAGGACTGAAGAAAGGAAAAATCTATCTTCAGCGATATGACGATGAAAAATTAATCAATTTGGATTCTGTTGAAGCAAAGGGCGATGGTAAATTTACTTTCAAAAGGAAACTTGAAACTCCCGAAGTTTTTTACATTTATCTTGATTTAGATAAAAAAGAGGGAACAGATTTTGGAAATAGACTTCGTTTTTTTGGTGAACCTACAACAATCAAAATCAATAGTAAACACGAAATGTTTGACATTCACGCAAAAATTGAAGGCTCCGAATCACAAAAAATTCTTGAGGAATATAACAAAAACATACGAAAATTCAGCAATCGAAATTTAGAACTTTTAGAACTACAACTCAATGCTTTAAAAGAACAAAATCAGAAAAAAGCTGATTCAATTAACCAACTTTCGGAAAAAAATACGCTTCGACGTTATCTATACACACTGAATTTTGCCATCACGCACCCCGACTCGTATGTGTCTCCTTACATTGCCTTAGCTGATGCACCTGATGCCAATGTTAAGTTTTTAGATTCAATACACGGCATACTTTCTCCTGAGGTGGCTTCATCTAAATATGGTAAGGAATTAAAAAAACATATTGAAGAAATCAAAAAAACAAACTAAAAACCAGCTTCTTATGAAAAAGAAGATTATAGCACTTACAGGAGCAGGAATTAGTGCCGAAAGTGGTATAAAAACATTTCGTGATTCTGATGGACTCTGGGAAGGACACAACGTAATGGAAGTTGCTTCCCCTGAAGGGTTTGCTAAAAATCCCAATCTTGTTTTGGAGTTTTACAATCAACGCAGACGGCAGCTAAAGGAAGTGAAACCAAACTTGGCTCACAATATTTTATCAGAATTACAATCTGATTACGAAGTAGTTATAATAACCCAAAATGTAGATGATTTACACGAAAGAGCTGGAAGTAAAAATATAATTCATCTTCACGGGGAATTGTTAAAATCAAGAGGCGTTGATAATGACAAACTAATTTTTGATTGCTTTGGGGATATTCATTTAGGAGATTTATCTCCCTCTGGAGCTCAGCTACGCCCACATATTGTTTGGTTTGGAGAAGATGTTCCAATGATTCCTAAAGCCATACAAGAAGTTGAAAGTTGTGATATTCTTTTGGTTATAGGAACTTCTTTACAAGTATATCCCGCAGCGGGACTTATGAATTATGCCAAATATAACACTCCCATATACTATGTAGATTTAAACCCTCAAATTCAAAGTAATGAAAATTTGATTGTAATCAAAGAAAGGGCTTCTATTGGTATGCAGCAAATAGCTGATTTATTAAAAAAAAATCAGTAATGATTTACCGATGATGATAAGGTTCGTTTTTTAATATTGTAAAAGCTCTGTAGATTTGTTCAACAAAAAACAAACGTATCATTTGATGAGAAAATGTTAATTTTGAGAGAGATAATTTGCCATTAGCTCTTTGATAAACTTCCTCTGAAAAACCATAAGGTCCTCCTATTACAAATACAATTTGCTTTGTGCCTGTATTCATTTGCTTTTGTAAAAATTCAGAAAAACCAACCGAAGTATACTCTTTACCTCGTTCATCTAATAAAATTAAATGATGAGAATTTTCTATGTTTTTCAAAATTAACTCTCCCTCTTTCGCCTTTTGTTGCTCTTCACTAAGTGATTTGCTATTTTTTATATCCAGAATGATTTGCATCTGAAAGTTTACATAATGCGAGAGTCTTTTTTCGTAATCTGCTATAAGTTGTTGTAATGCAGAATTATCCGTTTTACCTATGGCTATTAGCTTGATATTCATCTAAAAACAATAAAATTTAGGGACTGATATTCTCTCTTACAAAAACATCAATCCCTAAAAAAATTTAACTATTTATAACTAAAAGAAAAATCTTTCTTTTTCTCCTTTTTCATTTAATAATTCTAATGAATTTCGTGTATTTGATGATAAGTTCGACATTATTTCCTTCAATTCATCAACATCTTTTATTGATTTTCCATTTACAGAAAGTAATACTTTACCCACTACCCCAATATTGTTGTGTTCATAAAACTGAGAAGCTCCTGTAATTTTCACTCCTGATTTAGTTTTGAATTTTTTGTAATCATTTTCCGATAAGTTTTTCACTTCCAGACCAAGAGCATTAATTACATACATAGTGTTTTTCTTAAGAGTAATATTTGTCGTTTTTTCTTTTCCTTCACGTACATACAACACTTTCAACGCATCTCCAGGTCGTTTAGAAGCAATGTATCCACTAAGGTCAGAATACTTTTGAATACGCACATTATCAATCTTTTTGATAACATCTCCTTTTTTAATTCCTGCAGAAGCAGCTCCTGAATCTTCATCGACAGCATCTACGTAAAAGCCCTCTGTTTCTTTTATTTTAAGTTTCTCCGCATAGGTTGAATTTAATTCTGTACCTCTAACACCCAAAATTCCTTTTTGAACATTTCCAAACTCTATCAAATCCTCAACTACTTTTTTGGCTATGTTACTTGGAACTGCGAAAGAGTATCCAACATAAGTACCTGTTGTTGAAGTTATTGCAGTATTAATTCCTATCAAATCTCCTTTCAAATTCACCAAAGCTCCACCACTATTTCCTCTGTTTACAGCTGCATCTGTTTGAATAAAGGACTCCACTTTATCACTTGAACGTTCGCTAATATTACGAGCTTTTGCACTTATAATCCCCGCTGTAACGGTTGAATTCAAATTAAACGGATTCCCTACAGCAAGTACCCATTCACCTATTTGCGTATTATCTGAATCAGCGAAGGTTAAGAAAGGTAACTGCTCCCCTGCATCAATTTTAAGCAAGGCTATATCTGATGAAACGTCCGTTCCTACAAGTTTGGCTGTATATGTTTTGTTATTATTCAAAGTAACTTCCAAACTCGTAGCATCAGCAATTACGTGATTGTTTGTAACTATGTAACCATCAGGTGTTATGATAACTCCAGAGCCAGTTCCAATTTGTGTTTGATTACCTCCTCCATTTCCGTAAAGTAAATCAAAAATAGACATTGCTCCACCTTGTACCTTTGCTACATTTTTGATGTGAACAACGCTATTTACCGTTTTATTTGCTGCTTCAACAAAACTATTTTCATTGAATTGAAACTTTGCCTCTGTTATATAATTTGCCTGAACAAAGTTAGGTTTTCCCGCTTCAGCAATAATCGCCTGATTTATCTCTTTTTTGTCAAAAAACAACTTGTATCCACCTAAGGTCAGCATTCCGCCTAAAAAAGCTGCCGAAATTGCACTTACATAATTTTTCATACTGTTTTTCTTAAAATAGTTATACTTAATATATTTTTTTAACATACTATTTTTACAATCATCAATAATTATGCCAAAAAAGAATGAAAATATCTACAAAATAATATTTTAATAAAATATTATTATACCTGATTTTGTATCCTTTAAAAATTTATTGCTCTAAAGAATTGATTATTGCCTTTTTCATCTGTGTATGAACATAATCCTTTACTTCTGCGTATGAAATATTATACTTTCTGTCGATATTTTTCATTTTGTCAGGAAAAGGTTCTAACATTTTATCATAATAGCTATCCAGTCGCTCTTTTGTTGGGAGTTGAAACTCCAATTTGAGCTGAAAACGACGAAGTAAGGCAAAGTCTATAAAATCAATATGATTTGTAGCACAAATAAGCACTCCATCTTTAGGAAAATAATCAAATAACTGAATGATTGTATTTACCAAACGTCGCATTTCCCCTACATCACGCTCATCATCGGTTCGAGTTTTTCCTATTTGGTCAAATTCATCTAAAAACAAAACTGCTTTTTCTCTTTGGGCTTTATCAAAAACGGCTTTCAAGTTTTTGGAAGTTTCTCCTATTCTTGAATTTACTAAATTACTCAAATTCAGAACAAAAGAAGGTTTATTCAATACTTTGGCAATTGCCTTTGCTGTTGTGGTCTTTCCACAACCTGAAGCTCCATAAAACAAGATTTTATTATCAGGATATAATCCATATTTTGAAAGTTCTACAAAATACTTATGTTCTTTAATTACCTGACTTAAAGCACTTTTGTTCTCTTCGGATAAAAAAATATCTTCAAAAGAAATGGATTCTTTATCTTGAATTACAAAATCTGTCGTAATCATAAATCTCTCTGTATTATTTTAATTTTTTTTGTAATCATCCCAATATCACATCTAATGACATCATTATAACAAAGCCTATAAGAAACCCAATTGTGGAAACATCTGTATTCTTATTTTGCTGTGACTCAGGAATTACCTCCTCAACAACAACATAAATCATCGCTCCTGCCGCAAAAGACAACGCATAAGGCAAAATTGGCGTGAAAAACAACACAGCAACTGCCCCTAAAACTCCCGCAATAGGCTCTACTACAGCAGACAATTGCCCATAAAAGAAACTTTTTCTTCGGCTTAATCCCATTGCTCGTAATGGCACAGAAACCGCGATACCCTCAGGGAAGTTTTGTAAACCAATTCCTATTGCCAAAACTACCGCACCTGCAATGGAGGCTTCAGGAACTCCAGCCGCAACACCTCCAAAAAGCACACCCACTGCCAACCCTTCAGGAATATTATGCAAAGTTATTGCTAAAATCAATAAGGTGGTTTTTCTAAATCTTGATTTTATGCCCTCTGTTTGCTTAAAGTTTGCGTGAAAGTGAGGCAACAACTTATCCAAAACGAAAAGAAAAAACGCTCCTAATAAGAACCCCAAAACAGCTGGTATCACTTTGTAAATCCCTTCTCCTGAAGTCATTTCCATAGAAGGAATTAATAAACTCCAAATACTTGCCGCTACCATCACTCCTCCCGTAAATCCGAGCATTCCATCCATAAAAGTTTTATTCATCTGCTTGAAGAAAAAAACTACAGAAGCCCCTAAAGCCGTCACAAACCAAGTAAACAAAGTTGCACAAAGTGCTGCATTCACAGGGTCAATACTCTCTAAATAAGCAATTATTGATTCAACCATAAATTAAAATCTAAAATTATGAAATGCAAAAATAATCATTTATTTTAGATTAATCTAAAAATATTTTTAATCCATCAATAATATTATTTAGATTCATTTTACAAACCTTTATTTTTTCCTGTAATAATCATACATTGCTTCTTGTGACCTTATTATTTGATTATCATTAGTTCGATAGGCGTTATCTTGTTTTTCTGAAATAATCCTTGCTTTCACGTTATCTGCCCAACCAATTTCGAACGTATCAATCAGTTCTTTTTTGATATCAGGGTCGTAAATTGGGCAACCAACTTCTACTCGGTACGATATATTTCTTGTCATAAAATCTGCTGAAGAAATGTAAACTTTCGGATCTCCATCATTTCCGAAAATAAACAAACGAGGATGCTCCAAAAATTTATCCACAATACTGATAACTTCAATGTTCTCACTCATTCCTTTAACGCCAGGTATCAGACAGCAAATTCCACGCACAATCATTTGAATCTTAACTCCTGCCCTACTAGCTTCGTACAATTTATCAATCATTTTATAGCTAGTCAAGCTATTCATTTTCAATTTTATACAAGCCTCTTTACCAGCTTTTGCATTTTGTATCTCTTTATCAATGAGCTTAGTAAGTACTTTCTTCGTATAATGAGGTGAAACTATCAAATGTTTGTAACGCTGAATTACATAACTCGTTTCCAGGAAGTTAAATACTTTATTAACTTCTTTTAGAATGTCCTGATTTGCTGTGAATAAGGTATAGTCAGTATAGATTCTAGCAGTTGATTCATTAAAATTTCCTGTACTAATGAAACCATAACGTTTGATTTCCTTTCCTTCTTCTCGTTCAATCACACATATTTTACTATGCACTTTTAGCCCACGAACACCAAAAATAAGTTTTACTCCTTCTGCCTTTAATAGCTCTGCATATTTTATGTTCGACTCTTCATCAAAACGTGCCTGAAGCTCTATCTGAACCGTAACTTTCTTACCATTTTTGACTGCATTTATCAGTGAATTAACCACTTGTGAATTTTTTGCTAAACGATAAATTGTAATTTTAACAGATTTCACTTTGGGGTCTAATGCAGCTTCACGCAGAAACCAAACAATATTAGAAAATGTATGATATGGAGTGAATTGCAAGTAGTCTTTTTCAGCTATTTTTTTAAGGAGACTGCCTCCTGTGGCAAGTCCTTTAACAGGAAGTGGTTGAATGGGTTGATAGGTTAAATCGTGACGTCCCATACTTGGAAAACTCATATAATCACGACGATTATGATATCTTCCTCCAGGTATAATACTATCTGTTTCAACTATTTCCATTTTATCAAACAGAAATTGCAACGTATCTTTCCCTATTTCTTTATCATATACCAAACGTACGGGTTCTCCACTACGTCTTCCTTCCACGCTTGAAGATATTTTCTCCACAAAACTCTTGCTTAAATCGTCATCAATATCAAGCTCTGCATCACGAGTAATTTTTATCATATGAGCAGTAAGAGACTCATAATCAAATATATTAAAAATTTGATGCATACAAAACCTAATAATATCATCTATCATTATTATGTAGTGCTTGTTGCCAATTTGCGGAAGCTCAACAAAACGATTTAAAGTTGTAGGAAGCTCAATAAGAGCATATTGTATTTTCTCTTTGTAGGCTTTTGATGAAAAAAACTTTTGAACTCCTTTTGTCTTTGTCTCATTTTTGAGTGTCATTTTTATTGCTAAATACGCAACATCATCTTTCAGTTGAGGAAAAGCCTCTAAATCATTTAAGATGATTGTAAACAAAGCTGGACGTACCTTCGACAAGAAGTATGAATTTACAAACTGCTCGTGCTCAGCAAGTAATGTTTTTTCATTTACAATGAAAATATTTTCTTTTTCAAGTTGTTTGGTTACAGAATTAATTATCTGAAGGCTTTTTTCCTGTAAATGAATAACTTCTTTCGTAATTTCTTCAAGTAATTCTTTAGCGTGTACACCAAGTTCATCGTGTGCGTGGTCATTCATCGCTACACGCTTTACTGTCGCATAACGAACTTTAAAAAATTCATCCAAATTGTTTGAAAAAATTCCAGCAAAACGGAGCCTTTCCAATAAGGGGACATTTTCATCAGCAGCTTCTTGAAGAACTCGAGCATTGAATTTCAACCAACTAAGCTCTCTGTTTATATATTTATTTTTATATTTTGTCATTTTTAAATATTCTTTAAGAAATTTCGTGTAAAGGTATGATTTTTTTCTGATAGAAACAAGAGCAGAATAAAGAATATAACATTATATAGTTCTTTGAAAATGTGACAATAAGGTTTCATAATGACTATCAAATTGAGGAATATTATTTTTATTCAAAAATGAAAACTTTTTACAAATAAATTCCATTTTTATTAATTTAAAGAATTTGAATTTCTTTTTTTCTTAAAAATATTTGCTTATTACCAGTATATATTGTAATATTGCAGCAGCTTTTCAGTTCCTTCTATTAAAAACATTCTCTAAACAATTCTTAATGAAGGAAATACCTATCTCAACAACATTCTAAAAACTGAAAAAATCATCATTTTTTTATTTTAATAACAAAAAATTACCAATGTTTGACATTACTGATTTAAAATCTATGAAGCTTCCTGAGTTACAGGAAATAGCTCAGGAGATGAAGGTGCCTAAATTTCGCAGCTTTAACAAAAGTGATTTAATTTATCAAATACTTGACCTTCAAGCATCAAATCCTCCATTACCACAAAAACAAGAAAAAGAGAAAGAAACTTCTGAAAAAAAAGCAAATTCTGTAAAAACTAAAAATAAGAAAAAGGAAACTGTTCAAAAAGTACCTTCTGAAACTAAAGCTCAACAAGCTGATAAAGAGAATACTAATTCAAAAGAGAAAAAACAGGAGCCTACACAAAAACAAGTTGTAAAAAAAGAAAATCCTGTTACAAATAAAGAAAACAAAAAAACAGAAGTTAAAGAAACCTCACCTCAAGATTCTGACGAAGTAAGCAGAGAACCAAAACAATTTAAAAAACAGCAAAACTTCCAGAAGAAAAACAACCAACAAAACACACAAAATCAGCAAAATACACAAAATAACAAATCCAACTTCAATAAGAATGGTAATGGGAATAATCAAAACCATTCAAATAACAACCATTCCGAAAATTTTGACAAGGAAAAGAAAAATCGTTATCGATCACCTGAATTTGAATTTGACGGAATTGTAGAATGTGAAGGAGTTTTGGATATAATGCAAGACGGGTATGGTTTTCTTCGTTCTTCCGATTACAATTATTTAGCCTCACCTGATGATATTTATGTGTCACAATCTCAAATTAGGCTTTTTGGATTACAAACGGGTGATACAGTATTGGGAGCGGTACGTCCTCCGAAAGAAGGAGAAAAATATTTTCCTCTTCTTAAAGTACTGAAAATAAACGGACTTGACCCTCAAATTGTACGTGATCGCGTTTCTTTCGAACATTTAACGCCTCTTTTCCCAGATGAAAAATTTAAGTTAGCAGAAAAGGGAAGTACCATTTCTACCCGAATAATTGACTTGTTCTCACCTATTGGGAAAGGACAAAGAGGAATGATTGTTGCTCAGCCTAAAACTGGTAAAACAATGTTACTCAAAGATATAGCAAATGCTATTTCTAAAAATCATCCCGAAGTATACTTAATGGTATTACTCATTGATGAGCGTCCTGAGGAAGTGACTGATATGCAACGAAGTGTGAAAGGTGAAATTATTGCTTCCACTTTTGACAAAGAGGCTTCAGAGCACGTTCGAATTGCAAATATTGTTTTGGAAAAAGCCAAACGACTCGTAGAATGCGGACACGATGTAGTAATTCTGTTAGATTCAATTACACGATTAGCCAGAGCCTATAATACGGTTCAACCTGCTTCAGGTAAAGTACTTACAGGAGGAGTTGATGCGAATGCACTTCACAAACCAAAACGTTTTTTCGGTGCGGCTCGAAATATTGAAAATGGAGGTTCTCTCTCAATCATTGCTACCGCACTTACTGAAACTGGCTCAAAAATGGATGAAGTTATCTTCGAGGAATTCAAAGGAACAGGAAATATGGAATTACAATTAGATAGACGTATTTCGAACCGCCGTATCTTCCCTGCCATTGACCTTATTTCATCTTCAACACGTCGTGATGATTTGCTACTCGATGAAAAAACACTTCAACGTACTTGGATATTGCGTAAATATTTGGCAGATATGAATCCTGTAGAAGCAATGGAATTTATGGAAACACAAATGAAACAAACTCGTAATAACGAAGAATTTCTTATCACTATGAATAATTAGATTTTAACAATACGAAAAAAGCTATTTCTTTTGGGAAATAGCTTTTTTATTTTAAAAATAGATAAAAATTAATTTTCTTCAATCATATCTAACTCCACACGGAGGTTATTTATGATAAATTCCTGACGATCTGGCGTATTTTTTCCCATATAAAATTCCAAAAGTTGTTCTGTATGAATAGTTTTATCCATCATCACGGGGTCCAAACGCATATCTTCACCAATAAAATATTTAAATTCATCGGGTGAAATTTCTCCCAATCCTTTAAATCGGGTAATTTCAGGTTTTCCCTTAAGTTTCTTAATTGCATTTTGTTTTTCCTCTTCGCTATAACAATAAATAGTTTCCTGTTTATCTCTCACTCGAAAAAGAGGTGTTTGCAAAATGTATACGTGACCTTCCTTTATCAATTCAGGGAAAAATTGTAAAAAGAAAGTAATCAAAAGTAAGCGAATGTGCATTCCGTCCACATCGGCATCTGTTGCGATGACAATATTGTTGTATCGCAAGTCAGAAATAGAATCTTCTATGTTTAATGCGGCTTGTAATAGGTTAAATTCTTCGTTTTCATAAACGATTTTTTTAGTCATTCCGAATGTATTCAGAGGCTTTCCCTTAAGACTGAAAACTGCCTGTGTTTCCACATCACGCGACTTGGTGATAGAACCTGAAGCCGAATCTCCCTCAGTGATAAAAAGCGTAGTCTCCAAATTTCGTTCCTTTTTAGTATCTGTTAAATGAATACGACAATCACGAAGCTTTTTGTTATGCAGACTTACTTTTTTTGCTGCTTCTCTGGCTGATTTTCTGATACCTGCGAGTTCCTTACGTTCACGTTCCGCTTGTTCTATTTTCTTTTTTATTTCATCGGCAACAGCCAAATTTTTATGGAGAAAATCATCTAAATGTTTACCAATGAACTCATTAATATAAGAACGTACCGAAGGCATTCCCTCTCCCATTTCAGTAGAACCCAACTTAGTTTTTGTCTGACTTTCAAAAACAGGTTCCATCACTTTAATGGATATTCCACCAATAATTGACTTACGGATATCGGAAGCATCATACGATTTGTTAAAAAAATCTCGAATAGTTTTCACATAAGCCTCTCTGAAAGCCAACAGATGTGTCCCTCCCTGAGTTGTATTTTGCCCATTGACAAAGGAATAATATTCCTCACTATACTGAGTTCGACTGTGTGTTACTGCTACCTCAATATCCGTTCCTTTCAGATGAATGATAGGATAGAGAAAATCCTCTTCATTGTTATTCTCTGTTAATAAATCTTTCAGACCATTTTCGGAATAATATTTCTCTCCGTTGTAGTGTATCGTAAGTCCAGGGTTCAAGTACACGTAGTTTTTCAACATCCGCTCAATGTACTCATTTCTAAACTTATAATTTTTAAAAATGCTCTCATCAGGAATAAAAACCACATTTGTCCCTCTTCGTTTGGAAGATTCCTCAATAGGAGATTCCTCCAACAAAATACCTTTTTCAAATACAGCAGACTTCGACTGATTATCTCTCACAGATTCTACCTTAAAATACACAGATAACGCATTGACGGCTTTTGTACCTACACCATTGAGTCCCACCGATTTTTTAAATGCTCGAGAATCATACTTTCCTCCCGTATTCATTTTTGAAACCACATCTACCACCTTTCCCAAAGGAATTCCTCGCCCGTAATCCCTTACATCTACTCGATTTTCCGTGATTTTAACTTCAATGGTTTTTCCTGCACCCATAACAAACTCATCAATGCAGTTATCCAAAACCTCTTTCAGAAGAATATAAATTCCATCATCGGGGGAAGAACCGTCACCCAACTTACCAATGTACATTCCTGGTCGCATACGAATATGCTCCCGCCAATCTAATGACTTAATATTATCTTCTGTATATTGTGTATTTTCCATCACTTAAAACATTTTCAAAACTCTGCGAAGATACTAATTTTTTAAAATTTATTTATTTTCGATTTGCTTTTTTATTTCTATCAGACTCTTAAATAACTTTCCGTCAGACACTTGAAGTCCTTGACAGATTAGATTGAATATTTCTAATTTACGATCTTCTACTAATTTCTTTTTCCCTGTGTAAAACTGAACTTTATCGGAATGTATATTTTTCTCAAGCCATTGAAATCCATTTGGAGTTGTCAAATCAACAATTTTATCTGAAACCAACACAGAAATCATCTGGGCATCATTTTCTTGGAAAGAGAAGCAATTAATCGAATCACTATCAATTCTTTCCAAAAACTCAACTTTTTCTAAACTTTTCTCCCAAACCAAATCGCTGAAAATATCAATTTCCTCTTCCGCTATATGAGGTTTTTCCCTTTTTATGGTTTCCCATTCATCAAAAGTAATTTGTTGCGAGGCTAAAAAACGAGCAAAATCATAGTGGAGTTCTTCCAGTTGCTCCTTAGTTAAGCGTGTGTATTTCATTTATTTACAAAAACTAAAAGTTGAGAGTTAAATTGTTTTCACGCTTTAATTCTCAACTGATAAACATATTTTTAATAATGATAATAAAGACAGAAGAATTAACCTTCTAACTACAAGTTTTTCAAAACTTCAATAGCATCATCATACTGACTTTCAAAAACATACATTTCCACCTGCATCGGAATTTCACTTGCAAATCCTGCTAATCTTCCTGATTCTGTGCGGTCTTTTATAATAGGTTCAATTCCAATCTGTTCCAAAGCTAACCTTATAAGATTTGCTTGAATTGAAGAACCTTCGAATATTTTTTCTAATTCTGGCATATTGATTTGTTTTTGATTATTCTAAAAAAGACCATAGAGTAAACCATCAACCTTATTTATTATTTCGCCCAAATCCTCTGGATTATCCACAAAATTGATATTATCTACATCAATAATCAATAACTTTCCTTTGTCGTAATTTTTAATCCATTTTTCGTAGCGTTCATTCAAACGATTGAGATAATCTATTGAAATAGAGCTTTCATAATCTCTGCCTCGTTTATGAATTTGTTTCACCAAATTTGAAATTGTACTTCGTAAATAAATTAACAAATCGGGCGGTTGCACCAGCTTTTCCATCAAAACGAAAAGCGATTTATAATTCTGAAAATCTCTCCCACTCATAAGTCCCATTTCGTGCAAATTGGGGGCAAAAATATGAGCGTCTTCATAAATTGTTCGGTCTTGGATTATATTATTTCCTCTCTCACGAAAATCCAAAACTTGACGAAAACGGCTATTCAAGAAATAGATTTGTAAATTGAAGCTCCAACGTTCCATCTGATGATAAAAATCATCTAAATACGGGTTATCTACAACATCTTCATAATGAGCTTCCCAACCATAATGCTTTGCTAACAAAGCTGTTAATGTTGTTTTCCCTGCTCCAATATTTCCTGCAACGGCTATATGCATTGGTCTTAACTATTTTAGTACTATGTGTTTTATATTTCGTTATTATTTTTCAGTGTGTTGTTGTATTCAAACTCTGCTTCATCACGCAAACATTTTATCATAGATGTATTTTTTATTTCCTTGATTACAAACGAGCTTTGAATATTTGCAATTATTTCCAATTTTGAAATTTTATGTACTACAAATCTTTGGTATTCCTCCATATCGTTCAACACCAACTTGAGCAGAAAATCATAGCCTCCCGCCATATACGAAGCTTCAAGAACCTCATCTAACGTGCTGATATATTGTTCAAACTCTTCAAAAAGTTCTCCCTGATGTCGAAGTAATTTTACTTGACAATATGCTACGAGCTTTTTCCCTAACTGCTTTGGATTCACAACCGCAACATAATTTTCTATTACTCCGCTGGTTTCCATTTTTTTTATCCGCTCGTGAACGGGCGTGATGGAAAGCCCCACTTTTTCTGCTAACTTCTTGATAGATTGCTTACCATCTTGTTGCAATTCATCAAGTAACATAAAATCTATATGGTCTAACATTTGCATAATTATTCAATTATTTTAAAATTATGTGGGTAAAAATATTTTATTTTTTTGAAAAACACAAAAAACAGAAAAAAATTCTGTTTTTTTCTTGAATCAAAATCTTTAAAAAACATTTTGTATCACGTAATTATATTTATCCTAAATGTTTTCCAAATTTATTTTTAACCTCATTTGCTATTTCCTTGATGTCTTGCTCGTTTTGGCGTGGGCAAATCAATAGTACTTCTTCTTTATCTACAACGATATAATCGTTAAGTCCCTCAATTACTACTATTTTCCCTTTTTTAGAACGTATGATATTATTGTTTGAATTTCTCAAAAGAGTTTGAGCATTTATCACTACATTTTGCTTTTCATCTTTTGGAAGTTTTTCATACAAAGAACCCCACGTTCCCAAATCGTTCCAATCAAAACTAGCTGGAAGTACATATATATTGGAAGAAGGCTCTAAAATAGCATAATCAACCGAAATATTATCTGCTTGAGGATAATTCTTTTTAATAAAATCGGATTCTTTTCCTGTGTTATAGAATTCACTTCCTTTATTAAACAACTCATACATAGCAGGTTGGAATATTTTAAAAGCTTTCAATACACTATGTACACTCCAAACAAAAATCCCTGCATTCCATAGAAAATTCCCTGATCGTAGAAATTTTTTAGCAGTTTCATAATCAGGCTTTTCACGAAACTGACTTACTTTTTTTATCTCTTCAGAAGCATTTTTATCATACTGAATATATCCATATCCTGTATTAGGAAATGTAGGAACAATTCCTAAAGTCATCAAAATATCAGCATTTTGAGAAGTACCAAAACATTTCTTCACATTTTCAGAAAAAGCATTTTCATCTTCAATCCAATGGTCACTTGGAGCAACTATCATCAATGCATCAGGATTTCTTTGTTTTATTTTCATTGATACATACAATATACACGGAGCTGTATTTCTCATACAAGGCTCTAAAACAATATTTTGATAATCTATTTCAGGAATTTGCTCTTTAACCAACTCACCATATATTTCATTAGTCAGAACCAAAATATTCTCTTTCTTAATGAATTTATTAAGTCGAGAAAATGTCTTTTGGAGTAACGTTTGTCCCGTTCCTAACATATCGTGAAATTGTTTTGGATAGTTTTCTGTACTAATAGGCCAAAAACGAGAACCAATCCCTCCAGCCATAATTACTGCATAATAGTTATGATTCATAAATGAAATATGATAGTTTTTCGCAAAGATAGAAAATATTTAAATTAAAATCAATCTGAAAAATATATGAAAACCCGTATTAAACCAAATATTGATAAATAATACCTCAAAATAATCTGTAATATATTTTTTTTTAGTATGTTTGTGGGCATTTTCAATTGCATCAAATGTAAAATATTTTTTATAGTACTTAATTTGAGAATCATTACATTAACTACGGATTTTGGAGAGAGAGATTACTCCGTTGGAGCTGTGAAAGGAGCTATTTATAGTAATTTTCCACAGGCTCACGTTGTTGATATTTCACATTTGATTACACCTTTTGATATCTTACAAACAGCTTATATTCTCAAAAATTCTTATGTACATTTTCCAAAAGACACTATTCACATTATTGGGGTAGATTCGGAACGGACACCCGAGAAAAAACATTTGATGATGCATCTAAACGGGCATTATTTTATTGGTGCCGATAACGGAATTTTTCATTTATTATCTGAAAATGAGAAAGATGTTGAAGTTTATGAAATTGGAGAAAATGAACCTGTTACATTGTTTCCTGTACTCGACTTTTTTCCAAAAATAGTATCCAAGATTGGAAATAATATTCCTCTTGATAAAATCGGAAAAAAAACAGATAATTACTTAAAAATAAGCTACTTAAAACCAGAAATTTCAAAAGATAAGTCTTTCATTTATGGAAGCATCATTTACATCGATCACTACGGAAATGCTGTAAGCAACATCAATCGTTCATTGTTTGATGAAATTAGACAAAATCGCACTTTTGAAGTAATTTTCAAAATGTATTCATCTCACAAAATACACAACTTATATACGGACATTATTGACTTTAAAGTTCCAAAAGAAAACAGAGCTCCAGAAGGAAGAAATCTACTTTTATTCAATAGTATTGATTTACTGCAAATTAGTATCTACAAAAGTGACTTAAGCTCTTCAGGAGGAGCTTCAACTCTTTTGGGGATAGAATGTTCTGACAACGTCACTATACATTTCTTACAAGAATAGAACAAACATATTTAATCAGAAAAACATAAGAATATGACATTAATTAAATCTATTTCAGGAATTCGGGGTACTATCGGTGGAAAACCCGAAGACAATTTAACTCCAATTGATGCTGTAAAATTTGCAGCCGCTTACGGAACTTGGTTAAAAACCAATCTTAAAAAAGAAAATATCCGCGTGGTTGTGGGACGTGATGCTCGAATTTCAGGCGAGATGATACAAAATTTAGTAGCTTATACACTCGTAGGCTTAGGCATTGAAGTGATTGATACTGGTTTAAGTACCACTCCTACTGTGGAAGTTGCCGTACCGATAGAAAAAGCTGACGGAGGTATCATTCTGACTGCCAGTCATAATCCAAAACAATGGAACGCATTAAAACTTCTGAACAATAAAGGAGAATTTTTGAGTGGAAAAGATGGTGAAGAAATTCTGAAAATTGCCGAAAAAAATGATTTTGTTTTCTCTCCAGTTGATGATTTAGGAAAAATAATCAAAAACGATACTTATATTGACAAACACATTGACGCTGTCCTAAATTTAAAAGTGCTGGATATTGAGGCAATCAAAAAGAAAAAATTTAAAGTTGTAGTTGATGCCGTAAATTCTACAGGCGGAATAGCCATTCCTAAGCTTTTGAAAAAATTAGGTGTTGAAGTTGTAGAACTTTATTGTGAGCCTACAGGGCATTTCCCTCACAATCCAGAACCTTTAAAAGAACATTTGGGAGATATTTCTGCAAAAGTTATCGCTGAAAAAGCCGATTTTGGAATCGTAGTTGACCCCGATGTAGACAGATTGGCACTCGTTTGTGAAGATGGAGAAATGTTCGGGGAAGAATACACTCTGGTTGCTTGTGCTGATTATATTTTAGGAAAAACGCCTGGAAACACAGCTTCTAATCTTTCCTCATCAAGGGCCTTACGTGATGTTACCGAAAAACACGGAGGGAAATACTTTGCCTCTGCCGTAGGAGAAGTAAATGTGGTTGAGATGATGAAAAAACATAATGTTGTTATTGGTGGTGAAGGAAATGGTGGAGTAATCTATCCTGAATTACACTACGGACGTGATGCTTTAGTAGGCGTTGCAGTATTTTTATCTCTCTTAGCTACAAAAGATTACTCTGTAAAACAACTTCGTGAAAGTTATCCTGCTTATTTTATGAGTAAAAATAAAATTGAGCTTACTCCAGATGTAAATGTAGATAATATTTTGAAAAAAATGGCTGAAAAATATAGTAATGAAAATGTAAATACTATTGATGGAGTAAAAATTGATTTTGCCGAGAGTTGGGCTCACTTAAGAAAATCAAATACAGAACCTATCATTCGTATTTATACAGAAGCTAAAACTCAAAAAGACGCTGATAATTTGGCTTTAAAAATTATTGATGATATTAAAAATATATAAATCATAATATAAAAAATTTATATCTATTAAATAAACTTCACTAAAACAGATTTTAGTGAAGTTTATTTTGCAAAAATCATAATTTCATACAAAAACTTTCAAAATAGAATTTTAAACTTTAACATTTTATTTATATTCATATTTCTTATAAAGTTTACTTTTGCATTATTAACAATTTAATTTATTTAAAAAAGATGAAAAAAATTATTTTATTATTCGGATTGTTTGTGTCTTTTATGACAACGATGTCAGCTCAGGGCTCATTGGAAGTTAATAATTTCCAGGTAAATGGAGGTTTTGGATTTTCAGGCTGGGGCGTTCCTGTTTACGTAGGTATTGATTATGGTGTAGTGGATGATTTCACTGTAGGAGGCGAAATTTCGTTCCGTTCTAGTTCTAAAGAAAACGTAAAATATTCAGGATTAGGAATTATGGCAAATGGCAACTATCACTTCAACAGAATTTTGAGAATTCCCTCAGAATTCGACGTTTACGCTGGTGCAACTATTGGTTATTATCATTGGTCACACAATTACAAACATCCGTATTTAGAACCATATTACTCTTCTGGATTAGGATGGGGATTGCAAGTAGGTGGACGCTACTTTTTTAACGATAACTTCGGGGTAAACCTTGAATTAGGAGGAGGACACGTTGTTAACGGGAAATTCGGAATCACATACATTTTTTAACAAATTAATAAAGGTTCCAAGCTGATGTACATTGAAAATGCATATCGTGGAAAAAGCCCAAAATGGCTGTATATAATCTGTCCTACACTATTTTTTGGTTTAACTGGACTAAGTTTTTTAGCTTTGTCGGTTGTCGACACTAGCGAACTCATCAAAATATCTATTGAAAAGAAAGGAGAATTGCGTTTTTTTGCAGAAAATTTAGCATCTTTCGCTTTTTTCTGTGTAGCTTTACTACTTTGGGTTCGTTATGTACACCAACAACCACTATTGCATTTTCACACATCACGAAGTAAAGTAGATTGGAAACGTTTTTTCTTTTCTTTTTTTCTGTGGGGAGGTATTGTAACAGCGGTTACTTTTGGTAATTATATGGTATATCCACAAGATTTTGAATGGAATTTTCAACTTGAACCGTTCTTGATATTGTGTGCAATTTCCATATTACTCATACCCTTTCAGGCAGGATTTGAGGAATATTTTTTTAGAGGATATTTAATGCAAAGCATAGGTATTTTCGTTAAAAATCGTTGGTTTCCTTTGTTATTTACTTCTGTAACCTTTGGATTAGTCCACGCTGCTAATCCTGAAGTATTCAAATTAGGATACTGGTTGTTAGCGTATTATATCGGAACAGGTTTTTTCCTCGGGATAATTGTTCTGATGGATGAAGGGTTGGAATTGGCATTAGGTTTTCATATTGCGAACAATCTTTTTTCTGCTATTTTAATGACGAGTAGCTGGTCTGTTTTTCAGACCCCCTCACTTTTAAAAGATGTATCAGAACCATCACTCATAGCAACGATGCTATTTCCTTTATTGTTCTATTTTCCGTTAATGCTGTTTATTTTTGCAAAAAAATATGGTTGGAACAATTGGAAAGAAAAATTATTCGGTCGGGTATTATCTGAAAAAGAATTCCTTGAAAATCAACAATAAAAGAGAGCTAAAAGCTCTCTTTTTCCTTTTAAAGATAGCAATAAATATCGTATCCAATTAAAACTTTCAATTCGTACAAATATATCAAAAAAAATTGTAACTTTGTCCTTTGATAACACAAAATAGTTATGACAAATACTACCCAAGAAAATCTAGAAATTGTTAAAAAAGTTTTTACCAAATACTTGGAAGAAAACGGGCACCGAAAAACTCCTGAACGTTACGCAATCGTTCGAGAAATTTATGAAAGTGGTGAGCATTTTGATATTGAAACTCTCTACATCAAAATGAAAAATAAAAAATATCGTGTGAGCCGTGCTACACTCTATAATACTATTGAACTTTTATTGGAATGCGGCTTGGTTCGTAAACATCAGTTTGGACAAAATCAAGCACATTATGAAAAAGCGTATTTTGACCGCCAACACGACCACGTAATTCTTACCGACACTGGTGAAATTATGGAGTTTTGCGACCCTCGTATTCAAGGAATTAAGCAAACTATAGAAGAAATTTTTGATATAAAAATTGACAATCATTCACTATATTTTTACGGAGTGAAAAACAAAAAAGAAAATACAAATAACTCAGAAACAAACAAATAGCTAAAAATGGCAGTAGATTTACTTCTCGGGCTTCAATGGGGCGATGAGGGAAAAGGAAAAATAGTTGATGTTCTAACTCAAAAGTATGATATAATCGCTCGTTTTCAAGGAGGACCAAACGCTGGACACACTCTTGAATTTAATGGAATTAAGCACGTTTTACATACAATTCCTTCTGGAATTTTCCACGAAAGTGCAATAAATATTGTAGGAAATGGCGTTGTTATCGACCCTGTAATCTTCAAAAAGGAAATTGACGCTCTAGAGAAATTCAATATTGACCTGAAGAACAAATTGTTAATATCAAGAAAAGCCCATCTGATTTTACCAACACATCGCTTATTAGATGCAGCTTCTGAAGCTTCAAAAGGAAAAGCTAAAATAGGTTCTACTTTGAAAGGAATAGGTCCTACATATATGGACAAAACAGGAAGAAATGGGCTTCGTGTAGGTGATATTGAGTTAGATGACTTTGAAACCAGATATAAAAGTCTGAGAGACAAACACGAAGAAATGATTTCTCACTATAATATTGAAATTCAATACAACTTATCAGAATTAGAAGCTGAATTTTTTGAGGCTATAAAAACACTAAAGTCTCTACAATTTATTGATAGCGAAGAGTATATACACCAAGCTATCAAAAATGGTAAAAAAATACTAGCTGAAGGAGCTCAAGGTTCATTATTAGATATTGATTTTGGAACGTATCCTTTTGTAACTTCCTCAAATACAACCGCTGCCGGAGCTTGTACAGGATTAGGAGTGGCTCCGACAAAAATTGGTGAAGTTCTTGGGATTTTCAAAGCTTATACAACTCGCGTTGGAAGCGGTCCTTTCCCTACTGAGCTATTTGACGAAGATGGGGAAACAATGGGGCGTGTTGGACGAGAATTTGGTGCAACTACAGGGCGAAAACGCCGTTGTGGTTGGCTTGATTTAGTTGCATTGAAGTATGCTGTTCAAATAAATGGAGTTACACAACTTATGATGATGAAAGCCGATGTGCTTAGCGGTTTTGAAACTCTAAAAGTGTGTACCGCTTATAATTACAAAGGTAAAGAAATTAGTCATTTACCTTATAACATTGAAGAAAAGAATGTAACTCCCATCTACACAAAACTTAAAGGTTGGGCTCAAGATTTAACCTCTATAAAAGATGATAGTCAGTTACCGCAAGAATTACTGAATTACATCGCGTTTTTGGAAAAAGAATTAGAGACTCCCATAACTTTGGTTTCCGTAGGTCCTGACCGAACGCAAACCATTATGAGAAATTAAAAAAATTTGAAAGGAAAGAAATATGTCTGTTGCAAAGAAAGAATACAAACGCGTAACAACAAAGTCGTTGATTGATATGAAATCTCGTGGAGAGAAAATTTCAATGCTAACGGCTTACGATTATACATTTAGCAGAATTATAGACGGAGCAGGAATTGATGTAATTCTTGTTGGTGATTCGGCAAGTAACGTGATGGCTGGACACGAAACAACTCTTCCAATTACTTTAGACCAAATGATTTACCACGCCTCATCGGTAGTTAGAGGTGCAGGGCGTTCCTTGGTTGTAGTTGATTTACCTTTTGGTTCATATCAATCAAATCCGAAAGAAGCTTTGCGTTCGGCTATCCGAATTATGAAGGAAAGTGGTGGACACGCTGTAAAATTAGAAGGAGGAAAAGAAATAAAAGAAAGTATCAAACGCATTTTGAATGCAGGAATTCCCGTTATGGGACACTTGGGTTTAACTCCGCAATCTATTTACAAATTTGGTTCATACACAGTACGAGCTAAAGAAGAAACCGAGGCTCAAAAGCTAAAAGAAGACGCTATTATGTTAGAGAAAATGGGATGTTTTTCTATTGTTTTAGAAAAAGTTCCTGCAACTCTGGCTGAAGAAGTAGCAAAGAGTGTCAGCATTCCAGTTATAGGAATTGGAGCAGGAAGTGGCGTTGATGGTCAAGTTCTTGTACTCCACGATATTTTAGGAATGACAAACGAATTTCATCCAAGATTTTTACGTCGGTACGCGAACTTGTATGATGAAATTACATCGGCAGTTTCCCGTTATGTAGAAGATGTTAAGAACGTTGAGTTCCCTAATAAAGAGGAATCTTATTAAAAAGTAAAAAATCAGATTCAGGAATTTATTTTCTGAATCTGATTTTTTTATAATCAGGTTCATTATAATGTTTCGGCATCAGGGAAAAAATAGAACAGCAAAGAATAATTTACAAATTGCTGTAGTGTTATCATTTGTTGCGGGTATTGTTAATGTTGTTGGTTTTTTGTTCTTAGGAAAGTTAACTACCAATGTAACAGGGCATTTTGCACTTTTCATTTACGATGTTTCCATAATGGAATTTTGGAAAGGTACTATCTATTTTCTATATATTTTCTCATTTCTGGTAGGTTCTTTTACTTCAGGTTGGCTCATCGAAACGGCAAATTATTACAAAAAACACAATATTTTTGTAGCACCTACATTGGTTGAGTGTTTTCTACTATTTAGTGCGATTGTTTTAAATTATTTTTTCACAGACTTCCCAACAGATATTACTGCTTGTATATTACTTTTCGCGATGGGAGTTCAAAATTCTTTTGTGACAAAAATCTCTAATTCTGTGGTAAGAACCACGCACCTTACAGGGCTATTTACCGATTTAGGCATTGAACTTTCCCAATGGATTTACTTAAAAAAGAACAACTTAGAAGTTCTGTTAAAGAAAACTAAATCAAATATCAAGCTACGATTATTTATTATTATTTTCTTCTTTTTAGGAGGATTAAGTGGTGGTTTTTTCTTCATTAAAATGGAAATGGCTTTAAAAACCTTGTTTATTCCTATTATTGTTTTACTTTTGGGGCTATTTTATGACGATTTCCGTTTTGTATATCTTACCAAAAAAAGAAAATATGAAAGTAAAATCCAGCGTAGAAAATCTGCAAATACTTTACGAAGACAATCATCTGATAATCATAAACAAAAGAGCAGGAGATATCGTTCAGGGCGACAAAACAGGCGACTCCCCGCTCAGTGAAATACTAAAAACATACCTAAAACAGAAATACAACAAAGCAGGGGAAGCCTTTCTGGGAGTGGTACATCGTTTGGACCGCCCGACTACAGGTATTGTAGTTTTTGCCAAAACATCGAAGGCTTTATCTCGAATGAATACATTATTTTCTGACAAACAAAATGTTGAAAAAATTTATTGGGCAATTACGGAAAATAGCCCCTCTCCTACCGAAGGCTCTTTAACACATTGGCTGACCAGAAATCAAGAAAAAAATAAATCAACAGCTCATAAAAAAGAAGTGAAAAATAGCAAAAAAGCCATTCTAAACTACAAATTGCTAAAAAAATTGGACAATTACTATCTATTGGAAATTCAGTTAATTACAGGACGACATCATCAAATTAGGTCACAACTCTCTGCCATAGGTTGTGTTATAAAAGGAGATTTAAAATATGGTGCAAAACGTTCCAATCCAGATGGAAGTATTCATCTTCACGCACGAAAATTAAGTTTTACCCACCCTGTTAAAAAAGAAAAAATTGAAATTACAGCTCCCGTTCCGAATGATAAATTATGGAACGCTTCTAATGATTTATCTTGATAGTTTTGTACTAATTTTAACTTCTTTCTAAAAAATAGCTCCAACTCCAAAACTTATACCCGATGCTTTGCTTCCTGCCAGATTAACATACTGATACTTAACTCCTATGTTATAATTTCGGAAATAGAATTTAGGTCCGATTGAAAAATGGTAAACATCGCTATTTCTGAAAGAACTATATTTCAAATCCGTGTATAAAGAAAATGGCTTGATGAAAATTTCATTTCCTAACTCAGTTGCAAAACCAAACTGATTGATTCCGTTAGCAATATAACTTGCTCCAAGCCCCCAATGAAGAGAAACTATCGGAGTTCGTACACGGAAATATTGACCCGTTAATGTGAATATATCCAATTTACTATTCTTGCTTATCAACAATTTTTCCCAAAAATGTAAATATTCAGTTTTTATAGCAAAACGACTCCCTAACCTGATTCTTAAATTCAAGTCATTCATAAAAAATCTACCTTTTTCAGAGAAATAATAATTAGAACCTTCTAATCTCCAAAAAACATAATCGCCTGACTTTATGTACTTATAGTCTCCCTTAGCTCCTGCATAAAACGGATAATGATTTAACGTGGCGTTATACATTCTACCTTGTTGTTCCAGGGGAGTTTCGAAAGCTACATAATATGCTAAAAACACGGTCAAATCTAACAAAATCCCCGCAAACATCTCTCTTCCAAAGGAATATGAGTCGGAGGAAGATGTATAGCTTCCGTCAGAATTTGAAGCTGCTCTACCTTGAATTGGTAATTCTTTAGATAAATTTTCTTTTGCCTCTTCTATTTTACTTTGAGCTGAAATAGAGAAAGTTATCATTGAAAAAAGAATTATATAAACAAATTTCATCGTAGCTAATTTTATTCATTATTTAAAAACGTTACAAAAATACTAAAATTACCTTATCACAGCAGAATATCACTTTTTTTGATTATAAAATTATTCTACCAGAAAAAAACCTACTCCATTATGAAAAAAGTTTGCTCCATCAGAAAAAGCCTTTCCAATGTTTTATAAAAGTATAAATATAGGTAAGTTATTAATAACTATAAATTTTAACACGAATACGCAATTAATATTTTGTCCTATCTCTTTTTTATTGTACATTTGTAACCGAATTAAAAGGAAATAAATATGGCGAGTATCAGAAATTTAAAGAAAGAGATTAATTACGTTTTCGGAGATATTATAGATAGCGTGTTTCATTGGGAATACACAAGCGGAAATACGGGCAAAGGTTCAGAACTTATTCAAGAAATCTTGGTTACTTATGACGATTTGATTGAAAAAATTTATCACCGAGATGTAGAGAAAAGAGGTGCTCATTTAAAACAAGTTAGAAAAGATTTTGAGCAAAAAGCAGGAACTTTTATCGGGAAATTAAATAAATTGGGATAATTTTTTTCATTAAAAGATTTGCAAATTAAAAAAAAGTTGCTACATTTGCACCCGCAATAACGCCGATATAGCTCAGTTGGCCAGAGCACGTGATTTGTAATCTCGGGGTCGTGGGTTCGAATCCCTCTATCGGCTCAAGAACAAAGCCATCTTTATTGAGATGGCTTTTTTTATTGAATTTATCTACAAATTTCATAACTTCATAATGACAAATATTCAGTATATTCAAAATCAGAATAATACCTTTCAGAAAAATCAAATTGAAAACACCCTATTATTGCTTTCCGAAGGTTGTACAATTCCGTTTATTGCCCGTTACAGAAAAGATAAAACGCAAAACTTGGACGAAATAGCCATTGAGCAAATTTCAAAATGGCAAACCGAATATGAAAACATTCTTAAAAGGAAAGAAACCATCTTGGCTGCCATCGAAGAGCAAGGAAAATTATCCGATGATTTGAAACAAAAAATCGAATCCTGTTTTGTTCTAAATGAACTGGAAGACCTTTACTTACCCTACAAAAAGAGAAAGAAAACACGTGCCGACATCGCTAAAGAAAAAGGCTTGGAACCTTTAGCTAAAATCATTATGTCGCAAAAAGTAGGTGATTTAGAGTTTACTGCATCAAAATATATCAGCAAAGAAATTCCCACAGAAAAAGAAGCCTTACAGGGAGCTTCCGACATCATCGCCGAATGGATTAGTGAAAATATTTTTATTCGGAAAACTTTAAGGCGTATGTTTCAACGCAATGCAAACATAACTTCGCAGGTGGTTAAAACGAAATCTGAGGAAGAAGAAGCTCAAAAATTTTCGATGTATTTTGATTGGGAAGAAAATCTTTTAAAAACGCCTTCTCATCGTATTTTAGCAATGCTTCGGGCCGAAAGTGAAGGTTTTGTTCGTTTGAAAATTGAAATTGATCCCCAAGAAGCAATTGATTTTATAGGAAAAACCATAATTAAAACTAAAGGAGAAGTAGCTGGTTTTTTATACGACACGATTGCGGATAGTTACAAACGCCTTTTAGCACCTTCCATATCAAATGAAACTTTACAAGAAGCTAAAGAACAAGCTGATAACAAGGCTATTCAAATATTCGCTGAAAATTTAAAACAATTGCTATTGGCAGATCCTCTGGGAGAAAAAAGAATTTTAGCCATCGACCCTGGATTTAAAACAGGCTGTAAGGTTGTGTGTCTGGACGAAAAAGGAGACTTGTTGTACAATGAAACTATCTTTCCACACCCTCCGCAAAAAGATATTGCTATGGCAACAAAAAAAATTAAATCGATGGTTAATTCCTACAAAATTGAAGCCATTGCTATTGGAAACGGAACTGCTTCACGCGAAACGGAATTGTTCATTAAAAACATAGCTTTTAGCTCTCCTTTACAAGTTTTTGTAGTAAATGAAGCGGGAGCATCGGTGTATTCAGCCTCGAAAATAGCTCGGGAGGAATTTCCAAACTATGATGTTACAGTGCGAGGAGCCGTGTCGATAGGTAGACGCCTTTCAGACCCGTTAGCAGAATTAGTAAAGATTGACCCAAAAGCAATCGGAGTGGGACAATATCAGCACGATGTAAATCAAACAAAACTAAAAGAAAATCTTGATTCTGTAGTAATTAGATGCGTAAACTCGGTAGGAGTAAATCTCAACACTGCAGGAAAATCTCTTCTTTCGTATGTCTCTGGAATTGGGGAAAAAACGGCAGAAAATATTGTAAAATATCGCTCTGAAAAAGGAGCTTTTACAAAAAGAGAAGAACTTTTGAACGTTCCCAGATTGGGTTCCAAAGCCTACCAACAAGCAGTAGCATTTTTGCGTATTCACGAAGGAAAAAATCCTTTAGATAACTCAGCTGTTCACCCAGAGGCTTATCCAATTGTTGAAAAAATGGCAAGTGATTTGGGGATTTCAGCTGAAAAGCTCATCGGTAATAAAGAGGCTATAAACAAAATAAATATCGATAAATACATTAATGATAATATAGGAGTTATCTATTTAAAAGATGTACTTAAAGAATTAGAAAAACCTGGATTAGACCCACGAAAATCTGCTAAAATTTTTGAATTTGACCCTAATGTAAAAACATTTGATGATGTAAAAATTGGAATGATTTTACCTGGGATTGTAAATAACATTACGGCTTTTGGTTGTTTTGTTGATATCGGAATAAAAGAAAGCGGACTTATTCATATCTCTCAACTAAAAGATGGTTACGTAGCTGATGTAAACGATGTGGTAAAAATACACCAACACATAACCGTAAAAGTAATTGATGTTGATAATCAGCGAAGAAGAATTGGATTAAGTTTAGTGAGTTAAGAAAAAATCTGAGAGAAATCATAATTTCTCTCAGATTTTTTATCATTTAGCATTCTTATAATGGTTCATTAATTTTCTGTGAAATTCCTTTTCAGCTTCTTTTAACGAAAGTAATTTTTTTGCTGAAATTATCTTCAAAAGTTCTTTATCTTTTTCCTTAATTACTTGTCGTATTTCATCGCTAAGTTCACTATCTTTTCTTAGAATCTCCAGAGCCTCTTTTTCCGTCAAATTACTCTTTTTATCACAACCTTCCTTTCTGCAAGTTTTTATTTGGCTATGCAAATTATGTAATTTTTCGTTATATTTTTCGTAAACAGGCCAGAAAACTTTTGCTTCATCTGGTGTAAGATTTATTTTGTCAGTAATATATCCTATTTTTAAAGTTTTTATTCTCTCATAATTATCCTCTTTTTGAGAAAAAACAGAAAAACTGACAAAAAAGAACAAAATAATAGTAAAAAATGCTCTCATAATTTTATCTTTTAATAATTTTCATCTAATTTATAATCATATTCTTGTAAATAATCATCAAGATTTTCCATATTCTGACTTTCATTTACAATGGAATTTAAACTTACTGCTTCCAACTCTTCCAAAATTAAATATGTTTTATCTTCTAAATAACTGTCATTCAGATAATCTTGTATCTCTGCTGAAGTTAAATCCGAAAAATAAACATTTTTCGAGGCTTGAGAAGTATATTTCCAAACTACAGAAACAAACAACAAAACCAAAACAGAAGCGACAGCATACCTAACCATTGAGAAATGAAATATTTTTGTTCTTTCTGCAGTTGATTTCAAAATAGATTCCTTTGATTGTTCAAAATAATTCTCTGGAACTTTGAAGCCTTGTTTCTTTTCTATAAACAATTCAGCATCAATAGTTTTTTTCAGATTTTTTTTGAAATCATCAAAGTACGTTTCTGGAACTTTCATTCCTGATTTTATATTTAATTCACTTTGTTTCATACTTCCTCGTTATAAGACGACAAAATCAGTAAAAAGTTTAATGCGTTTCCAAATAATTTTTGATTTTTTGCACTGCGTGATGATATGACGCCTTTAAAGCACCTACCGAAGTATCCAATATTTGAGATATTTGCTCATATTTAAGCTCTTCAAAATATTTCATATTAAATACAAGTTGCTGTTTTTCAGGAAGAGTTGCAATAGCTTTTTGAAATTTGATTTGTATTTCATCTCCTTCAAAGTAAACGTCAGTTTCTAAATGTATACTTCTGTCATATTGCAAATCCTCAATTGAACAGTTCCGCTCGTTGGCTTTTTTCTTCAAAAAATCAAGGGCTTGATTGGTGGCTATTCGGTAAACCCACGAGAATAAAGAACTCTCACCTCTGAATTTATCAATGTTTCGAAAAATTTTAATGAAAGTTTCTTGTAACACGTCATCAGTATCTTCGTGTGAAATAACTATTCTTCGGATATGCCAATAAAGCCTTTTTTGGTAGGTGTCTACCAGATTTTCAAATGCTTTTGAACGTGTTTTTGAATTTTGAAGTAATGTTATGATTTCTTTTTCTTCCAAATTTATGATTCAAAAGATTGCATTTCAACTAATTTTTTATACATACCTTGCTTTAACAAAAGCTCATTGTGTGTTCCTTGCTCCACAATGCGTCCCTTCTGCATAACTACTATCAAATCAGCTTTTTGAATTGTTGAAAGACGATGAGCAATCACAATGGAAGTTCTGTTTTTCATCATATTTTCCAGAGCATTTTGAACCAAACGTTCACTTTCAGTGTCAAGTGCGGAAGTTGCTTCGTCCAAAATCATAATTGGGGGATTTTTTAAAACCGCACGAGCAATACTTAGACGTTGTTTTTGTCCACCACTTAGCTTACTACCTGAATCTCCGATATTTGTATTAAATTGTTCGGGTAAATCCTTGATGAATTCATAAGCATTTGCTACTTTGGTTGCTTCCAAAAGTTCTTGCTCACTCGCATTTGGTTTTCCTATCAGAAGGTTATTTTTAATAGTATCATTAAAGAGAATTGAGTCCTGTGAAACTACTCCTATCAAACGACGTAAAGAGCTTATTGTTAAATCTTTGATATCAATTCCATCAACTTGAATTGTCCCTTTATTTACATCATAAAAACGCGTAATTAGGTTTGCTATAGTACTTTTTCCGCTTCCTGATTGCCCTACTAAGGCAATAGTTTTTCCTTTAGGAATTTCTAAAGAGAAATCTGTTAAAACCTCATTATCACTATATCCAAATGTAATATTTTTCAACACAATTGAAGACTTAAATTCCTGTATATCAACAGCATTTTCCTTTTCTTGAATAGGGCTTTCATAATCCAATATTTCAAATACACGTTCGGCTGCGGCATTTCCTCTTTTTAAGTCATAAGAAGCTTTACTAATAGCTTTCGCTGGAGTTAAAATATTGTAAGCCAACCCCATAAAGGCAATAAAAGCAGCTCCGTCCAAAGTTTTATTAACTAAAACCATTGTTCCACCAAACCAAAGTAGAACAGCAATCATCAGAATTCCAAGAAATTCACTCATTGGTGAAGCTAGATTTTGTCTGTTTGCCAAATTGTTAGCTAATTTAAAAAAACGTGAAGTAGAATCTTCAAATTTGTTTTGAAAAATCTTTTCAGAATTAAAAGCCTTAACAACTCGCAGTCCACCAACAGTTTCTTCTATAAGAGATAAAAATCGCCCTTGTTCTTGCTGTACTTTAGTGGATTGCTTTTTCAAAGATTTTCCAATTTTGGAGATAATCCAACCCGATATTGGAATAAAAACAAAAGTAAAAACGGTTAATTTTACGCTAATTCCCAACATCATAACAATTGAGAAAATAATTGTAAGAGGCTCTCTAACAATCAATTCCAATATTGAAAGAAAAGAATGTTGCACCTCTCCTACATCACCCGCCACACGAGCAATTATATCTCCTTTTCTTTGTTCAGAAAGATAAGAAAGAGGCAAATTCGTTATTTTTTTATAAAGTGCATTTCGTAAGTCTTTCAGTACGCCATTACGCAAATGTGTGATAAAAAATACAGCAGTATAATTGAACGCATTTTTAAGCAAAAAAAGTACAATAACAAGAGTAATGACAATTGTTAAAGCGGCAACGGAATCTTCTCCAACAATATTTGATATTCTATAATTTAGTACATTTTTACCATAACTTACCAAATCTGAAATTTTTCCTGAAAAAACAGGCTCCTCAACGATTTTTTTGGTATCTTTTCCGAATAAAATGTCCAACATCGGGATAAGTGCTACAAACGAAATAGCACTAAATAAAGCATACAAAATATTGAAAAAAATATTCAAAAAAGCATATTTCTTGTAAGGAATTATATAGGGTATAAATTTCTTTAAATACGGACTCATCGGGTTATTAAAATTGAATAAAGCTCAAAATCTTTATTTATATTATTGATTTTGAGCTTTTATGTTTATCCTTTGTATTTCTTTACAGTTTCTTTACGTTGAATTTTTCCGTTACCAGTAAGTTCAAATTTTGGCATAAAATAAATAACTCTGGGAACCTCATATTTTAAAATTTCTTTGTCCACATATAAATCGTGAGATAGACTTGGATAATCTTCTTTATTGCCCTCTACGTAAAGAACAGCCCTTTGTCCAAGTTCCTCATCTTCTTCACCTATAATAAAATAATTATTTTTAATATACTTCTTAATTTTACGTTCAACACTTTCAGGGAATACTTTAAATCCTCCTGAATTGATTACATTGTCCAAGCGACCTAACCAAATAAATTCAGTATCAGAAATTAACTTTACAATATCATTAGTAATAACCTCGTGATCAGATATTTGAGGAGCATTGATTACCAAACACTTTCTTTCATCTTGGCGGAATGTCACACCTGGCAACGCTTTGTAACTATCTTCGTGCGATTCCGTATGATTAACGTGTCTCATTGCAATATGCGAAATAGTTTCCGTCATTCCGTAAGAAGAATACACCTCTGTTGAAACATTTTGTAGTTTGGCTTCCAAATCGTTATCAATTGCAGCTCCTCCGAGAATTAATTTTTTTACACGATGCAAATCATACAATGATTTTGATGCCTGAAGCGGAATCATTGCTGTGAAATCATAGTCTCTGTTCGTTAAAGCCAGTGGCATTGATGAAGGCTGAATGATATCCAAATGCAATCCTAATACAATAGCACGGATTATCATCATTTTTCCAGCAATAAAATCAGCTGGTAAACATAACAATGCTGTGTTTTTAGGGGATAAATTTAAGTATTTTCCCGTAGCCAAAGCCGAATTTACCATATGTTGCTTTTTCAAGCGAATTACTTTGGGAATTCCTGTTGAGCCTGAAGTAACTGCCTCAACATAATCATTATCATCGAGCCAATTCAGTAAAAAATTTCCAATAGATTTTCGGTAAGGTTCACCATCTTTGATGTATTCCATCGCCAAAATAACCAAATTCTCTCTATCAATAGAAAAACCATTGATTTTTAAATGCCTATGTACGAAAGTATAATCTACTTTATCCATTTCTTTTTCTATCATTTTTCCTAAAACTAAAACAAGTCGCAAATGTACAAAAAAGATTTGAAGTCTAATAAAAATTTATATTTTCAAAAACAGAGTTTAATGAATTGTTAGTAATCTTCCGTTAGTTAATTTCTTTGTAGTAGAATTTAATCAATTTTAAAAATCACAAATTTTTGAATAATCAATTAAAAATCAAATGAAAAAATATTGATTCAAAAAAAACACATTGTTTTCTTTTAAATTTAAAAAGAAATTTAGTAGATTCGCAAAAAAAATAAAATTATGGGAAATTTAGATTTTAATTTAACTATAGAAAAAATAAAAGAGAGTCGCATAAATCAAGTAAACTTTTCAAACTTAGCATTTGGTCAAACTTTTTCTGACCATATGTTTGTTTGTCATTACAAAAATGGAAGTTGGCAACAACCTCAAATCAAGCCTTATGCACCTATTTCGTTAGAACCTTCAGCAAGTGTTTTTCATTACGGACAGGCAATTTTTGAGGGAATGAAAGCATACAAAGACGACAATGATAATATTTTTCTTTTCCGTCCGCAGGAAAATTACAAACGTATGAATAAATCAGCTGTGCGTTTAGCTATTCCTGAGTTTCCTGAGATTTGGTTTGACGAAGGGCTAAAAGCATTGTTAAAAGTTGATAGAGATTGGATTAAGAAAGGAGTTGGAAATTCATTGTATATTCGTCCGTTTATTATAGGAACTTCAACAGGAATAATGGCTTCTCCTTCAAAGGAATACATTTTTTTCATTATCACTTCTCCTGTACAGGCTTATTACGGAGGTGATGTGAAAGTGAAAATTGCCGATTATTATAGCCGTGCCGCTAACGGAGGTTTTGGAGCAGCAAAAGCGGCAGGAAACTATGCAGGACAATTCTATCCAACGCAACTAGCTATTCAAGAGGGATATCAGCAAGTTATTTGGACAGACGATACAACTCACGAATTTTTGGAAGAAGCAGGAATGATGAATTTGTTCTTTCGAATAGATGATACGTTAATTACTTGTCCCACTAGCGACCGTATTTTAGATGGTGTTACACGAAAAAGTGTACTTGCTATTGCAGAAAAATTAGGCATCAAAACAGAGGTCCGACCTATAAAAGTACAAGAATTATTACTGGCTACAGAAAACGGTTCTCTTCAAGAAATCTTTGGAAGTGGTACAGCAGCAGTTATCAGTCCAATTTCAGGATTTGGCTACAAAGGAAAAGACTATAAGATTAATCGTCCTGCAGATTTATACGCTTCGAAAATTAAAGAAACCATCTTAAATATTCAATATAACAAATCAGAAGATCCTTTTGGTTGGAGAGTTGAAGTTATTTAGCATACTGAAAATAAGCTATTAGCAAAAAAGTTTATTATTTTTTATAAAAAATATTTGGAGATTTAAAATAAGTTTGTATCTTTGCAACCGATTTAAAAATCAGGCCTCGTAGCTCAACTGAATAGAGCACTTGATTACGGCTCAAGAGGTTTCAGGTTTGAATCCTGACGAGGTCACAAAATACAAAATAACTCTCTGTTTTACAGAGAGTTATTTTTTTGGGGGTAAGCAAAAGGGTAAGTTTTAAATTTCGTAATTAGCTGTTAGCACTTCAATACGTTTTTTACCTGCTGTTTTGCTTGTGCCTAAATGCAAAGTAATTTCCTTTTGATACCAGCCAAACTCGTTTACATATTTCAAAAGGTATTCATTTTGGTAGGAACTCAATAAAAACTTACCTTTAATTTTTGATAACGAACTTAATAATTCGTTAAAATATTCTTGTGTGTAACCGCCGTAATGCCCTTGGTTAGCTCCTACATACGGAGGATCACAATAGATAAACGTATATTCAGTGTCGTGTGAGGCAATCACTGCGCTAGCATCGTTATTTTCAATTTGGACGTATTTTAGCCTTTCGGAATAACTCTCTGAAAATTCTAAAATCTTATTTACTAATAATTTTGAATTTTTGCTTGTTTTGTCGAAACGACAACTCAAAATTTGATTGGAAAAACCGCAATTTGTAGCGTACCAAAATGCCCACGCACGTTGCACTGGTGTAAATACAAAAGGCGAATGATACATTACTAACGCCGATTTATAGGTTTCACGGCTCACGATCGTTTTTTCTACCAATATTTTAAGAGCTTCAAAATCTGTTTTTAATACCTCATAAAAATTGACTACATTCGCATTAAAATCATTGATAATTTCAGATTTTGCGGGTGCTTTTGCCCAAAAAACCGCCCCACCGCCGAAAAATGGTTCTACATATATTTGATGCTCGGGTATCAATGGTAAAATATGCGGAAGCATCGTTTGTTTGCCTCCGTAATAAGATATTGGCGTTCTTTGCCAACTTTTAGACAATCCTTGTTTCATATTTTTAATTATATTTCATATATTTGCATTACCACACCATAAAATAAAAACGCCACAAGGAACAGAAGACATAAGTCCTCCGTAGCCTTGTGGGTTTATTTTAAATGGTGTGGTAACTTTTTAAAAGCGGAGGACATTTTTAACGTCTTGCCTCCTAAAAGACGTTGAATACTACCGTTTACCAGCTTTAACAGCTCCTTTCTTCTTAGTAGCGGATTTTGCTTTCACGATACGTCCGTTTTCGTTGTAGCGGAAGCCTTTTTTCAGTTTGCCGTTGGCTTTCAAGCCCTCTTTTTTTGTTGCCATATTTATAAATATTTAATTGTTACTAATTCTGTTTTACTTGATTGTGAGTAAAATACATTACTTCGTGATATTTAACCACGTGCTTTGATTGGTTTTTCCCTTTCATTTTTGTTTTGCCTTCTACTTTAACAGCGTCCATAAAAATATGCTCGTGATAAATAGGGAAGCCCAACACATCAACTCCTATCTGAAAGGAAACTTTTTCAACATTTGTGATAAATACTTTTGCCATATTTATATTTAATTGAGACGTTTCTTTAAAATATCCTCATAAGTTAACATTACCTTTAATTGTTTTTTTAGTAATGGTTGTTGTGTCTTGTCGATTTCTTTGAATTTTGAACTTTTGACAAAAATTTTTAGTTTCCCAATTCTTTCTGAAAGTTCAGACAATTCTGTTTGAACTCTTTTTTTTACTTCTTTATCCATATTTCAATTTTAAAAATTATCTAAATTTGTTGTTCAATCTCATCAAGTTCTCGTCTAAGAGAATTAATTCTTTCGATTTCTTTTTTTGCTCTTTCAGAAATTATTACTCCACTTATAGCACTGGAAAGTATTGCACCTCCTAATACTCCCGCTATCATAACGCCTTTTTTTTGTTTAGTAGCAAAGGTCAATACACCTCCTACAACTGCCCCTACGAGGCTAAAAACAATTATTCTTTTTTTATCATTTTTAGGGATGACGGTTTTTGTGTGAACTTTCAACTCTAATTCTCTTAAAATTTCTGACTTTCGTTGTTCTAATTGTTGTTTGTTCATATTCTTAATAAATTACATCATATGCTTGTTTTTCAATTACTTGTTCTTCTGTTTCAACAGGTAACAGCCTTTGCTGGAAAATGTTATATTTCAGTTGGTCGGCTGGGATAGGGTTATACCTATTTTTGTCTGGATACACATAATTTTCCTGATAATTCGGAAATTTTTCGGTGAAAAGAATGATGTCTCCATCGTATTGAGAACTACTCCCCCCTTTCATTTTTCCATCTGTTGTCTGTTGATAAATCACTAAAAACAGCTTGCCGTCATATTTTTTTCGTAAGTCTTTATCTACTTCAAATTTTCGGTCTAATTCCCGAAGTTTTTGAAAACTATCTATCACAATTACTTCATTTTCCCGAATGATTTTATCCAATTCAGATATAGAACGAACATCAAAAGCCAATGTATTTCCTTGTGCTTGGCGGTTTAAATATTGATGAATTTTCTCATCGTATAGAAAACTTTCGGGATGTTCCTCGATAGAAATATGCCCTACCTTGTATCGTTGCCCTAAAGCGTTGATAAACTGAAAAGCAAACCGCGTTTTTCCCGAACCTTGCCCTCCCGTGAGCGTAATTACAAGGCTATCTTTTGTTTTTCGCTCTACTTTGCCCAAAAACTGCGACATTTGAGGCTCGTCGATTTGGAAAAAATCCCAATCAGTAGGCTGTGTTGCCAATTTGTCAATTAAAGATCCTTTACGATGATGTGCTACCGCTGGTAATGAATTTACGATTTCGGGTTGTACCTGGCTGGTTTCCGTAAATTCTTCAACAAAAACCTCTGGGTGGTGAGCCACCGCTGGCGTTACCTCTTGGGGAGTTTCTATAAACGAAATAGGAGCCGATAAACCATATTTTTGTTTGATTTTTTGGTTGTTACCTTCTACTTTTTCGACCATTTCATCTATCTTATTTTTGTATTCTAAAATAATTTCCTTACCCTTCGGAGTTAAAGAATACGTAAAATTGTATTTGTCCTTATTATCAATTTTGACCAAATCTTTAAAAGACATTACTTTTTTGTTAGTAGCTCCTCTATTTACAGAAATATGCTCATATAGTTGACCATTTCTTACAAATGCTTCTAAAATATTATACTGAAAATCAAGTCTTTTTTCAATTTTATATTTATCAACCAAACAATCTATAATCTTGCCTTGTTCTTTTCTATATGTTTCATAGTCTCTCTCTTGCCTATCGTATAACATTTTTTGAAGGTCTTGCCTTTTCTTTTGGGTTTTACGGTCTAAGCGATTGATAATAGCACTATACTCTCCTGCATATCTATCCGAAATATAAAACTCCTTGCCATCGGTCAAAAGTCCGTTTTCTTCATAATACCAACCTTTACGTAACTTTCTTTTGTCGGTAAAGGCTTTTTTACGGATTTCATTGGTTAAGGGTAAGCCTAAACCAAAATTTTCAGCTGTTTTTTTGCCAGAAACAGATTTTTTTGTATTTTTGTCTTGTGATTTGGAGTCAAGGTTGGGAATTGTACCCATCGTCTTGAACGCTAAATCACTTTTTTTGTTTATGTACAACAATAAATCTTCTTTTACCCAGTTTTGATAGGTGCTATCATTTTTTCGGCTGTACAAACTCTTTACCTCTATATAATTTCCTTTTGTTACAATATGTAACGGAGCTATTACAGGCTTGTTTTTGGCGTTTATAATTTCGGTAAGCACCACAAAACCTGCCGTTTTACTTTTGAAAATAGCTAACGGATTATTTAGATAATCAGGCAAATTGATAAGATTTTCCCAAGTGATGATATGGCTGTCATCTTTGGTCATCGCTTTTTTTATTGTCGCTTGTGAAATTCTCATTTCTTTATCGCCAACTATTTTTTTTAATTCGCCTTTTGCTTTTCCTAATTTTAAAACTTTATCAGTATTAAAGCCCTCTCTTTTAGCCTTTAAAATTTCTTTATTAAAAGCAATAGTTTCGGAACTTTGAGCGGTTGGAGCTGCTAAACCCGACAAACACGGAGCTGCCAAACCTTGACTTTCTTTAAAATCTTTGTTTTCGGTAGCAGAAATTTGTACCTCATTTACGTTTAATTCCGTTTTTTTCGTCTCAAAAACAGGCATTAGCAAAGCCACATTTTTGTTTTCTTTACTTTTGATTGCCATTATTCTATTATATGCAACACATTCAAAGCTCACTTGTTTTGTGCCATTTACATACAAGCATTGCAAGGACTCAAATAATTTAAGGGTGTTAATATATATTTCCATATTTCCTATGCGGAAAGGAATCGTATAATTATCATTTTTTTGAACATCGAATTTCAGTAAATAGTATGCCTTATAGGCGTGATTTAAAATCGGTTCTATATCTACAAATGGTGTTTTATATTTGTATTGCTTTGGAAAAATATTTTGATAATTAGGAAATACTTCATCAATGTACCTTTTTTTGTCGTTCCATTCTTTCTCAGGCAAGGCATCATCAATATTGTTAAAATTACTCAGATATTTGCTATATTTGGCATTGACATCGTAAATTTTGCCTGTTTTAAGTCCGTCATTTTTAGTTCTTTCAATAACAAGCAATTTATGAGCGTCTGTACCCACATAAAAATCTTTTTCAATAAGCACCCCCGTCAGAGCAGGACGAAGTTCATCTTTTGTTACAATTCTTTCAAAACTCTCAATCCCTTTTTTGCTTGTTTTGGGTGCTTTAAAATCAAACTCGTTGGTATTGATAAAACCGCTTTGAAGACGTAGCATTTTTGAAAGTTTTTTGTCAAAAATATCTTGAATATCCTTTGCCGATTGGTTTTCTTTTTCGGTAGAACTCAAAATAATATTCAATTTTGTAGCACTATCACCAGCAACGGTAAGGGCGTTTGATGATTTTTCAACTATTGAATTTTGTTTACTTTCCGTATTACCACAGGTTTTACACGCAGTTTTTTTTATTTTATCACGGAATTTATCCATTTTTTTCATTGATGCGATAATATCGGCATCGGTATAACTTTTAGGATATTGGAGGCGTATCTCGTGAGTTATTTTATACTCTTTTTCAGTTTCTGTTGCTTTTTTCTCGGTTTTTGTTACTTGTTTCTTGGGTTTTGAAACTTCTTTCTTCTCTTTTTTCTCAACCTTTACTACATTGCCTTTCACGAATTTCCAGCCTTTACGCAAACGTCCGCAGTCGTCTAAGGCTTCACGGTAATCACCCGTGTGCATTGCTCCAGCAAGTCCTTGCGGTGCTGGATATTGCACGATATTTATATCAAAATGCTGAACATTGGGATAATCGTTCAAAATTTTTGAGACACGATACACTATATCGGTTTGATTTTCCGTTTTTGCCTGTTGTAAAATTTCTTCTAAATAGTTACGGCTTACCTCTTTGCCGTTCAAGTTATTAAAGAGTTGTATGCTGGTCATTACAATAAATATTTTAGTCAATAATAATTATTAATTGCTAATCTTTCGATTATTAATCGTTTATTACCATTTTGAGCAAATTTTATCGTTTTGGCGTGTCAGTGCTGAAAGTGGGCAACCACATAATCCACAAACACTTATCTTTGCTCTTATTTTTTTCATAGGACAGATGGCACACACTCTCAAACGTTGTTGTGCTTTTTTTTCAATTATCTCATCTTGACGAAATAATGCATTTTTATAACCTGTGTATATTGGCTTTAGTTTCATTTTTTCAATTTTTTATAGATAAAATAACCTCCCATACTCAAAATCAGGACGACAAAAAAACTACCTGTTACTCTGATTACTTTTTTTTTACGGGAGTAGGTAAACTTGGGTCTATCTGCTTCATAACTAATTGCAATGTGTAAGCATAGTTAGGAGCTGTAGCATAACCCGCTTTTGCAATTTCTTCTGCAAAACGATAGGGATTAGATTTTACCGCCATTGCCTTTGCATATCGGCTTAATTTGCTAAAAAAATCAGCTTGGTACATAAAACTTTCTTCCGGAGATGAAAATTTTCGGAACCAATCTTTCACTTTATACAGAAATTTGCCGTCAGAACGCTTGGTGATAGAAATAATTTGTGGAAATTTTGCGTTTGGATGACTTAAAACTTCCGTTGTAGTTAGCAATTGTTTTTGATGTTCGGGTGTGTTTTTGCTTGCTTTCACACCAAAAAACATATTTCCTGGAGCATTCTTTCCCCAACCACTTTCTAATGCAGCTTGGGCTAAAATAAAACGATAATCAATTCCCGTTTTTTTCTGTACATTTTTTGCAAATACTTGATATTTAGCTATGAATTCTTGTCTTGTCATCTTTTTTGTTTTTAAAATTCTACATTTCCGTTAAACGTAAAAATATTACCAAGTCCTTCAATATCAACTTCATATCTTAGGGTACGAGCAAAAGCAAACCAATCCGTATTTTTTAGTGAATTAAAGGCAACTGCCGGCTTTGTAAAATTTCCAAAACCTCCTGCTTTTTCTGCCAAAATACTGATGAGTGCCGATATAGGAATTTCAACCTGAATGTTTTTGAAAGTATGAAATCCTCCCGCAGGTAAATTCACGCTACTGATGTCATTCAACGCTCCCGAAACCAACAATTCATTATCACGGTACACTCGATACACCTTTCCTTTAATGATACCAGCCAATGAAACTGTAAAATCTTGTGCAGTAGTGTTTTGCATTGTCAAATCTACGTAGAAACGCAACCGACTGAAATTGATACTTGGTTTCCGTATATCACTGATTTTGAGTAACATTTTTTCAAATACTTCTACTGCTTGTGATTTTTTAGCACTGGCAAAACTCATCATAAAAACTGCCAACACGCCAACAGCTCCAATAACTCCATATTTTTTATTGATTTTCATAATTTTTCATTTTATATGAAAGGAATAAATCTTCTGATTATTCTATAATTTTTAATTCCGAAGTAGGTAACGGAAATCCCTCCTATCCAAGCCAATATTTTTACCCAAAAAGGCACGTATTTTTCTGTTTTGTAAATGGTTTTCGTTTCTGATTTTGAACTTTGATTATCCGTATGTTTGCTTTTATATTCGGTAAAAGTGCTGTCTAACTGAGCGTAAGCTACTAACACATTTTTGTAAGCATCGTAATGAAACCCATATTCATTATTGCCCGATTTCTTTTTCGTATTTAGCTGCTTTAATAAGCGTTGTACTTCTCTTTGGCACAGGCTGTCGCATTTTTTATCGTTGGTTTTTGGTGCAGGTACAGACACAAAAACAGTATCTGTTATTTTCTGATTTTTAACGATGTAAATCGTGTCGTTTATTCTAATGATTTGTTTTTCTGTATTTTGTGAGGTTTGCTGAGTACTTTTACAAGATAACAAGCCTATTGCCCACACTGCCAGTAACAATACAATCAAAAAACGATTATCAAAGAGTATTTTTTTCATTGTTTGGCGTATTTTCTTTTTTCTCATTCATATAATCAACCACAGATTTGACAATTTCTCCTAAATCATCACGATTGGTAATAATTTTTCCAACAACCTGTCCGGCACTATCCAAACGAACTTTGTCTTCTGCTTTCTCGTAAATTGATTTTACCTCAATGAGGCATAACATTAAAGCACCTAACAAGGTTACAAACGGAAAGAAAATTATTTTATATTCATAATATTGCTCTGAATACCATACAGCAGACATTTGTAGAGCATCTGCTACTGTTAGAGCAATCAGCAAATTATAATATTGTGATATTTTTGTGATGGTCCTTCTGTATCCATATGAAGTACGAGTTACGTTCATTAATTTTGCCTTACGAATACCACTCCATAAATCTGCTAAAATGGCTATCATTACCAAAAGATAGATACCAAAAACAATCCAAAGTGTTACAAATATTTTTTCCATGAATTAAGTTTATTAAATACCAAGAGAAAATTTCCGAAGCCACAAAAATTCTTGCGGAAATTCATCTCTCTCATAAGTTATTAGTAGATTATATGTTTTTCCTGATTCAATGTATTGATTTTCAGGAAACATAATTTCATTTGTTTGCTTGTTATACTCCCAAAAACCAGAAATCAAGATATTCTTTTTTACAATAGATTGATTTTCATCTATATATCCTTTTATAGAAAAATCTGTTACTTCTCCTAAGTGACGTGGAGGATTTTTAATTCTAAGTGCTGATTTTGAGACTGCTAAAGCGGTAACCATTTCCACATTTTGAGGCAAAATATTTTTTGTATCCCCCACTAATCGACACGTTCCTTTTTCATCAGCAACAAAAAGGCTTGAATTTCGTATTCCATCAGAATATACATAGAATGAACACGGACGTACAATTTTACCCTCATCTTTTAGAAATTCGGTTACATTTTTGTTTATGTTATGCTCATCTTCAAACAGATGAGCGTATTCCTCTACATTTCTATTATCACGGATAAAATCAGTTATCAGTTCATTAGCTTCGTCTAAAGGAATAGGCATTGTTCTGACTATAAATGTTTTGAGTAGCTTTTCCATTTTATGTTATAAGAGAATGAACTCCTTTAAAGTTTGGTTTTTCTTTTGTTTGAATTTGTTTTTCAAGCGTTGCAATTTTTTCAATTTGCTGTTTTTCAGTAGGAGTTAATCCAGATGAACTGCCTCCTTTAACTTCTACCAAAATTTTTTTCTTATTACTTTTTTTCCCTATCATTATACTATTTTATAACATAATTTACATTTGTATCTTTTACCCATTTGTTTATTTTATTCATTTGTTCTTGTGATGCATAGATAGTTGTTAGATTTGGGCATCCTATTATTTTTAACTTTATTAAATTAGGATGTGTTGATACATCAATACTACTACCGAAATTAATACAATTAACAAGCTCAAACTCATATAATCTATTAATTCGACTTAAATTTAAAGATGTTAACTTCTTACAATTATTTAACTTGAAAGTAGTTAAGTTCCAAAAAGTATCATTAAATATATTGGACAAATTCACTAATTCATTGTTATTGTGAATTATTAATTCATTAATACTATTGCAATCTGTTAATCCCTCTAAATTCGATATTTTTAAAGCATTATTGAGGATTAATCTCTTTAATGTTTTTAAGCCACTGACATTTAAAGAAGATAGATTATTCATTTGGAATAACAATAATGCTTCAATTCCATTCGCTTGAGAAAAATCCAGTTCTTTTACTTTATGAGAAGTAGTGGTTGGAATTTCATAAGTGCTAAAGTACTTCATTCCTCTCTGTCTAATAGTTATTGTGCTATCACCAACACTTCCTGTTAAATCAACAGTCTTTTTATCTACTTTTTGTGATAAAAATTTTGGAATGCTTTTACCACCTTCAACCTTAATAACATCAATGTTATTATTTGTCTTATATTCAAATAATCCTGTTGAATCTGTTATTATTTTGATAATAGAATCAGGTTGAATAATTTTCACATTTTCAACTACCATTTTAAAAGGCGAAGTTATCCCGTTAGCTTGTTTTACTTCTTTTAAAAAGGCATTAACAAAATCTGTGTTGTGATTTTCAATGTGAAAATTCACATTGAAAATCTCCACAATCCCAAAAATATTATGCTTATAAAATTGCTTAATTCCTCCTGTCATTTTAAAGCCTAACATATTAAAACCTAAACCGTTGTAGGAGTAATAATTATCCCAATTCTCTAATTTTATTGAGAATTGATATGGATGTTTTTCATTCGTGTCAGACCCGTTTACACGAGTGTAAATATTAAACCCGTTTAGACCGCTTTGCCAAGTTCCGAGATTTTTAAAATGAATATTTTGGAATATTTCATAATAAGATGAAGGTTCTATATCCACTCCACATTTAGGGTCGGTTCTGAATGTGTTTGCCAACAAAACACTCTCAATTTTAGCACCAATACAGGAAGTTATAGAGATTGTATTTCTCCCACAATGGTCTAGAAATGCGTTTTTTAAAATGATGTTTTTGCAAAAACCAACATCTCTTGTACCAATATAAAATCCATCTCCGTAACATTCCCAAACCTTCATTGTGTCTATGGTGATGTTTTCAGAATCGTAGATTCTAAAACCGTGAGCATACTCACCTGTTTGTCCGATTGCGTGAATATTACCCTTCACTTGAACATTATAAAAATTGATGTTTTTACAACTCCAAACGGTGATACCACCTCCACTCAAATCATTTGTATTGTTATCAGATACTTTATTTTTTCCTAAACCTTTGACTCTAATAATTGTGTTTTCTGAAAAATAAATATTTTTATTTTTCAAATCTTTAATTTCCCAACCATTGTTATCAACAGGAATTTCAATGTTAGGCAGCAAGATATTATCATATTGACGTATCTTTGATTGAAGAAATTGAACACAATCATCTAAACCTTGAATTTCTGAAGCTTGAATAATATGAATGTTTTGAGGTAAAACGATTTGTTTATACCCTGTGTAATATTTATTTATTATATCCTGTGGCACAGGTCTATACACCTGATAATTGGTAGGGGTTATAGTACTATTCATAATTAATAATTGTATATGTATATTTTAACATCTTGTTCTCCTCCAATAATTTTAGCATAAGAACCAACTACACCAGTTATTCCTGTAACTTCTTGATTCGGATTAAATCCGTTAAAAAGTTTTATTGATTTAGAATTTGTTTTTGTAAAAATTATTGCACCTCCATCTTGAAAAGTTTTATAAACAAATGTTTCCTCTCCAAAATGTATGTTATCAACATTTAATTCAATATTTGTTCGATAAGCATTGTAGGTAGTATTCCCAAATAAATTAGCATTAGTGAATAAATTTGTAAGACGCTCCGCATTTTGAGGAGTTTCTCCTATACTTTCTCCTATTTTATTAAAAAGAACTGGTAATGCTAACTTCTTGATAGACAAATGCAACATACTTATATCTCCTGCTATAAAATCATCAAAACATATTACAAAACGAGCGTAACGTGTTGATATTGGCGGTTTTGTAACACAATAGGTTATTCCTTTATATTGTGAAGAACTTATATATTGTTTATCATCATCATACCATAATATCTTAAAAAATAAAGTATGTTCTGTGTTGAAGTTAATTTCATACTGAAACTTGTCGGAAAACTCAATTAGCTCAGCAAATTTAGTCCTCCAAAACTTGAAGCCTTCTAATCCTGTGCTGTCATTTTCAAGTTCAGACGCATTCGATGTGTTTACGTTTCCAAGTTCAAATATTTGGTTGTCAATAGTTTGAATAGTATCTTTTATTTCAGAATGTGCTAAATTTGGCGGGATATTTTTTATATCTGAAAAAGAAATGTTGTTAAGTTTCTCTTTTTGTTTATCAATCTCTGTTTTCAAAGATTTAGCTTCGTCAAGAGCTTGTTTTTCTTCTTCGGAAAGTCCTTCTCCTTGCAGTGATTTCAAAAAATCTTGCTCACTTCCTTGATTTCCAGTGTCAAGCCAAACCTGATAAGCTGACTTTCCAACAGCTCCTTGTTCGCCTGGTTGCCCTTGCACGCCTTGAAGTCCCTGTTCACCTCTTTCGCCTTTGAGTTCTGATTTAGAAATAGTTTCGCCGTTAGCAAGTAACACCTTATCTGCGGCTTCGGGGTTCTTTTCGATAAAATTTTCTAACGGAAAGACTTTACTTGGGTCTAATTCAATTGTTATTTTATTTGCACTTCCTATTGCCATTACCGTTTTTTTTCTTTATTCTTGTCTTCTTTTAAAAAATGATATGTGCCGAATGCTGCAAGCCCAAGTATTACCAACCATATCCACGTTTTGTTTCTGCTAACTTTTTGATTTAATGAAGGTTTAACAAGAACTTTCTTTTTAGGGATTACCGTAACCCCTTCAAGTTCGGTAATTTCCTCAATCATATAAACAATTGAAGGAATATCCTTTGCTTTTGCCTTTACTGTTTTAAAACCAATATGAGTTATTTCAATATCATCATTTGGCGATGCTTCAAGCTGATAATAACCATTATCAGCTGCCGTTGTGCCTGTATTTCTCGTTCTGTTAATAATGTGTGTTCCAGGTAATGGAAGTTTTTTGTCGTCGAAAATTTTACCTCTCATTGTGTTATTTTTTTTTGCAAATGGGCAGTGCGAAACGGCACCAGGAGTAACATCCTGTGCAGTTCCTGAAAAACCTAAACCAATAATTCCAGATTTATATTTTTTTAATATTTTACTCATAATTCTTTGTTTTTATAATAATCTTGGAAATTTGTCTTTTAACTCCTGATACTGAGAAGCTGACAATTCTTTTTCAAACCATTCTCTAAGATTCTTTTTTGTACCAGAACCCCACATCGGTTGCCCGTAATAACCATACGGACGCATTCCAAAACGCTTATAAACAATCTCAAATCTTGGCTCATCAAGGTAGGACAATGTTTCTTTTATCTTTTTGAAATCCGTTCCGTTATTTTTCATTGCATCGTGCAAATCCTGAGCTATTTTACTGACCAAAACCCTATCATTAGCAAACGCAGCCAAATCCTTTCCGTACACATCTTTTGGATTTATGGAGTAATTATTTACGGCATCGTTAAAATCTTTGTGATTCTGTGCAGTTTGGTCAGTAGATTGGTTTTTCGTTAGGAAATAAATAATAGTTCCCAACCCAACGACAGCAACCGAACCGATTATGATGTACTTCTTTTTCATAATTCTTTTTCTTTAAAATAGACCTTGACCACCTCCTTGAATAAGAAAACGTAAGTTTTGAAGCTCTGAATTACTGAACTGGTCAGCCATCCATTCTGTAAGCGTCATATGGCTTTTATTACCAAATCCCAATACATCTGTTGCAGGTTTTCTTTTGCCGAAAGCATTGTAAACCAGAACAAAAGCATTTCTATTTAATCCTTTGAGTGCCTCATATACTTGCTTATATCCGTTTCCGACACCTACCATTGCATTGTATAATTTTTGAGCTCTTAGATTTGCCTCAGAAGGCGTTATGTTAGAAGCCCTGTCGTTAGGATTTGTTTTGATTGGAATGAATCTGTTTTTCCAGTATAAATTGTAAAAAGCAAAACCGCCAATACTTGCAATCGTGAGTCCAACAAGCACAAAACCCACATTAACAGCCCTATTTACCATTTTGGGATTTTTGGCAGCGTAACTCGTTACAGCTGCCACAGCTGCCGGATTTCCTAATTTATTAGAACTTCTTTTTTTCATAATTTTTTGTTTTTAGCTCAAATCCCAAAGAATTTTTTAACCGTTACCCATAACAACGGATTGGTTAAATAGTCTTTTGCTTTTTTGCTTTTTGAAAGTGCTACTAATTTTTCAAGTATTTTTTGATCCAAATTTTCAAGTTCTTTGATATATTTTTCTTTCATAGTGTTTTATTGATTTTGTGCAAAAATTAAATTATACCAATGCGTAACTTGTTCATCGGTTACATTGGGGTCAGAAATAATATTGATGAATTGTTGTTTTATTTCTGAAACACTTGGCATAGCCAAAGCAGGAACCATTCCTGTTGCAGGGTTTTGCATCATTCTTTCGGCTACCATTGGCAACACTTGTCCTAATGCTCCCACAATATTGCTACCTGCCTCACTTTCCCAAAAACCTTTTTTATCCAACTCCTGACGCTTTAAATCAACCTGATGCTTTTCTTCCGAAGTATCTAATTTTAAACGCAACGAAAAATTTTCGTCTTTCAGTTGGCGAATTTCACTTTTGGCGTCTTTAAGTTCTTCATCCAGCCTTGCATTTTCCTTTTTCAAATCTTCAAAACGTTCACGAATCACCTCGTTACGCACCAAGTCATTTTGTGTTACCTGAACAAACCCCATAGCCGGAGCCGCCAACATAGGAGGTTGATAAACGGGAGGTGCCGGTTGCTGTGGAATATCTTGTGAAATAGGCATTGTAGGTATGTTTTGTTGTGTTTCTTCTTTTGGTGTAAAATTCAAAGTGATTTCTTCAATGTTTTTGTAAGTTGCAGAAGCTCCAAAACCGTACATTTTACGCAGAGTAATGGTTGTGCCGTTTTGAAAACCTTGCTTGGGCAACTCTTTTAAAAAGTTGTCCAATCCGCCGAAAATATTTTGAATATCAGCAAGAGTAAAAGCATATTTCGGAGCCGTATTTTTAGAAAGCCGGCGGCTTCCTTGCGTAACACTCACTACATTTTGCTTATTTTCAGTTAAAAAACCTTGAAGTTTATCAATCAATGCTGTCATTTTTATTCATTTTTTGTAAAACATTGTTTTTCAACAATGTACCTTATTATTGCTTTGTTAGTGTGATGATTTTCATCCTTTTTGAATCTAATACGAAACATATCATTGACAATCGCAACAGGACTTTCAATAACGAATGTTTCTCCGGGAAGAATTTCTTCCTGAGTAGAGTCATCTAAAACCAAAATCGTATTTCCGGCATTAACCAAAGTGAAATGGATAATCCCTTCTCCATCTGACATTTGTAAAAAGTCAAGATTCGTATTTTTAGTTACCGTTATTGCGTTATAAAGCCCTTTGCGTGTCATATTTATGTTTTTATTGTTCTTCTTTCTCCTCTCTTTTGATAGCAAAAATGAGTTGTCCGTTAAAATCGTTTACTAATTGATTTTCAGAATTAACTGAAATAAAGAAACGATTGTTATTTGTAGGGAAATTTACTTGTTTCATTCCGTTGAAAAATCCTCCTCCTTTGTGGGTATAATCCCTATAATCAGTAGGATTTAATAGCACACCGCCTTGTGGTAATCTGATTTCAATATCAACGGCAAATTCAGGTTCTTCTTTCTTAAAAGGAATGAATACAACCCCAATACAAGTTCCTCTTTCCAAGGAAATGTCTTCTGAAAAAGCAGTATCACCCGATTTCATTTTAACATTCAATCTGCTGTATATTATGCTACTTGTCATATTAAAAATTTTAAGATTTTAAAAAAAGCCCCACCCTCTTAAAAGGTATAGGGCTTTTTAGAATAAAAATGAACGAATTGATTTTAACGAATTTGCGTTTCAAACCCTTTTAACATCACTTTTACAAACGAAGTATCTCCAGAGCTTGGCGTGATAGTACTTCCTACGGGAGATTCTATCAAAATTTCAATTGGCTGATTGGGTTCAAGAAATACCAAAGAATCCAAATCTCTATAAAAACTTTCCAATTGCTTAGCGTTTTCAATAGCTTGAATAGGTAAGTTCACTAAAACCATATTATTTTGACGAATCAACAAGTTTGAAGATTTCAAAATTGCAGGAAGTTTCGTGTCATAAGCAATTTCATATACTTTTTTAGAAGATTCTCCTTCACCGTACATCAATGTTACCCCCTCAATTACAAAGCAACGGTCATTTTCCAATTTGTTACCATCGAAATTAGTAACTCCTACCTCACGGGTAACATTCCCCGTTAAGATATTAGACAAACCTCCAGCAGAGTATTTCGATTGAGCAAACAATTCACTTGCAGTAGGTTTCATTCGGTGAGTAGGAATTTGTATTCCTTTTCTACTGGTTACCTCTCTGATGAAATTTTCAATCAATAGGTATTTTTCTGAGTTTTTGAATGGATAGTTATTCATTTTATTATAATTTTAAAAGTTTGTTATTAATTTTTTTAAGTTACAGCAAATTCCTCTGGAGCCGCTAAGAATTGTTGCTGTTCCTCATACGGATTATCCAAGGTTTCATAATCGTAATAATCTACATCCGAAGGATAAATAGCGATTGGGTTTTCTGGCGTTCCTAATGCAGTTTTCAAAATACCTTCTTGAGGATTAACCATCTCTTTTACAAGCTCCCCTAATTGGGTCGCTGCCATTCCCGCTGCTGCTCCTTGAAGTACTTTTCCAGCGTTATCCTTACCACTAATCATTGCGGCTCCTGCCACTCCGACAACAGCAAGTAATCCACGTTTCAATTTTGAGTTCTTGAGCGGAATTTTGTCCGCTAAAACTCTTGATGTTGCTGAACCGACAACGGCACCTCCAGCAAAAGCCACCGCTTCGGTTACTGTCTCTGAATTTAGTTTATTTGTTTTCATACTGTTTATTTACTTTTTTTTATTATTTGTTACCATAAAAATTAATCCTCCAAGAACCAAAACACCTACTCCTAAACTAACATATAATGCTGTATTATTTTTGGGTTGTTCGGCATTACGTTGATTCATCAAAGCGATGAGCGTAGCCATATCAATATTACTTCCACTTTGTTGTGCTGCCAATGCTTGACTTTCCATAAATGCCATATCTTCAGCCGTAGCACGACGTTGTTCACCAGTGGTTGAATCCTGAATGTAAACCGTTCGACCACCTTTAAATTCATTTACTAATGCCGCTATCCCTGCAACAGTATTGATAACCTGCCCAGAGGCGTTCATTATCGTATCAAAACGTGTCTGCCCGTGTCGCTCTCTGTAAGAGAGTTTTTTAGGAGCAGTTGTTGCTATTACTGGCTTCTTGGCTTCTATATACTTTCTTGAGTTAATGGTATTTCCAGGTATATTATACCCCCTTGTTATTGTAGGTACTACCGTTGTAGGACCTGCCAAACCCATTATTGGTAATATTGCCTCCATAATTTCTTGTTTTTCAATTTATTTTTTTACTAATAATACTATCAATCCCAAAGCGATAACTCCACCCGTGATATACAATATGGTATTATCTTTTTCAGGTTTCGCACCGAAATTGCCAGTTATCACACGTCGCATATCGGCGGCTTCCTGCATCTTCATCGCTCGGTTGTATTGTTGTTGTTTTAACCACTCAGCGTGTTGCTCTTGCTTGATTTTGATTTCTTCAGGTGTAAGTTGGCGTTCTACCACAGTAGTATGATTTACCGTTTGACCGCCTGATGAGTTGTTTTCACCTGATTTTATGGAACTATATACATTCGCTCCAGTATTAACCACATCAAGAGCAGTACTTACCCAACCTAAACCATATTTTCTGTATTTGCTAAGCATTTACTTTCGTTGGTTTATCTTTTCCTTTAAAAAAGTACGCTCCTGCACCTATGGCTGCCAGTACAAGCAATAATGTTGTCATATTACCTTGTGAGGCTTCCTGTTTTGGAGCATTTTTGAGTCTTTCAGCTTCTCGTGCCTGTTGTTCTAATGCCAAACGTTCGGCTTCTTTTCGGGCGTTATAGGTTGCTTTTAAGTTTTCAATTTCAGCTAAAATACTTGCCAATTTTTGCTCTCGTACTTTTACTTCCTGCTCTAACTTTTGAGCTTCTGCACGAATGAGTTGCATATTAGACGGCGAAAACTTCGTTTGTAAAACTGCTAATCTTTCTGTTACAGCGGAAAGCTCTTTTTCCAAAGGCAACGCCCTTTCTTTGTACTCTTTTTCTCTATTGGTATAAGTATCGCAAGAAAAAGCCTTATTCCACAAACGCTTTCCGAACCAGCCTAAGCCAGAACCTGCTGCTACTTCCGGGTTTTGTAACCACATATCACGAGTTATTGTAGCCTTATTGATTTCATTATCAAGTTCCGCAATACGCTTTCTTCTATTGGCTTGTAATTCTTCAAGAGATACATATTCGGCTTGAAGTGTACCTGTTTCCAATGCAGAAATTTTGCTTCTTACTTCACCAATACGCCCTGGCAGAGAATTAAAGTGAGCTTCTGCCTGTCCCGCTCTTGCTCTATGGTTGTCACAACCTCCTAAGCCTACACAGCCATTTAATCCTGTGTTATTAACGTTGTATTGTGTATCAAACATAATTTTTTGTTTTATTTTAATTGCCAAATCATTACACCGCCCAATACGGCTAAAATTCCTAAACTCATATTTTTTTTGTTCAAAATACCTGCTTCAATTTGAGCTTTTTTTCGTTCGATAGTTTGCACATTTTCAAGCCTTCTTTTTTCGTCGGAAAGGCGTTGAGCTCGTATTTTTTTCATTTCTTCCCAAAACGAAACTTGTGTTTTCGCATACGCCTCCAACTTATTTTTTGAGGCCCTAAGAATTTCGTTTTTGTAATTTTGATCATATTTGAGCCATATTTCGTATTGCTCTTTTCTCAACTTGTCTTCTAGGGAAACCCGCGTAAGTACTGGCAGATAAATATTTTTACGAATTGCTGCGATTTTTTCTTTAAATGGCAACATTTCAGCCTTGTACTTTTGTCCTACCTGTGTGCCATATTGCCCTGAAAGAACAGCTACATTGTTGTTAAGCCAGTTGTCAAAACTTTCTTCTGTTCCGTAAGGATAAACGCCTTTTTTCTTATCACGACTTTCAATGCTTAAAACTCGATGTGTAGCTTTAATCGTATTTTTGGCAGCAGGGACGATAAAATACCACATTCTACTGCTGGTACTGCTTTCCCTTTCAATTATGGAAACATTAAAATCTTCACCCAAAGCCACTTTAAGCCCTTCAAGCATCGCATCAATCGATTGCTTTATATTTACAGCAAAATTTTGATACCCTTGTAAAGCGTTTCTACTACATTCATTTTCAAAATGTGTGTTCAGTTCGTGCTGAAAATGTTTGAAACCTAAATCAATTTCTTTCAAAAGTGTATTCAAATCATTGACTGCCAACGGCTGTGTGCTTCCGTCAATGTTTTTCTGCACTCTATCCATTGTTGCTTTGAACTTTTTATAAAAATCCGATTGCAGATTGTTATTTATATAATCTGAAGTGTAAAAAGCTCCTGCACAAGGGTCATAACCAAACATTACCGCCAAAGAAACCAATGCCGTTACTGCTGCTACACAAATACCAACAATCTGACCAGCACCAGGAAATAACGACGCAACTGAAGCTACTGTATTTCCTATTGTATTTACATTACTTGATAATTTTTGCTTTCCTTGTTGTTTTCCTATTTCTGAAAAATAAGTAGCTTCGTTATAGCTGTCGCTTATCAAAGCATCAATATCCAAGGTAGGGGCTGACATTCCTTTAGATGTCTTTATCAAATCGTAACGTTCGCCGTCCAACAGAATAGTAAAGCCGTCAATAAAAAAATGAACATCTGTTCTTTGTTGTTTTGCAAGCAAATACACTTTTCTTTTCAAACGAAGCAAATCCGGATTATCAGGCATCAAACCCTCAAAAACTTCTATTGCCGATACAAACGATTGCCAAGCTCCGTGCTTTCCGCTTTTCATTGTTTCGATTTTCGGAAGTTCGGTAAGTTTGGTTTTATTTTCGGTTTTTTCGGGAACGCCCAAGCCTTTTGCTTTTGGAATAAAAACATCATCTTTAGCTAAAAAAGGAAGTTCGCCAAATTGCCTAATCGTGCCGTCAACAGTGTAATACCCTTCTGATAAATCATTTGTTTTCTGATTTTTAGGAACTACAATATACACGTGTGTAAACGCATCAGGATACACTCCTTGTTGTTTAATTCGCCTCATAAAGTGAGAAATACCTGCATTTTGTAATATGGTACTGGCAAAAATGGAGTAACTTTTACAATCAATACCTTCATTTCGAGTACTCCACGCACAAGCCGGAGAACGCAACATTTGATTAGTACCGTCCAGCTTGTATTGAATATGATTAAACAAAAAGCTATGTATTTCCTTACATAAGTCATTTAATTTCAAAGAACTAAAAAATCGCTTGGTTAATCTTTCGGTATGATGGCGATATTTTAACGCCCATTCCTTCATTTTTGCAATGGAAAAAGACGTATCTCCCTCACCAAGTTTCACAGAGGAGCAGTCGCTGAAAGGCATATAAGCATTGTACCTTATTCCAGAGAGTAAAGGACGATAAAGGAACTTATTTATGCTTTCAGCGTTGCTCATTGCTATTATGCCGTTGTTTTTAAAAATTTTTACACCACAAAGTTACTGTCAAAAAAAAGGGAGGTCGGCAAAATTGGGCGTAATTGGGCATTTTTGGTCATAATTGGGCAAAACTGACCATAATTGGGCGTAATTGGACAAAAAAATAACCGCCCGAAGGGGGCGGTTGCGTTAGGAAAGAAAGGTTATTTTATTTTTTTAGCAGTGTGTAATTTTACGCCTTTAATTTGTTTGAAATGTTATACAGAAAATCAATAAATATAGTGGGTTGATTTTTGAGGTAAGGACTATCAAAATTTATATGTAAACCGTAATCAATAATTCCTGATTTTGGAATGAGTGTGCCATCTATAAATATGTGTCTTATATCGTGTAAATTATCATTCAGAAATAGCCATTGAAAAACATCATTCAACATAATGTCGTGTCCAATAAATTTACATTCTTTTAAATCTTCATCTGTTAAATACCAAAATATCTCTGTATTTACAAACAAATGAACAATACATTCTTCATCAAACTCATAGTTTGATGATAACAATTTAACTTGAGTGTTATTGTTTTCAATGATAAACCCCTCTTTAAATTCCATTAAACGAGGTATATCTTTTCTTATTTGAGCTTCTACGGAAGCTAACATTTCTTGTTTTGCCATCTTCTATTTCGTTTTTTCTGTTTGTATTTCGGTTTGTTTTTTTTGCGGTATTACTCCTCTTTTTGGAAAGTAATCATCTGAAACATATTTGCTTATGTTTGTTATTTCTAAACTGCATCGAAACGGGTCTAAATATTTCATTATTTAATTATCATTTGTTAATTATTCATTTTCAATCGTTTTGCTATTTCTTCTACAACGGGTACGCTTACAGCGTTGCCTAACATTTTATAGCGTTGTGTTTTGGCTATTTCCTTTATTGTGCCGTCGTAATTGCCGTATTTCGTCCAATCATCGGGGAAGCCCTGCAAACGCTCACATTCAATCTCGGTAAGTCTGCGGATGCCCGAAACGAAATTATTTTGCTCGAATGTGTTACTCGATATTGTCGGGCAAATCTCAAAATCATTGCCTTTGTTTTTGCCTCGTGGGAGTTGTTGGATGACTGTCATATCCGAATGCAACCCGCCCGAATGCCCACCGCCAGTTAAACAATTTGCTACTTTGGGAACTTTTATATAAGTATCTTCTGCTCTCATTTTGGCTGATGAAACGGAGATTGTAGAACATACTTGGGCTTGTATTTTCCTTCCTTTTCTTTGTGGTCTAAATAGTTCGTCATTTTCTCCAACAGGAAATATTGGCTTGAAACCTCCTCCATTGGTTGCAAGATGTCCAACAAGGTATATCCGCTCTCTATTTTGGGGGAGAAACCACTTAGTATTGACCACTTGGAACTCAACGGTATAGCCAAGGTCAATAAGTGATTGGTAGATGACGCTAATAGTTCGCCCACCATCGTGGTTAAGTAAGCCTTTAACATTTTCGAGTAGTATGTATTTGGGTTGTAAGTACTTGCAAATCCGTGCGATTTCAAAAAATAATGTGCCTCGTGCGTCTTCAAATCCGCGTCTTTTTCCAGCAATGCTGAAAGCTTGGCACGGAAAACCTGCGGTGAAAATGTCAATTGCTCCAATGTCTTGGGGTCGAATAGTGGTAATATCTCCATAGTTTTTATGATTTGGAAAATGATATTGATAACAAGCTGCTGCATACTTATTTATTTCGGAAAAGCCTACGTTTTTATAATCGTTTCCAAAAATATTTTTAAAGGCACGAGTAAAACCGCCAATTCCCGCAAATGCGTCAAAATGTTTTATTTTCATAACTTTAGGTATTTTTTCAAATGAACCGAAGTAACTCTTTTAGGAGTAATACGGTACTCATCTGCAATTTCATTTCTGAGCTTACTGGCTTCGTGCTTACTGCAATTAAGTAGTTTCATAATGTCTTTAACCGATAAAAACTTTAAATCATCCATAGAGTTCGTTTAGTTTTGGTTGTTTTTTTCGTAAATAGTTCGGTACATTTCGTTTATTTTATCATATATGGCTTGACCGTTATCGTATATATCCTTGCCGATGGTTTCTTTACCTTTTTTGTTTAAACATATTTTTAGCCGACTACCATTGCTCACGTACGGAACAGGATAAATACTTATGCCGTGCTCCCAACACCAGGAACGTATTTTGTGTATCGGCATTTCGGTTATTTCGGTTGTTTTTTTGGCGGTTTTCATACTTAAAAATCTATTCCATCAACATCAATATCTTTGTTTTGGTTACTTGTAACTTGATTACTTGGATTTTGGTTATTTGTAACTTGTGTTTTTACGTTTGCAGGTTGTGTTTTTATGTAAATGCACTCTACAGACCTTCGTTTCATTCCTGTTTCTGTACTTATGTATTCATTTATCAATATACGCCCATCTATACCGCATTTTTCTTTCGGATTCAGCTCATAGCCTTTGTATTTGCAGTAATTCTCCAAATTTTTGCGGAAACGTTGTGCCGTGGTATGCATTCGACCCATAACCCGCTTATAATCTTCATACACGTCTTTTTTGTTCAGATTTGTGTTAAGTTTGTCATCCAAAAAGTAACCATCTGCCCATTCCATAAAGTTATCACCCATTGAAGCCTTGATACTGTTTATCTCCAAGTTGCCCGTTGGCGATAGTAATGGAGTACGTATGTTATTCAGGTACAATTGCAAACACTGCAACATAAAATTGAAAAATAAATACCATTGTGCTTCGTCCCAATCCCTGAATAACTGCCCACCAAAATCATATTCAGGTAAATAGCTTTCTTTGTGTACATCGCTGGTGTAGTGATAGTAATCAGAGAATAAAACAAACAAAATACGCCCCAGGGTACTGTTAGAAGGGTTACGCAATGCGTGGTTATAAGTACCGACCAACTTAGGAGCACGCTCGTAAGGAATATGGTACGAACCTACATTCTTTTGATTGACAACAATACCTTCGGTAATCATTGAATACAAAAAGTCAAAGCCGTGTGTGGTATCGTTATTCAGCATATCATCAAAAAAGATGAGTTTTTGATTTTTGTAGGACCCTAAAAGGTGCGGATCATCAAACATACGTTTGGATTTTCCGTTCACATAAAAGTAAGGAGCCAACATTGAAACGCCTTGAATTAAAAGTCCTTTACCACTTCGCCCGTTGTTTTCGCCCGTTTCTTCCTTTACCTTGTCATCAATCATATACACAAACTTTTCAAAACCACGACGTTTGTAATTATGAAGCAGATAACCAATAGCAAAGCATTTTCCTAAAAAGTGCGATTCTTGCGTAATTTGTTCATCCTCCGATAAAACAGCACTGTTAAGAATGAATTTTTTACGGAACACATCGCCTTGAGCCAAATACTCCTTATCCCAGTGCATACGGCAAGTATTTATAACAAAATTCATAAAATCACAGCCGTTTTCAAGAATATTCACTCGTTTTTGTCCGGTTTCGGTTTCGTAAACCTCAAAGAAAGGCTTAGCCATACGAAACTGATGCGGAATGATATTTTTTTGCCAAACATAATTCTGTAACTCCCTTGAAGGAATGACCTTAATGGCTTCGTCCGTTACTTTTACGGCTGTGTTTTCAAAGAAAAACAATTGATTATTTTCCGTTGCATCTGTGAAGTCTAATTTTTCTTCTAACAATGGAACCGTAGCTAAGTCGGAATTTCGTAGTGCATTACAACCCTTTACCAGCTCCAAAACTTGGGTATTTGTCCCTTTACGTATCAAATAATCCACGCAAAATTCCCTAACTTGCTTTGAGGTAGGTTCTTCTACTTTGAAGCCGTCAATGCGTATTAGGTAATCAGCGGTTTCATTGTGTTTGTCCGAAGCAAAAAATTCAGGAGTGTAGCCAAAAAAGCCTTCGGAGTTTAAAAAATAATGCAAACTCCGAACGTTTACCCGATACTTTTTGTCCTTTTGCGAAACAAAATCACACGAAACAGGAACGTTTATCAGCTTTTTAAATTCCGATGCAATAACCTCTTTCGGAGTGTTTTTCTTGGTAAAATATGATACGTAATCGCGGAAATCCTTGCCTTTTTCGCCCAAGAAATACTTAGGGAGAAAAACAATATCTAGTTTCCAATATTTTTGCGAATATTTGTAGGCGAAGTTTATGCCCGAAGTGTCCACATCCGGCAAATAAAACAACTGTTTGCAATTGGCTTTCAGGTATTCATAAGTCTGATAATCAATAATATCATTCTCTGAATTACCCCAAACCGGAAAGAAATCATCGGAAAGACTGGCAATAGTTAGCCCGTCAGAACCTCCGGAACACAAAACAATGTAAGGGAGTTTATTTTTATCCTTATCTTCCTTTAAATAGTCGCTTTGAGGGGCTGTTTCATCAACAATTAAAAAATCGTATGAATCTTGATTACTTTCCTGCAAAAACGCAATCTGTTTTTTTATGCGTGACAAGCCGTGATAATATTTTTCGGGCTTTTTACCTAAATATCCGTGCTTGAAATTAATTTCCTTGCTTTTTCCGTTTTCATCGGTGATTCTTCGCTTTTTTTCAGCCGGACAATAGATTTTTGCCCATTTTTCCAAATCATCGGAGTAACAAAATATCGGATAATCAGGCGTTGCATTAACACGCATTAGCACCTTTTTCTCTGAGGTTACTTTCTCATAGTATTCTACCTCGTAAACATTGTATTCTTCGCATATTTGTGCCGTTACGAAGTTGGAAAAACGTGTAGGATTTTCGACCTTGTCTTTTACCTTTATGGAGAAATAATCATCGGATTTGTCGCCTTTGTCTGAAAACGTTTTGTTAGGAGCAAAAAAAGTGCTGTTTACCATTACGTTGAACTCATCATACAAGCGTTGCAGTACTTCATAATACTCCAGCCCCGTTTTTTGCATTACAATATCAATGGGGGAAAACGTTTCTTTGCTTCCGTGATCATACACCAACCAGCATTCAGACCCCTTAAAAATACCAGCAGAACCAGTACGTTCATTGCGGAGCTTGAATTTTTTGCCTTTATTTCTTTCGCAACCAACACTATCAGGCAAGTATTTATGTAAAATATCTAATCCGTTATCAGTGGCTTCGTATAGTTTTTCAGGTGTATATTTGTATTCGCTCATAACTTAGGGTAAAAGTTAGTATAGTACTTAGTGATTTTATAAAGTAGCGGGACAAATTCAGGACCGGCATTGCCCCTGCTACTCTACATCCCTAAGTTATTTTTTTCGTGTTCAGCAATGATTTTTTCAATGAATTGAATTTTTGGGATGCTATATGTAGCACCCACGGGATAAGCAATAATTTGCTTGTTTTTTATGGCTGTACGTACTGTATTGATGTGCTTTCCTAAGTATTTGGCACATTCTTCAGGAGTGAAGCATATATCGTGAGTTTTTAAACTATAAAGCAGATTTACAGCCTCTTGTACTACATTAACAGTTTGTGGCTGCACTCCCATCAATTTATGCAAACGTTCTACTTCAAAATGAGGCATTTGCTCTATGATTTGTTTGGCTATTTCGGCAGTCATAATGGCTATTTTTGTTTTTTTGTCAGATATTGTTCTATCAATATCTCATTTAGTTCTTGTGAGATATTGTATTTTAAAACTACGATTTTGTCACGTTGCGTGAAGCTCACATACCAATTAGGAGGTAGGTTTTCTTCTATCTCGTTGAAAACCTCATAATCCTCAAACCAAAACGAAAAGTGAATAGCAAAATTGGTATTGTAATTAAGGATATTCTTAATGCCTACTATATTTTTTAAGGCTTTTTCTATTTCTTGGGCATATGATTCTAAGTGTTTCATAATGTTTCGGTTTTTTATGAAAAGCCCCGCCGAAATGTGAAATAATTGTCTATGCTTATGGTAAAAGAGAAACGGGGCTTTTTGGTTTTATTTTTCGGTTTTTGATTTTCTTTTTGCATAAATAATCGTTACAAATACATATAGTAACGATGTTAGCAAATTAGAAAATATTAAATGATGCCTATCTTCAAGGATGTTAATTACCAAAACGGCAATATTCATAATTAACAGTACAGAAAGTACCGAGATTTTAAATGTAGTATTCATTGTTTTTGCGTTTTTTCGTTATTTTTGTGGGTTAATTAAATTTTGTTATCTATGGAAAATCAACAGAAAAATATAAAACAAAACGATGATAACCATTACATTAATGAATTGCTGAATACGGAAAACATCCGTAATATCCTCGACACTATCAATGCGTTTTCGGAAAAGTGGGAAAAAGTGCAAACCAAAAAAGCTGAAAACATACACGGATATTGGACTAAAATAAGGTTGATTCATTACTTTTTGGTCGCTTTGTTCTTCATTGGTTTGAGTTTTTTGCTCTACTGCGGAAAAATCTCCGATACCATTTTCGCAACACTTATCAGTAGTATTATTGGCTACGTTTTGGGCAATACCGCGAGCCGCACCAAGCAATAACGAAGGTGCTTCGCTTTTGTGGTTCAATGCTTTAACGATTACTGCCGATAGCAATAAGGCTACTGAAATTTCTATTTGGGTTTGCTCTTTCATTGTTTTTTTGGTTTTTGCGGTTTTTGGAATTTATCTTCTTTTGTAGCAATTTTTTCTTCTCTTGATAATTTCCGTTTTTTATCTCTAAGTAATTTTAGCGTTCTATAAACACCTATTGTTATATTTGTAACATATTCATCCATACCCTTCTCATTTTTTTAATTATTAACTTTCTTCAATTTCCACGATTTCGCTTATTGCGGTTTGTGTGATTTCCGAAATGGGTTATTTTAACCCTATGTAATAGTATGTTTTCTTTTTCTTACGAAAGGTTTTTACTTTATATTTTTCAAATAAAAGATTGTCATTTTCTTTTAGAAAATCAAAAAATCGTTTTGCCTCTTTTTTGGTTTTGTATTTTTTGAAAATCTTTTCTTTATTATTTCTCATAAATAAAAAACTATCCCGTAAGTTGGTAATATGTTCAATAAGGGTATTTAGTTTATGCAAATCATTTTCATCATCAGATATTGTTGAATACAATGCTATTGAACTATCATCACCATCAAAAATTTTTATTGAATATGTAATAAATTTGTGATATATATCTAAATCTGTAACAATACACGAATTATTATTGTATCTATCCGTATTTAAAAAGGCTTTTTGTATCATTTTTTTCAATTATTTTAATTATTAATTCTCTTCAATTTCCACGATTGCGGTTATTGCGGTTTGTGTGATTTCCGAAATGGCAAGTAAGATGCCGTACATCGTGAGTTTTTCATCGTTGGCGGTTATCCAACGCTTGAGCGTAGTGATAGGAACGTTTGTTTTTAAAAACAAATGGGCTATCGCTCGTTCGTCTTCTTTGAGCTTTTCCAGCACTTCATTTTTGATTTTTACGACTCTCATTTTTCGTTTGGCTTTAATTTTGATTTCAGATGATTGTTTTTTTTGGTTTCATTTCTGATTGCAAATGTAAGATAAATTCTTGAAATCAAGAAATTTTCTTATAAAAATCAAGAATTTTTCTTTGATAAATATTTTAAAATAATCATAAGTGTTTGTAAATTAGTGTATTATGAGAATAGAAGAAAACAAAGATTTTGATATCATTGCTAAGATAAAAGAAGTCGCAGAATCAGAATGTAAGACAGATGCTGAGTTTGCTAAAAGATGGGGAAAAAGTCCTCAGAATGTTTACGACTTATATAAGAGAAAAAGTATAGATGTAAAAACTCTTCTTGAAATAAGTAAAGTACTTTCTTATAATTTTTTTGAGGATTTGCAACAGCAACTGCCTTTTTATAAGAAAAAAGATGATGTAAAAGAGCCTATCAAGGCTACTTTACAAATAGAACTTAGTCAAGACAAAAAAGACCAAGTTCTAAGGATTGTTTTTGGTGATAATAATTTAAAGATATTAAATGAGTGATAAGAATGATACCCTACAAACATTTAAATAACTTGCTACAATCAGAATTTAGTGGGGTTTTAGGTAATTTGCTGAAATGCACTATTGTTATGCTTATCGCAGCCATTTTATCCTCTGTTTTTATAAATAAAGAATGGATTTTGATTGTAATTTGGATATTTTTTGGAATATCGTTTATAGTGTACATCTCTTTATATATTTACTTTTCTCTAAAAAAACCAGATTATTTAAGGAGCGAAAAACATCAGATTATGACTCAAGCTATTCAGGTTCTCGGCGATAATGAGAAGGCTTTTAATCCTAATATGGAACACATCGCAAATATAATGAGTCCTTATAGCAAATTAAAAGATAAAGAGCAAAATCCTCTACTAAAATGAAAAGATATAAGTTTTACATTATAATCGTGGATAATTCGTATAATTTCGACCATAAAAAATTTAAAAATCAAATTGGAGAAGTTAATGGAATATTAGCTTGGTGGCATTATATGCCAACTGCATACATAGTTAAGGTAAATAGCGGGATAAGTTCGTCAGATATAGCACAATTTCTAAATACATTAGATACTGTTTTTGAAAGCAAATTTTTTGTATCAGAAGTAATACTTGAAAACTCAAATGGTATTTTACCTCCCCAAGCTTGGGAATGGATACAAAAGCAAGTTAAAGATAATAGTCAATTGTTTCATCCTTAATGAAAATGAAGCATAGGAGTTAGTTTAAAAATTTTGAATGTTTAAATAATTGAAGATATGGCAGAATTCTGTAAAAAATGTGCATCCAATTTTGGCTTTGAGCCTGATGCCCCTCCTTTGCTTTGCGAGGGGTGCGGAAGATACATACCCAAGCCACTGCCTTTTTGGAAAAAAGTTTTGCGGTTTTTTATGAAAAAACAAAAAAACAACACGGATTAGAAGAACCTGCCATTAATAGAAGTTGAATTGAAAATTTTGAATGTTTAAATAGTTTAAAGATATGGAGGGGGATTTTTTTAAAAAAGTTGATGAAATTAGATCAAAAACTATCGAAGAAGAGGTAAAAAAGGAAAGAGAGATATTGTCCGCAGAAAATTATGCTGATTATATTTTCTTTAATGAAGTTGTAATCCCTGTTTTTCAAGAAACCTTTGAAAATTATAAAATAGTAAAACAAGAAAGGGGTGTTTTAGAAATAGGCACAACTCGTTTTTTCGGAGAGTATGGCGAATATGACATTGAATATATTTTGAAATTTGAAAGAGATAAAACCATTGTTTTAGAGAACTATACAGCAGGAAAATGCATCAGCCGAAATGTTCCTTTTGATTTTGAATTTTATAGAAATCATCGTGAAAACTCAAAAGAATACTTTAAAGATTATTTAGAAGGTCTGTTTATTGAATTAGCAAAAAGAGGTTATTAGAAAAACGGGGAAAAATTTTGTGTTCACTTTTTTCAAGCTTTTTATCAAAAAAGTGAACACAAAAATACGACTGAACACAAATTTTTTCATTAAAAATATTTTTGTGTTCAGTTTTGTGTTCAATATATTTCATTGATTTTCTTTATATTATATTTATTTTTTATTACTGAACACAAAGAACACAAAAAAAATATAATAAAAAGAGTGTGAAAAAAATATACCAAAAACCCTCCCAAAAGTGTTAAAATTAGCGTTTTCCACACCTCACAGACATCAAGCATAAATAAATGGGAAATTTTTGTGTTCTTTGTGTTCTTTGTGTTCATCAGTACTCAATCATCTGTAAAACAGCGTGTTACATATGAACACAAAACGAACACAAATTTTTGTTCGTAATTTTATATTTTCTTTAGGGGGCGGGGTTTTCTTATATAAGGAAAGTAATCCTTTACCTAATTTGCTTTGAAAATGGCACCGGAAAATGAGGCTGAAAGTTTCTCGGCGTAAAATGCTGAAGATGGAAAGTAAATGAGTTTTATACTCCTAAATTGTCTTTTAAAATATCTATATCGATATTTTCGTATTCTGATTTGTCATAAATAGACACAAAAGAAACGAGCATTTCTTCAATATTCACAATGGTTTCGTAAGTAATGACCCTTGCACCGCCACTCTTACCTTTGTTTTTTGCGGTTATTTTCATTCGTATTTTTTTAAACCCTCCGCCTAAATCAATACCTCCGTCTTTTCCGTTTTCAATGGCAGACATTAATTTTTTCAAATCATCGTTGAGGGTTTTGTATTTTTTTCGCAAAGATTTAAATTCCTTATCGAAATCATCGGTTGTCGTAAATTCATATTTCATTGAGTAAGGCATTTACAGAGTTCCCTTTTCTTTTTCCTTCGGCAATTTCTTTTGCGTGTGTAGCAGAACGGTTAAGTCTTTTCAAAAAGTTTTTTTCCTTTGCAGTCAAAACCTTTTTAGGCTTTGTCTTTACTTTTGTTATTTCAGTAAAATCAAATGTTTTAGCAATTTCCAAAAGAGCCAATGCCTGTTTGCTTTCGCTGTTTATTGTAATGATGTATCCCATAATTGTATAGATTTTCTGCAAAGATATAAAATTATTTCTGACTATAATACGCCTCCCAGTGAGCTAAAAGTTTCTCGGCGTGTTCGGTAGGCGTTACTTTAATGTAGCTCAAAAATGTTTTCTCGCTGGTGTGTCCTGTGATTTTCATTATTGAAATTGTTGGGAAATTCATCTTATATAAATTGGTTGCGAACGAACGCCGGCAAGTGTGTGAGCTTACCAATTGCCATTTCGGATACATAGCCGTCTCCTTACGCTTGGTAAAAGCATTCATCAATGAGCCACGAATAGGCTCTACCAATCCTACAATTTGGCAAACTTCTTTAATGTATAAATTGAACTTAACATCTGAAATACTTTTAGGCATACCACGCTTAGAAATCATTTCTTTGATATGATGATGTAACGGAATAATCACTTTTATTCCGGAACTGTTTTTTGTTTTCTGCGGTTGTACGGTAATGAATTTATCTTCGGGCTTTATTTCTGGTAAGGAAAGGAAGTCAGAAACTCGTAAGCCAGTCCAAAAACCAATAATTGCCAAATCACGGCAATTTTCGAGCCTGGGATTATTGGAAAAATCATAATCGAAGATACGTTGTATTTCATCTTCACTGAGTGCAATACTCACGCTTTCTTCTTTCAGTACGGAAAATTCTTTGTAGTCAGGCAGAACGTTGTACTTCATTTCTTCTGCTTTTTTAAGCAATACTTTTACGTTTTTAACTAAATCACCAACAGTATTTGTAGCATATCGCTTAGAATACAAATAATTGACAAATTTTTCGTAATCGTCAGCAGTGAAATTGTTTATTTTTAATCTTCCGTGCTTTGCTTCATATTCACGCAATCGGTTAGCTGTTTTTTTATAGTGCTTGATTTTTGAAGGTTCGTAATGTTTTTTAGTGCTTTTATTGATAAGGTTAGGAGCTTTCTCGCAAAAATCATCAATGAAGTCTGTAAAATATTCAAATTCCTTTGTCTCCATCGTCTTGTTTTTGAAATGCAAATCAAAAGCATTTTTAAGCCCTTGCACGGTAACGGCAATTCCATTTAGCTCCATATTGTTTATGGTTGTAATTAAAAAATCATTGTAAACGGAAATTTTTGTTTTGATATGGGAATTTGTTAACCCGACCGCACCACGTTTTACCTTAGGGCTTCGAGCATCAAAATCCCATTCTTCCGGAGATATTTTTACGCCAGTAGTGTACTTAAATATTTTTTTATCTACCTTTGAATAATATTGTATAATGATAGGCGTTGGCTTGTCTGACTTTGGTTCTTTTAAATAAAAATACATTGCATAAACGTTTATGCAAATATATAAAAAGGGTAAGAAAAAGGGTAAGTTATTTTGTTATTGTAGTTTATTTTTAATCACACGTACAAACAATCGTTTTATATAAATAACTGAAAATGTTTTCATAACTATACAAATAGTTTAAGTAAATAACTATCCATATAATCCTGACGAGGTCACAAAATAAAAAACAACTCCTTGTTTTACAAGGAGTTGTTTTTTACAAATAAGTATAAAGGAAAATGACATTTTCATTAAGAAAATCCATTTTCAAAAATCGTACTGAATTTTTATACAGATTGCAATAAATTGCTCATCAGCATTACACAATGCCTAATATGTGAAAAATAACTTACTAAAACACAGAAAATAAATCCGTAAAATTTCACATTTTTGGATTGTTTTTTATCAAAAATCAACTGAAAATTCTACTAACGTTTTTCTTTCTTCTTGAAATAATTTTCCCTGAAATTTCTCCCTTGTCGTTTGTACAATTTATCCCGATTCCTTCTATCATTCCAAAAAATAAGTAAAAAAAATACAGGAATAGCCAATAATCCCCATAACCACCACATACATCTATTTTTAAAATTGTTCTTTCCTAAAATCACTATCTATTAATCCGTCACGCAAACGAATAATGCGATGTGCGTGTTGTGCAATATCTTCCTCGTGCGTCACTAATATAACCGTATTTCCTTTCTGATAAATTTCATTAAAAAGAGCCATAATTTCGTATGAAGTTTTCGAATCCAAATTTCCAGTAGGTTCATCTGCCAAAATGATAGAAGGGTGATTCACCAAAGCCCTTGCCACAGCCACTCTCTGCCTTTGACCTCCCGATAACTCGTTAGGTTTATGCATCATTCGATCGCCAAGTCCCACAAGTTCAAGCACTTCTGTAGCTCGTTCTCTTCGTTTACTTCTTTCTATTCCTGCATAAATCATCGGTAAAGCTACATTATCCAATGCTGTAGTTCTGGGCATAAGGTTAAACGTCTGGAAAACAAATCCAATTTCCTTATTACGAATGTCAGCAAGTTCACCATCAGAAAGTTTACTAACATCTCTTCCGTTAAGAATATATTCTCCCGAAGTAGGCGTATCCAAACATCCTAAAATATTCATCAAAGTAGATTTTCCCGAACCCGAAGGTCCCATAAGTGCCACATATTCTCCCTTTTCGATTGATAGCCAAATACCTTTCAAAACGTGAAGAACCTCATTCCCTAATTTAAAATCACGTTTGATATCTCTAATCTCTAACAAACTCATATTTTCACAAATTAAACAGCTGATACTCTCACAAGTTTCCAGCAGATAAAATTCTAACTATTTTTTGCGAATGTACTAAAAATCACTATAACTTGATGTAAAAAACTTCTTTTTTTTGCTCCTTTCGTATAAAAATGTAGCCTTGTGTAAACGTGTTTATACAAGCAGTTGTTTTTGAATGTTTTACCAAGTTTTCCCAATAATTTTTATTCTTCTTTTTATGTATATCATTAATTATCAATGCACTATCATTATGCATTTTTTCTAAGAACGATATAATATTCAAATTTTTAGCATTCTTGTTTATGAAAATGAGGTCGTATTTTTCTGTTACGGAATCGGATAGTTTCTCTGTTTCAACAAAAATATTTTCTTTTGAAAGTTGCAAGATTTTTTTTAACTTCTCATCATCTACAAAAACATATTTTGCATCAAAATATTGAACAAATTGTAACAACAATTGCAATTTTCTTTCAGAAATTTCTATTTCTCTGAAGTTGCATATTTCCTCAATTTGAATTTTATTTTTAGAGCGCAAACAACTGTTAATCAAACTAAAAACAAAAGGAGAATGCACTCCGTGAAGGTGAATTGATTTTACAAAAAATAAAATATAGTCGAATATGAATTTCATTCGTTTTTTGGCAAAAATAGAAAAAACAATTTACAAATTTCTTGTATTCAAAAAAAGTTATATATTGCGAAACTAATTAAAAGTAAAACAATTATTTTCCATTTTTGGTTTATGAAGAAAAATATAAAAATTGCGTTACACTGGCAAATCATTATTGGTATGCTTGCAGGGAGCTTATTAGCCCTGCTGATGTTACAATTTTCGTGGGGGAAAAACTTTGTGTTAGATTATATAAAGCCTTTCGGAAATATTTTCATTAAACTACTTAAAATCATAGCAATACCTCTAATTTTAGCCTCTCTCATCAAGGGAATTTCCGATTTGAAAGATATTTCTAAATTCTCCCGAATTGGTACTCGAACAATTGTTATATATATGTTAACAACCGTTTTAGCTGTTTCCATCGGATTGACAGTCGCAAATATCGTTCAACCAGGAAAAATGCTAAAAGAAGAAACGCGTGTTGAGTTGATGCAAAGCTTTAAATCACAAGCAGATATAAGCATAAGTATTGCCCAAAAACAGAAAGAAGCTCGTCCCTTAGATGCTATCGAAAACTTGGTACCAGATAATCTCATTTTATCAGCAACAAACAATGCGAATATGCTTCAAATTATTTTCTGTGCAATATTATTTGGATTTGCAATGATTTTAATTCCTGAAGAAAAAACTAAACCTGTTAAAGATTTTTTCAATAGTCTTAATGATATTATATTGAAAATCATTGATATGATTATGAAATTTGCTCCCTATGGGGTTTTTGCTCTCATCGCTGGATTAATTGTAGAAGTTCCCAATTCTGAAGTACTTTCTGCTCTGTTAATCTACGCTTTATGTGTGTTTGGTGGTTTAACAATACTGATGTTAGTGTATTGCATTTTGGTGTGGACTTTTACCAAAAGGACTCCCAAATTTTTTCTTGAAAAAATGGCTCCCGTACAGCTACTAGCTTTCTCAACAAGTTCAAGTTCAGCGACAATGCCTTTAACTATGGAACGAGTAGAAGATGAACTAGGTGTGGACGAGGAAGTCGCTAGTTTTGTAATTCCGCTGGGAGCAACCATAAATATGGATGGAACAAGTCTGTATCTGGGAATTGCAACAATTTTCATTGCACAGGCTTCAGGAATGGACCTAAGCTTTGTAGCTCAGCTCGGGATTGTTGTAACGGCAACGTTAGCTTCTATAGGAACGGCTGGTGTTCCTGGTGCTAGTATTTCTATGCTTGTCATTATCTTGGAACAAGCAGGTATTCCCGAAGCAGGATTAGCATTAATTTTCGCCGTCGACCGCCCATTGGATATGATGCGAACTGTTGCAAACGTTACAGGAGATGCTTGTGTGGCAATGATAGTGGGAAAATCAGTCGGAAAACTACACGAGGTGAAAGAAAAAGAATAACCAATATCTATTTTAATTTTATTTATGAGAAATACTATTTCCAGAAGAGTACACGATTTTTTAAAAAAATATCCTCCTTTTGATATTATTGATGAAAATAACTTACTCAATTTATCAAAGGAAGTTGTTGTCATTTATTTAGAAAAGGGTAAAATCCTCTTCAAAGAACACGAAGAAGCTCACCAATATCTCTACATTGTTAAGGAAGGAGCTATCGAAATGAAGCAAACGATAAATGATAATTCAGAAATGGTTGATATTTGTGACGAAGGTGATGTTTTTGGTGTTCGACCGATGATTACAAACACACCTTACCAAATGACTGCCATCGCTCAAGAAGAATCTATCATTTACGGAATTCCAGCAAATGAATTTCGCCCACTTATTGAAAGTGATACAAAAATAGGCTTATATCTTATTGAAATTTTTGCATCGAAAACAAGAAATCCATATTCTGTTGACTATACCAAATTTTTGTATCAAAATTTCGACAGAAATATGCTTCAAAAAGATTTCTTTGAGCTACAACCTGCAATTTATGTTCGGAAAGTAGTGAAAACCAATCCAGATGAAAATATTCAACAAGCTGCTTTTTTAATGACCGAAAAACGTGTTAGTAGTATTGTCGTGGTAGATTCAGAAAAAAAACCTTTAGGTATTGTTACTGATAAAGATTTACGAAAACAGATAGCAACGGGTTGTTTTTCATTAGATATGAAAGTATCGCAGGTAATGAGCAGCCCTGTTAAAACGTATCCGAAAAAGATGACAATCGCACAAGCTCAGTTCGAAATGATTAAAAGTAATATCAATCACCTAATAATCACAGAAGATGGTAGCAATAAAACTCCTGTATGTGGCATAATGACACAACACGATATTGAAACGGTGAAAGGCGATAGCATTCCTGAGCTAATGAAGGCTGTTAAACGTTCGAAAAAATCAAAACACTTAAAGAGAATCCGAAAACAATCACTTAACTTACTGAAAGGATATGTATTACAAAATATTCCATTGGGATTAATTACCGATTCATTCCATCAACTATTCGAAGCAATCATCTCCAAAGCCATTGAAATATGTATCAAACGAATGCCTACTCCTCCACCCGTTCGGTTTGCGTGGGTCAGTTTGGGAAGCCACGCTCGAAAAGAGCAATTTTTGGTAACTGACCAAGATAATGCAATTGTTTTTGAAAATGTTACAGATGAAAATTACGAAAAAACACAGCAATATTTTTTACAATTAGCTGATAAAATCAACACAATGCTCAACAAAATTGGGTATGAGTATTGCCCTGCAGATATGATGGCAAGAAACCCAAATTGGTGCTTGAGTTTAGAAAGATGGGAAGAACAATTTCAGAAATGGATTTCTAACGCTAATGATGCTGACCTTTTGATGTTTTCAATCTTCTATGATATGGCTTTTTCATTTGGAGAACCCACTTTGGTTGATAAATTAAGTGATAAAGTATTTGAATTAACACAGAATAACGAGCGTTTTATGGCTTTGTTAGCAAAAAGTGCATTAGAAAATCCATCTCCTCTTGGTTTCTTCAGAAACTTTATCGTAGAACACGATGGAAAGTATAAAGACCAATTCGATTTAAAAGCCAGAGCTTTGACAACAATTAATGATAGTGCAAGATTGCTTTCATTATCTTACAAAATCAAAGAAATAACCAATACTTCTGAGCGTTTTGAAAAACTGGCTGAATTGGAACCTCAAAATAAAGACATATACTTGGCCGGAGCCTATGCCGCCAAAGCATTGTTAAAATTCCGTATAAAAAGTGGATTAAAAAATGATAACAATGGTAGATATCTGGATTTAAACAGCTTAAGCAAAGAAGAAAAAACAAAATTAAAACGTTGTTTTAAAGCTATTGCAGGAGTACAAGAATTAATAAAGCTACGTTTTAAAGTAAGCCTTACTTACGTTTAAAATTATTGAAATTGATTTTATAAAAACAAAAGAGAGAAAACATTAGATGTTTTCTCTCTTTTTCAGTTTAATATAAACCTCTATTATGAACGTTCTTATTTAAGTGAGAATTCTGTCTCGCCTATAGATTTCAATTTATCATCAAAAACAACAACTCTGTAAGTTCCCTTTTCGAATCTATCACCTGATTTTGAAACGAAATCACACACATCTATATTTTTATTTTCATAGATAAACCTAGTAGCAACACTATAATTAACAGTGTTATCACCTACTGAAGTGGTGCCATTTTCTCCTAAAGTAATACCGTTAGGGTCTACTAATTGTATGTAAAAATGTCTTGTTCCTGATTTAGCAATTCTGTTTGCAGCAACAGTAAAACACACACGAATTTTGTCAGCGGCTTTTGATCTACTTGTTCCAACTAATCTGCCACTTGAACGCTCCTTAACAGCCTCAGTAGTTAATTTATTGATTTGTAGCTCTTCTCCACTTTCAACTACTTTTCTAAGTTTTGTATTTTGCTGTACCAGTGAGTCCGCATATGAAACTGTCGTTTGCAGAGCTCCAGCAACACTATCACGTTCCTGACGAATTAAAGCGTTAGACCTTCTCAATGAATCGTTAATTGCTAATAAACGCTCACGTTCCTTAGTTAAGGTAAAAACTTGATTTCTGTACTTTGTCAGTGATGCCATTGACATTTTCATTGTTTTTAAGGAATCAATGTACATACTTACCTTGTTACGAGCATCAATAAGATCCTGATTAGTAGTTTTGTTCTCTTCAACAGCTTTATCATAGCTTGTTTTCAAAGCACTTAACTCCTTAATTATCTGCTCTTTTTGCTCATTTAACTCAATCTCATTTTTATCCTTCTGCTCACGAAGCGAATAAGCGTGATAGCCAACAAAACCCGTTGTAATAGCCAAGACTCCTATCAAAATCTTAGAAACTATTCCGCCTCCTCTTCTGGGTTCATTTGCGTACCCTTCATCGAATGTAAATTCTTCTTTTTGAGAAGAATCATCAAATTTTTCTGAATTTATCATAGCTTTTTTCTTTTTGTTTGCTGGGCAAATATATATAAAACTTTATTATTCTCATAATATTTTACATTTTTTTATGTTTTTATCACATATTTCATTTTTCTTAAACTATCATAATATACCTTTAACCAAATACTTATAAGAAACATAATTAAATACAGCTTTTCATTTTTTAAATTAGAAAAAATAAATATATTTTCAAAAGCTTCTTCATTTTTGTAAAACGAAGTACCTTTGCAACAAATTTTTTAATATGCTAGTTCGATATTGTGCTATAATTTTTGGTTGTTTAGCCTTGGGAGAACTGATTGTATTTATTACTGAAATACAATTTCCTTCAAGCATCATTGGTATGTTTCTTTTGACATTTTTTTTACAATTAGGTTGGATTAAATTACACTGGGTGAAAGCCATTTCGGATTTGTTATTGGCAAATTTGGGACTTTTTTTTGTTCCTCCAGGTGTCGCAATTTTGGCTCATTTTAACCTAATAGCTACCAACTTTTGGTCTATCGCTGTCACAGTGATTATCAGTACAATTATTGTGATTGTTGTAACAGGACATAGTTATCAAATTTTACGAAAAAAGATTAAAAAACAATGAACACATATTTAGAAAATCCTTTACTACTTTTGGGACTCACTTTCGTTATTTACTATTCGACTCAAATGTTGCAAAAAAGATATAAATCTGCTTTTCTGAGTCCTGTTCTGGTAACAACTGCTATTCTTATAGGATATTTATCTATTTTCAACATATCATATAATAAATATGAAGAAGCGGGAACTTATATTGAATTTTGGCTCAAACCCTCTATCGTTGCACTTGGTGTACCTCTATATTTACAAATTTCGAAAATAAAAAGACAATTAATTCCATTGTTTGTATCTCAGTTTTTTGGTAGTTTAGCGGGTATTTTTTCTGTCTGTTTGGTTGCAAAATTGTTCGGAACGGATAAAGAAATTATATTGTCATTAGTTCCAAAATCAGTAACAACACCTATTGCTATTGAAATTTCAAAAGTTCTTGGAGGAATTCCTCCTCTTACTGTAGCCTCAGTGATAATTACAGGAATACTTGGCAGTATTTTTGGGTTTAAAATTCTTGATTTTTTCAGAGTTAAAAGCCCTATGGGCAAGGCGATTGCTGTAGGAACTGCTTCCCACGGATTAGGTGTGATGGCTGCTTTCGAACTTAGTGAAAAACACGCCGTTTATGCCAGTTTAGGAATGATACTTAATGGTGTTTTTACAGCGATTTTAGCTCCTCCAATAATTCAATTAATTGAACCTTGGTTATAAAAAGCCTTGTAATTTACAAGGCTTTTTTTATTTTATATTCAAAATTTTTAGTCTGCAAAAGCGTGTCTGTATTCTTTAACTTTATTCCAAGCTCCACGTGTAAAATCAGGAATTTCAACTGGTGCACTTCCATTTTCAAGTGAAATTTTTGAAAGAGGTACTAAGCAAGACCATTCTGCCAAATCGTACACATCCATATCCAACGGAAGCCCATTTCTTAAACAATAAACTAATCGGTAATCCATTATGAAATCCATTCCGCCGTGTCCACCTACTTGTTTAGCTTTCTCTTCCAACTCAATATGAATTCGATGTTTGTATTTTTTCATAAGAGCTTCTTTGGCTTCTTTCGGAACAAACCCGTGAGAACTTAAATTCTCGTGATTGGGAACATCATCTTTTGAAACATTCTCAGGTTCTACCGTGTAACCTTCTGTTGGGTATTTATTAGCAAATCCTTTTGTTCCAGTAAGTTGATACATACGTGAATACGGACGAGGAGTCATTACATTATGCTGAATTTGCATTGTTTTTCCCTTCTCTGTTTTAATCATTGTCATCGTATGGTCTCCATTTTGGAAGTTATCTCCGCTCTTGCCTGTAACTTTTTCGTAAAGTTTTTTACCTTTGAAAGGTTTTGTATCGAATGAAACCAAGTAATTCATTTTATCGCCTCGGTGAATATCAAGTGCTTGACAGGCAGGTCCCATTCCGTGTGTTGGATACACATCTCCACGATGTTTAGCGTTATAGTCCAATCTCCAGTTATTCCAATAAGCTGTCCAAAAATCGTCCAATGCGTGTATGTACGAACCTTCAGCGTGAATAATCTCACCAAACAATCCTTGTTGAGCCATATTTAGTGAAGTTAATTCAAAATAATCATATACACAATTTTCAAGCATCATACAATGCAAACGTTTTTTCTCAGCCATATCAATTAACGACCAGATTTCTTCCATAGTCATTGCCCCAGGCACTTCAATAGCTACGTGTTTACCTTTTTCCATAGCATACAAAGCCATAGGAACGTGTGATTTCCAATCAGTTACAATATACACCAAATCTACATCATCGCGTTCACAAAGAGCTTTCCAAGCATCTTCCGAACCACTATAAGTCGCCGCTTTTTCAACTCCTGCTTTTTCCAAAATTGTTTGAGCTTTCTCAACTCGTTCTGGACGGATATCACAAAGAGCTGTTACTTTAGCTCCTGGAATGTGCATAAAACGTTGCACTGCACTAGGGCCACGCATTCCTAATCCGATAAATCCTACTCGAACTGTTTCTAACTTTGGAGTTACTAAGTTTACTACGTCCTTCTGACCAGCGGCACGTTTTGGCGTATGAACCTTAATCGGCTGATACATCGTTGTTTTTTCAGTAACGGGATTATTTGCTTTTTGTACAGAATTACAAGCTGCAAAGCTCAAGCACAATATCCCGCCTAAAAGTACTTGGTTAATTTTTCTTAACATATTATTTATTTGTTTAGAGGTTAATTACAAAATTCCGAGCAAAGGTACTTATTTTAAGATTAATTACAAAAGTATTTATGTTCGAATATTTTAAAAATTTTCACATTATGAAAAGCATTCGTTTAATTTCCTAATCACAAACATTAAAATCTGAAATACTTTTCATAAATTTGCAACTTTGACAAAATTACGAGAATAGCAATTTTACGAGATTAATAAAAATGAGTAAAAACTTAACAAAACGCGGAGAAGATTATTCAAAATGGTATAATGAATTGGTGGTAAAAGCCGAATTAGCAGAAAATTCTGGTGTTCGTGGCTGTATGGTTATAAAACCCTATGGATATGCTATTTGGGAGAAAATGCAAGCAGAACTCGACCAAATGTTCAAAGAAACAGGACACGTTAATGCCTATTTTCCACTTTTCGTACCAAGAAGTTTTTTTGAAGCAGAAGAAAAAAATGCTGAAGGATTTGCCAAAGAATGTGCTGTGGTAACACATTATCGTTTGAAAGCTGACCCTAATGAAAAAGGGAAATTAATGGTTGACCCAGAAGCAAAATTGGAAGAAGAATTGGTTGTTCGACCCACTTCGGAGGCAATCATCTGGAATACATACAAAAATTGGATTCAATCATATCGTGATTTGCCTATTTTGATTAATCAATGGGCAAACGTGGTTCGTTGGGAAATGCGTACTCGTTTGTTTTTACGTACAGCAGAATTTTTATGGCAAGAAGGGCATACCGCACACGCAACCAAAGCAGAAGCCATTGAAGAAGCTGAAAAAATGATGCACGTTTATGCAGAATTTGCTGAAAATTTTATGTGTGTACCTGTCATTAAAGGATTTAAAACTGAATCTGAGCGTTTTGCAGGAGCCGATGAAACCTATTGTATTGAAGCTTTGATGCAAGACGGAAAGGCTCTACAAGCAGGGACTTCACACTTTTTAGGACAGAATTTTGCTAAAGCCTTTGATGTGAAATTTGCTTCAAAAGAGGGAACACTTGACTATGTTTGGGCTACTTCTTGGGGAGTTTCAACCCGACTGATGGGAGCCTTAATTATGACTCACAGCGATGACAATGGATTGGTTCTTCCCCCAAAATTAGCTCCTATTCAAGTAGTTATAATCCCTATTTACAAGGGAGAAGAACAATTAGAAGCCGTAAGACAACGTGTATTACCTTTGATGGATGAACTGAAAAAACAAGGAATTTCGGTAAAATTTGATGACCGAGACACACAAAAACCTGGTTTTAAGTTCAATGAATATGAATTGAAAGGTGTTCCTGTGCGTTTGGCTGTAGGACAACGTGATTTAGAAAATAATACCTTTGAAGTGGCTCGACGTGATACACTTACCAAAGAAACCATTTCAGGAGAAGTGATTGTTGAACATATCGAAAAATTATTGATTGAAATTCAGGAAAATATCTACAAAAAAGCTCTTGATTACCGAAATACACACATTACCGAAGTAAATTCGTACGAGGAGTTTAAAGATGTTTTGGAAAATAAAGGAGGATTTATATCCGCACACTGGGACGGAACTGCTGAAACTGAAGCAAAAATTCAAGAAGAAACCAAAGCAACTATCCGTTGTATTCCGTTGGACTCTAAGGAAGAGCAAGGTGTATGTATTTTTTCAGGAAAGCCTTCAACCAAACGCGTTTTATTTGCTAAAGCGTATTAATATTAATTGATTAACTAGAAATTATGTAAATTGAGACTTGGAACTTCCGTGTGATTTTCAAGTCTCAATTTTTTTATGATAAAAAAGACAAAAAAATATCAAAAAACTATTTTATGTCTACTAAATTTAGTAATTTTGTAGGGCTTAAAAACTTGGAAAAAATTGTTTAATAACATAAAAATAGAATAAAATGAGTTACAGAATTGAAAAAGACACTATGGGCGAAGTGAAAGTTCCTGCCGACAAATATTGGGGGGCTCAAACTGAGCGTTCACGTAACAATTTTAAAATTGGAGCTCCTGCTTCAATGCCAATTGAAATCGTAAGAGGTTTCGCTTATTTGAAAAAAGCAGCTGCGTATGCCAACTGTGATTTGGGTGTACTTTCAACTGAAAAAAGAGATGCAATCGCACAGGTTTGTGATGAAATCTTGGCAGGAAAATTAGATGACCAATTTCCGCTTGTAATTTGGCAAACAGGTTCAGGCACACAATCAAATATGAACGTTAATGAAGTGATTGCCAATCGTGCTCAAGTACTTGCTGGTGGAAAAATAGGTGAAGGAGAACCTGTTTTAAAAGCAAATGATGACGTAAACAAATCGCAATCTTCAAACGATACTTTCCCAACAGGAATGCATATTGCTTGTTATAAAATGGTGGTTGAAAAAACTATTCCAGGAGTAGAGCAGCTTCGTAATACTTTAAAAGCCAAAGCAGAAGCCTTCAAAGATGTAGTAAAAATTGGACGTACTCACCTTATGGACGCCACACCACTTACCTTAGGACAAGAAATTTCAGGATATGCAGCTCAATTAGATTATGGACTCAAAGCCTTGAAAAATACATTGGCTCATCTTTCTGAATTAGCCTTAGGTGGAACTGCTGTAGGAACAGGACTTAACACTCCAAAAGGATATGATGTGAAAGTAGCTGAATACATTGCTAAATTCACTGGACATCCATTTGTTACAGCTCCTAATAAATTCGAAGCATTAGCCTCACACGACGCAATTGTGGAAGCACACGGGGCTCTAAAACAATTAGCAGTTTCATTGAACAAAATTGCGAATGACATTCGTATGTTAGCTTCTGGTCCACGTTCAGGAATTGGAGAAATTTTAATTCCTGAGAATGAGCCAGGTAGTTCAATTATGCCTGGAAAAGTAAATCCTACACAGTGTGAAGCACTTACAATGGTTGCTGCTCAAGTTATGGGTAATGACGTTGCTATTTCCGTTGGAGGAGCTCAAGGTCACTACGAGTTGAATGTCTTCAAACCTTTGATGGCATCAAACTTCTTGCGTTCAGCAGAATTATTAGGAGATGCTTGTGTGTCATTTGACGAACATTGTGCACAAGGAATTGAACCTAATCACAGACGTATCAAAGAGTTAGTCGATAATTCTTTAATGTTGGTTACCGCTTTAAATACAAAAATAGGATATTACAAAGCTGCTGAAATTGCTCAAACAGCACACCGAAACGGAACTACTCTGAAAGAGGAAGCCGTTAGATTAGGTTACGTAGCTCCTGAAGATTTCGATGCTTGGGTAAAACCAGAAGATATGGTTGGAAGTCTAAAATAATGATGTATAATAAAAAAGGCTGTTTTAAAACAGCCTTTTTATTTTTCTATCCTCGAAATGATTATTTTTTCTACTTCTGCAATTTGATTCTGAATATTTTCTGCTTCAATTTTTATTGGCTTGTGAACATAAAAGCTGATTTTATTACCTATGCCTACAGGAAAAGAACCATATTTCAAAATCTTCCAAGAATTGTTTATTGTAATTGGTACAACATAACCACCTGGCATATTTTTTATAATGGCTTCCAATCCCTTTGTTTTAAATGGTTTAGGCGTATTCCCTCTACTTCGAGTTCCTTCCGGAAAAATTAATCCCGAGTCTTTATTCTGTTGCAATGATTTTCCAAATTCTTCTAATTGAGGAATTGCATCTTGAGGTCTGCTACGATCAATCAGAACTGAACCATTATGTCGTAAATTGATGGTTATACTCGGCGTTCCATTTCCCAATTCTTTCTTTCCAACAAAACGAACACTATACTTTCTTAAATACCAAATAAGAGGAGGAATATCATAGATACTTTGATGATTTGCTGCAAAAATCAGAGGAGTGTTTTTAGGAAGAGGAACCTCAAAACTAAACTTCACTCGATTACCCGTAATTAGTAATGATTTAATGATTAAGATATTCAAAAAATCAACTAAATTCTTATGCGTTTTTCTACCCAAAAAATGAATGGAAATCCACTGTAAAGGATGAAAAATCAATAACAAAGAACTCAAAACAACATAGTGAAGTATGCTCAGAGGGTATGCGAGTACTTTCATTGCGATATTTCGTGTGATTAAAAATTTGCCAAAGTATGTGTACTTTGGCAAATTAAAATATTTTAGCAAAATTCGTCATAAGCCTGTTGAAGATTTTCAGCAATAGTTTCTGCGTATCTTCCTTCAATATGATGACGTTCAAGCATATGGACTAACTCTCCATCTTTAAAAAGAGCGATACTAGGAGAAGACGGCGGGAAAGGCAACATAAAACTTCTTGCTTCTTCAGTAGCCTCTCTATCCACACCAGCAAATACCGTTGTTAAATAATCTGGTTTTTTTGCATTTTGAAGGCTCATCAGTACTGCAGGACGTGCATTTCTTGCTGCACAACCACAAACAGAATTCACAACGACTAATGTTGTTCCCGATTTTTTCAGTGCTTCTTGAACTTCTTCAATTGTTTTTAATTCTTGGAAACCAACCTCAGTTAGTTCCTCTATCATAGGTTTTACCAAATCTGGTGGATACATAATATTTTGCGTTTTTAGTTAAGCCACAAAGATAGAAAAAATAATTTAATGAAAAGTAAAATTAGAACTAAACCAATCTTTTTAGAAATTTACAAATATCATTTTTAGTGATAAGAGCCTGAAAATTTGAATTTTCGAAAAAAAAATGTAACTTTGAAACCTATTAAATGCATTCTACAATAATAACTAAATTTTTGAGCATATATGGCTATATACACAACCGCAGAAGAAGCTCTAAAAGTAGTAAAGAGCAACGATTTTATATATATACAGGGAGGGGCTGCAGTTCCAACACATTTAGTAGAAAGCTTAGTTGTACGAGCTCCCGAGCTGAGAAATGTAACTATTGGACATATTCACGTCGAAGGAGATGCTCCTTACGCCGATATTAAATATAAAGATAGTTTTTTCACAAATTCTTTTTTCCTATCGAAAAATGTCCGACACGTAATTTCGGCTGGAAATGGAACTTTCACGCCCGTTTTCCTAAGTGACGTGCCTTTGTTATTTGACAGAAAACACGTATCTGTTGATGTTGCATTAATTCAAGTTTCACCTCCAGACAAAAATGGATGTTGCTCTATGGGGGTATCAGTAGAAGCCTGTAAAGCAGCAATGAGAAATGCAAAATACGTTATAGCACAAGTTAATAAATATATGCCTCGTGTTTTTGGAGATGCAATGCTTCATATAAATGAAATTGATTATTTGGTAGAATATGATAAGCCTCTATTCTCCGTAAACGCGATTACAACCAATGAAACAGAAAATCAAATAGGAAAACACATTGCAGGATTAATCGAAGATGGCAGCACAATACAATTAGGAATAGGTAGTATTCCTGATGCGACCCTCTCACAGATGTTTCATTTAAAAAACTTAGGCGTTCATACAGAGTTACTTACTGATGGCGTTCTGAAATTAATTCAAAAAGGTGTTGTAAATGGTTCTCAAAAAGGAATAGACAAGGGTAAAATTGTTGCTTCTTTTATGATGGGGTCGCAAGAGTTTTACGACTTTGTTAATGATAATCCGTTTGTAGAACTCAGAGAGTGTTCCTACACAAATGAGGTGTCTGTCATACGGCAAAATCCAAAAATGATTTCCATCAACTCGGCTATTGAGGTTGATTTGACGGGACAGGTTTGTGCAGATTCCATTGGAACTCAAATATATTCAGGAGTTGGAGGTCAAGTAGATTTTGTAAGAGGAGCTTCATTAAGCGAAGGAGGAAAATCTATCATTGCTCTTCCTTCTGTAACTAAAAGAGGTGAAAGCAGAATTGTTCCTTTCCTAAAAAAAGGAGGAGGAGTTGTAACAACTCGTTCGCACGTACAATATGTCGTTACGGAATATGGTGTAGCTCAACTACATAGCAAAAATATTCATCAACGAATCAAATCAATGATTGAAATTGCCCACCCTGACCACAGAGAAAACTTGGAAAGGCAATATTTTGAAGAATTTCATAAAAATAGGATTTAATTTTTTAATAAAACCAAGCTAAAAAATGGGAATACAGAAGATTATAGCATACATTTTGGTTTTGATTGCTGTTTCTTTTTTAATTAAAAAGTTTTTTCTAAAAAATAACAAGAAAAAAACCTGCGGAAAGGACGATAACCAATGTAAATGCGGATAAAATAAGAAAAGAGTATTGCAATAACAATACTCTTTTTATTTTATTAACCTGGCAAATATTCAGTATAAAATTTATTGATAAAACTTATTTTACAACCATTCCGTTGGCAATACTTTCATTATCAGGATTCAAGAAAACAAATTTCCCTTCTGAATTTTCAGTCATCAGAATCATTCCGTGACTTTCAACACCTCTCAATTTTCGTGGAGCAAGATTCGCCAGTACAGTAACTTGCTTTCCTACAATATCTTGCGGATTAAAACTTTCTGCAATTCCTGAAACTATGGTTCGAACATCAATTCCCGTATCTACTTTTAAGATAAGTAATTTATCCGCTTTTGGCATTTTTTCGGCTTCCAGAATAGTTCCAATACGAATATCCATTTTCGTAAAATCATCATACAAAATTAGTTCTTTTTGTGGCTTTACCGACATTTTTTCTTCTTTTTTATTCTGAATTTTAGTATTTTCCAATCGTTCTAATTGTTTTTCGATTGCTTTATCTTCTATTTTTTGAAAAAGAAGCTCTGATTTACCTATAATATGCCCTATTGGAAGAATTTCATAACTTTTTTCTATATCATCCCATAGTTTTTTGACTTTTAAATCATCAAACTGAAGCATTTTCTTTAATTTTTCAGAAGTAAAAGGTAAAAAAGGTTCACTAAATATGGCTAATGCTGCTGCAATTTGCAAAGCTACATACATTTGTGTTTTTACTCGTTCAGGGTTTTCTTTGACAATTTTCCAAGGTTCTTCATCAGCCAAATATTTATTACCCAAACGAGCCAAATTCATCAATTCTTGTGAAGCTTCACGGAATCGGTAACGCTCTATTGAATTGGAAATCAATTCAGGAAAAGTTTTCATTTGAGCCAAAGTTTGCAAATCTGTTTCTGTAAACTCGTTAGGCTCTGGAATAACACCATTGTAATATTTATGAGTCAGAACCATTACCCGATTGATAAAATTTCCGAAAATAGCTACCAATTCGTTGTTATTTCGAGCTTGAAAATCTTTCCAAGTGAAGTCATTATCTTTGGTTTCAGGAGCATTCGCTGTCAGAACGTAACGCAATACATCTTGCTGATTTGGAAAATCTTGCAAATATTCGTGCAACCAAACTGCCCAATTTTTGGAGGTTGAAAGTTTATTCCCTTCCAAATTTAAAAATTCATTAGCGGGAACATTATCTGGCAAGATATAACTTCCTTCGGCTTTAAGCATCGACGGAAATATAATGCAATGAAATACAATATTATCCTTTCCTATAAAGTGTACCAATTTGGTATCTTTATCCTTCCAATATGGCTTCCAATCTTTACCTTCACGCTCCGCCCATTCAATAGTTGACGAAATATAACCAATGGGTGCATCGAACCAAACATAAAGTACCTTACCTTCAGCATTTTCCACAGGAACAGGAATTCCCCAATCTAAGTCACGTGTAACAGCACGAGGTTTCAATTCATCATCAAGCCACGATTTTACCTGCCCATAAACATTTGGTTTCCAATCTTTTTTATGTCCTTCTAAAATCCATTCTTCGATAAATTTTTGGTAGCGATTCAAAGGTAAAAACCAATGTTTAGTTTCTTTAAGTGTAGGTTTAGTTCCTGTGATAGTTGATTTTGGATTTACTAAGTCAGTAGCATTCAATGAAGTACCACATTTTTCGCATTGGTCACCATAAGCCTCTGGATTAGAACATTTTGGACAAGTTCCCGTAACAAATCGGTCTGCTAAAAATTGCTGAGCCTGTTCATCATATAATTGCTCAGAAACTTCCTCGATAAAATCACCTTGCTCGTACAATTTTCGGAAGAAATCAGAAGCCGTTTTATGGTGAACAGGAAGTGAAGTTCTCGAATAGTTATCAAACGAAACCCCAAAATCTTCAAATGATTTTTTAATGATTTGGTGATATTTATCAATAATCTCCTGTGGGGTAACTCCTTCTTTTTTAGCCTTTATGGAAATAGCAACACCGTGTTCATCGCTTCCACAGATAAAAGCTACATCGTTGTTTTTCAATCGTTGATAACGAGCATAAATATCCGATGGCACATAAACTCCTGCTAAATGACCAATATGTATGGGTCCGTTAGTATATGGCAAAGCTGCCGTAATGGTATATCTTTTTGACATTTTATGAAAAATAAATGAGTCGCAAAGATAAGGTCTTCTTAGGAAATTTAAAAATTATAAAAGTTGTTTTCCTTTTTAAAAAATCAACAATTTTGTAATCAATACTCTTTTTGATTGAATAATCTCTTCAATAAAAAAACTTAAAATTCTAATAAACAGCAACATAACAATCATAAAACATACTTTTTTAATATAACTCAGTTAAAGTGATACGGAGAAACGTTTACGAATTCTTCTTATCACAAACAATTATATAGATTGACAGACATTGTTTGGCATAAATATTGTGACTTAAAATGTGAGAAGTTTATGGTTAAGAATTTCTCAATTGTGTCATTCTCAAATTTTACAAAAGAGTGAATGCATCTTGAAAAATTAAATTTGAATTTTTAGAATTAAAAAATTATTAGCTATGAAAACGAATAACAAACTCCAACGAAATCTGGCAAAATTTTTAGGAATATTTGCCTTGGTAGCTTTACTTACTTCTTGTGGGTCATACTATGTTTATTATAATGACGGAATTTATGGAGAATTGCCTCCTGAACGTGTCACTATAGTTGAACGTTATGACAATTATCCTTCAAGAAATACTTCCGTTCCACAAAGTAAATACAGAGACTATTTTAGAGAAAAAGCACTACAATATAGTGACACACAAGAGAGTTTTACTCACTTTACTGATGTAGATTCTTACACTTCTGACTTTTACACAAATCCTGAAAGAAAGGCTTATGCTGGTTGGGGTAACAACCCTACTCAAGTAACTGTAAATGTTTACGATAACAATTGGGGATATCCATATCACAGATATAATTCATACTGGGGTTATGGAGCTTGGTATCCTTATGACAACTATTACTATGATTATTATCCTTACCACAGAAATCACTTTAACTGGGGATTTTCAATAGGTTGGGGAAATTACTACAATCCTTACTGGAATTGGTATGACCGTTATGGATATTATGACAGAGGTTATTATCCTTATTATGGATATGGATATTATCCTTACTATGGCTATGGTAGAAGATATTATTCCAGAGATTATTACTATTCTCCCAACAATTCATACAATCGTGGTTACAACAATCAATACTATGACAGAAGGGGTCGTGCAATAGTGAGAGATAATTCAAGAAGGGGTGACGCAAATCGTTACTACAACTATGAAAATTCAAGAAATTCACAAGGATATTATAACCGTGAAACAGCTCCTTCAGGAAGATATGAAAATCGTTCAGGAAACTATAATAATCGCAATAATAACTATAATAACTCAAGAAACGACCTACCTACACGCGGATATGAAAACCGAAATTATAACAACTCTTCAAGAAGTTACGAAAACAGCTCCTCAAGAGGGTATAATAATTCAGGAAGCAGCGGAAATTCGGGAAGTTCAGGAAGCGGAGGAAGTCATCGAAGCTCTAACCGCAGATAATATAAAATATCTATATAAATTGTTGAAAAAAATATGAATAAGTTAATATACTCGTTGATTTTAGGTACTCTGTTAACAACAGGAGTTCAGGCACAAAATTACACTGATGCTTTACGTTATTCTACCGAAGATTTAAATGGTAGTGCTCGTTTTAAGGGAATGAGTGGTGCTTTCGGAGCTTTGGGAGGTGATATGTCTGCAATGAACATAAACCCAGCAGGGAGTGCTATTTTTTCAGGTACGGAATTTTCTTTCTCTGTAAGAGATGACAGACATAAAAAAAATGTTTCGTTTCTAAATCAAGAAACAATCAACAAAGATTCTGATTTTGATTTGAACCAGTTTGGAATTGCTTTTGTTATACCTAATGTTTCAGATAATTGGAAGAAAATAAGTTTTGGATTTAATTTTCAGCAAACTAAAAATCTTGGCAATTCAGGATTCACATACTTTGGAAATAACAATATTGGTATAGATGATTATTTCCGTCACTTTGCACATAATGGAAATGTTAATGGAAGTGGTTTTCCTTTATCTACATTCGCTGACGGAAACCTTCCGATTGTTAATCAAAATGCCATTGGAGAGTTTTACTTAGGATTGAATGATTGGAACGCAAGACGTGCCTATCTTGGGATAAAAACTGAATTAGTTATTCCTGAGTCGCCCAATGCCTCGGAGACAAATTACATAGCAAATGCTGACAGAACTCTGCGACGACAAAAATATGAAGTGATTCAGGATGGACAAATCAATAAATACAACTTCAATTTTGCTTCACAATTCGGGAATAATATTTATTTAGGTGTAAACTTCAATTCACATCCAGTTAATTCTAACTCTCTGTATAGTTTGCGTGATGACAATTTTGAAAGTAGCTCACTGGTAAGATATGCTAATCACCAAGTGAGAGTCAATACCACTGGAAACGGATTTTCTTTTCAGTTAGGAGGTATTGCGAAGATTGGTAATCAGGTTCGTTTAGGATTAAGCTATCAGTCACCAACGTGGTACAAACTTGAAGAACAATCACGAGAGGTTTTGTATTCAACAATTTTCAATAAACAAACAAATAGAAATGAAGATAAAGATGTTGATTTACTAAATCAATATGGTGACGAGATTTGGTTCGAACGAAACTATAAATTCCGAACACCAAGTTCTTGGGTTGGAAGTGTTGCTTATGTTTTTGGTAAAAAAGGTCTAATTAGCTTTGACTACATATACAAGGACTACGAAAATATTTATTTTACTAGTGATAATTTGAAAGGTGAAAATACCATTATTCAAAACACATTGAGTGGTACTTCTTCGATACGTGTAGGTGGAGAATATCGTATAAACGCACTGAGTTTACGGGCTGGTATGCGTTATGAACAAAGTCCCTACAAAGGAAGTTCTAAATACATTGGAGACCTTAACGGATATTCTTTCGGAGCGGGTTATTCTTTTGGAAGTATACGCTTAGATGTATCTTACGATATTGCTAAACAAGATAATATGTTCCAAATGTATGAATCTGTTTTGACAACTCCTGCGAAAATTTCATCTACAAGAAGTAATTTGTTGTTTACTTTATCAGCGAAATTATTCTGACAAATTCTATCTACTAACCTGTACAATTTAGGCTATCCGCTTTAGGGTAGCCTATTTTTTTAGATTTTTATAAAATAATCCGCTATATTTGCAACAATTCTTCTTAACTAAAATTTTTATTCTAATGAAATACAATTCTTTCTACAAAAAGATAGTAAAAGGGAAAACAATAGTTCTATTACACGGATTTTTAGAAAGTTGCGAGGTATGGAATGACGTAGCTCAAGAACTCAAAAAAGATTGCCTATGCATTATTCCTGACCTTCTCGGACACGGAAAAACTCCCGTAATTTCCAAAATTCATACAATGGAAACTATGGCGGAACACATCAATTCCATTCTCGAAACTGAAAAAATTGAGGAATGCATCTTGGTTGGGCATTCAATGGGAGGGTATGTAAGTTTGGCTTTTACAGAAAAATATCCGCAGAAAGTAAAGGGGATTATATTAATGAATTCAACTCCCCTACCCGATTCTGACGAAAAAAAAGCCAATCGGGAACGAGTTGCCAATGCAGTTGATAACGACAAAACGTTTTTTATTCGTAATTCTGTAACTAACTTGTTTAGTGAAGAAAATAAAATATTGATGAAAGAAAAAATTGAAGATGTTATCAAAATTGCCGCTCAAACTCCTAATGAAGGTATCAAAGCAGCCTCTTTAGGAATGAAAGAAAGACCCGACAGAACTCTCATTCTGAAGTCATTATCAGTTCCGAAACACTTCATTCTTGGCAAGAAAGATGCGTTAATACCTTACGAAGAATTAGCTACTTTAGCAAAAGAAATCGGGGCGACATATTCTTTGCTTGAAGGAGGACATATGTCGTACATCGAAAATAAAACAGAAACTATAGCTATCTTAAAGAATTTTTTTGATGAAATTTAAATGTTTTCTTCCTCTATTTCTCTTCTTTCTTACTACTGGTTGTGGTGAAACTCCTTCAAAATCAGAAAAGAAGGAAAACGCTATTCAATCGACTGAAACTCAGAAAAAAATATCTGAAAAAGAAGAAAAGAATGAAAAACCCATTGAAACGCTGAACACGCAAAGCGTCATTCCTTTCTTGTTTGATTATGAAAAAGAAAATAAAGAGCGATACGTTCGTATCATTACTGATTACGGAAATATTGATATTGAACTATTTAACGAAACTCCTTATCATCGGGCAAATTTCATTTTCCTAACGAAACAAAACTATTTTGATGGTTCTGTTTTTCATAGAATTGTTAAAGATTTTATAATTCAAGGAGGTAATTCCGATGGTTGGGATATTCGCAAAAAACGCCAAAAGATTGGCTATTACTTACTTCCTCCCGACACTAAAAAAGGATTTAAACATCATCGAGGGATTGTTTCGATGCCAAGCAGTGATATTGACAACCCACATCAGTTTGCCTCCCCTTATGAGTTTTTTATCGTGGTGCAAAGCCCTGGTGCCTATCATCTGGACGGAAATTATACCGCTTTCGGGAAAGTTATTGCAGGAATGGAGGTCGTCGATAAAATAAATCAGGTAGAAACTGATGAAAAGAGCGAGTGGCCTAAGCGTGATGTAAAGATGAAAGTTGTTCTTCTTGATAGATAATCTTCAAGGCAAAAAGTGACTTTCAACAGAAGTTTAATAACGAAAAAGTTTTTCTCCCAAACACATTATAAAAAAACTGACGTCAAGCCGAAAATTTCTTGACGTCAAGAAATTTATTTTCTCACGGGAAGAAATTATTTTTCTCCCGTCAAGAAATTTTTATACTTCCCTATGAAATTGATTAATCGTTATTACAAATTTTTTGAAGACTACTTATAGCAATTTTTACCACTTGAATTGTATCAAAAATTCGTGTGAATTTCGTGCATACAAATTCAATTGTGATTTTGTAACTCCTTCATAGCCGTACCCCACTCTCACAAAGTATTTCGGAATGGAGAACAACACATACCCTCCCAGAGCATTATCAGTACGATATGTTAATCCTATTTCGCTATTTTTCAGATATACTCCAGCCAAAGTAAAATTAAACGACGGACTTATGTCTTTTGCGAAGCGTACTTGCATCATTGGCTTTAATTCAAATTCGTTGGATAAGCTCCAATGATATCCGCCAAAAGCATAAAAATGAAGCCTTTCAGCCACCGAAGTTACCACATCATCTTTCAGTTTAACCTCTTTGGAAGCCAATAAATTAGGAACGGATATTCCTACATAAAATTTAGGATGCTCGTAAAAAATCCCAGTTCCTATATTTATTTGAAATTTTCCTGAAATTGTTTGCAAATAAGGGTCGTAACGGGTATTATGTGGGGTTGTATAAGTATGAATACGGCTTCCATCTATGTTGAAAAAATCTCCCCCAAATTTTAGTCCCGTATAAATTTTCGTACTATCACTTATCTGTAAGGAATATGAAAAATCGGCATAGATACCCGCTTGTTTCTGTATAAAAACTTTATTGTTAGCTATGGAAAATCCCAAACCGATACGCTCATTAATTTTATGTGTGGTAAAGAACGTTTGAGTTTGAGGAGCGTCAACAACTCCCTGCCACTGATTGCGAATATCCACAGAAATTGTATGTCCTTTTTCTGTTCCTACTGCAGCCGGATTTACTAAGTTTTTATGTTGATTATAAAAGATATAGCTTGGCTCCTGTGCCTTTAATTGACTAAACATCAACAATGCTATTCCTACAAATAAAGTATTATGAATATATTTTTTCATCTCTAATAATTGATAAATATCCAACCTTGTCGTTTGTAAATGTCTGTATTGTCTAATGTAAAAATATAGTAGTAAGACCCCTGTGGAACCTTATTTCCGTTAGAACCTGTTCCGTTCCACTGATTTTTGTATCCTTTCACTTCATAAACCAATTGTCCCAAATGATTAAATACCCGAAATGTGTTTTGGGAATAATTTTCAGCTCGTAAAATTGTAAAATAATCATTTACTCCATCATTATTTGGACTAAAGGCATTGGAAATCAACACATAATCCAATGAATTATCAATTGAATTTTCAATTCCATCGCCATCAATATCATTATCACAAGCATCGCCTATTCCGTCACCATCTAAATTCTCCTGATTAGGATTGTAAACCATTGGGCAATTGTCGTTTTCATTCAAAAGTCCATCTCCGTCCATATCATCATCGCAAACATCTCCTATACCATCTTTATCTATATCAGCTTGGTCAGGATTAGAAATTTTAGGACAATTATCTTTTGTATTAGGTACTCCATCTCCATCTAAATCATCATCACACACATCACCTATACCATCTTTGTCTAAATCAGCTTGGTCAGGATTATGAATTTCAGGACAATTATCATCACTCGATGGAATCCCGTCTCCATCGGTATCCTCATCTTCTTTGATTGTAATTGTACCAGAATTTACGGCTAAAAATATATTTTCATCAGCCTTAACCATATATCTTCCTTGTGTAGTACGAAGTGTTTTAGGAATTGTTATTCTCGCTCTCCCATTGTTATCTATACCTTTTGCTAATACGTGCGGAAAAGTAATTCCTCCATCTGTTGAAAGCAAAACAGTGATTTTCTTAACGTTGATACTTCCTGTGTTGGTATTTGCTGTATCCCAAGTAATTGTTTGTTTTTGACCTGCAAACCAACTGGAATTTTCGGTATGTGATGTTATTTGAAAAGGTCCTGCAGAAGCATCTACAACCACTTGAATTGTTTTGTAAACAGTGCTTCCCATAGCATTTGTTGCTGGTTTCTTATCTAACACCATAAACGACCAATTAAGTGTCCGCCCTATCGTCAGAACAGTTTCCCATTCCGAACCAATGGGAGGGTTACTCTGTGTAAGTTTTCCCGAAACGATACGGCTCAATCTGGGAATATAGCGTTTTGATGAAGTTGAAGGAGGAAGAGAACGTGCTGTAGCTCCGCTTTTTAAGGTGGGTGAAAATAAATAATTTCCCCTTGCCCTGCTATCGGATTGTTCCCAAGTGTACAGTAAATTATCTCCATCAGCATCAGTAGCCGAACCTTCCAACAAATAAGCTGTACTATGTGGAATGGTATAACTTTTCAAATTGTCTATTTCAGGAGGATTATTCGAAGAAGGAAGCATTGTTGCAGGTCTTTTTCCTTTAACTGACTGCATAATATCATACACACTTCTGTGATGAAAATACGGGTCTGTTTTCTTCTGTACATTCTGATTATCAATAACTCCTGCGTATCCCATTATGGTGGAGCCACTACCTGGTTCTACCTGAGAATTTGTTCCCTCATATTCATATGAAAATGTGTGGTATGCCCCCATTTGATGACCAATTTCGTGAGCTAATATGTCTATATCAAAAAAGTCCATATCCATACCTCTTCTAAAACGAACCGAAGAAAAGGCTTTCCCTTTACGTCCTGCCTCGCATACACAGCCTATGCAACCTGCATTTCCTCCTAAATTTCTGTTATGAAATAGATGCCCTATATCATAATTATCTGAACCAACTTTCCTATCCAATGTTCCTTGTAATACACCGGATTCTGACTGAAGCCAATTTTCATAGTTAACATTCGCAAAAGGGTCATCTTTTACATTATCAAATAAAATAGATTTATCTGAAACTATCTGGAACTGAATTGATAATTGAGCTCCATAAACTTGGTTTACCCGATTTATGGTACTAACAACTTGAACGAAAGCCCTATCCTTACCTCCAAAGTATTGTGTATATTGATATGTTGTGGCAATGGCAATTCTGAATGTTCGAACTTGATTATCAGTCTGGTAAGTAGCTCTACGAGTTTTATTATCTTTCTCTGACTTTAATTCTTCTAATGTTTTACATTCAAAATGCTCATTTTCTGAAGATTTGCGTTGATAAACTTTGTACTCCGTTCCTTCATCATTAATCGATTCTATAAAAGAAAGTTCGAAATTTTCTCCCATAATCGCATTCAAACCAAAAGGTGACCACGTAAAACGAATTGTCTTTGAGGGATTTTTAGTTGAAAAACCCACATAGGTTTTTATATCTGTATATTTTTCGGACAAATCTTCTGAAAGTACTTGTATTGGTTCAATCCGATAGTTTTCAATATTTCCCTCACTATCAGGAATTTGAATTGTAGTTTCTCTTTTAGCTACCAAATTTTTTGTAGCCCCCAAAGCCTTTCCAAAAGCTTCTTTATCCAACGTATAGTACTGATAACCTGATTTTTGTTCCTTTTTTTCTGTGAGTTGCGTTTGTTTCCAATAGGTTTGTGCAGATAAAATCCCAAAACTGAAAACAAAAAGCAAAACGTATAACTTTTTCATAGTATTTTTATGCCATATAGTAATTAAAAGCCTTGTAAATCAATTCTTCTTCTATTAAACAATCTAATTTTGGTTTAGCAATATCTTCCAAAAGCACAAAATTAATATTTCCGTGTGAATTTTTTTTATCAAATTTCATCAAATTGATAATTTCCTCTATTTCTTCTTTTTTAAAAGTTTGTTTTTCAAAATATTGAGATAAATTTTCTTTTATTTCAAAGCATTTTTCTTCTGGAAAATCTAATTTTTCAACGGAAAGAAATCCCGCTAAAATCATTCCAATAGCAATTGCTTCTCCGTGTAATAATGTTTGTCTATCAGTATTTTGCAAACAATATGATTCAATGGCGTGACCTAAAGTATGACCGAAATTAAGTGTTTTTCGCAAACCTTTTTCCGTAGGGTCTTGTTCCACTATACGATTTTTAATCAATACTGATTCATAAATCAATTCATCTAAATCATTTAGTGTTAAACTACTCAAATTAAGCATTTTATTCCAATACTCTTCAGACTGAATAATTCCGTGTTTGAACATTTCTGCCATTCCACTACGCAGTTGCTCGGGGGGAAGTGTAGCCAAAAAACGACTATCGATAATTACGCCTAACGGATTGTTAATCAACCCTATTTGGTTTTTCAAAACACCCAAATCTACTCCTGTTTTTCCTCCAACTGATGCGTCGACCATAGCTAAAAGTGTTGTTGGAACATTCACAAAATCAATACCTCGCATATATGTTGAAGCAACAAACCCACCCAAATCAGTCACAACGCCACCTCCCAAATTGATTAACAAACTTTTACGGTCGGCTCCCAATTCTGACAAAGCATACCAAACCTGTGTACAAGTTTCTATGGTTTTAAACTCTTCTCCCACCTCAATTTCAATGATTTCAATAGGAGTTTCTGTCTCTAATTCTGATAAAAATAACGGCAAACAAAGCTGATTGGTATTTTCATCTACCAAAATGAAAATCTTCGAATATTTCTTCTCTCGTAACAAATCGTTAAGAAACGAAAATCCAAATTCCTTGAAATGCACTTGCTTTATACTTTTCATTTATGCTGATTTTGTGTGTGTTTGATTTTGATGTTCATTCTATAAAATTCTCTTCTGAAAAATTCGGGTAAAAATAATTATAAAAAATGAAATACAGACAAAAAAATCTATATATTTGCGAAACCGAAGAACTTATCAAAACTTTCTTTACTTTTCGGTTGTTATAAAAATACTCAGGTTTAACGCTTAATTTTTTTAAAATGGCTACACGATTTAGTGATACAAAAACTGCTTTCGCATTAAAAGACAATTTCGAATTAGGAAGGGCTTATTGGCTTTTCCGCTTCATTGGAAATAATAGTTTAATTAGCATTGGAACTGCACTGACTAACTTTTCCCTAAAACTGCATTTGCCGGTGGAATGGCTCATCAGAAAGACTGTTTTTAATCAATTTTGCGGAGGCGTTTCAGAAGAGGATTGTAAGCCTGTTATTAAAAAAATGTACGAAAAAGGTGTGAGTTCCGTTTTGGATTATTCTGTGGAAGGAAAGGAAGATGAAGCATCATTCGAGGCAACTTTTAGGAAAACGATGGAAATCATTGACTTTGTACATCAAAATCGAAACATCGGAACTCCGTTTGCTGTTTTCAAACCTACAGGATTTGGAAAAATTTCCATATATCAAAAAATTTCTGAGAAACAACCACTTACCGAAGAAGAGCAAAAAGCGTGGGAACGAATCGTTGAACGCTTCGACCAAACCTGTGGCAAAGCAGCTGCCTATAAGCTCCCCATTATGATTGATGCTGAAGAAAGTTGGATGCAGACCGCAGCCGATGATTTAATCGAAAAAATGATGGAAAAATATAACCGAGAAGAAGCCATCGTTTACAATACTTTACAAATGTATCGTCACGACCGATTACCTTACCTAAAAGAACTTCACCAACGTGCCATTATTAACGGATTTTATATCGGAGTAAAAGTTGTTCGTGGAGCATATATGGAAAAAGAAAACAAAAGAGCTATAGAAAAAGGGTATCCTACCCCAATCTGTGCGTCAAAACAGGCAACCGATGATAATTACAATGCTGCAATCAAATACATTCTTGAACATACCGACCGTATTTCACTCTTTGCTGGAACTCATAACGAGAAAAGTTCGGCTTTGGTAATGGACTTAATGAATGAGAAGGGATTGAACCACAATGATAAACGCGTATGGATTGCTCAACTCTATGGAATGAGCGACCATATCAGTTTCAATGCAGCAAAATTGGGATACAACGTAGCTAAATATCTTCCCTTTGGTCCAGTGCGTGAAGTAATGCCTTATCTAATACGCAGAGCTCAAGAAAATACTTCTGTTGCAGGACAAATGGGACGTGAACTTTCCCTGTTGATGCAAGAACACAACAGACGAAAAAAAGAAAAATAACTATCTAATTGATACTGAATTCTAAACACCAGATATTTTACAATCCAAAATATCTGGTTTATTTTTAGCAAAAAGTAAATCTTCAGTTATATTGAGAGTCAAACATTAAAACACAGCATACACAAAACAAATCACACCAAATAGAAACATAGATATCACAAAAAACAAGTGTAATAAAGTCAGGAAGTGGAGCAATTAAACCAATTTCTGATTTATTTTTTGGTACCACTCACTGCTCAAACTCATTAAGTTCCGAACGACAATATATTTTTATATTTTTCGTAAATATATAGCATTAATTTAAGAAATATTCATTATCTTAGCACACAAAAGAACTTAATTTATGGAACTGTTAATTTACATCGAACTTCTCGTGGTATTAGCTGCCATATTTATTGGTGCTAGAGTTGGAGGTATCGGGCTGGGTATCTTCGGTATGATGGGGTTAGCCATTTTAGTTTTTGTCTTCGGGCTGAAACCTGGCAGTGCTCCTATTGATGTTATGCTTATGATTGTTGCCGTAATCACCGCAGCATCAGCGTTACAATCGGCAGGAGGGTTAGATTATTTAGTACAAGTAGCAGAAAAAATCCTGCGAAAAAATCCTTCAATGGTTACTTTCCTCGCCCCTGTGGTATGTTATTTCTTCACATTCTTCTCAGGTACAGGGCACGTGGCATACTCCCTCCTACCTATTATTGCCGAGATTGCTACTGAGAGCAAGGTACGTCCAGAGCGTCCTTTGAGTATATCGGTAATCGCTTCACAACAAGCTATCACTGCAAGTCCCATTTCGGCGGCTACAGCAGCTTTGTTAAGCAAAGACTTACTCGGCTCACACGGAATAGAACTCAGCAATATATTAATGGTGTGTATCCCAGCAACATTAATAGGTGTTATCGTAGGTGCAATTGCTGTTAATTTTGTTGGAGTACCTCTTGAGAAAGACCCTGAATACCAACGTCGGTTAGCAGAGGGATTAATTGGCAATTCGCAAGATGCTAAAAAGGCTCTTACGTCACAGCAACAACGCAAAGCACAAACAGCCGTATGGATTTTCCTATGTGGGGTGCTATCTATCGTACTATTTGGGTCAGTTTCTTCGTTGCGTCCTGTCTTTGCTGATGGCACACAACTGGGAATGCCTGAGATTATAGAAATTGTGATGATGACGGTGGCAGGGCTTATCTTTATCATCACTAAGGCTGATGTTACTAAAGCCGTAAAAGGAAGTGTTTTCTTAGCGGGAATGCAAGCCGTTATCGCTATATTTGGGATTGCTTGGATGGGCGACACCTTCTTTCAAGGCAACTTAGAGTTCTTCAAATCAAGCATTGAGCATATTGTAACTGAATATCCGTTCTTGTTCTCATTGGCTTTGTTTGTGATGTCAATTTTGCTTTTCAGTCAAGCGGCAACTGTACGGACGTTATATCCTCTGGGGATAGCGTTAGGGATTCCTCCTATGACAATGGTTGCAATGTTCCCTGCTGTAAACGGATACTTTTTCATTCCTAACTATCCAACGGTAGTAGCTGCGATAAACTTTGACCGCACTGGAACTACCCGCATCGGGAAGTATGTCTTGAATCACTCGTTTCAAGTACCAGGCTTTGTTGCCACGATTGTTGCTCTCGCTGTAGGATACATTATTGTACTGACAATGGGATAACGTAAGTTCTGGTGTTTATCACTTTATCAATCGAAATAACTTTTAAATAATTAATATATGCAAAAAGCTATTAGCAAAATTGCTTTGACATTGTGCTTATTGATGTCATTAGCAGTCTTCGGGCAGAAACCGAAGATACGTATTATCGCAACGGGAGGTACCATTGCAGGTGTAAGTAAATCATCTACCGAGAGTAACTACAAGGCAGGTGAATTAGGTATTTACCAACTATTACAAGCTGTACCTGAGGTAAAGAACCTCGCAGAGGTAAGCGGAGAGCAACTCGTTAAAATCGGGTCGCAAGATATGAACGATGATGTATGGCTCAAACTGGCAAAACGCATCAACGAACTGCTTAACAAGGAAGGCTACGACGGGGTAGTCATCACACACGGCACTGATACAATGGAGGAAACTGCGTACTTTCTGAACCTTACCGTTCATAGCAACAAGCCTGTGGTGATGGTCGGAGCAATGCGTCCGGCTACGGGAATGAGTGCTGATGGTCCTGCGAACCTCTACAATGCTGTGGCAGTAGCTGCAAGTCCTAATGCTGTAGGCAAAGGAGTGATGGTATGTATGAACGATGTGGTTGTAGGTGCTAAAGATGTGGTTAAAACTAACACTACCGCAGTAGAAACCTTCCAAGGAGCGAACTATGGCAAATTGGCCTACATACATAATGGCAAACCTTACTTCGGTATAGCTCCACAAAGCAAACACACCACGCAATCCGTGTTCAATGTGGATAACCTAAAATCGCTACCGAAAGTAGGCATCGTGTACGGATATGCCAATATGTCCGAGCTACCAATGAAAGCCTTTATGGATGCTAAGTTTGATGGTATCGTATATGCTGGAGTGGGTAATGGTAACTTCTACCACACTTTATTCGATTTAGCTATTAAAGCTCAGGAAAAAGGTATTCAAGTGGTGCGTTCATCTCGTGTACCATTCGGAGCAACCACATTAGATGCAGAGGTAGATGATGCTAAGTATCATTTCGTAGCAGCACAAAACCTCAACCCACAAAAAGCCCGTGTGTTACTGTTACTTGCTCTTACCAAAACAAAAGACTGGAAACAGATACAACAGTACTTTAATGAATATTAGTTCAAAGCAATATATTCAATAGGATATTATTACCAACGTACAGCTGAGAAAGACATCTTTGCACCATACAAACACTATACCTATATAATATATATGGTGTAAACTAATTTCAAACAACAATATTCTAACACTGCAAAGTGTCTTTCACAGAAGTACGACGTGCAAAAAGAAATTATTAACTATTAAAAATACTATGATTATGGGAAAGATGAAAGCTTGGCTTAAGCCTAACCTTTTAACAAAAGGCGATACGACTGATTTTATCGCAGTACCAGTAACAATAGGGAGCGTTTCGATGCAAGACATTATCCAAAGCCTGAAGGAAGAGGGTATGGAGATACGCACAGAAACAGCTCAGGACATTATTAGCCGTTTCAATCGTAAAGTAGCAGAAATGGTCTTAGAGGGTTACAATGTGAATACTGGATTGGTGTATATGCGTCCTACCATACGTGGCGTGTTCCGTGAAAAAGCGTGGAACCCAGAAATACATAATGTGCAGATTAGTATAACACAAGGTGCTGAACTACGCAAGGAAGTAGCACAAACCGCTGTGGAAATACTTGGTGTACAGGCAGACCCAATGACCATACTAAGCATTACCGATAGTGCGACTAAGAAGACTGATGGTTCTATAACGAAAGGAAAGAATGTTGAAATCAAAGGTGCATATCTTAAAATTGCAGGTAGTTCGCCGAACAATGGCGTATACCTACGAAACATCGACACAGGTAAGGAAACAAAACTTCCTGAGGAAGACATAGTGTTCAATGAGCCTTCGAGATTGCTTATTCTTGTCCCTGCAGATTTAGAATCAGGGTCATACGAACTAAGTATAGTCACTCAATTTAGTCAAGGAAAATCACTCCTTAAAGAACCAAGAAAGACTACTTTTGAAGGAACTATCACAGTCGGATAAAGCAAGTAACTCACACTCGTCCGTGTGTTATGCAAACACACAACCAAGCAAGAGCATCACACACAACCGAGTGTAGTTATCTATAATTAATGTTCTACGTTATTTATTTAAGTAGAATAAAAATTAAACACTCTAATAAGCAATATAATATATATGTAAAACCAATCTAATGCACACATATGTAGAATAGCTTTAGGAGTACAACAAACCAATATCATATTTAATTATACTAATTATGAAACATTTATGTACAGCAATGGCTTTCTTGATAGGAAGTGTTGCAATAGCACAACAAGGCTTTCAGGAGCAAATTGATGAGCTGAAAACCAAGTCAGATAAGTTTAATGTGTATTTGAATTTTCAGTCGAGTTTTGATGCTACGACTGCAAAAGATGCAGACACACACTTTAATTTTATGGCACGACAACTTCGGTTGGAGTTTCGAGGAAACATTAACGAACGCATATTCTATCGTCTTCGTCACCGATTAAATCGCTCGAACGGAGGAGCTTCTCTTGATAATCTTGCACGTGCTACCGATATGATGTACGCAGGTTTCCGTTTGAATGAGAAGTGGACACTTACTGCAGGTAAGATGTGTCAAGCGTGGGGCGGATTTGAGTTTGACCTCAACCCGATGAACATCTATGAGTACTCTGACTTTGTAGAGCATATGGATAACTTTATGGTGGGTGGTATGCTTACGTACGCCCCTAATGAAAACCACGAGTTGAACTTTCAGATAACGAACAGCCGAACAAACAAGTTTGATGACCTCTACCCTGAGAATAAGGATGTAAAAGCAACTACCGCACCACTTGCTTATATCTTCAATTGGAACGGCTCAATGTGGGACGGACTCATCAAAACGCGTTGGAGTGTTGGGTACGAGCAAGAAGCTAAAAACCACAGCGGAACTATGGTGATGCTTGGTACGATGTTAAACTTGCCTAAGTTCCAGATGTTCTTCGACTATATGATGGCTAATCAAGACCTCGACCGATTTGGGTATGCTTCTATCTATCCCGAAGCTCTTGGAATAGAACACAAGGGGGCTCTTAAAGGAACCACTTATAATTCCTTTGTTACCAAAGCCGAGTATCAGCCACACGAACACTGGAACATATTTGGAAAGTTTATGTATGAGACAGCTCGTGTAGGTAAGAGCGACCTTCCTGCCAACTTCAAAGACGGTGAACGTAATTCTTTCGGGTATTTCGTAGGGGTTGAGTACCTGCCGTTTAAAGATCAAGACTTACGCTTCTTCGCAACTTATGTCGGTCGTAAGTATACTTATGTAACAGACGCACTGAATACGCACACCAATCGCTTCAGTATTGGAATGATGTACCGAATTAAAGCATTTTAATCGGAGCTTATGAATAAAAAACCTTTACTTTACAACTTTAAAGTGAAGGTTTTTTATCTTTATGCTTGTCAGTTTGAATGGCATACACATTTAGCTTCGGTATAATGATTCTATTTCGTATATTTTTTTATACCTTTGACACCCAAAAAATAATATGTATTATGAATAAGATAATATTCCTTGCTACTTGCTTCCTTGCTGCCTGTAGTTCCAAATCAACAGATACCAACAATCGGCCACCTAATAATTTTGCTGTTCGGGTAATGAACGTCACTACCGATACAGCAACAATTGCTTGGACAGAAGCCACTGACCCAGACGGTGACTATGTTACATATTCTATTTCAGGGGATAATATTGATGTTAGAAACATACAAGCAACTCATTATACGCTCATTAACCTAAAGCCTAACACCACTTATAACATTACTATCACCGCACGTGATGGCAAAGGAGGAGCAACAGACCTTAAGCACCACTTCACCACCGAAAAAGAACCTAATAACAATACGTCCTTTACTATTCCACCCGTGTTGAAGGATTACTATAAGTCAGTAGATTTTACCAAAGCAGGACAAGCTTTATTCAATGAATTGGCTACACTAACCATTGAGAAACACTCTACTTTTCTGGAATATAGTAGCCGACACAAATATTTACCCACAGCAGACCGCTCAGCAAACGATGCTAACAAAGTAGTGTTAATCTACACTGGTGAAGTACGCAGCTCCCGAAGCAATAATGTGAATACGGAACACGTTTACCCACAATCTAAAATTGGTAATACTGCCAAAGGAGACTTGCATCACCTAAGGTATTGCGACTCTAACGTAAACTCAAGACGTGCTAACTATCCGTTCATTAGTGGCAGTGGCGGTGCAAGGTTAGTAAACGGCAACAGCTGGTACCCTGGTGATGAGTGGAAGGGTGATGTAGCCCGAATGGTACTATATCTGAACTTACGCTACAACGAGGATTTAGGAGAAGATATCTCGAGAGAGGGAATTAATTTGTTCCTGAAATGGAATGCCGAAGACCCTGTGTCCGCTATTGAAATCAATCGTAATGAGGTAATTCAACAAGCTCAAGGCAATCGCAATCCGTTTATTGATAATCCTTATTTGGCTACCCTAATATGGGGAAAGGATAAAGCTCAGAATCGTTGGTAGCTATTTCTCAAACAAAGAGTTAGATGAAATGTTTTAAATTTTGGTACAAAGTAGTATCTTTGCCCAACTATTTCCAATAACAAATGAATAGAACTATAGAACAATATAATAATGTTGTCAACACTTGCAAGAGTATGTTTGTCAATAAGATGAAAGATTATGGGAGTGCTTGGCGTATCCTGAGGTTACCCTCACTTACCGACCAAATTTTCATCAAAGCACAACGTATCCGTAGTTTGCAACAAAATGGTATTCGCAAGGTAGATGAAGATGAAATATCCGAATTTATTGGTATTATAAACTACTCTGCCATTGCTTTAATCCAACTTGAATGTGGCGTTGCTCAACAACCTGACTTGGACACAGAACAAGCCGTAGCCCTTTATGAGCAGAAAATTAAAGAAGCTCGTTCGCTAATGGAAAGCAAAAATCACGATTATGGTGAGGCGTGGCGAGATATGCGAGTAAGTTCACTAACTGACCTTATATTACAGAAAGTGTTGCGAGTGAAGCAAATAGAAGATAATCAAGGTAGAACACTCGTTAGTGAAGGCATCGAAGCAAACTACCAAGATATGCTTAATTATGCTGTTTTTGCATTAATCCACTTAACTGAATCATAAAATCACACACACAATCACTATCATTAATTACCATCTGAATATGAGATATATTACACATTTTGTCCGTTTTATCGTAGGCGTACTATTTATCATTAGCGGACTTATCAAACTCAATGACCCTATCGGGTTTTCATTTAAGTTAGAAGAATACTTTAGCGAACCCGTACTAAATTTGCCTTTCTTAGAACCTTTCGCTCTTTGGTTAGCAATTGCTGTTTGTATAATAGAAGTACTTTTAGGGGTGATGTTACTTGTTGGCTACAAAACAAAATTCACACTGTGGTCACTACTTGCTATGCTAATATTCTTTGGTTTCCTCACCTTCTACTCTGCTTATTTTAATAAAGTTACAGATTGTGGCTGCTTTGGCGATGTTATCAAATTCACTCCTTGGCAATCCTTCGGAAAAGATGTGTTTCTATTGGTATTAACTTTAATCCTCTTTATTGGTCAAAAGTATATTACGCCCATCATAAAAGGGAACACTCCTTTGGTTATCAGTGTATTATCTTTAATAGGTTGTATTGCTTTTGTACACCACGTTTATAATCATTTGCCTGTGGGAGACTTCAGAGCTTACAAGATAGGTACAAACATTCCCGAGGGGATGATTGTTCCTGAAGGGGCTCCCCTACCAAAGTATGATTATCACTGGAAATTCAACGTAAACGGAAAAGAGGAAGTATTTATAACGCAAGGTGATTACCCAAAAGTAGATGGGGAGTTCGTTTCTTTTGATACAAAATTAATAGATCCTGGCTATACGCCTCCCATTCACGATTTCTTCATAGAAAAAAATGGTGAAAGTTACTTTGACGAAATGATGGATAAAGAAAAGCTACTTGTAGTGACTTCATATCGTATTGATAAATCTGACAAAGAAGCATTTAAAGCCATCAAAAAAGTAACGGATAAAGCTTTAAAACAGGGATACACCGTAATCGGCTTAACTTCTATCATTGAACAAGCTGAACAAATTAAAAAAGATTACGAGCTAAATTTCGACTTTTATTTTAACGACGAAACTACTTTAAAAACAATGATTCGTTCTAATCCTGGAGTTATTACGCTCAAAAAAGGGAACATCACGGACAAAAAGCACTTTAATGATGTAGATAAATTGCAGTTACATTAATATTTTTGCAAATCACAAACATACAATTTAACACATAAAGGGAAGCAATACAAAATTGTTTCCCTTTCTTATTTTGACCCAAAACACTAATTATAAGATTTTTACACATCAGTCATAACAATCTATTTTAACATATTCGAAAGAAATTTTGTTTATTTTATTTTTAATTCTTAATTTGCGTTGTAATTTTAAATGAAAAGCTATGAATGCTGTTACACGTTTGTTTGACATTCCTTATCACCAATTGAAAAATTCTCCATCAGAAGCGGCTTTCGTTACAAAATACAACGGAAAATGGGAAAAAACTTCAACTCAGGAATATATCGATAAATTCAATAAAATTAGTCGTGGGTTGTTACGTCTGGGTGTCGAAAAAAACGATAAAATTGCTGTCATTTCGTCAAATAATCGTACAGAATGGCACGTTATTGATATGGGAATTCTGCAAATTGGAGCTCAAAATGTTCCTGTTTATCCTACCATTTCTTTAGAAGATTATGAGTATATATTCAATCACGCTGAATGCAAATATTGCTTTGTTTCAGATAAAGAATTGCTTGACAAAATAACTTCAATTCAAGATAAACTTCCAAATCTTAAAGGTATATATACATTTGATGATGTTCCTTATGCTCATAGTTGGAGAGAAATATTAGATTTGGGAGAAGATAGCAGTAATCAAGAGGAAGTAGAAAGACTTAAAACCAGCATTCAACCCAATGATTTAGCGACAATTATTTACACTTCAGGAACTACTGCTCGTCCAAAAGGAGTGATGCTTTCACATAATAATATCATCTCAAATGTAATTGATTGCCAGGATAGACTACCCGTTGCCCAAGGTTCTCGTTGCTTGAGCTTTCTTCCTGTATGTCACATATTTGAGAGAATGCTTACGTACTTCTACCAATACAACTTTATGCGAATTTATTTTGCTGAATCTATTGACAAAATGGGTGAAAATATCAAAGAAGTTAAGCCTCACTTAATGACCGTTGTACCCAGAGTAGTTGAAAAAGTGTATGATAAGATTTACGCTAAGGGAGCAGAATTAAAAGGAATATCTAAACGTTTGTTTTTTTGGGCATTAGAATTAGGGTTGAAATATGAACCATACGGAGTTAATGGCTGGTGGTACAATTTCCAATTAGGAATCGCAAGAAAATTAATTTTCAAAAAATGGAAAGAAGCCCTTGGCGGAGAACTCGAAATGATGGTATCAGGCAGTGCCGCCTTACAACCTCGACTAGCAAGAGTGTTTTCGGCTGCGGAGCTCAATATAATGGAAGGTTACGGGCTTACAGAAACTTCTCCCGTTATCGCTGTTAACAGAAAATCAGGTAAATACTGGAAAATAGGAACTGTTGGCAAACCTATCAATAATATCGAAGTGAAAATAGCTGAAGATGGCGAAATACTATGTAAAGGAGCAAATGTTATGTTAGGGTATTACAAAGACCCTGAGCTCACAAAGGACTCTATTACAGATGGTTTCTTCCATACAGGAGACATAGGCGAACTCGACAGCGACGGGTTTTTAAAAATCACGGATAGAAAAAAAGAAATTTTCAAAACATCAGGAGGAAAATACATTGCCCCACAAACAATTGAAAATCTACTAAAACAATCTCGATTTATTGAACAAGCAATGGTGGTAGGCGAAGGAGAAAAAATGCCAGCAGCCATCATACAACTAAATTTTTCTTTTGTTAAAGAATGGGCAAAAAGACGTAACATCAATTTGGGAGAATCAAACGAAGAAGTCATCAAAAACCCAGAACTTTTCAAAAGAATTGAAAAGGAAGTAGAAAAGGTAAACAATAATTTAGGAAAATGGGAAAAGATAAAACTCTTTGCCTTCACACCTGATGAATGGAGCATTGATACGGGAGAACTTACCCCAACATTAAAGCTTAAACGCCGTAATATCAAGGAAAAATATATTCATATTTATAACTCGTTTTACAATCAGTAGTCGAAACCTTAAACAAAAATTGATTGAGAATTCAACTTTAAAAACGCTTTATTTCATAAATGAAAGAAATTACAGACATCTCTAATTTTACGGCAGAAAAAGGCAGTGTTGTTACTATCGGTACGTTCGATGGAATTCATTTAGGACATCAAAAAATTATAAAGAAACTTATAGAAAATGCAAAAAAACAGGATTTATTAGCTACTATTTTTACTTTTTTTCCACATCCAAGAACGATTATCCAAAAAGATGACAGCTTAAAGTTAATTCACACACTTGAAGAAAAAAAACAAATATTAGAGTCATTAGGAGTTGACCAGTTGATAATTTGTCCTTTCAATGAATCGTTCTCAAAAATGTCTGCAGAAAAGTTTGTAGAAGAACTTTTAGTTAACAGGCTGAAAGCGAAGAAAGTTATTATTGGATATGACCACCGATTTGGAAAAAACAGAAACGCTGACATCAATGATATGAAGCTGTTCGGAAAAAAATTTGGCTTTGAAGTAGAAGAAATTCCTGCACAAGAAATCAACGAAGTATCAGTAAGTTCTACAAAAATAAGACAAGCATTACACAAAGGAGATGTTAAAAAAGCTTGGGAATATCTAGGAACTCCTTTTTGCATCAAAGGAAAAGTGGTACACGGATTGAAAATAGGCAGAACCATCGGATTTCCAACAGCTAATATTCAAGTCAAAGAATCTTACAAAATCATTCCAAAAGATGGGATTTACCTAGTTTATAGCATCTTTAACGAAAAGAAAATTTATGGAATGATGAGCATTGGGAAAAACCCAACCATTGAAGGAAAGGGAGCGACCATAGAAGTATACTACTTTGATTTTAAACAAGATATATACGAAAACAACATAACAATATATTTTTTGGAACATCTTCGTGATGAGCAAAAGTTTGAATCGGTTGAAAAACTTAAAGAACAATTACAAATTGATGAAATCACTTCAAGAAAACTTATAAAAGAAAATTTCTTGAATTAATATAATTCTTTGTAAAAATATCTTTTTGAAAATAAAAAAATAGTTAATAACCCTTTGAATAGTAAGTATTTTTCTATTCGCTAAAAACAAAAGCCTATGAAAACAACTTATGTAGTAAAAGCATATCGCACGGCCGTGGGGAAAGCTCCTCGTGGATTGTTGCGTTTCAAACGCCCCGATGAATTAGCAGCTGAAACCATTGCATATATGATGGCACAACTACCCAATTTCGATAAAACTCTGATTGATGATGTTATCGTAGGAAATGCTATGCCCGAAGCCGAACAAGGATTGAACATTGGTCGTATCATTTCACTTATGGGACTCCAAACTGACCAAGTTCCTGGAGTAACTGTAAACAGGTATTGTGCTTCAGGGTTGGAAACCATTGCTATGGGAATGGCTAAAATCCAATCAGGAATGGCAGATTGCATAATTGCTGGTGGAGTGGAAAGTATGAGTTACATTCCTTTCGGAGGATATCGACCGTCTCCAGATTACAAAGCTGTTAAAGAAGGTAACGAAGATTTTTATTGGGGAATGGGACTTACTGCTGAAAAAGTCGCCAATCAGTTCAAGATTTCACGTGAGGATCAAGATTTTTTTGCCTTTCAGTCACATCAAAAAGCTTTGAAAGCCTTAGCAGAAAATAGATTTGAAAAACAAATTGTTCCCATCGAAATAGAAGAAATATTACTCGAAAACGGAAAACGCACAACCAAAAAGTACACTTTCAAAGTTGATGAAGGTCCTCGTATTGACACTTCACTGGAAGCGTTAGCCAAACTCAAGCCCGTTTTTGCTCAGAACGGAACGGTTACTGCTGGAAATTCATCACAAACTAGCGACGGAGCAGCTTTTTTGCTATTAATGAGTGAAAAAATGGTAAAGAAATTGAATCTTGAACCCATCGCACGACTGATTACTTATGCAGTAGCTGGAGTTCCGCCAAGTATAATGGGCATTGGACCTGTAAAAGCTGTACCTAAAGCATTAAAACAAGCAGGAATGAGCATTAATGACCTCCAACTTATTGAATTAAACGAAGCTTTCGCCTCACAATCCTTAGCTGTTATTCGAGAATTAGACTTAAATTCCGAAATAATCAACGTAAATGGAGGAGCGATAGCTTTGGGACATCCTTTGGGATGCACCGGAGCAAAATTATCAGTACAACTTTTCGATGAGTTAAAGCAGCGTAACCAAAAGTATGGAATGGTAACAATGTGTGTAGGAACGGGACAAGGAGCTGCAGGGATTTACGAAGTGTTCTGACAAAACCAAAATATTACAATACAAAATAGACTCTCGCGGTCTATTTTTTTTACCAAATCAGCAAATGTAAATTTCTCTCTTTAATTGTTAAAAAGATAATAAAAATCATACAATTAAATATTTTTATTTTCAGTATAAAATTTGCTGAAACATATATTGCACAATATTTTTTACGATTTACTCCCTTTTTATCATTAATTTTTTTACTTTTGTTTTTTGAAAATAATTTAATCGTAAAAATATAAAAATGAGGAAACAATTAGTTGTAGGAGCGTTAACAGTTTTCTTTTCGTTTACATCTGCAATAAATGCTCAAGAGCAAAGTTTAGATAGTGTAAATGTTCAAGTTAAGAAAAAACAAAACACACTTAATGAGCAATTTGAAACTTTGGTTGAAAAAGCAAACTCTTGGCAAAGTTACAAAATTATTGACCGAGCTAAATTAGGTAGTTATCAAAGGAATGTTATCGACAGCCTACAAAGTATCAAGTCTAAAATACAAGCTCAACAAGATATTATAAACGGGCACGAAGAAGAAGTCAAAAAGTTAAATGAAAAAATATCTGAATTAGAAAACAACCTTGAAAAAACTCAAAATGAGAAAGATAGTGTAAACTTTTTAGGCTTTTTACTTCCAAAATCAACTTATTCTTTAATGATGTGGAGCTTTTTGTTAGTATTGGCTTGCTTGTTATTCTTCTATGTATATAAATATGTAAACGGAAGTGCAATTACTAAAAAATCACTTCAGGACTTACGTGAACTTCAGGAAGAGTACGAAAATTATAGAAAATCAGCTATAGAAAGAGAGCAAAAAGTACGTCGCCAACTTCAGGACGAAATCAACAAACATAGGTAATTGATGCGTATTGATATTATTTCAGTAGTTCCTGAACTTTTGGAAAGCCCTTTCAATGCTTCAATTATGAAAAGAGCCATTGAAAAAGGATTAGTTGAGGTTCATTTTCATAATTTAAGAGATTATAGTACAGGAAATTATCGACAAGTTGATGATTATCAGTTTGGTGGAGGAGCTGGAATGGTTTTGATGATTGAACCTATTGATAAGTGCATTTCCGAACTAAAGTCGCAACGCCATTATGATGAAATCATTTATATGACACCTGATGGAGAAACTTTCAACCAAAAAACGGCAAATAAAATGTCTCTTCAGGAAAACATAATAATTCTTTGCGGACACTACAAGGGAGTTGATCAGCGCGTCCGTGACCACTTCATTACCAAAGAAATATCAATAGGTGATTATGTTCTTTCAGGAGGCGAATTGGGAGCCTTGATTGTTTGTGATGCAATTATTCGCCTAATCCCTGGAGTTTTAGGAGATGAAACTTCTGCATTGACTGATTCTTTTCAGGATAACTTATTAGCACCTCCCGTTTATACACGCCCTGCTTCCTATAAAGGTTGGGAAGTGCCTGAAATATTACTCAGCGGAAACTTTCCTGAAATAGAACAATGGCGAGAAGATGAAGCCTACAAACATACTAAAAATAGAAGACCCGATTTACTCGAAAATTAATCATATAAAAAGGCTACCTTTTGGTAGCCTTTTCACTTTCTTACTTCGTATTTACTGCATCAGATAACTCAGAACCAGGTTTGAATTTAACCACATTTTTAGCGGCTACTTTAATAATTTCATTGGTACGAGGGTTTCTTGCCTCACGAGCTTCTTTTTTAGCAACTGACCAAGAACCAAAGCCTACAATTGAAACCTTGTCCCCTTTTTTCAGAGTTTTTTCTACATTCGCAAAAAAAGATTCCAATGCTTTCTTTGCATCTACTTTTGTGATTCCTGCATCAGCAGCAATAGCATCAATTAATTCTGTTTTATTCATAGTATTGACCTTAATACAATTAATAAGGACAAAGATAATAATATATTTAAACCACGCAATATACTTTTTAATAAAAAGACTATATTTTAAATAAAAATTAACATATTAATTGTATTTCACTAAAAGATTCATAAAAAACTTCATTTCTCTTTAATACTCATAGCAAATCCTCCGCTAGGGGCTAACCAAATTTTCATCTTTTTCAAATTATTAACCTTCTTTTTACTAATAACATAACTTTGAGGATTGGTTTGCCAATGGGCATCCTTCGCATCGGCATAAATTATTACTTCATACGTTTTACCTGAAGGAAGAAAGCTAAAATCAACGTGTGCTTCACGTGAATTTTCATCAGTGATTCCTCCTACAAACCATTCATTCTTATTTTTAGCTTTCCGAGCAATAGTTACATAATCGCCTGGTTCTGCTTCTAAAATATACGTTTTATCCCAATCTACTGCTACATCTTTTATAAACTGAAAGGCATCAGGAAAACGCTCATAATTCTCAATTAAATCTGCTGCCATTTGCAACGGACTATACATTGTCACATAAAGAGCCAATTGTTTGGTGAGTGTAGTACTCAATTTAGCTTTATTAGAACCATATACGGACAAATCCCCTTGAAAAATTCCTGGTGTATAGTCCATTGGGCCTCCTTTCAGTCGGGTGAAAGGTAATATGGTTGTATGGTCAGGATGATTTCCGTTGAAGGACTCAAATTCTGTACCTCGAGCCGACTCTTGAGCAATCCAATTTGGAAAAGTACGACAAAGCCCCGTCGGACGAACTGCTTCGTGTGAATTGACCATAATTTTATATTCCGAAGCCGTTTTTACGACATAATTATAATGATTCACCATCCATTGTCCATCGTGATATTCGCTTCGTGGAATAATAGGTCCCACATATCCTGTTTTTACTGAATTGTATCCATTGTCTACCATAAACTTGAAAGCCTTATGCAACTGACGTTCATAATCTATTGCAGATGAAGTAGTTTCGTGATGCATTATGATTTTCACTCCTTTACCTTGTGCATAATTTTGCAGTTCCTTAACATCAAAATCAGGATATGGTTTGGTGAAACTATAAATTTTCTCTTTATGATATGCTACATTATCCTCCCAACCTTCATTCCAACCTTCAACTAATACAGCATCAAATCCATTTTTAGAAGCAAAATCAATGTACTTTTTAACGTGACTGGTATTTGCTCCGTGATGCCCATTTGATAGAAGTTTTGAATAATCAGTTTTACCAATAATAATATCTTTAAAATCAGTATAAGCCCAAGAAGACCCACCCCCGATGAAATATTCCCACCAAACACCCAGATATTTCATTGGTTTTATCCAAGAAGTATCTTCAAAATCGCAAGGTTCGTTAAGATTTAGTATCAAGTTAGAAGCTAAAATATCACGAGCATCATCACTGACAATAATTGTACGCCAAGGAGTTGTGTTTCCTGTTTGAAAATAAACTTTATTGCCGTTTTTGTCTGGAGCCAAGTGTGCACTTAAAGAAAAAGATTTTCCGTCAACATTTAAAAACATAGCAGAGTAATTTATCAAAGCTGCTTCGTGAATATTGATATATAAATTATCCTTAGTTTTTAGCATCAGAGGTGTTTGTACAGCTACATTTGGCGAAGGTGCTTTGGCGGCTAATGGTTCCTTACGAACATTTTCTATCAAAGCATCAATTTCGGACAAGTGAGATGTAGTAATTGGAAATTCGTTTGTATCATAATCAGCAGGAATCCAGAAAGTTTTATGATTACCTGTAAGATTGAATTCCGTTAGTTCCTCTTTTATTATGAAATGTCGAAGTTCTTTTTGTGTTGGAAATTCGTAGCGAAACCCAAGTCCGTCATTAAACAATCGAAAACGAATATTTACCTTCCAATTAGTAGTTTTATGTACTAAAAACAACAGTATTTCATTATAATTATCTCGTATTTCACTATTTTCTCCCCATACGGGCTTCCAAATAGTATCCGAAGACGTATTTTCTGTTCTGATTACCGAAAAATTTTCTGAAAAAGACAAAAAATCATTTAGGATAAAGCCCATTTTACTTTCTTCAATTACTTTTTTACCCTTATAATTGAGTTCGTATACTGGCTTTCCTCCTTCTTTTAACACAAAAGAAAGTCTTAAATGTTTATCTGGAGAATAAACTACTTGTGCAAATGCTATTTTTACAAATAAAAAAAGCATAAAAAATATTAATACCCTTTTCATATTTATACATTTATTAAAATCATTCTTCTATTTTTTAATTATATACAAAATTACGATTTTATGTACATTCGCTTACCTCCATTTATAAAAAATTAGGAGAAATGAAATTGTTCATTTCTCCTGCAATATATTAATTTTTGTAGGTACGTATCAAAACAATTATTACCTCACTAATTTTTTATACTTAATTCTGGTTGGGGTAACTTCTTTGCCAAGACGTTTACGCTTATTTTCCTCGTATTCAGAGAAACTTCCTTCAAAGAAATATACTTGGGAATCTCCTTCAAAAGCTAAAATATGCGTACAAATTCTGTCCAAGAACCATCGGTCGTGTGAGATGACCACCGCACAACCTGCAAAGTTTTCCAAGCCTTCCTCCAAAGCGCGTAATGTATTCACATCTAAATCGTTGGTTGGCTCGTCGAGTAAAAGTACGTTACCCTCTTCTTTAAGTGTCATTGCTAAATGCAATCGGTTACGTTCTCCACCTGAAAGCGTAGCTACTTTTTTGTTTTGGTCACTTCCGCTGAAGTTAAAACGACTCAGATAAGCTCTGGAATTCACTTGATGTCCTCCCATCATAATTAAGTCTTGCCCTTCAGAGAAATTCTCCCAAATGGATTTGTTAGGGTCGATATTTTTATGCGTTTGGTCAACATACGCAATTTTAACCGTATCCCCGATGATAAACTCCCCAGCATCAGGTTTTTCCTCTCCCATAATCATACGGAAAATGGTCGATTTACCGGCTCCGTTAGGTCCAATCACTCCGACAATTCCCGCTTGTGGCAATACAAAATTCAAATTATCATACAAGAGTTTATCTCCGAAAGCTTTGGCAACTCCTTTTGCTTCAATTACGTTGGTTCCTAAACGAGGTCCGTTCGGGATATAAATTTCTAACTTTTCATCCAATTGTTTTTGATCTTCATTCAAAAGTCGGTCGTAATTTTGCAAACGTGCTTTTTGCTTGGTTTGACGTCCTTTTGCTCCCTGACGCACCCATTCCAACTCTCTTTCAAGAATTTTACGTCGTTTGGAAGCCGTTTTTTCCTCTTGCTCCAATCGTTTTGCCTTTTGGTCAAGCCAAGAAGAGTAATTTCCTTTCCAAGGAATTCCTTCTCCCCTGTCCAATTCCAAAATCCAACCCGCAACATTATCCAAAAAATATCGGTCGTGAGTGACAGCGATTACAGTTCCTGCGTATTGTTGTAAATGTTGTTCTAACCATAATACAGACTCAGCATCGAGGTGGTTGGTTGGCTCATCAAGTAACAGAACATCAGGTTGTTGCAGAAGTAAACGACACAACGCCACACGACGACGCTCTCCCCCTGATAAAACCTTGATAGGCGTATCTGGTTCTGGCGTTCTGAGGGCGTCCATTGCTATTTCCAGCTTATTGTCTATCTCCCAACCGCCACAAGCATCAATTTTATCTTGTAATTCAGCCTGTTTGTCCATCAATTTTTGCATTTTATCGGGGTCGGAATAAACTTCTTCAAGCCCAAACATATCATTTATCTTGTTGAACTCTTCCAAAATGGCAATTGTTTCAGCAGCTCCCTGGCGAACCACTTCAATTACCGTTTTGTTTTCGTCCAATTGAGGTTCTTGTTTCAGATAACCAACCGTATAGCCAGGAGCGAACACCACATCTCCTTGATGATTTTTATCAACTCCTGCAATTATTTTCAAAAGAGAAGATTTTCCAGAGCCATTAAGCCCTAAAATACCTATTTTAGCCCCATAAAAGAAACTCAAATAAATATCCTTAAGCACTTGTTTATTCGTCGAAGCATAGGTTTTACTCACCTTCGACATCGAAAAAATTACTTTCTTATCGTCTGACATATTTTTAAAACTTTAAGGCTCAAATTTACAGCTAAATATTGAAAAAGAAAAATATAATTTATTTCATAACAGATTATAAAATGTATTTTTATACGAATCAATGATAAATGATAGTTATTAGACCACAAACATTAATAAAATCATTATCTTTGTCATATCAACACAAAATCAAATTACAATGAGATTCTTTTTTATTACAGTACTTTTGGTATTTTCAATTAATATAAACGCTCAGAAAATTAAGGAAATAGCTAACCACACAGCTATAAGTGTAGGATATGATTATCAGGGAAGAAATAGTCTCACCGCTGGGCTTGAATACAACCTACCAATTGATAGTAATAATTGGCACGGATATAACTTCGGCTTGACTGTTCGTTATTTTAAAGGAAAAGATGGTCATCAATATTTTGTCCCAGAAGTGAAATTGACTTATCGGAAAAGTGGACTTATATTTGGTTTTCAGTCTTCTACAAAGAATTTTTCACCCATTGTTGGGTTTAATTTTATGAATGTTTTACACCTTTATAGTGGATATAGCTTTCCTTTTGATAAAACTAATACAAACTTAAAAGGTATAGTTTTTGGGGTTAGAATTTTTATATCTCCTTTTGGGGAAGAATTCTATGATAAGTTAAAAATTGGATTTTGATAATAATGCAATAAAAAAACAGCCAACTTTTAAAAGTTTGGCTGTTTTTTTTATTAACTCTTAACCAATCAATTCTACTACTTCATTGGCTATCTGTAACTCTTCATTGGTAGGAATGATAAGAATTTTCACACGACTTTTATCCCTTTGAATTTCAACAACTCCTTTAGGACGGTTAAGTTCTTTGTTTTTATTCTCATCAATTTCTATTCCTAAAAAATCCATTTCTTGACACGCAAGTAAGCGAATTAAATCATCGTTTTCGCCTAAACCTGCTGTAAAAGTAATACTATCTAATCCGTTCAAAATAGCGGCATATGCACCAATAAATTTCTTAATTCGGTAGGCATACATCTCATAACAAAGGATTGCATTTGCATCTCCTGCAAAATATTTATCTGATACATCTCGTGCATCGGAACTACCTGTAAGTCCGAGCATTCCACTTTTCTTGTTAAGAATTGTACTAATTTCATCGGAAGTTAGGTTCAATCGGTCAGCAAGATAAAAAATTACTCCTGCATCAATATTTCCACAACGTGTTCCCATTACTAATCCGTCAAGAGGTGTAAGCCCCATTGTTGTATCCATACAATTACCTTTCTCATTTACAGCAGCCATACTTGAACCATTTCCTAAATGTATCGTGATATTTTTTATATTTTCATTCAAATATTTACGTGCTTGTGAATCAACATACTTGTGGCTGGTTCCGTGAAATCCGTACGCTCTTACACCATAATCCTTATAATATTCATTAGGAATTGCATAACGGAATGCTTTAGAAGGCATAGTTTGATGAAAAGCAGTATCGAAGACAGCTACGTGATTCGCCTTTTTAAAAATCTTTTCTGCACTACGAATACCTTCCAGACAAGCTGGATTGTGCAAAGGCGACAAAGGAATAAGTTTCTCAATCTCCTTTTTAACTTCTTCATTTATAAGTGTTGGCTGTACAAATTTCTCTCCTCCGTGAACCACACGATGCCCCACAGCTTTAATATCATCTGGGTTACTGATAACTCCAACCTCTACGTCTGTAAGCAAATCGGTCACTTGTTTCATCGCTTCCTCGTGATTACGAATAGGTAATTGTTTCTTTATTTCTGTTTCTTTACCATTTTTCAATGCAACATATTTGATTGTACTTCCATCAATCCCGATTCTATCAACAAGTCCTTTTACTTTTGAAACTCCTTCTTTTGAATCAATTAGTTGATACTTTAATGAAGAGCTTCCTGAGTTTATTATTAATATTTCCATATGTATTTTTATTAAAACGATTACATAAATTAATTCAAAAATTTTTCAGATATTCTTTCTTTCCGTAAACAATCTCTTAGTAAAAGAAAATTCGAAAATAAATCGCAAAGCTACGGAAACTTTTTCATTTAATTACAAATATATTTTTACTTTACAATTAAAAATCATCAACTGAAATCATAGCAAATGCTTCATTGCTGCCTCTTCCTGTCGAATCCGAATCGTTAAAATTACCGCATAAATAGGCAACATAACACAAAGTGTTATATAGGCTTTACACAGAAGAGCGATTCCCACGAGCTCAGGCAGAATGTTTAAAAAATAATTAGGATGTTTTATCCATTTGAATAAGAAAGACTTATTGATTTTATGATTAGGCAATATGTATATTTTTAGCGTCCAAATTTCTTTGAGCTGGTAAATCACATAAAACAACATTAAATAAGCAAAAACAAGTAAAGCAACTCCCATTTTTGAGGTAGAATCCAAAGAAAAATGCTCTTTCCGAATGGCTTCAAACAAACATAGAAAATAAAAGGAAACGTGAGCTAATGTGAGTAACATCGAATTAAATTTTCCGTATTGAATTCCTCCCATTTCCTTAATTCTTTTTTCGTTTCTAATTGAAATCGCCAAGGAAACTAATCTTAATGCAAAAAAACAAACAAAAATAATAATAACTTCTTTCATACAATGAATTATAATTTAAAATTTAAAAATAGTAATTGGTCAAAAAATTTGCCAAAGCTTTTGGACTTTGGCAAAAAACATATTTTTCAAAATTAATTCTATTCCTCCATAACTGACTGAATAGCTGTAATTAACACTGTATTATAAATATCAGGAATGGTCGCCCCTCTACTCAAATCGTTCACAGGTTTTTTAAGCCCTTGTAACATCGGACCAATAGCTAATGCTCCTGTTTCACGTTGTACTGCTTTGTACGTGTTATTTCCAGTATTCAAATCAGGGAAAATAAGTACATTTGCCTGTCCAGCTACTTTTGAATTAGGCATTTTGCTTTTTCCTACTTTAGGGTCAACCGCAGCATCGTACTGAATAGGTCCTTCAACAAGTAATTCAGGATGTTGTGATTTGACAATTTCAGTAGCTTCACGCACTTTATCCACATCAGCACCGCTTCCAGAACTTCCTGATGAATACGAAAGTAGAGCAACTTTTGGCTCAATTCCGAATGCTTTCGCTGACTCAGCTGACGAAATGGCTATTTCAGCCAATTGTGCTGCCGTTGGATTCGGAACAATTGCACAATCTCCATAAACAAGAACTCTGTCATTGAGCAACATAAAGAATACTGAAGAAACTGTATTAACGTTGGGTTTCGTTTTTACAAATTGTAATGAAGGTCGAATTGTGTGTGCCGTTGTGTTTACAGCTCCTGAAACCATTCCGTCTGCATCACCTAAAAAAACCATCATTGTTCCAAAATATGAAACATCAAGCATTAAATCACGTGCTTGTGAAAGTTCCATCCCTTTGGATTTACGAAGTTCGTACAATTTTTCGGCATACAAACTATACTTAGGACTTTCTATTGGGTTGACAATTGATATGCGATTTTCGTCCCAACGCAAACCAAGCTCATTGGCTCGTGCGACTATTTTCTCTGGCTCTCCAAGAATAGTCAGGTAAACCAATTCATCAGAAGCTAATTGTGACGCTGCTGTAAGAATACGATCGTCTGTTCCTTCAGGTAAAACAATGTGTTTTTGTGCATTACGAGCTTTTTGAACCATATTGTATTGGAACATACGCGGCGTGATGGTTTCTGACTTGAAAGAAGAAATTCTTTTGTTTAAATCCTCTACATCAGCGTATTTTTCAAATAATTGCATACACAATTTGATTTTCTCAAAACTTTCAGGATAGATTTTCGATTTAATATTCCCAATACGATTAGCTGTCTCAAAAGTACCTAACTTCGAAACCATAATAGGAATCATCTTTTGTGTTCCATCAAGGATTTTTACAATAGATTTTTCAGGTGTAAGAGCTCCTGAAAGCACTATTCCCGCCACACGTGGATAGTTGGACGAAATATGAGCAGCCAACGTTCCAACAATCAAATCGGAGCGGTCAGCAGGTATTACAGCTAAGCAACTCTCTGACAAATGATTAAGAAAATTATGCAACTGCATTCCACCCACAATAGTTTTTTTGGTAATTATATCCACTTCATCTCCTTTGTAAAGAAAACGAGCTCCTAATTCATCGGCAACCTCCTTCACTGTTGGACGACTCAAATCACCTTCTTTTGGAATAAATGTGAAATGAATATCTTTGTATTCTTGTTGAAGTTTTTGTTTTATTCCATCAACGTAATACTTTGCTTTATTGATAAATACACCCAAGATTTGGACTTCTTGTTCAAGTAAAGAATTTACCTCTATTTGTATGTGATTAATCAGCTCATCTTCCGAAGAGAAATTATCTTTCAACACAATAAGTGCTGGAATATTCAAACTTTGAGCTAAAGAAGCATTGAAATTAATATCAAATACATTGCTTTCCTCCAATAAATCTGTTCCTTCCACAAGTACAAAGTCATACTTGCTTTCCAATGCTTTGTATCTTTTGATAATTGTATCGTAAACCTCGCCTATCTTTCCCTTATTTTTAAGACTTGCCACCTCACTGCGTGAAAAAACATACGCATCATCATATTCCATATCCAACTGAAAATGAGAAAGAATCGTCATTATATGATTATCTTTCTGAGTTTTACTTTCCAAAATTGGTTTGAAATATGCTACTTTGGTTGTGTTTCGCATAATCATCTGCATTACTCCTAAAGTGACTAATGACTTTCCGCTATAGGTGTCAGATGTAATGATATATACCGATTTGTTCATATTTAATTTGTTTATTGATTGAGAAGTTATTATCTAAAAATCATCAGAATTTCTCAAATTCGACCGCACAAAGGTAGGGATTTTTGAAAAAAGAACACAAATTTTCTATTATAAAAAAGGTAAAAATCTCTGGTAGAAATTAATTATAGAAAATCAAATCGTACTATTCCGTCCGAATCAATTTTAGTGAGTTTTACTTTATGCAGTGTATTAACTAATTCAGGGTTCCAAGGGGTTTTTACCTTTACGTAATTTTCTGTAAATCCGTGAATGTATCCTTGTTTGTTTTCACCTTCAAAAAGAACAATTCGTTCTGTTCCCAACTGACTTTGATAAAACGCATTTCTCTTTTTGGCAGAAAGCCCACGCAGCATTTTACTTCGTTTGGCACGAACCACATCAGGCACAACACCTTCCATCAAAACAGCCTCAGTGTTATCCCTTTCCGAATATGTAAAAACGTGCAAATAAGACACCTCCAACTCACTCAAAAAATGATATGTTTCCAAAAAAAGTTCGTCAGTTTCACCAGGAAATCCTACAATAACATCTACACCAATACAAGCGTGAGGCATTGCTTCTTTTATTTTTTCAACCCTACCAACATAAACTTCTCGCAAATAACGACGCTTCATTTTCTTGAGAATTTCATTACTTCCACTTTGCAAAGGCACGTGAAAATGAGGAACAAACGCATTACTTTTTGACACAAAATCAATAATTTCATCTTTTAACAGATTAGGTTCAATAGAAGAAATACGCAAACGCTCAATACCTTCTACCCTATCCAGAGCTTTCACCAAATCAAGGAAAGTATGTTCGTGTTTTTTATTACCAAACTCACCTTTGCCGTAATCACCTATATTTACACCCGTTAAAACAATTTCTTTTATACCCTGTTCCGAAATTTTTTGTGCATTTTTGAGAATATTATCAATCGTATCACTACGTGAAATACCACGAGCCATAGGAATTGTACAGTACGTACATTTATAATCACAACCATCTTGAACCTTCAAAAAGGCACGTGTACGATCACCAATTGAATAACTCCCTACATAAAAATCTGTTTCCGAAATTTCGCAAGAATGTACCTGACCTTCATTATTTTTGGTCAAATCATCAATGTATTGTGTTATATCGAACTTTTCCTTTGCTCCCAATACCAAATCTACACCATCAACAGAAGCCAATTCTTCTGGCTTAAGCTGAGCGTAACACCCCACCGCTGCAATGAAAGCCTTGTCATTGGTTTTCAGAGCTTTGCGAACTATTTGTTTAAACTGCCTATCTGCATTTTCTGTTACAGAACAGGTGTTTATCACGTATATATCAGCAGGTTGCTCAAAATCAACTCGTTCAAATCCTTCCGTTTCAAAACTACGAGCTATGGTTGAAGTTTCTGAAAAATTTAACTTACAACCCAGTGTGTAGAATGCAACCTTTTTTCTTTCTTCTGATGAAGTCATTTTTATCTTTAGTTTTTTGGGTGGCAAAGATATGCTTTTTTTCACAATCTCGGAGAGATAAGCCTCATTACAAGTATTATTCTTCCTGAAAAAAGCCCATATTGTCAAAATACTGAACAATTGCTTCTTTCATTAAAATGGATTGCTCCCCCGCTTTCAAAGCTGGAAGTTGTTCTACCAAAGAATAATGAGGCCAACCATCAGAATCGGTATAATCAAATTTGTAATAACCGTAAGGCTCAAGAAGTTTGCAAATAGCAATGTGCATCAAATTTACCTTTTCGTCCTTCTTATATTTTGATTTTATTTGTCCCAATTCCTGAATACCAACAAGATATATAATCGCTTCCAAATCAAGTTTCTCCCCATCGGCAAAGGTTTTTGATAGTTCTTCCACGACTTTTTCCCACCGAGCTTTTAACACTTCATCTCTTGCCATATTTTTATATTTTAGTCGCAAAAGTATGAAGATTTTTTTATTAATTCTTGGTTAAACTACTCTTTCAGTTTTGTTTAAAGAAATTGAAAGCATTTATCATTTTGTCCGTTATAATCAAAAAAGAACTGAAGAAATACGTATATAAAAATTTTTAGCCTTTATTTTTTTCAACTCAATGAAATTCTTTTAAAATTTAACATAAAAAATTATCTTCTTTGCTTTTATTTTTGTAGCTTTGGCGGAAGTTTTAACCATCTTTTAAATTATAAACTATGGCAGATTCTAGACATTATTCGTTTCAAATCTTGTCGCGTATTCAAAAAGTAGTTGACATACAGCGCAGAATTATTTACTTTTTGCTAAGTGCGATACTGGCTTTTGGGCTTACGTATTGGCTGTACGAACCAGAGCTTAACAGAGCTCAAATTTATGTTCTATTCATTTTGTTTTTAGCCATTGGGCTATGGGTAACGGAGGCAATCCCGCCATTTGCTACGGGACTTTTTATCTTCGGGTTTCTTATTTTTGCCACCAATAGTTATTACTCGGAATTAGACCCTGAAAATGCTAAATCGTACTATCAAGAATACGTAAATACGTGGTCAAATAGTGTGATTTGGTTAATGTTAGGAGGTTTTTTCATTGCCTATGCTATGCAGAAAACACATCTGGACAGAATCGTATTTAAAATGTCCATCTCACGATTTGGAAAAACTCCAGATAAAATCCTTTTAGGGCTGATGCTTACTACGGCTACTTTTTCAATGATTATGTCCAACACGGCAACTACGGCTATGATGGTAGCTTCAGTGGCGGCTTTCCTTAAAACGCTTCCGAAAGATTCTACCTTAAGCAAAGCATTGTTGATTGGTATTGCTGCTGCGGCTTCTTTTGGAGGTATGGGAACGTTAATTGGTTCACCACCAAATGCTATCGCCGTTGATGCTCTTTCTGACAAAGGTATCGGATTTCTTGAGTGGATGTACGTAGGAATGCCTGTTTCCATTATTTTAACAGTAACTTCGTGGTATTTATTAAAAATCAAATACATTAAAGTAAATACGCCTATCCACATACAACTGGACGATGAACTAACTGAAGAGGAAAAACAGGAAAGTCCAGCCATTTTGAAAATGAAAAAAAATGTGGTTCTGGCAATTCTTTCAGTTACGCTTTTGTTGTGGCTTACCGAGAAATTACACAATATACCTGCCGCTATCGTTTCTTTCATTCCTATTATGTTATTAACGATGTTAGGAATTGTTAACGGACACGACGTTCGCAAATTACCTTGGGATACACTGATGCTCGTAGCAGGAGGTTTAGCCTTAGGTATGGCGATTAAAGAAACCGGACTGGCACAGCATTATGTAGATAAACTTCAGCAAGTTAATCTGAATTTTTATGTATTAGTGATTGTTTTTGCTCTACTGACGGTTTTGATGTCAAACGTGATGAGTAATACGGCTACAGCTACCATTTTAATTCCGATTGCGGCTATCTTGACACATCAACATCCTATTGTTTTACCTATCGTTATTGGGCTTAGTGCGTCTACTGCGTTATTTTTACCAATATCCACGCCACCCAATGCCATTGTTTATAGTACGGGTTACTTACAACAGAAAGATTTCAGATATATTGGATTAATTGCTGGAGTTGTAGGTCCTTTGGTTACCTGTCTTATCACGATATTGATATTTATGGTAATTTTCTAACTATCCTTGTAATAAAACAAATCCTCAGGAATGTTAATCATTTGATTTTATTCCTGAGGTTTTGTTTTTTGTTTACCATTATTTAAAAAAAATTTCATCAATATACCGAATGAAAAACACTATCGAAAAATATTTTTTAATGAAATCTCGTTGGGGAAAGTAATCTGAAAATATTTTTAAGTAAAATCTCATTAGGCAAATTAATCGGAAAATATTTTTTTACTAAATCTCGTTGGGCAAAGCAACCAGAAAATATTTTTTAATAAAATCTCGTTGGCGGAAGCAACCAGAAAATATTTTTTAATAAAATCTCGTTGGGCGAAGCAATCGGAAAATATTTTTTAATAAAATCTCATTGGGCGAAGCAATCGGAAAATATTTTCAGCAAAATTTTAAGGCAAAAGAACTGAATAAAAATCTTCGGTATTTATTCAACATTGAAAATTACTCGAACAGACCTAAAATTAGCAATAGACTGAAAGCTGATTTCTGTCCTCAAAATATATTTTTTTACACTTTCAACGGAAATTTCTGGCGGAATTTTCACTAAAATATCCTTTATATACTCATTTCGAATGCGAGAAACTAACGGAAATTCAGGTCCCAACACTTGCAAAAGTTGTTGCTGCGAGAACCCTTGACGTAGTGCCTCTGCAAACCACTGCGCTCCTTCATTTACTTTATTAAAGTCAGAATGTTTGAACGTTATTTTAATTAATCGAACGAAAGGAGGATAATGAAATTCTTTACGTTCCTTAATTTGACTTTGGAACATTTCCTTAAAATTATTGTGTAAAACTTGTTGCAAAACAGGATGTTTCGGACTATACGTCTGAATTAAAACTTTTCCTTTTTTGGAACTACGCCCTGCCCTACCCGATATTTGTACCAATAACTGAAAACTACGCTCATAAGCTCTGAAATCTGGAAAATGAATAAATGAATCGGCATTCATAACACCTACCAACCCAACATTTTCAAAATCTAAACCTTTGCTAATCATTTGTGTTCCTACCAAAATTTGTGTTTCTCGCTGTTCAAACTTTGATAATATTTTTTCATAGCCGTATTTTCCGCTGGTAGTATCTTGATCCATTCTATCAATGGTCACATCAGGGAATAATTCTGTAAGTTCTTTTGCAATTTGCTCTGTTCCAACGCCTTTTGTTATTAAATCTGTACTTCCACAAGCTATACAAACCTCAGGTTTTGCTATAGCATAACCGCAGTAGTGGCATCGCAATTGATTTCTTCCTTGATGATACGTTAAACTAACATCACAATGAGGACATTGAGGTACTGTCGCACACGATCTACATTGAATTACAGGAGCATAGCCTCTCTGATTTTGAAATAATATAACTTGATTTCCCTGTTGAAGTGTCTTCCCAATTTCTTCGATAAGCACATCAGAAAAATGCCCTGTCATTTGTTTTCTAAAATGCTTATCTTTAATATCAATTATTTCGATATCAGGAACTTGAAAGTCACCAAAACGCTTTGAAAGATATACATATCCGTATTTTTCTCGCTTTGCATTGTAAAGACTCTCCAATGAAGGAGTTGCTGACCCCAATAACACGTTGGCTTTATGTATTTTAGACAGAACTATTGCCGCATCACGAGTATGAAAACGCGGAGCTGGTTCAAATTGGCGGTAAGAAGTATCGTGTTCTTCATCAACAATAACTAATCCTAAGTTTGAAAAAGGCAAAAAGACAGATGAACGAACTCCCACAACAAGCTGATTTTTAGTATTTCCGTTCAGGACATTATTCCAGACTTCAACCCGCTCATTAGTTGTATATTTGGAATGATAAACCCCCATTTTATCTCCAAAATATTTCTTTAATCTATTGATTAAATGCACCGTAAGCCCTATTTCAGGAAGCAAGTAAAGAACTTGTTTTCCTGATTTTAACACTTGGTCAATAAGCTCAATGTAAATTTCTGTTTTTCCTGAAGCTGTAACTCCTTGAAAAAGAACAACCTCTTTTTCCTGAAACTGATTTTGAATTTCAAGAAAAGATTCTTGTTGAGCATCACTCAATATTTTTTTTTCGTACAAATCTCCAGTGAAATTGATGCGGTCTTTTTGAATAAAATATTCTTCAAAAATTCCTTTTTCAACCACAGACTTTAAAACACTCGCAGAAACATTTGCTTGTGAAAGTAATTTTTCAGCTTTTAAAACTCCTTTTTCTTTATTAATACAATTGAAATACGCAACGATAAGTTGTTTTTGTTTCGTTGCTTTCGAGAGAATGTCAAAAGCTTTTTTTATTCCTTCATCAGATTGATATTCAGAAGATAATCTAATATACTTCACTAACTTTGGGACATACTTTTCAAATATTTTTTCGGAAATTTTTATTGCATTTTTGTCCACTAGCCCTTTCAGAACTTTCAAGGCTTTTTTATTTCCTACTATCTTAGCAACTTCATTTCCTGTTAATGCAGTTTTAAAATTCAGAGCTTCATAAACCAACAATTCATCATCTGTTAATTCATTAATTTCCAATTCTCTGGAACTCTTTTCGATGATTGTTTCACTTTCCAACAAAAAAGAAGAAGGCATTGCCATTTTAAAAACCTCGCCCAGTGAACACATATAAAATTCGGAAATCCATTGCCAATGCTGTAATTGCAACTGATTTACAACAGGAGTTTCATCTAAGATATATTCAATATCCTTAGTTTGATATGTTGGCTGATTAGTATGTACTTGAAAAACTAAAGCAGTATAAACCTTTGATTTACCGAAAGATACAGCAACTCGCATTCCTGATTTTAAAAAATGTGCCTCATCTTGATTCACACCATAGGTAAACAATTTCCGAAGAGGAATTGGAAGAATTACATCAACAAAATAAGACATTTAGTTTGATTTTTTTAATTGTAATAAAGCAGCATTTAGTTCAAATCCCAACAATAAAATGTTTGAATTAAGCCAAATATAAAACAAAAAAATCAATAAAGCCCCAATAGAACCATAAAGTTGATTGTATTGAGAAAAATTTTCAATGTAAATACCGAAGAAATAAGTAGTTAAACCAAAAAGCAACACCGTAAAGATAGAACCTACTGAGAAAAACCTGCTTTTCTTTCCTTCGTGAGTACCAAAAAAGAAAAGAATTGATGTTCCAAAATACGTTATTATAGAAATAAATCCTATTTTCGACCATTTGATTAGTGTTTCATAATCGTACAAAAGTCCCCATTCTTCCAAATAAGGAAGAAAATAAATTTCATACGAAATGAACATTGCAACAACTACTAATATCAACAATCCCAACACGATAGCTACAATTAAGGATACAATATACTGCTTTATAAAAGTTCGGGTAATTTTAACGTGATATGAAAATTCAAAACCTCCGAAAATAGCTACAACCCCATTGGTCATCAGGAAGATAGACAACAAAAAAACTGAAGAAAGAAGTCCCCCTCTGGGAGTGTCAGCAATATCAAAGAAAATATCTGCAAAAAACTCATTCGTACCAGGAGGCAACAAACTATTTATGAAATTCCAAACATCTATTTGAAAATTATCAATAGGAATATAAGGAATCAAATTCAAAATGAATAACAAAAAAGGGAACATAGCAATGAAAAAACTATAAGAAATAGCACTTGCCCTATGTGTTAAAGCACCTTTTATAATTCCAACAATATAAAGCTCAAGCAAATCATATAAAGAAAAAGCATTACTTGATAATGGAATTTTTTTCAGGAAAGAAACTCCATTACGAATGATAGGAATTTTCTGTAATTTTTCTTCTATAACCGCTGACATAAGCAAAATATTAAAACAAGAAAAGGACCTCTACAAAAGATTTTCTTTCATAGAGACCTAATCAAAATATATTTTTAAAAAGCTACCTGGTATTATTGGCGTTTTGCCTTTCTAGCTTCTCTTTTTTCTTTAAGGGCTTCCATAATAGCTCCACCAACCCAATAAGGAACTACGAAGGTAAGCAAAAAAGCCATCAACCAGAAGCCAATCATCGCAATACCTAAAAATACTAAAAATCCTAAATATTGATCAAATTCAAACATAACTTAAATTTTGCCCAAAGATATATCTTTTTTCTATACTTCTGATTTTCAAAATTATTTTTTTACAACCAGCAAGTTTAATTTATATTCAATTTAAATAACAATTTCCTATTTTTCGACAGGTTTACCCGCCTCCAACCAACGTAAAATTCCTCCATCTAAGTGAATTAAATTCTTATATCCCTTACCTTCAAGTATTTGAACCGCCTTTGTACTTCTCCCTCCACTTTTACAATGGATATAGATGGTATCATTTTTATCAAACTCCTTTTCAAAATTTGAGACAAAATCCTCATCAAAGAAATTTATATTTACAGCATTTTCTAAATGCCCTTCAGAAAATTCCTCAGGAGTTCGGATATCTACAAGAATACCTTCTGAGCTAGGTTCATATTTTTCCATAGCAATATGTTTAGAAGAATCTCCTGATTGACAAGAAGATAACCCCATCATTAAAATAAATACACGCTTCATATTAAATTACATTTTTTATATATCATATTCAATTTTCAATTTGTCTGTCACAGCATACGCCTGACAGGTAAGTATCAATCCTTCCGAGATTTCCTTTTCAACCAAAGTTTCATTTTTCGCCATTCTTGCTTCCCCTTCTGTAATTTTGCCTATACAACTACTACAAACACCATTTAAGCACGAATATGGTACATCTATTCCCTGTGAACGTATTCCTTCTAAAAGTGATTGATTTTTAGGAATTTGAAATACTTTCTCTTCCCCTTTTAAAACACAAGAGACAACAACTTCTCCTTGCAAATGAGAAAAGTTAGTGCTTTCAGATGATGTTACTTCAAAAAGTTCAGTGAAAATATAATCTTGATGTATCCCCTTATTGATAATGTGTTCTTTTACATTGGAAACCATCTGGTTAGGACCACAAAGATAATAATATCCTAAATCAAAGTTACTATATTTTTGAAAAATAAAGTCAACTACTTTATTATCAATTCTTCCCGAAATATGTTCACCCAACACTTGCTGACTAAAAACGTAATGTACCCAAAATCTATTAGGATATCTTTCTCTAAGTTGCTCAATTTCATCAAAAAATAATGAATCTTCTTTCGTTTTATTTCCATAAACGAACACAACATTCACATTTGTTTTGGTCAACGCTGTTTTAGCTATACTCATCATCGGAGTTACACCACTCCCTGCACAAAAAAGTACAATATCCTTATTTTCAAATATATCGTACAGAAAAACGAACCTTCCTTCTGGAGGCATTACTTCGAGGATATCTCCTTTCTTAAGTTTCGTAGTTGCATACGTAGAAAAAATCCCATTCGGAATCTGCTTTACAGCGACACTCAACTCACTTTCATTTACACCTGAACAAATTGAATACGCTCTTCTTATTTTCTGATTATCAATATCTTGTTGTAAGGTAAGATATTGACCCGCTTCATACGAAAATATTTTTTTCAGAAATTCGGGCAAGGCAAAAGTAATCTTAACGGAATCTTCTGTCAATTTTTTTACGTCTGAAACTACTAACCTATAGAACTTACTCATTTCTAAGGACATAGAAAATTATCAACTATTTATACATTTCATTGGCTGCAAAATTGAATGATTTTGAGTGAATGAAACCTTTTGCAGATATTTCCGGTTCGCTCGGCAAACGTTTGTCTGTTATTCCCGTAATAGTTTGAATTGCTTTTGCCAACAAAGGTTCTTTTTCATCACCCAAAACCCCGTAGTTTGCTAAATCTTCCTCCATTTGGAATGTTGGACGTAAGCCACTTGTGTAGTCTCCTTCTCCTTTTGCATTTTCAATTTTCAAAACCAATGGCTGCATTGCCCATTTATGTTTTGGATTTCTATTACTATTATCATCAATCCAATCATAAACCGTTATAGAGCCTTGATTTTTCCCCACAGTTACATCACCAATCTGAACTACATCAATATAGGCTTTTAAACCATTGATTACCAACTCACTTGCCGATGCAGTTCTTTGTGAGGTTAGTATATATATCTTACTCAAATTCAAACTATTAATCGTTAATTTTTCTTTACTTTCTGTAACCATTTCATCTGTAAAGAAATTATCTACACCTCCTCTTTTTTCAGCAATAGGCTGTAGCTTTCTGTTCCAACGTTCTTTAGCAAAAATTTGCCCTTTAAACTGCCCTGTAATCATTGAGGCTAAGTAAATTGCGGAAGAAATACGCCCTCCTCCATTGTAACGTAAGTCCAAAACAAAATCAGTAACTCCCTGACTTTTAAACTCTCCAAATGCTTCGTTGAGTTGTTTGTCAAAATTAGCAACGAATCCGTTGTACATCAAATAACCTATTTTGTGGTTGCCTTTTTCAATTACCTTTTTCACAAGTATCGGATTTTCAGTAATTTCTTTTTTCGCCATCACAACTGATTTATCGGTTTTTTGAATCGTTTTTTGTCCGTTTACATTCTCTAATCTGTAAATATCAATAGCCATTGATGTTTTATCATTGAACAATAAAGTTCTGTAATTGCTGACTGTCAAAGGAGTACCATCTACAGCTAAGAATAAATCTCCTCTTTGTACACCTTTTTGTTCCGCTTCAGAGCCAGGAAGTACATACTGAACAAATCCTAAAACGCCTCCTTCTCTCCCGTACGGTGTCAATTCAAATACCATTCCTGTACTAAGCAAAACTCCTTGAAAACTACGCTCCAATTTAGTGTAATCATCTGTAATGTAACTAAATCGGTCAATAGCTCCTTCTCTTCCGTGTATTCTTTGAGACTTATTCAATAAATTATAAAATAATTCTTCAGGCGTTTTATAATTGCTCAAAAAATTAGTATAAGCAACACTTGTAAAATTGGTCTGTTGCAAACTTGATGCAAAACGTGTATCTGCCAAATTCGGCACATCTGACTGCCACAAGTAGAATGTGTTAAGCCCTTTCCAGACGAAGTCTTTGATTTGTAAATTTAACAATTCTCTATCCTTTACATTGTCTGGTTTTGGAGTGTCATTATTATCTTTTTTACAAGATAAAAAACTAAAAATCAACAAAGTAGGTAATAATATTCTTTTCATAAAATAAAATTTTTCCTACAAATGTAACATTTTTTTCATATATTCGTCTTTTGTATGAAGAAAATTATGATTTTTGTATGACACACAAAGCTTTTTTAGAACATATTCGTCCGTTTCAGGATAAGATTTATCGTTTCGCAAAGCGGTTGCTTATCTCAAAAGATGAAGCTGAAGATACATCGCAAGAAATTCTGCTAAAATTGTGGCAACAAAACCAAAAGATAAAGGATATACAAAATTTAGAAGCCTACACAATGACACTAACCAAAAATCTGTGTTATGATAAATTAAAAGCAAAAAGTTCTGAAAATGTGTCTCTTACGAATATAAAATATGAAACTAAAAATCATATCTCATTACAAAAAGAAATAGAAACAACCGATATGCTGGAAAAAGTAAAAAATATAATCAATGAACTGACTGATCAACAGCGTATGGTTATGCAACTACGTGATATAGAACAATATGAATTTGAAGAAATTGAAAAAATAACTGGAATAAAAGAGGCTACCATTCGAGTAATTCTGTTAAGAGCTAGGAAAGCAGTGCGTGAAAAATTATTAACATTTGAATATTAAAAATAAAAATATGACAAAAAAGATTGAATTATTATTAGAAAAATATTTTGAGGGAGAAACTTCTCTGCAAGAAGAAAAAGAATTGCAAGAATATTTCAATTCCGAAAATGTAGATGCTTCTTTAGAAAAATATAGACCAATGTTTTCATACTTTCAAAAAGCTGGATTAGAAGAATTTAAGCGGAAAGAATTCCCTATAAAAGTTTCTAAAAAAAGAAAATTATTTTGGAAAATTGGAATTGCAGCAACATTTTTGAGTATTTTCTTCGGAGTCAGTTACTATCTCAAGCAACAAAAACAACAACAAGAAGCCGAAGTTGCCTTTGAACAAGTGAAAGAAGCCTTACAAATGATTTCTTTCAATTACAATAAAGGAACAAAAAAAATAGAATACTTAAAAGATTTTGAAACAACAACAAACAAAATAATAAATTTAAACGAATTTTAATAAATAATAATCACAATAAAAGTAAATCATATGAAGACAAAATTAATTCTTTTAGTAAATATCTTTTTGATATCAATGAGTGTAGTCGGACAATCTGCGTTTGACAAATTTGAAGAAAATGATGAGGTAACGACTGTAGTGGTTTCTCAGAAAATGTTTCAAATGCTTTCCAAAATTGACAGCAAAGATTCTGAAGCAAAGGAATTTATGGAAATTGCCAATAAATTAACAGGTTTAAAAGTATTCACTACAGAAAATAAAACCGTAGCTCAGAGTATGAAAAAAGAAGTTCAAAACTATCTGAGTAAATCTACATTAACGGAATTGATGCGAGTGAAAGACAAAGCTACCAACGTTAAGTTTTACGTAAAGCAAGGAAAAAATGCTGATCACGTTTCTGAACTATTAATGTTTATTGAAGATGGAAGAAGTTCAAATAAAGCAGTGATTTTAAGCTTAGTAGGAGACATTGACCTTAATAAAATAGGCGTTTTGACAAAAAATATGAACTTGCCAGAAGAAATTAAAGAAGTAAAAACAAAATAATAATTATTAAAATGCGAATCTTGATTTTATTCGGATTGCTACTTACGTTTGCTTCTTGTCAGCAGGAAAGTATACAGCAGTACATCGTTAAAAATTCAGAAAATCCAAACTTTGTTTCAATGAACATCGCTCCAAAGGATTTTTTAGGAAATGTTCCTACTGAAAAAGAGAACATATTCAACATTATTAACAGAGTTAACTTCCTAATATTTAACAAAAATGATAGTTTAGAGCTTAAAAAAGAATACAAAAAGGTGACTTCAATTTTAAAAGATGGGAAGTATCAAGATTTAATCCGAACTACTAATAAAGGTACTAAATTTCAAATTGATTATGTTGGTACAGAAGAAAATATAAAAGAAGTAATCGTTCTGATAGTTGAAAAAAAGGAAAAAATGGCTCTTATGAGAATTCTTGCTAATGGCTTAGATGTGACTCAACTTTCAAAAATTTCAACTGCTTTGAATGACAATTCTGTTGATGAAGAAGGTTTAAAAAATTTATTAGAAAAAATTTCAACTACTTTAAAACAATAACATACAAGAATGAAAATAGGTATCATAGGATGTGGCTGGTTGGGTTTTCGATTAGCAAACCATTTAAAAACAAACAATACAATCTACGCAACAACTCGAAGTACAGACAAAAACAAGTTTTTAAGCTCCTATTTTCATTCTTTTATTATAGATTTTGATGATTCTAAAGTAAAAAAATGGGAAATTCTCACCGAATTGAACTGTATCATCATAGCAATTCCATTTGGAAGACATCTCGATAGCAATATTTTAAATAAAAGACTAAAAAATATTTGTATTTTCATTGAAAACTTTGAAAAACAATTATTTTTGACCAGTTCCGTAGGAATTTATCCACAAATTAAACAAGAAATAAATGAAAATTTCCCTTGCGAACTATTAGACTCAAAATTACTATCTGTTGAAAATTTTCTGAAAAATCAATTTCCTCAAACGAATATTTTACGATTAGGTGGACTGATGGGAGATGACCGCATATTTAGCAAATACAACGTTTCAGAAACCAGTCAGGTAGTAAATCACATTCATTATCAGGATATTTGTTTGATAATTGAAAAAATGATTTCATTAAATTTACAATCAAAATTGTATAATGTAGTAGCTCCAAAGCACCCTACCAAGCAAGAAATCATTAATCATCAAAAAGGAACAAAAATTGCGATTGATAGAACTCCCTCTGGAAAGATAGTACTTTCAGACAGACTAAAAACAGAATTAAACTACCAATTTCTATATCCTAATCCTATTTACTTCAATTAAAATCAAGCATTTATATATTTTTAGTCATCAATTCAACTAATTTATTATTAGGTAAAAACTCTTTCAAAACCACTTTCAAAACTGTATAGGCTGGTACTGCTATTACCATTCCAACAATTCCTAAAAGACTTCCCGTAATCAATATCACCAAAAATATCTCTAAAGGACTTGATTTCACAGAATTAGAGAATATAAGAGGTTGAGAAAAAACATTATCAATGAATTGCCCTATCAGAAATCCTATCAGAACATAAATCGTAGTAGGAAGCGTAACAGCCATAAAATCACTACTTATATTACTACTCATCGTTAAAAAAGTCATCAAAACAAATCCTATAATAGGTCCTATGTAAGGAATTATGTTCAAAAATGCACATAAAAAAGCAATAATGAAGGCATTTTGTACTCCAAAAATGAGCAATGTAGTTGTATATATTACAAATAAAATGGTAAGTTGTAAAACGAGTCCAACAAAATAACGAGATAGCAAGTCATTGATTTTGTGAACTGAAACTCTTGTTTTTCGAGCATTTTTTGCAGAAACCAATGAAAGTATTGAACCAAACATACTACTTCCATCTTTTATAAAAAAGAATGAAATAAATAAAACCGAAAAAACTCCTGCTCCAAAACTACCTATGAAAGAAATAAACGTATTCAAAAAGTTGGGAATATCAATAAAATTAAGCACTTCGGAAGCACTCATTTCATAATTTTCTTTGTTAATTCCCAAAGTATCAAAAAACTGTGAAGTTAAGCCGTCCAAATTCGCACGTAAAAGTTCTATGTTCAACCCTGATAAATTTTTTCCTTGTGAAATTAGCAATGGAACAAACAAACTAAATGTTCCCAAACTCAAAATAACAAAAATACCCATCGTTATCAAAATTCTGACGGTTTGATTCCTTATTTTCAGTTTTTTTGCAAAAAAATAATTTAATGGTTTGGCTATCAGAGCAACAACTAACGCTAATACTATATAAACTATTATTGACCTTACCAAATATAAGGCATACAGCAACAAAACTACCAACACCATTACCCCAACGGCTCGTAGTATTCCATTGGCTATCATTTTAGAATTCATATTCTTCAATTTCTTGTTGTAATTTTATTTCAAATTGGAACAAATCGCCACAAAATCACAAGCTACAATTCCCGCAGTTTCAGTTCGTAATCGATTGTCTCCAAGTGAAATTGGTTGAAAGTTTTTTTGCAAAGCTACTTTTATCTCTTCTGATGAAAAATCGCCTTCGGGTCCTATCAAAACCATTATTTTTTTAGGAAATGGACTAAGTTTTTCCGAAAACAAATATTTAGTATCCTCCTGACAATGAGCTATAAATTTCACCGAATCATCATTTAATTGCTTAAAAAAATCCATTGAAGATATGGCAGGATTCAACTTGGGTAAATAACATTGTAATGATTGCTTCATTGCTGAATGTATAATTTTTTCAAAACGTTCAGCCTTAATCACAGTTCTTTCGGAATGATGGCAAATTATTGGAGTGATTTCATCTACTCCAATTTCAACTGCTTTCTCCAAAAACCACTCATACCGCTCATTCATTTTTGTTGGAGCTACTACCAAGTGCAAATGGTAAGAACGAGGTGATTTGTGTTCATATTTCAATATCGAAACTTCACACTGCTTTGGAGAAGCAAAAGTGATTTCCGTTTGAAAAAGCAAACCCTTTCCGTTTGTAACATACAGAAAATCACCTTGTTTCTTACGGAGAACTTTTACAATGTGCTGACTCTCCTCCTTATCGAAAAAGAAAGATTTTGAGTTCTCGTCTATCTCAGAATAATAAAAAAGTTGCATTACAGAAAAACGTCAAAAAGCCACAAATTTCCCTACAAGTAATACTATTTTTTTAACCAATTGTTAGAAAATTCACATTTTTTGTACTCTCCATTAACCATAATGTGTGTTTTTTCAATATTTTCACTTATCCACTTGGCTATAACTTTGAGTTGTTTTTCTTTTAAGGCTAAATCCTGAATTTTTACATAATCTTTCACAAAATCGGCTTTATGCTCCTCGTGGCGATTTGTTACTTGATAGATTTTATAGCTCTTTTTCCCTGTTTCATCTTCATCAAGATACGGAACAGAAACCTCTCCATCTTGCAATTTTGCAACTTTGTTATACATAGCTGGTTCCAATCGTGTAAGTTCAAAACGTGAAGAAAGATCTTCTGGATTAACAAGCTGACCTCCATCACCTCGAGTTTCTTTTTCATCAGATAAGCTACGTGCAGCTTCATCAAAAGTAAGTTCGTTATTGACTATTCTTTCACGGATTTTATCAATCTTTTCTCTGGCTTCTACTAATGACTCGCGGGGTACATTAGGCATTAATAAGATATGTCGCACTGTTACTTCTTTCCCCCTAATATCAACCATTTCTATGATATGCCAACCAAAACTTGATTCAAAAGGTTTAGAAATTTCGCCTTCTTGCAAACTGAAAGCTACATCTTTAAATGCTTTATCAAAAAGTGAAGAACGATTGAAAGTAAGCGTTTGCCCACCAGTTGCACGGTCTTTTGAGTAAAGTATTGCTTTAGTAGCAAAACTTACTCCATTTTGCTCCACATCGGCTTTTATTTCATTTAACTGGTCTATTACTTTCTGAATTTCCTCCTTAGGAGCCACAGGATTTATAACAATTTGAGCTATCTCAAGTTCTGTATTAAAAACTGGACGTTCTTCTTCAGGAATAGCATTAAAAAATTGACGCACCTCTTCTGGAGTGACTTCCACTTTTTCAACTACTTTCGAACGCATTTGTTGGGAAAGCATATTCAGTTTAAAAATATCAAAAAGTTCCTCACGCATTGATTGCTCATCTTCTTTCTTATAGAATTCAAGCAACTTTTTCATATCGCCTCCCAGTCTTGATAACAAACCTTCAATTCGCTGATTTACAGCCTCTCGAACTCTACTATCCGCAACCGAAATACTATCTTGAACTGCCTGATGAGCATACAATCTATCCTCCATCAATTTACCTAAAACTTGACAACGAGTGAAGTTCTTTGTATCTACCTCCTGATTTTGCAGCTCAATAAAAGTCTTGTCTATATCCGATTCTAAAATTAAATGGTCGCCAACTACAGCCGCAACTCCATCAACTTTCAAGCGTTTTTGAACTACTTCTTTGCTAGCAACTGTATCATTTTGAGCATATATCCCAAAAGTTAAAAATAACATTCCGACAACGGATACAATTTTTCTATTCATAAATAATTTCAAATTGTTTTTTCTTTATACCTGTGTTTATAATATCTGTTTCGAGTTTTTTAACAAACTCTAATTTCCTCTGATTCAATATAATTTGTTGTAAAGTAGGCAAAACATATTCCATAGGAGCCTGTTCATTTCTTCGCAAAACATCGCAAATCTGCACGAAATAAATTCCAGAAGAATCTCTATGACTGACAAATGATTGCCTGTTATTTTCCATCTCTTTTTCCAAAAAAGGAAGCTTTTTCAATACACTTTCAGCCTTAACCCAAGTGGAATCGTTCAAGTAAACAGACGTAAAATGTAATGATAGAGAATCTAACTCTCTTTTATCAGAATTTTCAAAACGCTTTAATTTTTCTTCAAAAGTATTTATTTTTTTCTTCTTTTCATTCAATGAAACTTGAATATATCTCAATTTCATCAGAATTTCATTCAATTTAAAAACTTCCTTGTTTTTCTCATAAAAGAATTGCATTTCTTTCTCATTAACAACAGTATCTATCGCATTGTTAATCAACCCTTCTTTATAAAAATTAATATACAAATCTGCTCGATAATCACTCACTAAACGTTCAAAATTTTCTTTTTCTTGATCGTTTATGTTCCGTTCAGCGTTTACAAGCATCAGTTCTTTTATAGCCCAGTTATTGATGTATTTTTCAGCTATACTTATGCTATCTTCCTTTGTGTAATCGACTGGCATAATGGCAGCTATATCTTCCTTATAGAGATATTTTTCGCCAACTCGGGCAATGGCATACTGAGGCACTTCCTTTGAAAAATATTCACAAGAAGATATCAAAACCATTATAAAAGATAGATACAAACTATTTTTAATCTGCCTAAGCATTTCTATAACAACATAAATATCAGAAATATAGCACTAAAGAACCTTTCTCCAAAAGAGAAAAATAACAAAAGAGGTGCAATTTACAGATTATTTTTGAATTAAACCGAAAAAATCTTAACTAAACAAAAAAATTGAATATGACATACAACATTTAATTATCTTTTCGCATTCTTGCCATATAAAATCCGTCGTACCCCAATTGACTGGCAAAAATTTTATCTTCCTCCTCAAAAACAAATCCTCTCCCCGCTTCTGATTTTAAAAAATCTTCTATTTGTTTTTGGTTTTCAGACGGAAGAATGGAACAAGTAGCGTATACTAATTTTCCTCCTGATTTCACCAATTTGCTGTAATTTTGCAAAATTTCCTGTTGAGTTTTGCGTATTTGTTCTAAAAATTCGGGTTTTAGTTTCCATTTTGCATCAGGATTTCTCCTCAAAACTCCCAAACCACTACAAGGGGCATCAATTAAAACTCTATCAGCAGTATTTTGCATACGTTTCAGCTGTTTGGAATCAATGACTTTTGTTTCTATATTAAAAACTTCATTACGTCGAGCTCTTCTTTTAAGTTCTTGCAACTTATTTTCATAAATATCCATTGCAATTATCTGTCCTTTGTTCTTCATTAAAGAAGCCAAATGCAGGGTTTTTCCTCCAGCTCCAGCACAAGTGTCCACTACACGCATACCTGAAACCACCTGCAAAAATGGAGCCACTTTTTGCGATGAAGCGTCTTGCACCTCGAAAAAACCATTTGAAAATGCTTTTGTGGAAAAAACATTAACCCGTTCGGAAAGTACCAAAGCATCAGGATAATTTTTTAACAAATTTGCCTCTACACCTTCATCTTCTAACACACTTTTTAATTGTTGTGCAGATATCTTCAGTATGTTAGCTCGTAAAACCACAGGAGCTAATGTATTGAGTGCGTGAATTTCGTCATTCCAAAAAAGTTCTCCTAATTCTTCAACTCCAAGATTATCAAGCCAATCAGGTATAGATTCTCTAAATTTTCTAACTTTTGAAAGTTCATCAAATTTTCCTTTTATACGACGTTGAGGAGTGTTTTCAAAGTATGACCAATTGGGTAAAGAAATGCCTTTCAAAACCGCCCAAACGGCAAACATTCGGCGTAAATCTTGAACAGAAAAAGGTTGTTTTACTTCAGCAATCTCAGCATACAAACGCTTCCAACGGACAATTTCATAAGTAGTTTCGGCGATAAAAGCCCTATCACGAGCTCCCCAACGTTTATCCTTTTTCAGTTGTCTTTCAACTACTTTATCAGCATAATGATTCTCATTGAAAATAAAACTCAATCCTTCAATTACTGCTTCTGTCAAATTTTTATGTAGTCGCATTTTTGCCTTTTCTAAATTTAATCGTTAAACAATTACCCTCCATATCGGAAACCCGCCGCAAAGTAAGAAGAAAGTTTATTATCTCCTATTACGTTATAATAAAATTTGAATGTTTTTTCGTCAAAATATGTATTTCTTGAAAAAGAAACCCCTAATGTAATAGGAATATAAAAATTTTTCCCAACTTTAAATTCAGAACGAACCCCTCCGTGACCAAATTGGGTAACAAAAGAGGCTTCTTTTTCATCTTTATTATAGAGCCCTAAAAGTACTTCTCCCTCAGCTACCAAACTCAATTTGAAGTTTTCAGAGATTTTTCTACTGAATTCAAAATCAAAATAATTATAATAAAAGACACTCAATTTATGTCTGTCATCAATCTTCCAATTTAGCAAAAAGGCGGGTGTAATCATTGCATAATCATACGAATTATTGATAGAAGCCCCTACTCCCCAATCAAACTTTGAGCTTTCTTTCCTCAACATCATCGCTCCTCCTTGTAAAAAAGCAGATTTTCGAGAAAATTTCGGAAAATTCGTTGTAAAAATTCCTCCTCCTGCCATTGCCAGAAGCGACCATTTTTTAGTTATTGGTAATAATTGTCCGAAAGTTAATGAAACATTTGAGATGTCCGAAATAGAATATTCTTTTGATAAAAGCTTGTTATTCAATGATGCATATGTTCCCCAGAGCGATACAAATGTAGCTTTAATAGCCTCATCATTTTCATTTTTTTGCATTGCTAACGGAACACGAATCATTACATCTGCGATTTTTAAGTCTCCACCTTGTTCCAGATTATTACCTTGATTATCTTTCACTTGTGAAACTCCAATATATTCCGACTTAATCTGAATTTGTGCCTTCATCAATCCCGACACTGAAAAAAACAATAAACACAAAGCAATTTTTATCTGATTTAAAAAATAATTTTCTCCCATAATTTATAAGCCAAGTAGTTAGTTCGCAAACCTATACATTTTTAAGCACATACACAAATAAAAATAAATGTTAAGTACGAGAATGACAAAAAAATTAAATTTTCACTTACATACATAAGAATTTTATGTATATTTGCAACATAAATATATAAGATAATGAAAAAACAGAACTCAACTCTTTATAAAGGAAGTCTTAGTACAATAGTAATGAAGCTATTACAAGACAACGGGCGAATGTATGGCTATGAAATTACACAAAAAGTAAAACAACTAACGCAGGGTGAAATTTCCATAACGGAAGGAGCTTTATATCCTACACTTCACAAATTGGAAGCCCAAGGATTGCTCACTCCCGAAATAGAGCAAGTGGATAACCGAATACGAAAATATTACAAAATCACAGAAAGTGGCATTAAAGAGACTGAAAAGCAGATATCTGAAATACAAACTTTTATAGAATCTTTACAACGAATTATAACACCAGAAATAAAATTAACCTAAAACCATTCCTTATATGAAAACCGTAACCCCAAAACAAATCGAACGTCTGTATGAATTTACGCGTCAGCATTACGTGGAATATTACGACGTACAAACTGAACTGGTTGACCATCTGGCAAACGCTATCGAAACGCATTGGCAAGAATTTTCTGACGACGATTTTGAAACGGCTTTGCAAAAAGAATTCCGTAAATTCGGGGTGTTTGGGTTTAATGATATTGTGGAGGAGAAAACAAAACAGATGGAAAAATTGTACAAAAGGGTGCTTTGGAAGAAAAAAATTGAGTTCTTCTCCTTTCCTAAAATACTACTTACTCTTTTTATATCAGCTGTAATACATACATTACTTTCCGCTTTCAATACTATGTGGATACCTTTCTTAGGAATTATCATTGCGTTTTATATTTTCAAAGGTGTCATTTTTATGAAAACTAAATCTATTTACAAAAGAAAATCAAACAAACGATGGCTTTTCAAAAACATCTTTCTGTATCAGGATAATTATCCTTTATTGTTACACTCTTCTATGCACATCATATCTTATTATTGGCTGTTCGTTCAAAAGCAGCATATCCCTATTTTATTTATTGTTGTTGGCTTTACGCTTCAATTTATATACACATACATTATAAGCTATCATATTCCGAAAAATAGTGACCGCTACTTTCTGGAAATGTTCCCCGAATACAAATTTGAACTCTCAAACTAAGTTTCTACTATGAAAAAAGTAACCCCAAAACAAATCGAACGTCTGTACGAATTTACGCGTAAGCATTACGTGGAATATTACGACGTACAAACTGAACTGGTTGACCATCTGGCAAATGCCATCGAAACGCATTGGCAAAAATTTCCTGATGACGATTTTGAAACGGCCTTGCAGAAAGAATTCCGAAAATTCGGGGTGTTTGGATTTATGGATATATTAGAAGAAAAAACCAAACAAATGAGTAAACGTTACAATCGTATTCTTTGGCAAAAAACTAAAGAGTTCTTCACTATCCCAAAAGTACTACTAATCTTGTGCATCGGACTTGCTTTCTATACACTGCTTTCTTTGTTAGGACACGTAAAAATACTTATTCCGTTGATTTTATGTACTATTTTCATTGTTTATGTTATTAGCTTTATCAGAAACAAACGTCTTTTTAAGAAAAGTACCTATAAGAGATGGCTTTTTGAAGATATCATTATACAATCAAACGGATATGGTTTTATAATGTTTTTGCCTTTGCAAATGAGTGTCCAATTTGCAGAGCATCTTCCTGAAAATCAAACGTTCATCGCGTTTTGTTCTGCCTTTTTTGCTTTTTACATTGTCTTGATGTATGTGTCAGCCGTGTACTTACCAAAAAACAGAGATAAATACCTTTCAGAAATTTATCCCCAGTACAATCAGTTCTTACAAGCGTGATATTACAAGTTGTTTGCCTGACGGAAATATAAAAACTTCCTGATTACGAAAAACAAAAAAACTTGCCCAAACTCAAATGTTACAGGCAAGGTTTTTTTATATTTATAGCGATTGACTAATAGTTTATCTGGTAATTTGTAACCATATGCTCTCGGAAAAATACTTTTAATTCAAATTCTTTATAAGTTCGTGTACCATTATTTTCGGTGTAATTAATGGTATGTTTATACACTTTATCCACTAATAAATTTATAAGTTTACCATTAACGTCTTTGGTTACTTTAATAGGTTGTACGATTTCAAATACTTCTTTTCCGTTGGTATCACTTACAAGTTTATACGTGTATCCCTTTTCCGTACCTTGCTGTACACGTTCAGCAAAGCCTTTAAATAACTGCAATTGCGGTTCTCCTTCAGGATAAGAAATTGTATATGAGCCTACATTACTTCCATATGCTTCTTCTTTAATAGCTATTACGTAACCTTCATTATCATAAGTGTAACTGTAATCATTTCTAAAACTCTCTGCCCCATCTGAGAAAAAGACAAGTGATTTTACCAAATTTTTAGTAGCAGTTCCGTAAGGTATCGCTATACGATCACCGAAATATAATCCGTAATTTGCATGTACCAAACCCTCTACATCCCAAAGGAAAAAGTTATTTTTGTTAGGCTTGTCGGTATAATAGGAAAAATGATGCTCTATAATTTGTTTTTCTCCAAATATAAGTTGTTCTCGTTTTACCTTCTGTAAATTTCCATTTTCCCAAGTAAGTTTTTCATCTCGGTGTTCAATCATTTGTCCTTCATCATTAAAGACATATCCTTTTAGTATAGGGTTTCCATTCTTATCGAGTTGAACTTTTTGAGACTCTAACTTTCCTTCGTCATTCTTAAAAGTTAAAGTCATTTCATTTCCTACATATGAAAACTGTTTTACACGGTCTTCTCTACCTTCATATGATTCGGTAAGTTTTGTAATTTTACCTGCTTCGTTGTATTCATAACTTACTTTCGCCGTTTTTAATGTATAGCTTTTGTTTATTTTTTCATTATAGATATCGCTCCAATTTTGAGTGGTGTGCATATTGGTTATCAAGTCAATATTAAGAACATTTTCATCATCTATATAAGCGAAATTCACCTCTTTAATTCTCTTCATTGGCGTTTTATCCTCTGGTGTGATAGGAGCATCGCTATCGCTTTTACCGCACGAAGCTACCCACAAAGTGAGCAATGCTGTCATTGTTAATAGTACATTTCTTTTCATTTTACAATCTTATTATAATTAAACGTTGCAAAGAAACGAAAAATAATTATGCTCCAAATTTTTTAACTTTTACTCTGCTCTAAACTAACAAAACGTTAATTATTTTGCTTTGTTACAGAAAATGAGTACATTTGGTAGCGAAAAGTTACTTTTCAAACAATATTGTTTCACTTAAAAAACATACAACTATGAAGTATCATTTAGTACAGAAAGTAAATCCGCAAGACCGCTCCAAAAAGAAATGGTACGCCAATGCGGTAAACAGCTCCAAGATTGGGCAAAAAGAAATTGCTAAGAACATTTCGTCCAAATCGTCACTCACGGCTGGGGACATCGCCAATGTAATTCAGAATTTACTTGAAGAATTGCCCAAAGAATTGGTAAAAGGAAACAGCGTAAAGCTGGGCGATTTCGGAACATTCCGCATCTCCATTAGCAGTGAAGGTGTGGAAAATGAAAAGGACTTCAACGCCTCGATGATTAAAGATGTACGTATTATCTTTACCCCTGGCGTAGAAATGAAAAAGGCTATTGAAGGAATTTCTTTTGAAAAATCATAAAACAAACTTTGAACCTTACGGCTGTATTTGTTATACAGCCGTTTTTTTTATAGCTTTTGGTACAAAAAATATTTTCTTTCAGTAGAGAGGAAAAAAACTGACGTGAGAAAAAAAATTTCTTGACGTCAAGAAATTTTTTTTCTCACGTCAAGAAATTTTTAAATTGACGGAAATAACAATATTGCAATACTATTCCTCTTAAAAACCAAACAAAAAACAACTATAAATCAATCATTTATAAACAAAAGATAGCACTGAAAACACATTACTTAAAAAAAGGGTTATATTTGCCATACACTTAATAAAAAAAGTATTTTTTAAATATGAAAAAATTACAATTTACCCTATCGAAAAAAAATTATCTAATAGGAGTTATTTTTTGGGGATTACCTTTCTTTACGTACGCTCAATCTGATTTGCAAAGGCAGTTCAGTTTGGAAGCCTCAATAATATCGTTAGGCATTGCCTATGAACAACCTCTTTTAAAAAATACTGAAGCTGAATTGTCCGCAGGAATTATTGATTTTTTTAAATCAGAAATGGGATACTCAATAAATTCACTAACTGAAAAATTTTCACCCTATACCAAAGTTGCTCTTCGTCATTATTACAATCGTAATCATCGTGAACGTAAAGGAAAAGATAATTCCTTTAATAAAGGAAATTTCATTGCCTTTCAAAATAAAATACTATACGGAGCTACTCGTGATAATGACATAAGAATGATTAACGAAGTACATTGGGGCGTACAAACACAACTCATTAAAAAATTACTTTTTACCTTTCATATCGGTATAGGGCATTACTATCGCAAATCGTACATTAAGCAAGAAAGTAATAGTAAATACTGGCTTTTCGCTCCTACTTTGGGGTTAAAATTAAAATATGTTTTGTTTTAAAAAAGTTTTTTAATACTACATAAATTAAAAATACATAGTTAAACATAAAGATTAAAAACTACAAACACACATCACACACACCTATAAAATAAAAACAAAAAAACGATGAAAAAACTCAGTTTAATTGTTACCTTTGTGGCTCTGATAGCGTGTAAACAATCCTATGAACGTAAACAAGCGATGAGTAATAGGTCAGAAAATGAAACCCAAAGCGTAGAAAATGACAGCTTGGCACTGCTTAATCTCACGCGTAATGCCTACAAATGGTTGGAAAAAGAATATTCTTATGAAGATTTTGTGCCTGTTGCCAACCCTAATGATACCTTATATAATGGTATAGATTTCGCTATCCACGATGCACAGATACGCAAACTTGAAAAATCGGGCTTCTTCGGAAGAGATTTTATCAACCTATATAATGAAATAGGTCACAATATAGATTTTGCTTTGCGAGAGCATCACGTAAAATGGGCAGTGGGTGATATTTCTCCGTTTGACAAGGAAACGAACGATTGGTGCCTGTGTCGGGATATTCCTTCATACGATTATTATGAGCGAATGACCATTGAAAACATAAAGATTGAAGAGGATACTGCCAGTTTTCAGTGGCGATGGGCTGAACGTTTTTGGGATACATCTGTTTACAAAGTCCGAGCAAAAAAAGAAGACAGACAATGGAAAATTGCTTGGCTTGAAGGCTTTGATGAAACGAATCAATGGGTTCGCACCTTAGTTCTGAATAGTGAAAATGACGATTTATAAATAATCTGTTATAATTTTCCTACTGAAGTAATAAAAATGAAATGAAGCAATAAATTATTTTGCTCACTAGTAAGAAAGACATTAATTACATAACCAAATACAAAAAATAACTATAAGAGAGAAATTTTTTATTGGGAAGTCATCAAAAAATATAACGTATCAGTATGCTTTATCTATGAGATAAATATATAAAAAATGCTGTGAAAAGTATCGTAACCATTGCAGTTGTCAGACTTCGACTTCGCTCAGTCTGACAATCCTAAAACTTCGATATTACTCAGCTTTACACGGAATTCTTTTCTGTTTCACAGCACATTTTTGTATATATTTACTACCCAATTACTAATTTCTACTGCTTAAATAAAACATTCATATGGAACTAAAACTATCAAAACCGATTTGTTTCTTCGATTTGGAAACCACTGGAACTGACATTACTAAAGACCGCATTGTTGAAATCTCTATACTAAAAGTATATCCCAATGGGAATAAAGAAAGTAAAACGTGGTTGGTAAATCCTACAATTCCGATACCCAAAGGAGCAAGTGATGTACACGGAATTACCAACGAACGCGTAGCCAACGAACCCACTTTCAAGGAACTTGCCAAAACCATTCATAATATGATTAAAGATTCGGACTTGGCGGGTTACAATTCCGACCGCTTCGATATTCCTCTTTTAGCGGAAGAAATGCTCCGTGCCGACGTCGATTTCGATTTAGGAAACCGCGTAACGGTAGATGTACAAACCATCTTCCACAAAATGGAACAACGTACTCTTAGTGCTGCTTATAAGTTCTACTGCGGAAAAACGCTGGACAATGCGCACTCGGCAGCAGCGGACACTAATGCCACCTATGAGATACTAAAATCACAACTCGACCGATACGGCGAACTCGAAAACGATATGAAAAAACTCAGCGAGTTCACCACTCGAAAACAAGCGGTGGACTTTGCCGGATTTATTGCCCTGAACGACAAAAACGAAACCATTTTCACCTTCGGAAAGCACAAAGGCAGAAAAGTAGAAGAAATACTGGAAGAAGAACCTGGTTACTTCGGCTGGATTTTAAATGCTGACTTTCCGCTGTACACCAAAAAGGTACTAACTGCCATCAAACTAAAAGGATTTTCAAAATAATTTAACTGAAATCTTTTCCAAATAAAACGCAAAAATCATTGCGTACGTCCTATAAAAAACCTAAAAATAAACCTACTATGAAAAAATTTATCTTTGGAATGCTCACCGCTGTAGCCGTATTGCTACTTGTTAAGTTCTTTTGGGACAGAAAGGAAGCAAGGGAAACATTGGAGGCAGATTCGGCTCTGATTCAAACACAAATAGCCAATGTTAGCAAACTTGTAGTAACAGAAGGGCATTTTGCTGAGGTGATTTCTTACACTGATAGCCAGAAGTATTTTATGGACTTGCTTTCATTCGATAAAAAGATTCTAATCGTTGTCAATGCAGATGTTACCGTTTCTTACGATTTGCATAAGATAGTTTACGACATTGATGAGGTCAATAAAAAAGTGATTATCAAGTCTATCCCTGATGCCGAACTTAAGATTTATCCCAAGATGAAGTACTACGATGTTAGTCAGAACCCAGTAAATCCGTTCGGAACTGATGATGTTAATAAAATCCAACGCCGAGTGAACGCCGAATTGGAGAAGAAGATTGCACAATCCAACTTAAAGAAAAATGCAGAAAATCGCCTAATTTCAGAATTAGCAAACATTATTTTCTTAACAAAATCTATCGGTTGGACGTTGGAATACAACAGTTTGCCTATCGAAAACGCAAGCGATTTAAAAGTCATCGAAAAGAACTAAACAAAATAAATATCGTAACAAAAACACACATATTAACCTGATAGTATATGAAAATCATCTGTGTAGGAAAAAATTACATCGACCATATTAAAGAATTTGATGGGAAACAACCCGATAATATGGTATTATTCCTAAAACCCGATACTGCTATTCATAATCCTGAAATGCCGTATTACATTCCCGATTTCACCAACGATTTACATCACGAAATTGAGGTAATCCTGAAAATTAATCAGAACGGGAAGCACATTTCGGAGAAGTTCGCACACAAATATTACGATGAAATTGGTTTAGGAATTGACTTTACAGCTCGTGATGTACAAGCACAACTGCGAAAAGAAGGACTTTCGTGGGAAAAAGCCAAAGCATTTGATGGCTCGGCGATTATAGGGAATTTTATCGAAAAGTCACGCTTTCCTGATTTAAATTCACTTGCTTTCCGATTGGAAAAGAACGGACAAAAAGTTCAAGAAAGCAGTACAAATTTAATGATTTGGAAGTTTGACCAAATCATTTCTGAAGCATCAAAATTTTTCACTCTACGCAAAGGTGACATCATCTTCACAGGAACACCCGCTGGAGTGGGCAGTGTAGCTCCCAACGATGTACTTGAAGGATTTTTGGAAAATCAGAAGATGTTTGAAGTTAATATCAAGTAACTTAATAATTAAAAAACCTCGAAACAAAATTTTTCTTCTTAAGAAAAAACTTCATTTCGAGGTTTTCTATATAAAAGACGTACGTCAGAAAATTCCTAACAGAACTTAAAGCTACGTCGCTCAACACTCAATCTTTTTCGTACCATTGAGTCTAATTTTACGAATTTCACTTGCTTTTTGTTCAGATATTTTTGGATTTCCTTATAACGCAAACAGCGATAAAGCGAAAATGGTGTTACCAGCTTCCACTGGCTCCTCCGCCTCCGCCCATTCCACCGCCGAAGCCTCCAAAACCTCCTGAACTTCCTCCACCACCGAAGCCTCCGCCAAAACCGCCAGAGTTTCGCCCCATACTGGAAAGGATTATCATATCAAAAAGGTCAAAACCACCGCCTCCTCGACTATTATTTCCGCCTTTACCTCCTTTTGACAAGGCTATAATCAGTAAAAGCATTGCAATTCCAAAAATAACTATCACCGAGAAGGGTATGCCCTGCGTTGAGGTAACGTCATTCTTGTACGTACCTGAAAGCACCTGCATTATCGAAGTTGTGGCACTATCAAAACCTGCATAATAATTCCCTTGCCTGAAATGAGGAATCATATCTTGCGTAATGATTTGCTTACTCAGTGCATCGGTTAGGTATTCTTCTACCCCATAACCTGTTGATATTGCTACCTTTCGTTGCTCAGAAGCCATTAATATCAGTACGCCATTATCCTTTCCTTTTTGTCCTATTTTCCATTCGGAAAGAATTTCAGCTGCCTGAAAATTAATATCATCATTAGTTGTTGGAACAATTGCAATGACAATTCCTGTGGAAGTAGAATCCGCATAATGAGCTAATTTTGCATTAAGAAGCATTCTTTCTTGGTCGGAAAGTACGTTGGCATAATCCTGCACTGCTTCATTCGGATTCTTTAACTTAGGAACTTGTGCCAAAAGCAATGGCTGAATGGCAAAAAGCAATATGATACAATAATATAATTTCTTCATCAAATTTCTCCTTTTGAAATATCATCAGGAAGCTCATTAACATCTTCTTTCTGATATGGAAAATAACGTTTTAACTCTTCACCAGCTTTAAGAATGCCCTCAATAATTCCCTGACAGAATTGTCCTTTCTGGAAATGCAACCTCATTTGATTTTTTGTAGTCTCCCAAAAATCTGCTGGAACTAATTTGTTAATACCTTCATCTCCATAGATGGCAAATTTCTTATCCTGAACAGCAAAATAGAACAGCACTCCATTACGCTGGGTTGTAGTGTCCATTTTCAATAAATGAAAAACCTCCACAGCTCTTTCGAGAGGTTCTGTGGAAGTTTTAGCTTCTAAATGCACACGTATTTCACCCGAAGTAGTTTTTTCGGCAACACGAATGGCTTCTATAATTTCTTTTTCTTCTTGCGAAGTTAAAAAATCTTCAATTCTTGGCATTTATTTAAAATCAAAGTTAACTTCTGGTGCGTTTTCAGCTCCTTCTTTTGCTTTGAACAAAGGCATTTTTGAACGACCTGTAAATCCTGCAATCAAGCTGTTAGGGAATAACTCAATGTACACATTGTACTCTTTAGCTGAAGCATTAAAACGATTACGAGCCACATTAATTCTGTTCTCAGTACCTTCAATTTGTGATTGTAATTGTAAAAAATTCTGGTTTGCTTTCAAATCAGGATAGCGTTCCACAGTTACTAACAATCGAGACAAAGCTGAAGTAAGCCCCGCTTGTGCTTCCTGAAACTGATTGATGGCTTCAGGAGTTAAATTAGAGGCATCTACATTTACAGAAGTAGCTTTAGAACGAGCTTCAATAACTTGTGTTAATGTTCCTCTTTCAAAATCGGCAGCTCCCTGAACTGTTTTTACCAAATTACCAATAAGGTCAGAACGACGTTGGTATGAACTTTCCACATCTGCCCACTCTTTTTCGGCTTCTCCTTTAAGACGCACCATTTGGTTATTTTTACTAACACCCCAAAATCCCACAATGGCAAGCACTGCCACAATAATAATCCACTTTTTCATATGTTTACAATTTTAAAAGGCAAATCTAATAAATATAATTTACAATCCTAATGATATTCTGTATTTTATTTTAAATTTTCAAAAGAAAATAAACAAAAAACAAATCAGCTCAAAGAATTGATTTATCATTGTTTTATCTTATTTTCATTTGGGCGATAACCTTCTAACAAATCATCGTTTTCAAATATAAATGGAATTGACGTGGGTTGATTCCATTCTACATCGTAACGATGCATCAAAAAATCGTTTAGCTCAGTACGATTGTTAAATTTCACTGCTTGATAAGGCTCTTGGAAAGATAATTTTTCGATAAAAATAAGTTTATTATCCGTTGTTGGAACTAAAACCCCCACGTGACCTACAAATAATTCACTTTCCTCAGGAGTAATCGCCGAATGAAAAAAAACTGAAATGAGTGACGCTTTGGCTCTATCATTTTTATGAGGAAACGTTATGCCTTTCTCTTTCCAAGTTTTTCGTGCATTTTCAATATGCTTTTGAGTATCAGAAACGTACGGAGTCGGGAAATTGGTGTATAAATTCATAAAAACTTCCTTTTCCCTCTCAGAAAATACCCTTTTAGGATTGTTCTCCAGCGCATCATTATCCACAAATAGATTTAAACCAACATCAGTTTTAGGTTCTTTAACCTCCACAAAATCACGTAATAAATCCAAAGAAGTAATTCTGCAGTTGTAGCCAGGGAAATTAGGGTGTTTTTTATCCCAACGTTCTATAACACTAACTTGGTCATACTTAGGAGTTAAGTTATCCGAAGTAGAAAACCCTTGCTGAACCAATCCTACATCGCCCACCAAATTATTAAAATAGTTTACATTTTCAAAGAAAGCTTCAATATTAGCTTGAGCAATTCCAGCATTAGCAAGTGCCTGTTTTACTTCTTCCTGACTGGCTTTATCCACCAAATTGGAATACTCCATTTGCTTTAAAAAAGGCTGATTTTCAACATTTTCTTGTTTGGTGACTGAATTTGTGTTTGTTGTCTGTTTATTTTGTTGATTACAAGCTACAAAAGCAACTGCCAACCCCATAATTAAAATACTTTTTCCTTTCATAATGATTTCCTTAAGATTTAAAGTGCTAATGTAAATTATTTTTTTGATTTTCAAAGCAATGTTTTTGTTATTTCTCACAGATTTCTTAGATATTCACTAATTCCTATTTCATTCAAAACACTACAAAATATACTAATGACAATATTTTAGCTTTCGATGACTATTTTTTAGATTCAGGAAGCAATAATTTAGATTCTGATTAGTATTTTTATTCTTTAATAAAAATATTCCATATCAATTGAAGTCTAATAAATTAATTTGATTGTTTTATTATACTATTTTTTTCATTTCGATTCTTGAAAGTAGAAGGGAAAATTAAAAAAGATTCTATACATTTGTGCTTTCAACAGATAAAAATTGAGTAAAATGAAAAAAAGTGTTTTAAAAATGATTCTTTTAGTAGTGTCATTAGCTACTATTTCTTGTGGAAAGGATACCGATAGTCCAAAACCTAATGAAAATGATTCAACTCCCGTAAAACTTATTAAGTCAATAAAAATCAACGGCGGAGAAGAGAATTTAAAAGATGCTATAATTCATTATACATACAATAATGAAAATAAAATTACTAAAATAGGTGATGTAATTGATATATCTTACTCAAAAAATAAGATTGAGGTTGAAACATTTAAGATATCAGCTACAACTAACGAAAAAGAAAATGTCGTTTCTTTAATAAAAAAAGAAACTTACGATAAAAAATATGAATATAAATACAATGCTGAGAATCAATTGATTCAAGAAATCAACAAAGCAGCCGAAGGAACCATCGATAAAGATGAAATATATAATTATCATTGGGAAAATGGTAATTTTGTAGCTTTAGGGGACAAAAATAATCCTGCTGTAAGAATTGAATATGGAAAAAATGTCAATAAAAACAATTTTTCATTAATTTTAAGTCGTTCCCATTATTATAAAATGTTTTTAATTTATTTACCTTTTCCTGTAGGAAAAAACTCAAAAATGCTTCCTACTAAAGTTTCTTCAGATGTATATACTTACACTTATGAATACGAATTCGATAAGGAAGGCTATGTTACCAAAATTACTGAAAATTACGAAAATACTCGGAATAAAGAAAAATACGTAACTACAATCGAAATCAATTACTAAATAAAATATCAAAGTAGAGAAAAGGTTATCAATTCAGAAAGAATGATAACCTTTTTTCTTTTAGCTTTTTTTAAAATAAAATTGTTTTTAAAGCAATGTTTTAGCTTCCGATGACTAAAATTTAGATTCCAAAGACAATATTTTAGATTCCAGAAGCAATATTTTAGATTCCAGAAGCAATATTTTAGATTCCGATGACTAAATTTTAGGCTCCAGAACCTATTTTTTAGCTTCTTTAAATTCTTTTTTTGCTTTTTTTGACTTTCTTTTAATTTATAAAAAAACTCCGAACACAAAATATGCATTCGGAGTCGTTCATTGTAATTATTTTTTAGCTTCTGAAAGCGTTTATTTTCTTTCGTACATCGTTTTGCGAAGCTCTTGAATGTTTTTATCGTCCATATATTCGTCAAAAGTCATATAACGGTCGATAACTCCGTTGGGAGTAAGCTCAATAATTCGGTTTGCAACGGTTTGAGCAAATTCGTGGTCGTGTGTGGTAAACAAAACATTTCCTTTAAAATTCTTCAACGAGTTGTTGAAAGCCGTGATACTCTCCAAATCCAAATGGTTCGTTGGTTCGTTAAGCATCAGTACGTTAGCACGAAGCATCATCATACGGCTAAGCATACAACGTACCTTTTCTCCTCCCGATAACACCGATGATTTTTTCAAGGCTTCCTCACCGCTGAACAACATTTTACCCAAAAATCCACGTATATAGACTTCCTCGCGTTCCTCTTCCGTTTTTGCCCACTGACGAAGCCAATCCACCAGCGAATAATCGTTATTGAAATATTCCGAATTGTCCACAGGAAGATACGATTGCGATGTGGTTACTCCCCATTGGAATTTTCCGCTATCGGGTTGTTGTTTTTCATTCAGAATTTGATAAAAAGCCGTTGTAGCTCGTGAATCTTTTGAAATAACAGCCACTTTATCGTCTTTTGCCAAGTTAATATCCACTTTTTGGAACAAAATTTCACCATCAATAGAAGCTGAAAGGTTTTCCACGTGCAAAATTTGGTCACCTGCTTCTCGTTCTTTATCAAAAATAATAGCAGGATAACGACGCGATGAAGGTCGAATTTCTTCAATATTCAATTTTTCCAACATCTTTTTACGAGAAGTTGCCTGTTTTGATTTTGCCACATTGGCACTAAAACGAGCAATAAATTCTTGCAACTCTTTGGCTTTTTCCTCTGCCTTTTTGTTTTGTTGTGCACGTTGACGGGCAGCTAATTGGCTACTTTCGTACCAGAAAGTATAGTTTCCGGAATAGTGGTTAATTTTCCCGAAATCAATGTCAGAAATGTGGGTACACACAGCATCTAAAAAGTGTCGGTCGTGCGAAACGACAATTACCGTGTTATCGTAATTTGCCAAGAAGTTTTCCAGCCAACCGATAGTTTCAAAATCGAGGTCGTTGGTAGGCTCGTCCATAATAAGCACGTCAGGATTTCCGAAAAGAGCCTGAGCCAAGAGTACACGAACCTTTAATTTCCCGTCCATTTCGCCCATCAAAGTATAGTGCATATCTTCGGAAATTCCTAAGTTGGAAAGCAAGGCAGCAGCATCACTTTCGGCATTCCAGCCGTTCATTTCATCGAATTGTAGTTGTAGTTCGCCAATTCGGTCGGCATTTTCATCGGAATAATCGGCATAAAGCTCGTCCATTTCTTTTTTTATGGCAGAAAGCACTTTGTTCCCCATAATAACGGTTTCCAAAACCGTAAATTCATCATAAGCATAGTGGTCTTGCTCCAAAACGGACATTCGTTTGCCAGGTTCAAGGATAACACGCCCACTGGTAGGCTCTATTTTTCCAGAAAGGATTTTTAAAAAAGTGGATTTTCCTGCTCCGTTTGCTCCGATAATTCCGTAGCAATTGCCCTGTGTAAAGGTTACATTTACCTCATCGAACAAAACTCTTTTCCCAAACTGAACCGATAAATTTGAAACTGTTAGCATTGTCTTTAAAAATTAAATCGGGGCAAAGATATCATTATTAAATGAAAGAGAAAAGTTTGTACACAAAAAAGCCGACTTACGTAATTGTAAATCGGCTAAAAAGAACGTTTTCATACGTAAATAACCTTTTTTCCTCAAAACTCCATCTCTGTATCCTCCATTGTGTTATCACGTTGATTTTTACGTTCTTTTTGTTGCCCTTTGATATTTCCAAATCGGTACGTAAAATTAAGCATTATTTGACGCTCACGCCATTGCATTTCGGAATGGGTGATGACTCTTGCTGTTTGGGTATCTGCAATCATCTTACGTGAATTAAATAAATCAGTTACATTCAATGAAATATTTCCTTTCTTATTGAATATTTCCTTACTTAAAGCTAAATTTGCTGATAAATTTCCTTCAATTTCAGATTGAGCTGATTTTCTGGGAGCATTGTATGTAACATTTGTTTGAAAATCAATATTATATATCAAAGGTAACTTCGCTGTAAAACGACTTGACCACGAATTAGCTTCCGTATCAAAATTCTGTGTAGTTGTAATATTCTTATAGTTGGTATACGTATAGGAACCACTTGATTTATAATGATAAAAATTCATATTTAGCGAAAAACGCCAATTCTTTTTTGGTGTATAATTAGTGGTAAACTCAACCCCTACCCTATCTTCATCTGAAAGATTAATTGGGCGACGCATCATAACTGGAACCGAAAGCCCGTTTACCGTAATAAAATCACCTGTTTCCAAAGAAATCATTTCAAAAACTTCTGTGGAATGATTGTAATACACAGAAGTATTCAAACTAACTTTATCCCATCTTTTTAAATATGCAACATCAAAGGCATTTGTGTACGTTGGGTCCAAATCGGGATTTCCGCTAAATAAATTTGTATTACTTGAACGAGATACAAACGGATTGATAAAACGTGACCAAGGACGACGCAACCGACGACTATAACTTACACTAAGTTGCTGTTCTTGAGAAAATTCATATCCTAAATAAACCGATGGAAATAAACCAGAATATTTTTTGGAATAGTTTTCATTTGTATCTTTCAACAACGAAATAACTTTAGTATGTTCAAAACGCAAACCTCCCATAAAATTCCATTTGCCTAATTTTGTACCCAATTGCGAATAAAAAGCATTGATGTATTGTTCATAAAAGAAATGATTACTAAAATTTGGATTTCGAATTAAATTTCCTGCAGCATCAAAAATTCCTGCGGTAAAATCAATATCGGTTTCATCAAGTGTTCCTCGATAACCTGCCTCGAACTGCGATTTATTATTTTTACCAAACGGAAATACATAATCTATTTGTGCTAAATGTTTTACACCTTTCTCTTTTCCAATGGTTTGTTCAGTTTCTAAATCTGTATTTGTTGTCAAATTTCTCTCCTTAATAATGGCATTTTCATCTTCTTTTGATGAAGAAAATTGATAATCAGCTGTTAATTTATGTCCATCATTATTGAACTTGTGCTCAAAATTGAGTGAATACTGAAAACGAAAATCATCATCTGATTCTGTATTATTTCTGTAACGTTTTGCTGTAAGTACACGATTAGCATCGTAATTAAAAAAATCAGTATCTGTTGTATTTTTTCCTTTACTTGAGCCTAAAATAAAGCTATTTGTAATTGAAGATTGCTCATTAATACGATATTCTGCTCCAAAATTGAAGTTATAACCATCTCTAAAACGATTTGTTTTACGATTTTCATCTTGAAAATTAGCTATTTTTCCCAAATCATTCAAATTTTGCTGACTAAACTTCGTGTTTCCAGGAGAATTTCTATCGCGATATGATAGATTTGTGAAAAAAGTCCAATCTTTTTTACGCAAACTCAAATTTGTACCAACTTCATACGCTTCCGGATTTCCTACCGAAGCTGTTACCGACCCCATAAATCCTACTGCACTTCCTTTTTTAAGGATAATATTGATGATTCCCGCTGTTCCTTCCGCATCGTATCTCGAAGAAGGATTTGAAATAACTTCCACTCTTTCAATAGATTCTGCAGGAAGCTGACGCAATGCTTCATCATTCACTCCCGACAAGGCAGAAGGCTTTCCGTTAATCAAAATTTGGACACTTTCATTACCTCGAAAACTTACTTTCCCCTCAGTATCAACCGAAACGGAAGGCACATTGTCCAAAACATCAGAAACTGAACCTCCTTTCACGGTCATATCCTGCCCTACATTGTACACTTTTTTATCCAAATGCAACTCCACTGTAGTTCGCTCAACAACAACCTCAACTCCACTTAGTTCCTCCACATCAATCTTTAAAATAATATTTCCTAACTTTTTGTTTTCGTTTAGGTTAAAGTTTTTCACTTCATACGTTTTGAATGAAAAAAACTGAACTTTTAAATGATACATTCCTTTGGGAGCTTTTACATTAAATTCTCCTTTTTCATTAGTTACACCTCCCGTTATTTTGCTGGGATTGTTCAACGACTCCAATACAATGGTAGCATACTCCAAAGGTGTTTTAGTCTCATTATCAATCACTTTTCCTGATATGGAAAACTCTTGTCCCCAAACCGAAAGAGTAATAAAAGTAAATAGAAATACCAATTTCTTCATAATAAATAATTTCACTTTATAAAAATACAACTCATTAGACATCAAAAAAAATAAATGGTTTAATGAAAACAAAAACAATAATTTTTATTTTTTTAAACATTAAATTTAAAGTATTAAAAATCATATATTTATAAATGATTAAATTTTTTAAATAATTTTCATCTATAACTATTTTTTATAAAACTTATTGTTTATTACATTTTTTCATTAGTTTTGCTCAGCAAAATAAAGAAGAAAACTATGGTTACATTTTTAACAAAAGAGCTCATTACTCCTGTAATTGAGCAAGATGCTCGTGATTTATTCTCCCTACTTAGCAAAAGAAAACAACTTCCTCTTTCTGAAGTTTTTAACAATGAAAAAGAAGCTCCTTTTATTGCCTGTTACATTGAAAATGGAAGGCTTTTAGGAATGGCTTCAATGGCAGTTTACAAAGTTATTTCTGGACATAAGGGTTGGATTGAGGACGTGGTTGTCAGTGAATCGCAACGCGGAAAAAAGATAGGCAAACAACTTATTCAAGCTCTTATTGAAAAAGGGAAATCTTTAGATTTAGGAGAAATTCTTCTTTTCACTTCTGCTGATAAAGTTGGAGCTATAAAGCTCTATGAGCAAGAAAAATTCAAAGACAAAGGTGTTTTGGTATATGTGAAAGCACTAAAAGAAATTTATCCAAAACAATAAAAAAAAGCATAGTTAGAATATTTAATTCTAACTATGCTTTTTCTAAATTCTTAACTTTCAAAAACGATTCGTGTTGCTCAATTGCCATTTCTATTTTCTCAACAATTTGTTCAACACTTTCATTCTCATAATCAATCTGTAAGGGTGCCTTTATAACCATTGATTGTTGTACACCTTTCTTTTTAATATTAATCCCTTTCTTATCAAACGAACGGCGAAAACCATCAATAACAATAGGTACAACAACGGGTTTGTATTGTTTTATTAAGTGAGCCGTCCCTTTACGAATGGGTTTCCAAGGTGAAGTTGTTCCTTGCGGAAAAGTAATTACCCAACCATCATTCAGGGCAATGCCTATGTTTTCAACATCGCTTTGTTTGACTTCACGCTGGATTTCTTTGCCTTTTTCACGCCAAGTTCTATCCACAGGAATAGCCCCAACGTAACTCAAAATTTTCGGAAGCAAACCCGACTTCATCGTTTCGGAAGCCGCTATGTAATAAATGTTTAGCTTCGGATTCCACAAATAATCTATGTTCTTAATCGTATTTACTCTCCCTTTCAAACTTGCATTAAAAACGTGAAGCATTGCAGCCACATCAGCAAAGTAAGTTTGATGATTTGAAATAAACAAAACATTTGCCTCAGGAAGATTTCTAATAACGTCCGAACCTTCTATCTTGAGCTGATTAAATCCATTATAACGGCTATGTGTAACAACTCCAAAAATCCTTATTAACCAGCGTTTTATCCACAATATCTGTCCGAAAGGACTTCTTTTAAACAATTTCATCTTTTAATAAATCTTCAATCAAAATAGAAAATACAATTTGAAAGTTTTTCTTATTTAATTCTCTTTTTTAAGATTCTTATAAAATATTTTCTTTTTTCTAAGCAATTACTCCACTGCCAACAAGTTCATCATTATCATACCAAACAGCAAATTGCCCTTCGGTAACAGCACTTTGAGGCTCTTCAAAATGAACAAAAAGCCCATTTTCCGTTTTGTACAAAATAGCTTTTTGCAAAGGCTGACGATAACGAATCCTTACCATAAAGTCCCTCTTTTCACCTACTTGCAAAGCTAAATCTTCACGAACCCAATGTACATCACACTCCTTTATGAAGAGAGCTTTACGAAAGAGACCTCTGTGATTATGCCCCTGTCCTACATAAATAACATTTTGATTTACATCGGTTTCTATTACAAAAAGTGGCTCAGGTGTACCTCCTACGTGCAGTCCTTTTCGTTGTCCTTTTGTAAAGTAATGTGCTCCCTGATGTGTACCTACTTTTTTCCCATCAGAAAACTGATATTTGAATCGTTTTGAAAGATATTTTAATTCATCTTCATAAGTTTCAAAGAGTTTTAAACTATCAAACGAATTGTATCCCTCCCAATCATTTGAAATTTCGATAATATCTCCCATTTTAGGTTGCAATTGTTGTTGTAAAAATTCAGGCAAACGCACTTTCCCTACAAAACAAAGTCCTTGAGAATCTTTCTTTTCAGCAGTAACCAAATTTTGTTGTGCTGCAATGGCTCTAACCTCTGATTTTTGCAGTTCACCTATCGGAAAAAGAGCTTTACTCAATTGTTTTTGTGACAATTGACATAAAAAATAAGATTGGTCTTTATTTGTGTCTTTTCCTGAAAGTAAACGATAGATTTTTTTGCCGTCAACAACAATTTCCTCTTTCCTACAATAATGACCAGTTGCCACGTAATCAGCCCCAAGTGAAAGGGCCAAATTCATAAACACATCAAACTTTATCTCTCTGTTACACAACACATCAGGATTAGGAGTACGACCATTTTCATACTCGCGAAACATATAATCCACAATGCGTTGCTTGTACGGTTCACTCATATCAATAGTTTGAAAAGGAATTCCTAATTTTTCAGCCACCAAAAGAGCGTCATTACTATCTTCCAGCCACGGACATTCATTGGAAATGGTAACCGAATCATCGTGCCAATTCTTCATAAACAAGCCAATTACCTCATAACCTTGTTGTTGCAAAAGATATGCAGCAACACTGCTATCCACACCGCCTGAAAGTCCTACTACTACTTTTTTCATTTTCTCTACGATACTACTTCGTTTATTGAAATAATTAAAGTGCAAAGCTACTATTTTTTTATGATTTATCTGTATTAATAAAATATGTGATTCTCCATTGGGTTAAAATTCATACCTTTGCACACATTTTTTCTTAATTTAACTCACAATAAATTTTTGTGTAAAAGAATATCTAAATCAAAAAATTATGAAAGCAAAATTACTAAAACAAAAACAAGCTATCATTAAGCAGATGGAAGCTGAATTTGAGGCTACTTCCGAAGAAAACAGATATTTTTCAATTGAAAATATTCAAAAATGTGATGATGATTTAACTCAATTTATTGAAAGACTAAGCAATTTAGACAGAAACAAACTTTCACAAACCGATTTTGAACCTATCATATATGAAATCTGTAAAAATTTAGCAACTTTCAACCAAAATTATGAAGAAATCGAGTATTTACACGGATTTTTGTACAACGGTTACACACAAGAACTTAGCAATTTCATTCGTAAAGCCATTTTTAGTTTTGGATATCAGTTGCCTACTCCCATAAGTATTCCAACCAAAGTGTTTTCACTGAAACATTCACCTAAATTTCAATTTGAATATTTTTCGGTATACATTGGAAATGACAGCAAGGAAAGTGTAAGTTTAATCTATAACAATAACAATCAATGTTTTGAGTACGACGAAAATCCGTATGGAGATTGTCATCCTTTGCCTATTTATAATTTCCAAATAAATTCTCAACACACTGAAATTTCTTTCGAAGTACTTTCAGAAGGGCAATACAAAGTTATAAAACTAATCTCCCAACACCCAAAAGATGCAATTTGGTTTAAAACATTAGCTTATTTACATCAAAATAAAATTTTTACGGGAGAAATCCCTCCTTACTTATCCCAAATCACTTTAATAACAAGGCTTGGTAAATTGTACGAATTTTGTAGTTCAAACTACACTGCTGAAGGAGAAATTATTTCGATGTACACAGAAGGTACTGGAACTGATATTTTTGCAGGAAATCTTGATGAAAAAGGAAATGCAAAACACTTCTCATCAATTGAAGAAAATACACCGCAGCGACTTTTTCTGATTCACGCCGTTCCTACTTGGAAACGCTTTGAAGTTGATAATCTGTATTTTAAAGACGATAAACTCGTAGTTATTACCCAAAATAATTATCATTTTTATAAAGAAGAATGGAAACTTGACATACAACTTTCTAAGCCACAAACATTTGAATTTCCAGTAAAAACACTCCCTTTTATGCTTACATTTTTACAGGAAATATTTGCGGAAAAACCTTTTGTAAAAGAAGAAGAATTCACAAATTAATTTATAAATTTAATCAACGAAAAAATTACTATTTTTGCCAAAGTTTGCTTTTTCGGCAAAGATTCGATAACAACGTATGGAAAACAAAATTGAAGTTCAAGGGGCAAGAGCTCACAACCTTAAAAATATAGACATTGACATTCCCAGAGAGCAACTTGTAGTAATTACAGGGCTTTCAGGAAGCGGGAAATCATCACTTGCTTTTGACACCATTTATGCCGAAGGACAACGACGCTATATCGAAACTTTTTCAGCATACGCAAGGCAGTTCTTAGGAGGGCTTGAACGACCTGATGTTGATAAAATCGACGGACTTTCGCCAGTTATCGCCATCGAACAGAAAACAACTTCCAAATCGCCCCGCTCTACTGTGGGAACAATAACCGAAATTTACGACTTTTTGAGGCTTCTTTTTGCTCGTGCATCCGATGCGTACAGCTACAAGACGGGCGAAAAAATGGTAAGTTACAGCGATGCTCAAATTCAAGAACTTATCACAGAAAAATATCACGAAAAGAGGATAAATATTCTCGCTCCAGTGGTGCAATCACGTAAAGGACATTATCGCGAACTTTTCGAACAAATTGCTAAACAAGGATTTGTAAAAGTGCGTACCAATGGCGAAATTCGGGATATTGAAAAAGGAATGAAACTCGACCGCTACAAAACGCACGATATTGAAATAGTGGTCGATAGACTTCTTATCGATTCAAATAAAGACACCCAAAGCCGATTACAGGAATCCATAAAAGTTGCAATGCAATACGGCGACGGAGTGCTGATGGTTTTAGATCAAGAAACGGAAAAAGTTCAGTTTTTCAGTCGTAATTTGATGTGTCCAAGCACGGGAATTTCATATCCGATGCCCGAACCCAACACATTTTCGTTCAATTCACCCAAAGGAATGTGTCCGCATTGCAACGGATTAGGAGAAGTGCAGGAAGTCAATCTTTCTAAAATCATTCCTAATTCAAAAATGTCTATAAAAAATGGGGCTATCGTTGCCATAGGTGAACAAAAAAACACTTGGATATTTAAGCAACTTGAAATTATCCTTCACAAATTCGGTGCAAAACTATCTGATAATGTGGAAGACCTTCCGCAAGAAGCCATCGATATCATTCTATACGGAGCAAAAGAAAAATATGCCGTAAAATCAGACGTTTTAGGAATAACAAGAGAATATGAAATTGATTTTGAAGGAATTGTAAACTTCATAAAGAATCAGCACGACAATTCCGATTCTGTTTCCATCAAAAGATGGGCTTCCGACTTTATGGACACGCTTCCTTGTCCTGAATGTGAAGGAACTCGCATTCGCAAAGAGGCTCTTTTCTTCAAAATAAACGAGAAAAACATCGCCGAGCTTTCCAAAATGGATATTTTAGAGCTTTCGGACTGGTTTGCTGTTCTTCCTGAAAAAATCTCGGAGAAACAACAGAAAATTGCATCGGAAATTATCAAAGAAATAAGCACACGATTGCAATTTCTGATAGATGTAGGTTTGACATATCTTTCCCTTAGCCGAAGTTCAAAATCGTTATCAGGCGGGGAGGCTCAGCGGATTCGTTTGGCTACCCAAATCGGTTCACAACTGACGGGCGTACTTTACATCTTGGACGAACCCAGCATTGGGTTACATCAACGAGATAACAAACGACTTATCAATTCATTAAAAGCTCTTCGAGACATCGGAAACTCAGTTATTGTAGTGGAACACGACGAAGAAATGATTCTGGAAGCTGATTATGTTATTGATATAGGACCAAAAGCGGGAAAAAATGGTGGTGAAATTATCTTTCAAGGCACTCCAAAGCAAATGATGGCTTCAAACACCATTACTGCCGACTATATTAGTGGTCGTAAGCAAATAAATACGTCCAATGAACGCAGAAAAGGTAACGGCAAGGAAATTATTTTGCGTGGCTGTACGGGAAATAACCTCAAAAATGTGTCGGTAACTTTTCCTTTGGGAAAAATGATTGGCGTAACGGGGGTTTCGGGCAGCGGAAAGTCCACTTTGATTAATGAAACACTTTATCCGATTTTAAACGCTCATTTTTTCAATGCGGTAAAGAAACCTATGCCTTATGAAAGTATCGAAGGGCTTGAAAACATTGATAAGGTAATCGCCATAGACCAGTCGCCCATCGGAAGAACACCTCGTTCCAACCCTGCAACCTATACGGGAGTTTTTAGTGAAATCCGCACTCTTTTTACACAGACGCCAGAGGCTATGATACGCGGATACAAACCAGGTAGATTCAGCTTTAACGTGAAAGGCGGTAGATGTGAAACGTGTGAAGGTTCAGGACTGAAAGTTATCGAAATGAACTTTTTACCAGACGTTTATGTGGAGTGCGAAACTTGCAAAGGAAAACGTTTTAACCGAGAAACGCTCGAAGTTCGTTACAAAGGAAAATCTATAGCCGATATTTTGGATATGACTATCTCGGAAAGTGTTGTTTTTTTTGAAAATATTCCTAAAATACATCGAAAATTAAAAACTATTGAAGAAGTAGGACTCGGATACATCACTTTGGGACAACAATCAACCACGCTTTCGGGTGGAGAAGCTCAACGAGTGAAATTAGCCACAGAGCTTTCAAAAAAGGATACTGGAAATACGTTTTATATTCTTGATGAACCTACTACGGGCTTACATTTTGAAGATGTAAAAGTACTTTTAGATGTTTTGGATAAGTTGGTCGATAAAGGAAATACCGTGCTTGTCATCGAACATAATATTGACGTTATTAAAAAAGTAGACTACATCATCGATATAGGCTATGAAGGCGGAAAAGGTGGCGGTGAAGTTGTCGCTTTTGGAACACCTGAAGAAGTAGCAAAAGACAAAAAAAGTTTTACAGCTGAATTTTTGAAAGAAACGAAGATACAGAAATGAACTCTTTGTTCAACAATTCTTAAAAAGAAGAATATCGGTTCTTGTTTTTATATCTTTTTATTTGTACGTTTGCGATATTAATCATAAAATTTAAGTATTAAGTTATGAAAACATATGATGTTGTTGTAATAGGCTCAGGACCTGGAGGATATGTAGCTGCCATTCGTTCAGCACAGTTAGGATTCAAAACGGCTATTATCGAAAAATACGACACTTTGGGCGGCACTTGTTTGAATGTGGGTTGCGTTCCTTCAAAAGCTTTATTAGATTCTTCTCATCATTACGAAGATGCTTTAAAACACTTTGAAACACACGGAATTGAAATTACTGGTGAAGTAAAAGTTAGTCTTAAAAAAATGATTGACCGAAAAAATTCCGTCGTAGAGCAAACTTGTTCAGGAATTAAATTCTTGATGGATAAAAACAAAATTGATGTTTTTCACGGATTGGGAAGTTTCGTAAATTCAACTCGAATCAAAATCACTTCAAAAGATGGTTCTTCTGAAGAAATTGAAGCTCAAAAAACAATCATCGCTACGGGTTCTAAACCTTCCTCTTTACCATTCATAACTATTGATAAAGAACGTATTATAACTTCTACTGAAGCTCTGAAATTGACCGAAATACCAAAACATTTAATCGTTATTGGCGGTGGCGTCATTGGCTTGGAACTTGGGCAAGTTTACAAGCGATTGGGAGCTTCTGTTTCTGTTGTTGAATATATGGACAGCATTCTTCCTACTATGGATAAAGGTTTAGGGAAGGAACTTACAAAAGTGCTTAAAAAACAAGGTTTTAAGTTCTATACAAGTCATCAAGTAAAAGAAGTTTCCCGTAATGGAAATATGGTAATTGTAAAAGCCACTACTCAAAAAGGAGAAGAAGTTGTGCTTGAAGGTGATTATTGCTTGGTTGCCGTAGGAAGAAAACCTTATACTGATGGACTAAATTTGGAAGCTGTTGGCATCAAAACAGATGAACGTGGCAGAATTGAAGTAAACTCACATTTACAAACCAATGTATCAAACATTTATGCAATTGGCGATGTGGTTCGTGGTGCAATGTTAGCTCACAAAGCAGAGGAAGAAGGCGTTTTAATTGCTGAGCAATTAGCTGGACAAAAACCTCATATTGATTACAATCTAATACCTGGAGTTGTCTACACTTGGCCTGAAGTTGCTTCGGTAGGAAAAACAGAAGAACAACTTAAAGAAGAAGGTGTTACGTTCAAATCGGGACAATTCCCAATGCGTGCTTTAGGGCGTTCGAGGGCAAGTATGGATACGGACGGATTTGTAAAAATATTGGCTGATGCTTCTACCGATGAAATCTTAGGAGTTCATATGATTGGTGCCAGAGCTGCTGATATGATAGCCGAAGCCGTAACAGCTATGGAATTCAGAGCAAGTGCTGAGGATATTTCACGTATCAGTCACGCACATCCAACCTTTACCGAAGCCATCAAAGAAGCAGCTTTGGCTGCCACAGATAATCGGGCTTTACATATATAATCTTCACTATCTGGTGATTGTCAAAAATAAAATTTACTTGAATATAAAAAAGGTGATAATTTTTTTAGAATTATCACCTTTTCCTTTTTACAATATTATTTTATATACGCTTGAGTTGTTGTTGCATCATTTTGATTTGTTCTGTCATCATATTCTGTTTATCCAGCTTTTTAGCTTCAGCAAGTAATTCTTGAGCCTCACGCTTTCTGCGTTTTTGTAACATAATACCTGCCAAACTCAACTTTGCCATAGCAACATCGTAGCTCATATTTAACCCTAACTGCAAAGCTTTTCTAAAATATTTCTCAGCTTGAGTAAGATTTATTTGCGAATAAATAATTCCGTGCAAATAATTATAATACCCTTGTTGTTTTTTAATCAATGCCGTTTCAGGTTCAACTATTTTACTCAGCCATTTTTGAGTACCTTCAAAATCTTGTTTTCTCAATCTTAGGAAAGCCAACAAAATAAACTCGTTTCTGAAATACAATATTATGGGAATTGCTGATAATAACATCAAAGCAATTCCATTACCGATATTGCCTTCTGTGAATTGATATATGGCATAAACATTAATCAATACGGCAAGAACAATTTTTACATATTTATTTTGTAAATATTTCATTTTCTTGATTTTTTTTAAAGAAACGCAAAGATAATAAATTAAGTTCTAACTACAAAAAATTATTTCCCGTCTCTATCTACTTTTATACGTTCCGAACGATTAGCAAGTTCCCACGCCAAAGCAAAGATTAATTTGGTACGTTTTGTCATTGCTTCGAAATCTATTTTGTCGTGAGTATCTGTTGGTTGATGATAGTCAGAATGTAATCCATTGAAAAAGAAAACTGAAGGAATTCCGTGTTTTGCAAAATTGTAATGGTCAGAACGATAATAAATTTGCCAAGGGTCATTGCGGTCGTCATATTTATAATCCAATTTTAAATTGACATATTTTCTATTCATTTCTTCATTAATTGTATGCAACTCCGAACTTAATCGGTCTGCACCAATAACATACACATAATTATTGTCCTTATGCAAATTATCAACTCGTCCTATCATATCAATATTTATGTTAGCGACAGTATTTTTTAAAGGATATAACGGATTTTTAGAATAATAATCCGAACCATAAAGTCCTCTTTCTTCACCTGTTACAAGTAAAAACATCACTGAACGTTTAGGAGCGTGTCCTTTTTTCTTCGCTAAATTGAACACTCGTGCCAATTCCATAACAGCAACCGTTCCTGAACCATTGTCATCTGCACCATTGTACACTTCTTCACCTTCCATTCCTACGTGGTCATAATGTGCTGATACTACGATAACTTCCTCTGGTTTTTCACTTCCTTGAACAAAAGCCCAAATATTATCAGAATCATTGAATTTATTTCTGAAAAAAGATTTTGGCACAGTCTGAAACCACCCCGAAGCTTTTGGCGGATACATAATGCCTTCTTTTGTGTATTGCTTCACGATATAATCTGCTGCTTTTTTGATGCCTTCACTTCCTGTGTTTCGTCCTTCCATTTCATCAGAAGCAATTACTTTTAGTGTTTCGTTTAGCCTTTGTTCAGAAATTTCATTCAAAAAAACTGGAAGTACCTTATCTTCAGTTTGAATATCATTCTTTTGAACACTACAACCAAAGGCAAAAATTGTAATTAGGGATAAAAATATTCTTTTCATTTATTATTTCTTTTTATTTTGGCAAATTTAATAAAGAATATTGAATTCGCTCAACCCGAAAAAATTAAATTTTATTTATATATTTGCAACTTGAAAACATTTCAATTAAAATGTTACGCGAACAGCTAAAAAATTTATTTCCCGACCATATTGAAGAAGAAACTCCTGTGGAAAATATTTCAAATATTTGGCTTCAGGACGAGCCCTTGATTTGTAAATATGAAAAACGCAAAGGAAAGCCTGTAACCATCATTGAAGGATATTCAGGAGCAGATAATGATTTCAAAATTCTAGCAAAGGAAATCAAAACTCTTTTAGGCGTTGGGGGTTCTTTCAAAGATGAAAGCATCTTAATTCAAGGGGATTATCGTGATAAAATTATGAAGTTCCTCAAAGAAAAAGGATTCAAAGTAAAGCGTGTTGGCGGATAACATACATTGGGAATATCTTAAAAACATCCAGATAAAATAATAATTTTCAACAATAAAATTTAAACAAAATATGAGACTATTAGAAGGAAAAACTGCAATCATCACAGGAGCAAGTAGAGGAATTGGACGAGGAATTGCCGAAGTTTTCGCTTCGTATGGTGCCAATGTTGCTTTTACGTATAGCTCATCGGTAGAAGCTGCACAAAAATTAGAAGACGAATTAAAAGCTAAAGGAATAAAAGCTAAAGGATATCAAAGTAACGCTGCCGATTATGAGGCTGCCCAGCAATTGGCTGAAGATGTAGTTAAAGAGTTCGGAAGTATTGATATTCTGGTAAATAACGCAGGGATTACAAAAGACAACCTGTTAATGCGAATTTCAGAAGAAGATTTTGATAAAGTAATTGAGGTAAATTTAAAATCTGTCTTCAATATGACAAAAGCCGTGCAACGTACTATGTTAAAACAACGTAGCGGGTCTATCATCAACATTAGTAGTGTTGTGGGAGTAAAGGGAAATGCAGGTCAGTCCAACTATGCAGCTTCAAAAGCAGGTATGTTAGGTTTCACAAAATCTGTAGCTTTGGAATTAGGTTCCAGAAATATCCGTTGCAATGCAATAGCTCCAGGATTTATTGAAACTGAAATGACAGCAATTTTAGATGAAAAAGTAGTACAAGGTTGGCGAGATAATATTCCTTTAAAAAGAGGAGGTCAACCAGAAGATGTCGCCAATGCTTGTGTATTCTTAGCCTCGGATATGGCTGCTTATATCACAGGACAAGTGCTTAATGTAGATGGCGGAATGCTCACATAATTTTGATAAATCATAAAAACTATTTACTTTTGCCGAATGCAAATTAAGAAATACATCGTAATAGGTTTATTTAGTGCAAGTTTATTGAGTTCTTGTGGTGAATATCAGAAAGTGTTAAAGTCTGATGATGCTACACTTAAGTACAATATGGCTGAGCAACTATACAAACGAGGAAAATACAAAAGGTCGATACAATTGTTTGAAAACATTGTAAACCAATACGCAGGAAAACCTCAAGGGGAGCGAGTACTTTATATGTACGCAGATGCCTTTTATAAAACTAAGCAATATAACAAGGCTTCATACCAATTTGAACGTTTCTATAAGTTATACCCAAAAAGTGAAAAAGTAGCTGAAGCTGCTTTTTTAGCAGCCAAATCAATCTATTTAGAAGCTCCTAAGTATAGTGTTGACCAAACACCTACACATCAGGCACTTGAAAAATTGCAACTATTCTTGGACAGATATACCAACACAGAATATGCAAATGAAGCTAATGAGATGACACTGGATTTGCTAACACGGCTTCAGAAAAAAGAGTTTGAAATAGCAAAACAATATAACTTGATTCGTGATTATCAGGCTGCTATGAAGTCTTTAGATAATTTCTTAGCACACAATCCTGGAACTATTTTCAAGGAGGAAGCTCTTTTTGTACGTTTGCATTCGGCTTACGAATGGGCAATCAATAGTGTGGAGCATAAAAAGGAAGAGCGTTTAAGAATTGCCAAAGAAGCATACGAAACTTTGGTAAAATCGTTTCCTGAAACATCATACAAAAAAGAAGCTGAAAGAATGCTTCAAAAAATTGAAACATCATTGAAAATTTACTCATAAAAATTTTATAAAAAAGAACAGAAATATGGATTTTAAAAAGATTGATGCTCCAACTTCTACAATTACCTATAACAGAAGTGCTATTGAAGCTCCCACCGAAAATATTTATGAAGCTATTTCAATTATTGCAAAACGTGCCGTACAGATAAATTCCGAAATTAAAAAAGAATTAATTGAAAAATTGGACGAATTTGCAACTAATAATGATAATTTGGAAGAAATTTTTGAGAATAAAGAACAAATTGAAGTTTCTAAATTCTATGAGAAACTTCCAAAACCACAAGCCATTGCCATTAAAGAATGGTTAGAGAATAAGGTTTATTATCGGGAAGCTTAACAATCAAGTTGTTATATCATTTGTAAAATATAGGTTTTGAGCAGTGAACTTAATGGTTTATTACTTAAAACCTTTTCTAATTTGATACAATCTTATGAACATAATTTTAGGAATTACAGGAGGAATTGCTGCCTACAAAACGCCCCATTTGGTGCGTTTGTTAGTAAAAAAAGGGCATAATGTAAAAGTAATTTTAACAGAAAGTGCCAAAGAGTTTGTTACGCCTTTAACATTGGCTACAGTTTCCAAAAATGAAGTAATTTCTTCTTTTAAAACAACGGATAACAACTGGAACAACCACGTAGAACTGGCTCTTTGGGCAGACCTACTCCTCATAGCTCCTGCAACAGCAAACACTTTAGCAAAAATGGCTAATGGATTGTGTGACAACGTATTATTAGCAACTTATTTTTCTGCAAAAGCTCCTACATTTATAGCTCCAGCTATGGATTTGGATATGTACGCTCACCCAACCGTGAATAATAACTTGGATAGGTTAAAATCATTTGGTAATCAGATAATTCCTGCCGCTTATGGAGAATTAGCAAGTGGACTAGTTGGACAAGGCAGAATGGCAGAACCTGAGGACATTATAAACTTTATAGAAACTAACATTTCTCACAATCTTCCTTTGAAAGGAAAGAAAGTACTAATAACTGCTGGACCTACTTACGAAGCTATTGACCCCGTGCGATTTATAGGCAACTTTTCCACAGGAAAAATGGGAATTGCCTTAGCGAACGAGGCTGTAAAACAAGGTGCCGAAGTACATTTGATTTTAGGACCTTCTGCGGAAACGAATATTCACAATAAAATACATCTACAACGTGTGATTAGTGCATCAGATATGTATGAAGCTACTGTAAATCAATTCAAAACGTCAGATATTGCTATTTTATCAGCGGCTGTAGCTGACTATACTCCAAAAATAAAAGCCCCAGAAAAAATCAAAAAGAAAGAAACTTCATTGAATTTAGAATTGGTTTCTACAATTGATATTCTTGCCTCATTAGGCAAACAAAAGCAACAACAACTTCTCATAGGATTTGCCTTAGAAACTGAAAATGAATCAGAAAATGCAAGAATAAAACTAAACAACAAGAACTTAGATGCTATCGTACTTAATTCACTGAAAGACAAAGGTGCTGGATTTGGAACTGACACCAATAAAATAACACTCATTACTCAAAATAAAGAAACTTCGTTTCCTTTAAAAGATAAAACCGAAGTAGCTAAAGACATCTTAAATGAAATCCTGAAGCTCAAATAACAAATAAGGGCAAAAGTTTTATTTTGCCCTTATTTATTTTCAATATTTAAGCCATTTCCAAATCTCTTTGTAAGTTGCCTTTTTGCCATACATCAAAATTCCTATACGATAAATTTTTGAGGCAAATTTTATCACTAAAAAGAATGTTCCGTAGAGTAATAATATGGAAATGAGTACTTCCCACCAAGGAACACCAAAAGGAATTCTCATTAACATTACCACGGGAGATGTGAGTGGAACATACGAAAGTACGACAGAAACCGTTCCGTGAGGTTCTTCTATCACCGTGAAAAAACCAACATAAACTGCTAAAATCAAAGGCATTAAAATTGGCATTAAGAATTGTTGTGTATCTGTTTCATTATCAACCATCGCTCCAATGGTCGCATAAAAAGAGCTATACAACAAGTATCCTCCCACAAAATACAACAAAAAAGAAGTAAACATTTCCATAAACGGAAACTTGAAAAATGCTAACAAAACCTCTGAAGTGAGCTTATCCATTCCTGATTTATTCATCAAAACTTCATTTGTTGATGAAGGATTTACATCTAAAAAAGAAGTGAGAATTGTCATCAGAAAGCCACCAAAAACCATCCAAATTAAAAACTGAGTAATTCCCGCTAATGAAGTGCCAAAAATTTTACCCAACATTAACTCAAAAGGCTTCACCGATGAAATGATAATTTCGATAATACGATTGGTTTTTTCCTCAATTACACTGCGCATAATTGAATTTCCATAAATGATAATGAACATAAAAATGAGATAACCAGCCATTCCTCCAAGAGCTATTTTGATGATGCTATCCAATTCTGAGCTTTTTTCTCCGCTAAAATTCTGCAAAGAAATATTTACCTTCACTTTGGAATCGTCAATTTGCTTTTTGTCTATCCCTTTTGATGTCAAATTATTCTGAAAAAGAGTTGTTTCTATATTATCCGAAAGTTGATTCAGTAAGGAAATATTGGGCGATTCTTCACTAAAAAATTCAATCCGTTGATGCCAATTTTCATCCTTCACTGGAGGAATATACAATAACCCGTACATACTTTCAGCCAGAATTATCGTTTTTGCTTCGTTCAATGAAGCTTCCTTTAGAAAGAAATATTCCACTGCTGAAGTATTCTCAAAACTATTTGAAAAACGATGACTTTCGTCCAAAACAGCTATTTTTTTTACGCTTCCTGTATTGTTAATATTAGTTAAATACCCTATCAACAAACCAAATATTATTACAACCAGCGGACTCACAAAAGTCATAATAATAAAAGATTTGTTTCGTACTTTATTCAAATATTCCCGTTTTGTTATTATTCCTAAATGTTTCATTATCTATAATAGCTAAAAGTAAAAATGTGAAAAAAATATTGCATTTTAGTTCTTTTTTTCAACAGAACGCATAAATATTTCATCAACAGTAGGTATTTTTTCAACAAAATGTGTGACTTCTGCTTTAGAATTCAAGTATTGCAACAATTCATTAGCTGTTTGATGTTCTTTTTTGTAAATATTGAGTTTTAAACTATCATATAAGCTTTTAAAATTTGCCTTATCTACTGAAAAATGTTCTTGTAATTCAGTCAAAAGCTCCGTTTGCTTGTCTTCGTTTACTTTTAATCCTACTTCAAAAATATTACTTTTAAAAGAGCGTTTAATATCTAACAAATTACCTTCCAGAATTTTTTCCGACTTATTAATCAATGCTATATGGTCACAAAGCTCTTCCACTGATTCCATTCGGTGTGTTGAAAATATAATCGTAGCTCCTTGCTCCCGAAGGTATAAAATCTCATCTTTAATAACATTGGCATTAATAGGGTCAAAACCACTAAAAGGCTCATCAAAAATAAGCAACTTGGGTTCGTGAAGTACCGTTACTACAAACTGAATTTTCTGAGCCATTCCTTTGGAAAGCTCCTGTATTTTCTTATTCCACCAACTGCCAATATCCAAACGTTCAAACCAGAACTTCAAACGTTCCTTTGCTTTTTCCTTTGAAAGTCCCTTAAGCTGAGCCAAATAAATTGCCTGTTCACCTACTTTCATTGTTTTGTAGAGTCCACGTTCTTCCGGCAGATATCCTATCTGTGAAATATGTTGTTGATTAAGAGGCTCTCCGTCGAAAAATATCCTTCCTGAATCAGGATATGTTATTTGGTTAAGTATTCTTATAAAAGAAGTTTTACCTGCTCCGTTAGGTCCTAAAAGTCCAAAAATACTTCCCTTAGGAACTGTGATTGAAACATTATTTAAAGCTGTATAGTTTCCGTATTTCTTGCAAATATTTTCTGTGAGAACCATTATAAAAATTAAATGTTTGAGGGCAAATATAAACAAAAAGGCATTACCCCAAAAAGTTTATTTTGATTATTTTCAGAAACCAAAATCGAAATAATTTCTTAACTTTGCCGCCGAGAGTAAATCGGCTTATCGCTATTTTATAGAGGAAAGTCCGGACACCAAAGAGCAGCATAACGGGTAACGCCCGTCCATCGTGAGATGAGGACAAGTGCAACAGAAAGCAAGTACAGTTCGGCTGTAGTGAAATCAGGTAAACTCTATGTGGTGCAACGCTATGTAAACCAGCTTTTTAGGGTTGCTCGTCCGATGTTGGAGGGTAAGCGGTTCGAATTTGTAAGTAATTACAAATCAAGATAAATGATAAGCATCTTGTTCATCAAGAAACAGAATCCGGCTTATGATTTGCTCTCTTTTTATTTTCTAAACCTTATCTTTCAGCAGAGGAACAAATTGAAAATCACCATATTCTGTTTTGTGAAATTCGCTTTGAGATATTCTTTCAAAGAGTGTCATTACTTGTGTTTCTTCTCCCACAGGAATAACCAACCTTCCTCCCACTGCTAATTGAGCTAGTAAAGCAATTGGTACTTCTGGAGCTCCAGCTGTCACTAAAATGCGGTCGAAAGGTGCTTCATTGGGTAACCCCTTGTAACCATCTCCAAAATACATTTTTGCAAGACGAGGCATTAATTTAGGAAGTAATAATTGTGTTTGTTTGAAGAGTTTTTGTTGTCGTTCTATTGTAAATAAATTCACCCCCAAAAAAAGTAATACACTTGACTGATAGCCACTTCCTGTTCCTATTTCGAGTACTTTTTGTCCAGCAGAAACTTGCAATAGTTGCGTTTGAAAAGCTACAGTATAAGGCTGAGAAATGGTCTGACCTGCCCCAATAGGAAATGCTTTGTCTTGATAGGCGTGAGCCTCAAAACTACTATCCATAAACAAATGTCTGGGAATTGTTCGAATAGCATTCAAAACGTTTGTATCCGTAATTCCTTTTTCTCTTAACAAATCAGCTAATTGATTACGCAATCCTTTGTGTTTCAATGTATCCTTTAGTAGAAGCATTCTTTTCTTTAGAATTTTAAATCATATAAACGGGCACAAAGTTCATCATTTTTTTTGAATTTTAAAAGAGAAAAATTACTTCCATACCCTCATTATTAAGAATCATTTTAAAACACATTTCATATTAGCTATTTTTCGTATACTTTTGAGAGAACTTCTCAAAAATCAATAAAAATATATTTTGTTACAAATTGAACAATTTGGCACAATAGATTCCACAATTAAAATATAATATGTAAATTTGCTGGTCATTTTTTTATTTTAAACATTTATGAGAGTAGCTATTGTGGGTGTTACTGGTATGGTTGGTAACGTAATGCTGGAAGTTTTAAACGAACGAAATTTCCCTGTAACTGAGTTAATTCCTGTTGCTTCAGAAAAGTCTGTAGGAAAGAAAATAACTTTTCAAGGGAAAGAATATTCGGTGGTCGGGTTGCAACAAGCAGTTTCATTAAAACCTGACATTGCATTATTTTCAGCTGGTGGAAGTGTCTCTTTGGAATGGGCTCCAAAATTTGCACAAGTGGGCACGACTGTAGTTGATAATTCTTCCGCTTGGCGTATGGATACAACTAAAAAACTTGTAATTCCTGAAATCAACGCTGATGTTCTCACAAAAGAAGATAAAATCATCGCCAACCCAAATTGCTCTACAATTCAGATGCTAATTGCTTTGGCTCCATTACAAAAAAAATATGGAATCAAACGGGTTGTGGTTTCTACCTATCAATCCATCACTGGTACTGGAGTAAAAGCAGTGAAACAACTTGAAAACGAGTACAAAGGAGAAAAAGGAGATATGGCTTATCACTATCAAATACACCGAAATGCTATTCCACAATGTGATGTATTCGAGGATAATGGCTACACCAAAGAAGAAATGAAACTGGTTCGTGAAACCAAAAAAATTCTCCGCGACGATAGCATTGCTGTCACGGCTACTGCTGTTCGTATTCCTGTTGTTGGCGGACATAGTGAATCCATAAATGTTGAACTTATTAATGATTTCAATTTAGATGAAGTTAGGGATATCTTTTCAAAAACCTCAGGATTAGTCCTTCAAGATGATACCAACACAAATACCTACCCTATGCCTTTATATGCACAAGGGAAAGACGATGTTTTTGTGGGACGTCTACGAAAAGATGAATCTCAACCTAATTCGCTGAATATGTGGGTTGTTTCGGATAATTTAAGAAAAGGAGCTGCAACAAACACAATCCAAATTGCTGAATATTTGATTACAAACAATCTGTTATAATAAAATTTGGTTTAAAACAAAAAGGCTGAAGAATGTAACTATTCTTCAGCCTTTTTACTTATATTAATCTCATTTGTTTAGCTTTATCAAACATAAATTTTTTGGCAGCCTCATAATCATTTGATATCTTTCCGTCCAAAATAGCTTCTTTTATGGCATCTTTTAGCGTTCCTATTTCACGAGAAGGTTTCAAATTAAATGTTTTCATAATTTCTTCTCCCGAAATGGGAGGTTGAAAATTACGAATGTGGTCTTTCTCCTCTACCTCTACTACTTTTTGGCGTACCAGCTGAAAATTATCGTGATATTGTTTGAACTTCTTTGAATTTTTTGTTGTAATATCTGCTTCACAGAGCGTCATCAAATCCTCAAAATCATCTCCAGCATCAAAAACCAAACGCCTTACTGCAGAATCTGTAACGATATCCTCTGCAATAATAATGGGACGAGAACTCATACGAACCATTTTCTGAACATATTTCATTTTATCATTTAAAGGCATTCGCAATCGCTTAAAAATATGAAAAACCATTTTGCTTCCTAAAAATTCGTGTCCGTGAAATGTCCAGCCATTTTTTTTGTCAAAACGCTTTGTCGGAGCTTTTCCAATATCGTGCAACAAAGCTGACCAACGTAGCCACAAATCATCTGTATTCTGAGCGATATTATCAACAACCTCCAATGTATGCCAAAAATTATCTTTATGTCGTTGCCCTTCGTGCTCCTCTACTCCTTGTAATTCAACAAGTTCTGGAAGAATATAATGAAGAAGTTTCGTTTCATACAATAGTTTCAATCCAATGGAAGGTTTGGGTGAAGAAAGTATCTTATTCAGCTCATCTACAATACGTTCGTTCGAAATAATTTTTAATCGGTCTTTATTTTTGGCAATTGCTTGTAATGATTTTTTCTCAATTTCAAAATTCAATTGGGTAGCAAATCGGATAGCCCTCATCATACGCAAAGGATCATCCGAATAGGTTATATCTGGGTCAAGTGGCGTACGTATGATTTTATTTTTGAGGTCAGAAAGTCCATCAAAAGGGTCGATTAATTCTCCGAAATTGTATTCTGAAAGAGATAACGCCATTGCATTGATTGTGAAATCTCTACGATTTTGGTCATCTTGAAGTGTTCCGCTTTCCACATAAGGTTTACGAGAATTGGATTCATAACTTTCTTTCCTTGCTCCCACGAATTCAATATCCAAATTATCTGCTTTTATCATTGCGGTTCCAAAATTCTTAAAAACAGACACTTTAGGATTATTAGGCAATTTTTCAGCTACTTTTTCTGCCAAAGCAATTCCGCTCCCAATAGAAACAATATCAATGTCTTTCGGAAGTTTTTTCTTCAGAAGATAATCCCTGACAAATCCACCAATTACATAACTTTCTAATGAAATTTCATTTGAAACTTTACTTATTAACGAAAAAATTGGATTTGAAAGAGCTTCTTTATGATACATATTATTTTATAAAAGTTTGAAATAATTAGAAAATTAGTAAACTCAAATAAATACTAATTCTCAAATGATAAAATTGTTTGTCTGATTGCTGTTAATCTTGTTAAAAGACCTTCAAGCAAATCAAGATGAAGCATATTAGCCCCATCACTTTTTGCATTTGCAGGGTCAAAATGAGTTTCGATAAACAATCCATCTACGTTATTAACAACAGCTGCACGAGCAATAGTTTCAATCATTTCTGGGCGTCCTCCAGTCACTCCGCTTGTTTGATTGGGTTGTTGTAAAGAATGCGTAACATCCATAATAACAGGAGCATACGAACGCATCACAGGAATTCCTCTAAAATCAACAATTAAATCCTGATAGCCAAACATAGTTCCTCTGTCAGTGATTAAAGCACTATTGTTCCCGCTATCAATCACTTTCTGAACGGCGTGTTTCATACTTTCAGGACTCATAAATTGTCCTTTCTTTAAATTGATTACCTTACCTGTTTTGGCCGCTGCAACTACCAAATCGGTTTGGCGTACTAAAAAAGCTGGAATTTGCAGTACATCAACATATTGAGCAGCCATATCAGCATCACTAACTTCGTGAATATCAGTAACTGTGGGCACACCGAATGTTTTACCTACTTTTTCAAGAATTTTCAAAGCTTTTTCGTCTCCAATACCTGTAAAAGAATCTATCCGACTACGATTTGCCTTCTTAAAACTACCTTTAAAAACATACGGAATGTTTAGTTTATCCGTGATAGAAACTATTCTTTCGGCAATTTGCATCGCCATTTCCTCTCCTTCAATAGCACAAGGACCTGCCAAAAGGAAAAAATTACTTTCTTTGTTAGACACAAGCATAACTCCAGATATTTTTATTTCAATTTTTCTTTAATTCGCCTTGAAAGATAAAAAGCTAAAAGCAACAACAAAGCAATTCCTGCCACACCTGCCGAAATCAAAGCTACAAAACTTCTCCCTTCAAACGGATTTGAAAAATCTATCAAATAGATATTAAATCCGATTATAACTAAAGATAAAACAAATAATATTATAATAAATATTTTCATAAAAAACTAATTTTTAAGCAAATAGACCTTTAGCATTCGTAGCAAATAACTTCACAGCAATGGCAAGTAAAATAACCCCAAATATCTTACGAATTACATTTATTCCTTGTTTGCCCAATATTTTTTCTATTTTCTTGGAAGATTTCAATACGATGTATACAAATATGATATTTATAACAATCCCAACAATGATGTTTTCAAGGTGATATTCTGCTCGTAAAGAAAGGACAGTAGTCATCGAACCTGCTCCCGCAACTAAAGGAAACGCCAACGGAACGATGGAAGCCGTTTGAGGCTCCTCATCTCGATAAAGAGTAATTCCTAAAATCATTTCCAATGCTAAAAAAAATAAAATAAATGCCCCTGCAACTGCAAACGATTCTACCGTCACTCCAAATAGATTAAGAATTTCTTTCCCCAGAAATAAAAACAAGATGAGCAACATTGCCGATACAATAGCTGTTTTCTCGGACTGAATATGCCCCACCTTTTGCCGTAAGTTAATGATTATAGGGATACTACCAACGATATCAATTACAGCAAAAAGTACCATTGTTGTGGATATAATTTCCTTAATGTCAAAATTCATTTTCTGAAAAATTTTTGCAAAAATAGAAAAAAAGTCGGATATAGAAACCAATTTAAGAAATTGCTTGAGTGACCAACTATGTAGAATTTTATTTGCTTTACACTTCTTTTTATTCCGTGTAGAATTTAACTATTTTACGAATAGCACGTTCACAAACAGGACAAAATCCCTTCGGATCGTTGGACTTCATTCGGCAATCCTGTACTGGACTATAAATTCCTTTCGAAACATAGCCTCCTCCTTCAAATACACCAACTTGTTTTTCATATTTTGGAGTTCTTGGTGTAGGAATTGGAGTTGATTTTTTCAGCATATCTTTCCATTTTATATCAAAATTAGCCAAAGAAGTGATATTTTCTTCCCAAGGTTCCACCGAAACGTTGTAAAACGAGTCAAAAGCAGTAGAAGAATCATAGTATTCATCAGCAAGTCCAGCAAAACCGTGTCCAAATTCATGAATAAATACTTTATCGGATAAAAAATGATCAGAAGTTGCCAAATTTAAGTGATTATAAAATCCTCCGCCTCCATAATTTGATGTATTTACCAAAATATAAATTTGATCGTAGGGTACTAATGAAGCTGCGTCAGCGATTGCTTTCATATTATTGGTTGTCAAATATCTATCCATATCAAATGTATAGAAAGAAGCATCAAAAGCGGTTTTCTTATAAATATTCTGACCTGGAACGTCTGTACCTGATTCTTCGGAAGTTACACCAACTGCATATACATTAAAATCTTTTTTAAGGCTATCGAAAGGAGGAATTGTAAACATATAATCAACCATTTTCTTAGCATCTGTATAGAATTTTTCAATCTCACACTCAGTATAACCTTCTGCCAAAATAGCAATATCTACTTTTTGAGAAGAACTACCATTTTCAAGTATTTTCTGTACAGGATAAGACGAAACAGTCTCTTCTTTTATGAAATAATCATTAGGATTAATTTTTTTTTCAAATATTTTCTCGAATTTTCCACTTTTATTACGCTTTGCTATCTGCATTTGTAGCTCTTTAACAGGAAAAGGCACTTGAATTGCGTGAGAAAACAGTCTTTTCTCGGATTTTGCTTGTTCAATATGCTGCCATTCACTCAAAAGAGAATTAAATCCTTTTGAAAAAACAACTTTTTGTGTATTTTCGTCAATCATTTGTAAACGAAATTCACCATAATTCGGAAAAATTAAATTCGTCCTTGAACCTCCCCAGTATGGTTCCTTTTTCATTTGTGTAAGAATTACCTCCGAGGTGTGAGTATCTCCATTCAAATAAAAATCAAATCGGAGGCTTTTGTCAAAATCAAAGATTGCCTCTTGCGAATAAAATGTTCCAGAAACAAAAAAACTAAAAAAAACTAATAAAATACGGTTCATTTTTTGAAAATTTCAATATATTTGTAATCACTTTTTATTATCTATCAAATAGATAGGATAATAAGGAGCCAAAGATAATGAATAAATTTTAACAAATCAATAAAATGAATTTCAAACATATCGCGGTATTTCGCACATCGGCTATGGGTGACGTTGCCATTAGCGTTCCTATTTTAACGGCTTTTGCAGAGCAATACCCCGATGTTAAAATTACCTTAGTAACGAAACCGATGTTTGCTCCAATGTTTTTACATATACCTAATTGTGAAATACTTAAGATTGATTTAAAAGGTAAGCACAAAGGAATTTTAGGATTATACCAATTGTTCAAAGAGCTCAAAAAATTAGAAGTTGAAGCTGTTGCTGATATTCACAACGTATTAAGAACCAACATTATAAAGATTTTTTTTAAATTTTCAAGAATTCCTTTCATTCAAATTGATAAAGGAAGAAAAGAAAAAAAAGATTTAACAAAGGATAAAAATAAGATTTTCAAGCAATTAAAAACATCATATCAACGTTATGCTGATGTTTTCAAAAAATTAGGTTTTCCTATTTCGTTGAATAAAAATTATTTTGCTCCAAAACCTAAATTGTCAAAAGAAATAAAGAATTTACTTTCAGAAGAAAAAAACATTGGAATTGCCCCATTTGCTTCTCATTTGGGAAAGCAATATCCATTCCATAATCTTAAAGAACTAATTTATATATTATCAAATAATTACCCAAAAAATAAAATTTACATTTTTGGCGGCGGAGAACATCAACAAAAAATTGTTGAGGAAGTTGCTCATTTGTCAAACGTAGAAAATATGATTGATCGGTTTTCTTTTGAGGAAGAATTACAACTCATTGCAAATCTTGATGTTATGTTATCTATGGATAGTGGAAATGCTCATTTGGCTGCGATGTATGGAATCCCAACTATTACCATTTGGGGAGTAACGCACCCTTTTGCAGGATTTTATCCTTACGGGCAACCTTTTGAAAATGCTTTATTGGCAGATCGAAACCAATTTCCTCTTATTCCTACATCAGTATACGGAAATAAATACCCAAAAGGCTACGAGAGAGCTATAAAAACCATAAAAATAGAAGAAATTTTAATTAAAATAGAAGAAATCATTATCCCAAACAACAGAAATAATGAAAATAGCAATTATTAACGGACCTAATCTTAATCTTTTAGGTAAAAGAGAGCCAGAAATATACGGAAATCAAACTTTTGAACATTTTTTTTATAATCTACAGAGAAAATACCCAGAAGTTGAACTAATTTATTTCCAAAGTAATATAGAAGGTGAAATTATCAACAAAATTCATGAAATAGGTTTTGATTTTGATGGAATAATCCTCAATGCAGGGGCTTATACACATACATCTATCGCTATTGCTGATGCTATAAAATCAATACAATCACCTGTAATCGAAGTACATATCTCAAACACATTCGCTCGGGAAACTTTCCGACATCAATCCTACATTTCACCTGTTTCTAGTGGCATCATTTTAGGGTTTGGTATAAAAAGTTATGAATTAGCATTGTTGAGCTTTTTGAGGAACTAAATTTTTAAGTCACAAATTTCTTTATTTATCATATTTTCTACAAATTTCTTTCAAAGAATCATCTATGCTTTTATATTGAAAATCAATAAATTCACTTATCTTACTTCCATCGTATGTAATTATACGACCCAATGAGTCTGCACTTCTTGGAGTTAATGTTCTCTTTTTCAGGCAAAGGAAACTCAAAAAACCATCTAAATAGGCAAGTAAGCGAAGTGTTCTGTGACTTATTTTCTTTCGGGGAGATTTCACCGCTAAATAATTAGCAATTTTCTTTAAAATATACTCGTATGTTTGGTTCGAACCACTAAGTACAAATCTCTGATTTTCAACTCCTGAAAATTGAAGAGCAATCATCGATTTGGCTACATCTTCAACATCAACAAAACCTGTTCCACCTGAGGGATAGAAGGTAAGTCCTTTTGCAACTTTTTCAAACAAAAGTCCCGAACCTGAATTCCAAAAATAAGCTCCCAAAACCACAGATGGATTCACTATCACAACCTTTAAACCTTCCTGTGAACCTCGCCAAACCTCCATTTCAGCTCCGTGCTTACTAATCGCGTAATCGTGATTATTATCCTCTGGATTCCAATCACTTGACTCATTTGTAATTTTACCAACTGCCGAAGACAAAGCTGATACAGAACTTACGTGACATAACTTCTTTACTTTAAAATCAATACAGAGATTTACTATGTTAACTGTACCTTCTACATTAATTTTTATAAGTTTTTCAAAATCATTTGGTTGAAATGAGATAAACCCAGCTGCGTGAAACACATAAGAAACATCCCGAAAAACTGTTTCCAGACTCGGGATGTCATTAATATCAGCCTTAACCCATTCTATTTGAGAAAATTGCTTTTCTCCTGTGTGGGATAATTTTTTAAATATATTTTTAATTTTTTCAAACGAACTTGCAGAACGATAAATTGCCCGTATCTTTCTATCCTCTTTTTGAGTAAGATAGAATAATAAATGGCCTCCTATCAGTCCGGTTCCGCCAGTAACTAAAATCATTATGCGTCTTCTAACGGGATGCGTTCATCAATTAATTTTAGAGCCAACGGATTGTCTTTTCCTTCCATAAACTGGAACATATCAAGAATGCTATGTACCAAACGCTCCTCCTCAAGTTGCTCTTCTACAAACCATTGCAAGAAGTTTTCACTCGCATAATCAGCCTCTTGTCGTGCTTTTTGGAAAATAGAAAAAATGGATTTTGTCACTTCAATTTCGTGCTCTAATGTTTTTTCATATACTTCCCTAAGCGACTTGAAATCTTGTTGTACTTTGCCTACTTCAGGAGCGAAAGCCCTTGCCCCATTTTCATTTAAAAAACGGAAAATTTTCATCATATGGTCTCTCTCTTCCACAGCGTGGCAGTAAAAAAATTCAGCACTTCGCGGAAATCCATTGACCTCACACCAAGATGCCATTGCCAAATAAATAGAACTCGCTTCCGCTTCTTTGCTAACTTGCTGATTTAACAAATCAATAATTTCAGGATGTAGACTTGTTTGTAATCGGGTGTATTTTTGCTTTGCCATAGTAATTTTTTATTAATCAGTTCCGCAAATCTATGCTTTTTTTTGTAATAATGCTTTTATATTTTGTTAAAATTATTTTTTTGATAAATAAAAAACTGCCCACAAAAGGCAGTTTTTTACATACTTAATAAGTATTTTAATATTCCTTGTATATAATATTTTTTACGTCATAAATAACAACAGAACCATCTACATTATTGATTGCAAATAACTTATCTTCAGAAAAAGTTAAACAAGTAACATTAATTGGTTTGGATTGAAAACCTGTATATTTTCGTCCTATCATTCCCTTTTCAGTATCAATTCTGGCAAATCCTAATTCACCAAAACTAGCATAAAGATGCCCTCTAAAATGAACCAATTGGTATATTCTCGTTCCAAAATTTATATTTCTAGAGACAGTTTGTTCGTTATTTATGAGCATATTTTCCTGCAAATCATACGTTTCTATCGAAGTACCATTTGATAAATATAACTTTTTACCAATATGAGCCAGTGAAGCATTACTTCTCTGGTAAAAAGCACTTCTTACAGGAGCAGAAATTCTCTTTGAATTTTCTGGTGTAATGTCTGAATTTCTGTAAAAAAGAAGTCTCCGCAAGTCACGAACCAAAAAATAATCTTCCATCGGTAGTAATGCCAAAGCCTGAAACATTCCGTTATTTCTGTAACCCTCTGTACCTGAACCAATAACCGTATGCAGCGAATACGTTTTTCTGTTGAATACCTGTATTGTATTTAATTGTGTAACAAATAAATAATCGTTATTGATTGCCACATCTTTTATTTCTTTCAGATTGGAAATCAATTCCGTAAGTTGTCCCGTTTGTAAATCTAACTTTTGGATAGAATATGTTTTATTTTTTCCATTAATAGCTTCCACTCCCAAAAAAAGCTCATTTTCATACCAATCAATTGTAATGAAACTTTGATTTTGCTTTTTGTTGGTTAAAATTGACTTTTGCTCTTCAAAATAGTATGCAATGGTTGATTCCGACTTAACTTTAGGGTCTACTTTTACTATTTTTTCAACTTTTTTCTCTACAATAACTTCTTCTATCTGCTTTCCACACGAAAACGAAATGATTAATAGAATAAATGCAAATATTTTCTTCATCTGTTGTATAATTTTATTTTTCATAAGGATATTTTAAGAAAGGAAGTTGCCCTTCCAATAATAGTTTCTGATAAACAGCCATTCCTACAGGAACTAATCCTTTGGCGTCTTTTCCTTTATCGTAGAAATATGTCATATTTCCATCGTGACCATAACCTGCTACGTGACCAAATTCGTGAATCCAAACGTTCATAACCAAAGAACTATGCCAAGGAGAATTCAAATCTGATTTTGTATAGTAAGCACTTTTAGGATTATTAATGTACTCACGACGAACCCCAAAGGTAGTGCCTCCGCCTAAGCCCCCCAAACCAGGTTCTACAATTATTCCTAAATTCTGACGAGGAATATTTATAAAACTTTTCATTACGTGTTCCCTATTCAAAGGAACTCCTTTTTTATTCTCAAATTCATACGGGGTTTCTTTAATTGCTTTTTCAAAATCTTCTGAACTAAGCATATACGCCATATTCAACACAACTGGCAGATAATTTCTAGCATCTTCAGCCGTTAATCTCCCCCATTTTGTATCTTTTTCGTAAGGTCTGAAGCAGTAGAAAGTGTTAAGCTTAATTTTTTTCATTTTTTCAAGCATTGGGTCATTGCTTATCAAAGAAAATTTTAAATCAGAAGTAGAAAGATTGTTTATATTTTCTACAGAAATTTTTTGTCCATTGACATCTTCGAAAAATATTTCTCGTGCAGAAAAAGGTAATTCACCAACATACTCGTACAAAGGAGGAAATTCCTCAAAAAAAGCAATTTTCACAGGTGCTTTAAATCCTTCAATATACATTTGAAGTTCAACATTAGTGAAAGTGTGAGGCAAAAAGTTACGAATTCGATACTTATTCCCTTCAATGGCACGTACTTCCAACATTTCATTTACACGGAAAGCTCTTAAATCGTCATCATAAAGAATTACCTTTCCGTCTATTTCTTTATTGTCCTCATCTGTAAACATCTCTTTTCCAGATTCTTGAACTTGTAAAGCTGTCATTGTTGGAACTTTAACTAAGTCAAAATCTTTAACGACTTGTTTTTCAACTTCAACCTCAACGATTTTCTCTTCTTGCTCAGTTTTCGTACACGCAAGGGCAAGTAGCCCTGCTAAAGCAAATAACTTTACTTTCAATCTCTTAGTAGGTATTTTCATTGTTATTCATTATTTTAAGGGGGCAAAAATAGTACTTTTTTAAAACTACAAAAAAATAAAGGTTGTTTTTTCTTTTGAAAACAACCTTTATGGCTAGAATATTTTCCTAAAAAATTTAATTACAACTGATTTGATTTCCTCCAAAGCTGTCGCGCTTTCTGTAAATCTTCTTCAGTGTCAATTCCTATAGTTGGAATATTGGTTTCTGCCAAACGAATTTTAAATCCATTTTCCAAATAACGAAGTTGCTCTAATTTTTCTGTCTTTTCCAAAATAGATTCCCCTAATTGTGTAAACTGCATCAGGGCTTCTTTTCTGTAGGCATAAATACCAATGTGTTTGAAATAAATTCCTTCTGAATTTTCATCTCTTGGGAAAGGAATGAAAGCTCTTGAAAAATAAAGTGCATCGCCTTTTTTGTTAACCACAACTTTTACATTATTAGGATTTGAAATATCTTCAGGATTGTTCAGCCGTTCCATTAAACTAAAAACGCTTATCTGTTTTTCAATGTCTTCCGCAAACGTTTTGAGTAATATTTCAAGATTTTTTCTCTCTGTAAAAGGTTCATCTCCTTGAATATTTACGATTAAGTCTGCTTCGAGATTTTCACAAGCCTCTGCAATTCGGTCACTTCCGCTCTGATGTTCCTTTTTACTGCGAATTACCTTTCCTCCCACCTCTGTAATTGCTTTTTCAATTCGGTCGTCATCAGTAACTACATACACTTGTTCAAAAAGTTTTGTATTAAGAACCGCCTCAAAAGTCCTAACAATCACAGGTTTTCCTTCTAAATCTTTCATCAATTTTCCCGAAAAACGAGAAGCCTCATAACGAGCAGGAATCATTGCTATTATTTTCATAGATAACTTCTTTTTGTAGCAAAGATATATTTTTTAGAAGAAAAATAAAAAATATTAACAGATTTTGAAAAAATAGCTTTTTTCAGGACAAATATAAGCTCTTTTTTTGCTATTTTTGAAAATAAAGCTACCTTTGCATACGTAAAAAGCAATGCTATGTTAGATGCCTATAACCTATCCATCGGGCTACTTCTTCCTATAGAGGCTTACGAGGGAAGCGTTCCAAAAATGGAAAATCAGATACATTTGATACAACTGGCTGAATCTTATGGTTTTGATACCATTTGGGTACGTGATATTCCCCTAAAAGACCCTGATTTTAGAGATGTAGGACAGATTTTTGACCCTTGGGTATATCTTTCGCACATAGCATCTCTCACAAAAACCATCAAAATAGGAATAGCCAGTTTGGTGTTGCCTTTACGTCACCCTCTTCACGTTGCAAAAGCTTCGGCAAGTTTGGACGTACTTTTTCCGAATCGCTTTCATATGGGAGTAGCTTCAGGCGACCGTCCAATAGAGTATCCTGCTTTTAATCAGCCTTTTGGATTGAGAAGTACCCGAGTATTTGAACATATGAAAATGCTTAGAAATATTTGGTCAAAAGAATTTCCTCACTATGACAATGATTATGGCATTCTTATGAACAAATCGGGCGATGTGATTCCAAAACCACTAAAGGGAAATATTCCTATGTACGTTACAGGGCATATTGGCGGAGTTAACTTGGAATGGATTTCAAAAAATTCTGACGGATGGATTTATTATCCTCGTGACTTTGCCCTCACAAAAAAAGTTGTTAAAAATTGGATAGAAACACTAGAGCAGGGAGGAGAAGCTCGAAAACCTTACATTCAACCCATATACATTGACCTTATGGAAGACCCAAACTTTAAACCTGTAAATATTGATTTGGGATTTCGCTTAGGAAGAAACTATTTAATTGATATGTTCTTGACTTTGAGAAAGATAGGTGTTAATCATATAATACTAGTCTTGAAGCATAGTTCACGTCCAGTTGATGTTATTTTGAATGAAATTGGAAGAGAAGTACTTCCTCAATTAAGAAGAGCTTTTTAAAAAATAAAAATTTTCTAACTTAAATAAAAAACTATGACTATTACCCAATTTCAGTACGTTTTAGCCGTTGCAAAATATAAGAATTTTACCACCGCAGCCGAAAATAGCTTTGTTACCCAACCCACTTTGAGTATGCAAATTCAAAAATTGGAGGAAGAATTGGGGGTAATCATTTTCGACAGAAGTAAAAAACCATTACAAATTACTGAAATTGGAGAACAAATCATTAAACAAGCTCAAGTCATTGTTAATGAATCCGATAGAATGAACGATATTGTCGCTCAACAAAAGGGAATCGTTGGAGGAGAATTTCGTATGGGAATTATTTCCACAGTTTCTCCTACATTATTACCTATGTTTTTGGCTAATTTTATTCATAAATACCCAAAAGTTTCTTTAAAAATAGAAGAACAAAATACTGAAAATATCTTACAAAAGATTGAAGAAGGCTCTTATGATGCAGCTATTTTAGCAACTCCTCTAAATCACCCAAATATTATTGAGAAACCACTTTATTATGAGCCTTTTGTAGCATATATTCCTGATAATCATAGGCTACAAGCCAATAAAACCATCTATTCAGAAGACTTGGATATAAACGATATTCTAATGTTAGAAGACGGACATTGTTTCAAAGAAAGCGTTTTAAACATTTGTAATCAAGATATTATCGAATCAAAAAAGTATTTCCAACTAAAAAGTGGAAGTTTTGAAACACTAATCCGATTAGCGAATGAAGGTTTGGGAATGACCCTAATTCCGTACCTGCATTCTTTGGAGTTGAAAGAAAACGAAAAAAAACATATACACCTCTTCGCCGAGCCTTATCCCGCAAGAGAAATCAGCTTAATTTATCATAAAAATGAATTAAAACTACAAACTATAAAAGCTTTATATGAAGTAATTTCAGGTGTTATTCGTGGTGCAATTGCTTTTCAGAACGTGAAAATTATCAGTCCCACCCGACAAAAATAGCAAAGTTTCTTAGCTTTAATTCGTTCTTCTTTTTTATACTTTAAAGAAAAATTTATTTGTAAAAATTTTATTTTTAAGATATTTGATTAAAGCCTGTCTAAACTTTTACTTTTCTAAAAGTTTAAACAGGTTAGCTGTTCTATTCCTCCTACCAAAATTTTAACAATTAAGGAAATATTAATAAGTCAACCGTTTGTACTTGAAACAGAATTTTCGGTCGTGAAATTTATGTATCACTTTCATTTAAAAAAAACGCCTGTGCTGTAATTTCGCATATATAAAAACTATTTTTGCCAGAAAATACAAAAATTGCAATATGAATAAGATTAAAAAAGAAATCCGAAAAACCTATTTTCTAAACGGTAACACCTCCGAAATTACCTATCAAAAACCCAAAAGAATAATCACAGAAGAATACGACCCGCACGGAAACATCACCCTGCACCGTATTGAAGAAGTCATTGACGGAAAGTTCGTTGTCTCTCCAAAAAGCAAATTTTTTGAAAATCAGTACAATATATGGAACAAATTATCCAATGTAAAAGTTTTTCAAAATCATAAAATGATACGACAAGAATCTTTTTTCTATCATCATTTTAGCCAAAAATACATCTCCATCATTTCGGAAGACAATTGTATAGAAAAAGAAGTTTACTGCGACTCAGGAAAAATTATCCGAAAAGAATCCTATACTTTGGGAGAAACAAATGAAGCTAAAATAGTCGAGTATAAATACGATGAGTTACACGATACACTAATAGCTATTGATTACTCTAATAATGGAAATTTAATTGGTTATGAAAACTTTGAGTATGATGACAACAAAAAACTTATTTCGTGGAAAAAAGAATATCGTTCTGCCGAAGATATTACAAAAGAGTTTGCTTATTACGAACAAGGGCAAAAAATAATGCACAAAATAGAGTGTTTGGACAAGGAAAATCACACTCTCTATAAAAAGAGTTTTCACTACTTTAAAAGAGAAGAAAATATTATGGAATGCGTTGAATATGACGACGGAGAAGTGACAAAATATGAACGTACCAAAAATAAAAAAGGAAAAAAAGAAATTAAAAACCGAACCGTTTATATGTGTGTTTCGGATAACGATAATACAAACGAATTTTTCTATTTTTTAGAAAACGTTGACTATGAAAATGGAGTTGTATTTAGACAATGTACTCAAAAATTCGATACTGAAAACCGCCTTGTAGAACGCAAAATTACTGAGCAAAACGGAGATTACTACTTGAAAACCTATCAATACAATAACCCCAGCGGAAATCCGTCGGAACATAAAAGAGCCACCTACAATTCAGACAGACAAATAATTAGCAGCGAAATGATTGAAAAATATCTGGAAACCTACGATGATACAGGAAACTTGATTAAAAAAACGCATATCAAAACCGATGGCATCACCACTTCTATTGAAGAAGAACATATCCAATATTATCCGTAGGAATTGTAATTTTGTTCCACAATCTATATATGTTTTAACATATCTTTAATATTCCTACTATTTTTTATATTTTAGTCCCGTAGAATTATTTTTTTACCTATTTTGATTTGAGGTTTACTAGAATCCAACCAAATGGATAGAGTAAAACAAGATCTGTATTCTTTTTATTTCCAAAAATTCAAAAAGAAATAAATCTATGCCGTGATTTAGCATAACCGCAATTTAATTTTGTACCGAAAAACAACAATAATTTATAACATATAAAATATGAAAGTTTACGCACATTTTTTTAAAGAAAAAGGAGAAAAAGAAGTTCAATATCGTTGGAGAACACTATTGCAATTCGGTGATTCTTGGGAAGTTATCGGGTCGGTGGTGATGAAAAACCCAGGTAGTGCCAAATCAAAGTTAGTAGTCAGCGATGAGAAAATCCTTGAGCAACTAAATAAATTTGACGCCTCCGAAAAATGGCACGAATTTACGGCAGATAACACGATGCAAAACATTGAAAAGTTGTTTAGAGAATATTCAAAGTTCAACAATTCTGATTTTAAAGGTGTTATCCAAATTTTTAATCTGTTTAATGTTAGAGAAGCCGATTTAGATGAAGCCTTAAAAATTGCTCAAAATGTTAAAAATCAACTGTTTTACCAAACTACCGATGACGATTTGAACAACTTAAAAACTCCCATTTATTTGGGCTGGGGAGGTTTAGGAAACGATGAACAATTCAAACCCGTTGCCTTGAAATTCTTTGAAAAAGCAAAGTCATTGAATCAGAATTATTTATATAATGATTTTAATGAAAATAGTTTTTATCATCCGCAATATTTAATGATGTATGGAACAAACGAAGAATATGTTTACAATTTTAAGCAAATGTTTTTCCAAAATACAACAACCCCAACATATATCAGTAAATTTTCAATCAAAAAGAAACTTGAAGAAGCCTTAAAATTAGAAAAATACGAAAATGGTAAAATTACAAATCGATATATTTTTGTTGGAGGTTTACAATTGACAATAACTGCTGAGGGAGATGGTTATGTGGCTATTCGTCATCAGAATTTCGTAGGAGATTACGCCAGAAAAGAATACGCTAATGAGAGTCAATTTGCTGAAATACTGAAAAATAAAGACTATGGTCGTCCATATCCAAAATATTGGCTCGGACAAAAAAATTTCAAAGAATACGGAAAAACAGAAGACCAAATCGTTAAAAGTATTATTTCAGAAATAGAAAGTTTAAAAACTGATTTTGATAAGGTTAAATAACATAAATTAAAAGGCAGAAAAACCAAAATTTCTGTCTTTATTTTTCTAAACCCTAACAATATGCTTTTTGAGTATAAAAACCATAAAATATTTGCTTTTTCCGACACACACGGAATGCATCACAAGTTAGAAATTCCAGAAAACATCGATATTCTGATTTGTGCAGGAGATGGCATCCAAGGATTTTCCGAGAAAGAATTTCCGTATTTTTTAAGATGGTACGCTTCTATTCCTGCCAAATTACGATTGTTTGTAGCTGTAAATCACGAAATTTTCTTCGATTTGTACCCGCAACGAGCCAAAAGTTTTATTCCGCCCGAAATCACATTACTTGAAAATCAAGAAATGGATTTTGATGAAATTCGCTTTTGTTCGGTGGTGGCACGTCCGTATCTGAAAAATGAGATACAAATCTCTGAAAATGTAGATTTTTTAATCACACACGCTCCCGTAAAAGGAATTTTAGATGATGGTATTGGTTGTCCTAATTTGCGTACACTCGTTACTGAATCCGCCCCTAAATATCACATTTCCGGGCATATACATCAACAAGGATTACAACAATGGCAAAGCGAAAAAACAACTTTTTGTAATGTTTCATATTTTAATCATCTGCAAAATTCTTATACTCAATATTTAAAATAAAATGCATTTAATTTCTTTAAAAAATAATTTGCATATGCAATGATTTAGCATAACACAAATGTAATTTTGCCTTTGAAAAAAGAAACAATATGATTACAAACGTATTACAAAATAACAAAATCTTATACATTTATGATGAAGACGACCAAATATCGGCAAAAATAATGCTTGACGAAAATGATTTTTTGGGTGCAGGTGCGAATTTTTTTGTGTTAAAAAAGACCTACGCAATGCTTACCGAAGACAATCAAGTTTACGAAATGTACGACAAATTTGGAAAAACACTTGGTTCGATTCTTTATGAAAAAGCTATTGTTTTCAAATCGGTTGTCGGTACAAACATCAATTTCCAAAGAGCAAATAAAGTGGAAAGTTACGACAAATTTGGAACTTTAAAAAGTGTTAAATATTTTAGCTATATCGAATAATTTTTTTAATCAATTTTAAATTCGATGAAAATAAAATCAGTAAAAGAAATGTTCTACAAAGGCATTGAGAATCAAAGTAAAGTAGAAAAAGGCGAATATACAGGAAGTCAAGAAAGACTTTACAATGAGCAAGGAAATTTGCTCAAAGAGACCTACTATTACCCCCAAAGAAATTATCATTGCGGAATTTATCAGAGAATATTACTAAAAACTACATAAAATGAAAGAAAAAGCAACAGAAAATCAATCAATTGTAAAAGTAATCAGTGTAGGCAATGCAGGCGGTAACATTATTGATTATTTATACAAGCAACAACAAATAAAAGCCCATTTTATAGCTTGTGATACAAATACTGATGACCTTAAAAAGAGAATAATTCCTCACAAGTTTTTGTTAGATAATAACGATTTAAGTGAACTTTTTCAAGGAAATGAAAAAGCTATTATTTTGATTGCAGAATTAGGAGGTAAAGCTAGCTCTAATTATGCTACAAAAATTGCTCAATGCAGTGAAAATAAAAAAATTCCGTTTTATGCAATAGTTAATACTCCTTTTGCTTTTGAGGGGGAAAACGTATATAAAAAAAGTCAAGAAACAATCAATGAGTTAGAAAAATATACACAAAACATTTTTATTATCGATTTAGAGAAAGCAAAACAAGAAAATAAAAATTTATTTATGTCAAGTTTTTTTCATAAAATCAGTGAAGAATTTGGACAAAAAATTCAAGAATTTTTGGAAAATATTTTACCTTCACACGAAAATTAAAATCTTATGAATATACACAAAAATTATTTTGATGTGATTGATTTTGGTAAAATTATCAATTAGCATCAACAATATAAAGAAGAACAAAACAAACGCCAAAAAGAAGGATTAAACTTCAATATATTTGATGTGCTTTGGCGTTCAGGAATTGGTATTGGCGAAACCACTCAAAGTAAATTGCTGAAATTTTTACTCGACCCAACAGAAACTCACGGCTGTGGCAACTTATTTTTGTTAGAATTTTTGAAAATGCTCAACATCGAACAACCTGAAAAAGGAACTTGGGAAATTTCTGCTGAAAAAGGACGAGTAGATATTTTGCTTAAAAGAAATTTTCCGCAATCAGTAATTGTTATAGAAAACAAATCGAACTGGGCTGTTAATCAATGGAATCAATTGTACAGATATTGGTATCAAGAAATATTTTCAAAAACTAAACAAACTGAAAAAACCTTCTATTTAGAGAATAAAAATTGCTATATGGTTGTTTATTTAGCTCCAACTTCTAAAAAAGAGCCCACAGAACAAACTTTAACAAAACCTGAAGATTTTCCTTCTGATTTACCGAAAAAAATCCCTATGGAAATTACTTTAAAAACATTTTATGACGATATTTATCAATGGTTGGAAAATTGCAAATCCAAAATACCCACACATAATCAGAGGGTTATCCAGTATGTAAACCAATATCAAGAATTGTGTAAAAACCTTTAAATAAATAGAATAATGAATAATAATATACTAAAACAAGCCGCAGAATTGTTCGATACTGCTGAAAAATGGAATGCTTTTGTTGAATTAGTTAATCAGCAAGAAAATGTTAAAGAATTATGGTGGAACAAGTTACAAGAATCTGTTTGTAAAAGAGGTACACAACCTAAATGGACAGTTTACAAGTACGATGGGACAGAAAAACTAATCTGGTATTTATCAGATGCCGAGCAAGGAAAGAGTTCAACCTCTATTTATTTCGATGGGCAGTATATTTGCGTTTACTTTTATAGCGGAATTGATCATCAAAAAGCACAAGAATTAGTAAAAAATGTAAAATTTGATAAAATTCTCAATTGCTTTGACAATCCAGAGAAAGGTTCAGGACAATATTTCCTTTGGGAAAATTTCAAATTAAAAATAGACGGCGAAGAAATTTCAAAGCTAGATAAACTCGCTTGGTATACAGGTAACAAAACCGAAGAATTTGCTAATCAACTTCTTGAAAAAATCCAAAAATTACAAACTGTTGAAATAACAGAATTATTTGAAGAAATCAATAAAGAATGTAAAGCACAGTAAATCAAACAAAAAAACTACTCCAATTTTGAAGTAGTTTTTTTGTTTTTATTCTATGCTATAATTTTGCATAGGTTTTTCATACCTTTGTCAAAAAGAAATATGAAACGAACAACAGCAAAAGAGAGTACCTCTCGTCTATTCAAGCGTTATATTTGGCTAATCGACTTAATCGCTCGAAAACAAGGAATTACCTACGAAGAAATCAATAATCGTTGGTTGCATTCTTCTCTTAACGAAGACGAAAAAGAATTTCCGTTGCGTACCTTTCACAATCACCGCGAAGCCATTGCTCAAATGTTTGACATTGATATTGAGTGCGATACCAGAAACGGCTATAAGTATTACATTTCTAATATCACTGATATTAAACAAAATACGCTTCAAAATTGGTTGTTAAATTCCTTCACAGTCGGAAATTTATTACAAGAGCAAAAAAACTTGCATCATCGTATCTTGCTCGAAAATGTGCCTTTAGGACGAGAATTTTTGGGGCAAATCGTTGAAGCAATGAAAGAAAATCTAAAATTGATTATCCATTACCAAGGATTTTTTCACGATTTTGCCACCGAAGCTCAAATACATCCATATTGCCTTAAAATTTTCAAACAACGATGGTATCTTATTGCTTTTAAAGAAGATAGCCACGCAATGCGGATTTACGCCCTTGACCGTATTAAAGATTTGAAAATCGTAAATGAATCTTTTTCATTAGATAACGATTTTGATGCCAAAGACTATTTTGAAAACAGTTTTGGTATTATCGTTGATGAATCTATTTCAGCCGAAAAAGTAACAATTAAGGTTGAAAAATCAAAATCTAATTTTTTGAAATCCCTCCCCTTACATCATTCTCAAAAAGAAATTGAAACGGAAGATAATTACACTTTTTTTGAATATTTTTTGCGTCCGACCTACGATTTCCGTCAAGAAATTCTCTCTCACGGAGCTGAGATTGAAGTGCTTTCACCCAATTGGTTTCGCGAGGAAATGAAAGAAATCGTAAACCAAATGCAGGAGGGGTATAAATAGTTTTTGGGTGTGTTGTAGTTTGGCACAGCGTAGGTTTAATTTTGCCCTTGAAAATAATTAGGGTAAAAATATGACACAAGAATTTAAAGACACCAATTTTGTAAGCATATCGGACATTGGGTTCAAAAAAGCCTTAGTAGCGTTGGGAATTATTGCCGATGAAAAAAGCGAAATCACTCATCTTGAAGCCAAAGCCTATACAGGGAAAATGAATATCAGCGGATTTGACATTGAAAATCTTTCTGAAATAGCGATTTTTGAAAATATAACGGAATTGGATTGCTCTAATAACGCACTCAAAGCGTTGGATTTAAGTCGGAATAAGGCACTGAAAAACTTAGATGTTTCGGATAATGATTTGGAAATGTTAGATTTAACCAATAATCCATTTTTAGAGCGATTGGATTGTTTCGGAAATCTACTGAAAGGCTTGGATTTAAGTCAAAATACCGTCTTAAAGCATTTAGACTGCAGCAATAACAGACTAGAAATATTAGACTTATCAAAAAACACACAATTAGAAAGTTTAGAATGCAGGTGGAACGTATTAAAATACTTGGACTGGAAACACATTCACAGGTTGCAAAATTTTAATTTCGACATCAACCTCCAACGCAAAACAGAGAAACGTAAAGCGAGAATTGGTGAAAGCAAAGTACTTCAATCAGAGGAATTTAGCATCTTTTTAGAAAGTTTGCTAAAAAGCATTAAGCGGATAGACAAAAAAAGCTCGTTATCGTATAATCCCCAAAAAATGATGATTTACAGAGGAGAAATCGCTTGGCTCAATCTAAAAGATACATTTTTTGTCAGATTACTAAACGATGTTTTAAAACGCGATAAGCTAGAAAAACATCTCAAAAAAGTGATAGCTTATACCTTTGAGCAGATGGAAAAATATGAGGTTGATTATACCTTATTTTTTACGAAATCTCGCCGTTATAAGGGGTGTTGTTTTGGTGCAACTAAAAAAATAGCACTTGTATTAACCTACGGAAGGAGTAATTTTTATTACAATTTGGCAGATGTGAAAAATACCATTTTACACGAGATTGCCCACGCTGTTGTAGGGGTCAGATACGGACATCGAAAGGAATGGCAGGACAAAGCACGAGAAATGGGCGTTACTTGGACAAAAAAATATCGTAGGTAACTTTCGGAAGTACTTCCCAAAAAATGGTTCCGCAACGAAATCAAAAAAATTGTAACCCAAATACAAGAGATTTATAAATAATTTTCATCTGTATCACAATTTAATACAACTGTATTTTAATTTTGCTTTCGTTAATGCAGTCTGCGGATTTTTTGAGTGTTATTTTTGATAGTTCTGTTGTTTTTTAGTATTTTAGCCACCACTAACAAGAACGAAAAGCATAAGAAATACAACACATTAAAAATATCGCATAACTTACTGACAATTATTTTATTCGGTTAAATTCGGCAAAAATTAAAACGAGATGAAAAGTAATTGGTAAGTGGTGTTTGCTCCCTTCAAGGGACGCAGGCTGTTTTACCTATTTTCATCTCAGGCTTTTGCCGAAGCCCAACCGAAAAATACGGAAGACAAGTGCTGTGTCCTTTTTTTTGGTGAATCATAAATGAATAACGATTAAAAATAATACGATATGAACGGAACTAAAAGATTAATTGATTTATTTGAAAATGAAGAAAAATTCATTGAATTTTTTATCAAAAATTGTTACTTTATGCCTGTAAAATCAGTGCAGGATAGAGCAACAGAGATGTTAGAAACCATAAAATCGGGAGGTAAATTACCTATTCGATATGGGAAAAAGTTAAATACCAACTACAAAGTAGATGGTGCAAAAGCCTTGGATAAAAAAGATAAAAAAGCTATCACCGAGTTTGCTGATAAGGGAAATCTACGTTTTAATGAGAAAAACATTTTTGTTAGTATAGACCCAACTGGTAATCAAGCTGTTGTAAATGCTATTCACCAAGCAACAAAACAATGAGGATATACAAGAAACAATGAAAGCGATTTGTTACAGATTGTATAATCCAAACGATATTATGAAATCCTATGTTCAAATTAAACAGCCCAAAGAAGAATTTTTAAAACGAGCAGATGAAGCCATCAAGAGGAATTGGATTAACTATCTACCTGAAAATTCAGAAGTTATCTCTGAAACAGAAGAAATCGTAGAGGAAGAAAAAGAACTTACCACTGTTAAAGATTTAAACATTTTTGATGATAACGATTTTGAAAAGAAACTTGATGTAATTAACAATCTGAACAATAAGGAGTTTATTTTCAATCTTTTAAATCTTTCTGTTGAATATGAAATTTTTGATAAATTGTTCCCTATTTTGATTGATGAATATTTGTGTAAGGAATATTTTATGCAAAATTATCCTGTTTTAGTGGATTCTAAAAAGAATATTGATAAACTTCGATATTATAACAAAAACCTATTTGAATATAAAGGAAAAAGCTATTATGTAACGAATGACTGGTACAAAAATACGAGCAAAAATACACGAAAAAACAGAACCCCATTTATTTCAATGATTCGAGAAATGATACAAGAATCTTAATCATATTCACCCCAAAAAACACGGACTTCCCTCCGTGTTTTTTTGTACAAATTCAATATCTGTGTCACAATCTGACACACCTACCTTTTAATTTTGCTCTTGAAATAAAAAGTAACGTATGAAAAAATATGTATTAAACCAAGAGCGAAATACTTTGCTAAAATGGCTTGACCATTCGTCAAATATTGTTGATATGCAAAAAGATACATTCTTGAAAGATATCACTATCATTGGGGAATGTGCCTTTTTAGATTGCATTACATTAGAAGAAGTCATCTTACCCAACAAACTTACCACCATCAAACACGGAGCATTTTTAGGATGCCAAAAACTGACTAAAATTCACATTCCTGATAGCGTTACTCAGTGGGAATTTTCGGCTTTTTTATGTTGTGAAAGTTTAGATTTTTCTACACTTCCTAAGCGAATTATCGAAACAAAATTAAATCAAACTATTGATATGCCTGATTTTATAGAGCGTTTATTATATGAACGAATCAATTTCTAAAAAAAACTTTTTTATGTATCACAATCTGATACACTTGTCCATTAATTTTGCATTTGAAAATAGTAAAAAAATATTTTATGAAATACAAATCGTTAAAAATCAAAATATTATTAAATCATTTGAATTCAAGTAATCAAATGACATTACCTAACTTAATGTTGCAAATCTATATGAAATCAAAAAACTCTGAGTTAAGCGATAAGTTTTTTGAAGAACAAGCTTCTTACATCGATTTTGTATGCAAAAAACTTACTATTTCTCCTGTACAGGCCGTTCTCCTATCCATTTTTATGATAGAGAAAGATAAGGTTAAACTCACTGATATAAGAAATTTTTTAGGATTTTATTTATTTTTTTTCGATGAATTAGATGATTTAATAAATCGAAAATTCATACGTTGCCACAAAACAAATGATGAATATATAGGTATTATCAATTCACAGGCTGAAAAGGCAATCGCTAACGATGAAGCTTTCTCCCCAACAGATTATTCAAATAGTTCATTGCACGACTTTTTCGAACTTCTGAAAATGATATTTACCGAAAGTTACACTTTTGACGAAGCAAACGAAGAAGTAAAACTTTTTATAGAAAACAATTCGCAACTGAATTCTATACAATACCTTAAAAATCAGAATCTTTCAGAAGCGGAACAAATGTTATTCTTGTATTTTGCATATTTTTATCTTACCGAAGACAAAGCTGTTTTTGTTTTGTCTGAGGTGAAAAATCACGAAATTTTTAATTCTTCAATAGATACAATTCTTTTGCTTAGCAATCTTGAAGCAAGCAAATTTGTTAAGAATGAAATGGTTGAAAGAATAGTAGAAAAGCAAATTTACAAAATTAAAAAATCAGTGTTGAAACAGTTTTTGGCGTAATTTTTAACTTGCAAAAGCCAACGAAAGTAGGGATAATTTCCATACTTTTGTTTTTTTTGGGTAAACTCGATTTTTTTTATGAAACAAGATGCATTAAATAAGCAAATTTGGCTGATTGAAACTATTTTACAACAAGATGGAATTACACTCAAAGAGATAAAAGAAAAATGGCTGAAAAGTTATTTAAACGATGAACAAAAAGATTTTGATAGAAGTACTTTCAACCGATACAGAAATACTATTCAAGATATTTTCGGAATTTCAATTATATGTCAAAACAGCAAATATTATATTGATAACAAGGAAGATATACAAAATAATATATTAAAAAAATGGATACTCAACAGCTTCACTATTAGTAACTTTTTACAAGAATGGAAACCTTTATATCATCGAATTTCATTAGAAGATATTCCTTCGGGGCGTGAATATTTAAGGGACATAATGGAGGCGATGAGACAAAATAGGCAAATTTCTATCTCATATCAGCGTTTTCAAAATGATATTGAAAAGCATTATGTATTAGCTCCTTATGGGGTGAAGATTTTTAAGCAACGCTGGTATGTAGTTGGCTTTTGTAGTGAATTAAAAGACATTCGTATCTTTGGTCTTGATCGGATTTTAAAACTACAACGTACTACCGAAAAATTTAAGTTCCCAACAGATTTCAATCTTGAACTTTTTTTCAGTTCAAGTTTTGGCGTCTTTACCGACAAGCAAATTGAAAGAGTTGTCCTAAAAACAAATGAGGAAAAAATGAAATACCTCCAATCCCTCCCCTTACATCATTCTCAAAAAGAAATCAAAACGGAAGATAATTACACCTTTTTTGAATATTTTTTACGACCAACGTATGATTTCCGACAAGAAATTCTCTCTCACGGAGCTGAAATTGAAGTGCTTTCACCCAATTGGTTTCGTGAAGAAATTCAGCAAATTGTAGCTGAAATGCATAAGTTTTACTCATAGTCTATTTCTTAAAAAAAATCGTATTTTTGCAGTTCAGATTTTTACGATTATGTACTTAATTTTCGATACCGAAACCACAGGTTTACCAAAACGTTGGGACGCACCTATCACAGATTCAGATAATTGGCCTCGTGCCGTACAGATTGCTTGGCAGTTGCACGACCGACATGGAAAACTCATCGAACATAAAGATTTTCTCATCACACCTGATGATTTTAACATTCCGTACGATGCTGAAAAAGTACACGGAATATCCACCGAATTAGCTCAACAACAAGGAGTTTCAATTCAAAAAGTATTCGAAGAGTTTAATGAAGCTCTAAAAAAATCAACTTATGTGGTGGGGCAAAATATTGGGTTTGATATCAATATTATGGGTGCCGAATTTCATCGCTATGGTGTTGATAGTCCACTTGTTAATATGCCCGTTTTGGATACTTGTACCGAAATCACAGCAGAACTCTGCAAGATACCTGGGGGACGTGGTGGTCGTTATAAATTACCTACACTCACCGAGTTACACGAATTTCTGTTCAATGTTCCTTTTGCAGAAGCACATAATGCCACTGCCGACGTGGAAGCAACTACCCGTTGTTTCTTTGAATTGATACGCATCGGACAAGGATTTGAAACAAAAGATATTTCAGCTGAATACATTACTGAATTTCAACAACATAACACAACCGAAATTCAACCCTTTGGGCTAAAACACATCAACCTGAAAAAGGCTTCGGAAGAAATTCGTAAAGAAATTCAAAAGCAATCAAGAAGCGGATTAAGTCAGCAAGAGCTTAATGCAAATATCGCCTTGTTGGAAAAAGCTCCGTTTGCTCATTTGCACAATCATACACAATTCTCTGTACTACAAGCCACTACATCTATACAAAGTTTGGTAAAGAAAACCATTCAGGAGAAAATGCCTGCAGTAGCAATGACCGATAGCGGAAATATGATGGGGGCCTTTCATTTCATCAAGGAAGTTTTGGGGCACAACAAATCCGCCAAAGCCAAAAATGATGAAGCTATCGAAAAGGGCGAAACTCCTTCCGAAATCGAAATTAAACCCATTGTAGGTTGCGAATTTAATGTCTGTGAAAATCATTTAGACAAAAGCCATCAAGACAATGGTTACCAAGTTGTTATGTTAGCTAAAAATAAAAATGGCTATCACAATTTGGCAAAAATGGCTTCCATTGCTTATACCGATGGCTATTATTACGTACCGAGAATTGACAGAAATATCATTGAAAAATATAAAAAAAACCTCATCGTATTAACTGGTGGAATGAATGGCGAAGTTCCGTCCAAAGTACTGAATATCGGAGAGAAACAAGCCGAAACAGCATTACTTTGGTGGAAAAATCTTTTCGGTGAAGACCTTTACATCGAACTGATGCGACACAATCAAGAAGATGAAAATCGTGTCAATCAAGTACTTATAGAACTATCCAAAAAACATCAAGTAAAGCTCGTAGCCACGAATAACACATTCTATATCAACCAGAAAGATGCCAACGCACACGATATTTTGCTGTGTGTAAAGGACGGAGAAAAACAGGCAACTCCCATCGGAAGAGGTCGCGGATATCGCTTCGGAATGCCCAATCAGGAATATTATTACAAGTCCGCCGAGCAAATGAAAACTTTGTTTAAGGACGTTCCTGAAGCCATTTTAAATATTCAAGAAATCATCGATAAAATTGAGATTTATAACTTGGCTCGAGAGGTTTTGTTGCCAAAATTTCAAATTCCAGACGAGTTTCTGGTAGAAGATGACCCTGACGGAAAAAAAGGAGAAAACAAATATCTCCGACATCTGACTTATCTCGGAGCAGAAAAACGTTACAAACTTCCTCTTTCTGAAGAAGTTATTGAGCGATTGGATTTTGAATTGATGATTATTGAAAAAACAGGATATCCTGGGTATTTTCTTATTGTTCAGGACTTTATCGCAGCAGCTCGTGAAATGGGTGTTTCTGTAGGACCAGGAAGGGGTTCAGCGGCAGGTTCGGCAGTAGCTTATTGCCTCGGAATCACGAATATAGACCCAATCAAATACGATTTACTTTTTGAGCGTTTTCTCAACCCCGACCGCGTAAGTATGCCCGATATTGATATTGACTTCGATGACGAAGGACGCTCATTAGTAATGGATTATGTTATCAACAAGTACGGAAAAAATCAGGTGGCTCAAATCATAACCTACGGAACGATGGCGGCGAAATCTTCCATTCGGGATACCGCTCGTGTACTGGATTTACCTTTGCACGAGTCCGACAGAATTGCCAAGCTCGTGCCAAATATGAAATTGGCAAAGATTTTCAGTATGGACGACAAACAGCTGAAAGAAAAGCTACGTTCCGACGAGCTACCAAAAGTAAACGAACTCAAACAAATAGCCGAAGGTACGGATTTGGCTGCCGAAACGCTGCAACAAGCTCAAGTTCTGGAAGGTTCTGTTCGCAATACGGGAATTCACGCCTGTGGCGTTATTATCACTCCTGATGATATTACCAATTTTGTGCCTGTTTCAGTCGCTAAAGATTCGGATTTATTTGTTACTCAGTTTGATAACTCCGTTGTGGAAAGTGCTGGACTGCTAAAAATGGACTTTTTAGGGCTTAAAACACTCACCCTGATTAAAGATTCTGTCGAACTTATAAAAAGACGAAATGGCATAGAAATCAATCCTGATGAAATTCCGATTGATGACAAAAAAACGTACGAGCTTTTCCAACGTGGTGAAACTGTGGGGATTTTCCAATACGAGTCGCCTGGAATGCAAAAATATATGCGAGAGCTGAAACCTACTGTTTTTGCTGATTTAATTGCTATGAACGCCCTATACAGACCAGGTCCCTTGGAGTACATTCCGAGTTTTATCAAACGGAAACACGGCACGGAACCCATTGTGTATGACCTTGATGCAATGGAAGAATATCTCAAAGAAACTTACGGAATTACGGTATATCAGGAACAAGTAATGTTACTTTCTCAGAAGTTGGCTGGTTTTTCCAAAGGTGATGCCGATATGCTTCGTAAAGCGATGGGAAAAAAGATTTTCGCCTTGCTTGAAAAACTAAAACCTAAATTTGTGGAAGGGGGCATCAAAAATGGGCATCCTGCGGATATTTTAGAAAAAATTTGGAAGGACTGGGAAGCCTTTGCAAGTTATGCTTTTAACAAATCGCACTCCACTTGTTATGCTTGGATTGCCTACCAAACTGCATATTTGAAAGCCAACTATCCTGCTGAATTTATGGCGGCGGTACTCTCCAATAATATGAACGATATTAAGCAAGTTTCGTTCTTTTTGGAAGAATGTCAACGTATGGGAATCAAAGTGTTAAGCCCTGATGTAAATGAATCGTTTTATAAATTTACCGTAAATAAAGACGGAAACATTCGCTTTGGAATGGGAGCTATCAAAGGGGTTGGAAAAAATGCAGTAGAAACCATTGTTGATAGCCGAAAAGATGGAAATTATACTTCTATTTTTGATGTAACCAGACGCGTAGATTTCAGAAATATTAACAAAAAAGCCTTTGAAAACATAGCTCTGGCAGGTGGATTTGATTCTTTTACCAAAGTGCATCGAGCTCAATATTTTCACGATGAAGGCGATGGGATTGTCTTTTTAGAAAAAGCTATCCGCTATGGCAATAAATATCAAGAAAACAAAAACTCCCCCCAAATGAGTCTATTCGGAGAAAGTTCGGGAGTTGAAATTCCTGAACCTACCATTCCGAATTGTGAAAGTTGGGGAAATTTGGAACAATTACGTCGTGAAAAAGAAGTTGTGGGAATTTACATTTCAGGGCATCCGTTAGATGATTTTAAACATTCATTGGACAATTTCTGCAATTTATCACTTACACAATTACAAGACCTTTCTCCCTTGATTAACAGAGAAATAAGTATTGCTGGAATGATTACCGATGTCCAGCATCGTACCTCTAAAAACGGAAAAGGTTGGGCGTCATTTATTTTGGAAGATTATGAAGGATCGCACGAATTCAGATTATTTAATGATGATTATTTAAAATTTCGTAACTACCTCATTTTAGGCACTTTTCTGTATTGTAAATTTGTAGTCAAAGAAGGTTGGCAGAAGAAAGATAGTAACGAAAAGGCAGAACCTCGCGTTCAGTTTACAATGATAATGCAATTACAAGATGTACTCGCTAGTTTAGCAAAAAAAATCGCTTTACATCTAAATATTAAAGATATTTCAACAGATTTAATTGAAAATTATAAAAATATCATTGAAAAACATCAAGGAAATTATCCAATTACGTTCATTGTACACAATATGGAAGAAAATATACATCTAAATATGGACAATGGACAGCTGAAAGTCGATATTTCAAAAGAATTTCTTGAAGAACTAGACCAAAAATCGGTTTCATACGTCTTGAATGACCGAAAAATGGAGAAATTGATTACCAAAAAGAAAGAGGAAGTCGAAGAAGAAGAACAATTAGAAGTTGAATTAATCGACGAAAATTAAATACTTTCAATCGAAAAAATTGATGAACGCTTTTTACGAAAAATATATTTTAAATTTCAAACATCCGTCGGGAACATCAAGAGGAATACTGACCCAGAAAGAAACCTATTTTTTAGTAATTACCGATGGAGAAAAAAAAGGAATTGGCGAATGTGGTTTGCTAAAAACATTGAGCTTTGATGACCGACCCGACTATGAAAACAAACTGCAGTGGGTCTGCGATAATATTGCATTAGGAGAAACATCTTTACTTAATGAACTTACCGAGTTTCCTTCTATTCAATTTGGTGTAGAACAAGCTTTTAGGTCGTTAAAATCTGATAATAAATATATTTTATTCCCTTCCGATTTTACGCAAGGAAAGTCAAACATTCCCATTAACGGACTGATTTGGATGGGTACTCCCGAATTTATGAAATCGCAAATACGAGAGAAACTCGCACAAGGTTTTCATTGTATCAAAATGAAAATTGGAGCAATTGCCTTTGAACAAGAGTATGAAATTTTGAAAAATCTACAGAAAGAATTTTCGTCACAAGATATTGAAATTCGTGTAGATGCCAATGGAGCATTTGTACCAGAAGAAGCTTTGGAAAAATTAAAACGCTTGAGCGAATTAGAGTTACACTCCATTGAACAGCCAATCAAGGCAAACCAGATTGAACAAATGGCAACTCTTTGTCAAAATACACCTATTCCGATTGCATTAGATGAAGAACTTATTGGAGTGATTCACTTCTCTGACAGAAAAAAGCTCTTGGAAGAAATAAAACCGCAATATATCATCATAAAGCCTTCTCTTTTAGGAGGATATAAAAATTCAGAAGAATGGATTTCCCTTGCAGAGAAACAGAAAATAGGTTGGTGGATAACCAGTGCTTTAGAAAGTAATATCGGACTGAATGCCATTGCCCAATGGACTTTTACACTTAATAATTCAATGCCTCAAGGATTAGGGACAGGAGCTTTATATACCAATAACATTGCCTCCCCCTTGTTGGTAGAGAGGGGTACTTTAAAATATAACCCTAATACGAAATGGAAGGAAATATTTTAAAAAATTATTTATAGAAATAAAAAAGAGGCTACGATAAGCCTCTTTTGTTTTATTGATTATTTTCTTTATTATCTGATTTTTGGTGTCTTTGTTTATTCTCGTTTCTTGGTCTATCATTCTTAGGTTTATCCTCTCTCGGAGGGCGTGGTAACAACGCTTTCCGAGATACTTTCTGTTTACGCGTTTTGGGGTCAATACCAATATATTTCACTTCGATAATATCCCCTTCTTTTATTAAATCCGATGGTTTTTCAGTACGCTCCCAAGCCATTTCAGAAATGTGTAATAGAGAATCTTTACCAGGAACAAACTCAACCACAGCACCGAAATCTAATAGTTTCGTAACTTTTACGCTATATGTTTCTCCTTCAACAGGCTCAAAAATACACGCTTTGATAGCATTGATAGCTTTCTCCATTCCTTCTGGATCTGTTCCCAATACTTCGATAATACCGAAATCTCCTTCTTCTTCGATAACAATAGTAGTTCCAGTTTCTTGTTGAATACCTTGAATATTTTTACCTCCAGAACCAATAACCGCACCGATGTAGTCTTTCGGAATTTCCATAGTGACGATTTTCGGTGCGTGAGGTTTCACTTCTGATTTTGGCTCAGCAATAGTATCAGTAATTTTACCTAAAATGTGCAGACGTCCTTCACGAGCTTGTTCTAAGGCTTTTTCCAGAATTTCATACGTTAATCCTTTGATTTTGATATCCATCTGACAAGCTGTTATACCATCTTTAGTTCCAGTTACTTTGAAATCCATATCCCCCAAATGGTCTTCGTCTCCCAAAATATCAGAAAGCACTGCATATTTTTCACCATCGGTAATCAAGCCCATTGCAATTCCTGATACAGGTTTGGTCATTTGTACACCAGCATCCATAAGCGCCAGAGTTCCAGCACATACCGTAGCCATTGATGAAGAACCATTCGACTCTAAAATTTCAGAAACTACACGAACCGTGTAAGGGCAATCCGCAGGAATCATTCGTTTTAAGGCACGTTGTGCCAAGTTTCCGTGACCAATTTCTCTCCGGGAAGTTCCTCTAAGCGGACGAGCCTCACCTGTTGAAAATGGTGGAAAGTTATAATGTAAGTAGAAACGTTCTTCGCCCTGTTCTGTTGGCAAGTCGATTACATTTGCCTCACGAGAAGTTCCCAAAGTTACTGTTGTAAGTGACTGAGTTTCACCACGTGTAAAAATAGAAGAACCGTGAGCTGATGGTAAATAATCTATCTCGCACCAAATAGGACGAATTTGAGTAGTATTTCGTCCGTCCAAACGGATATTTTCATCTAAAATAAGATTTCTAACCGCCTCTTTTTGAGCTTTTCCAAAATATTTACTGATGAAGGGTGCAAACTCTTCTTGCTCTTCTTCAGAGAATAACGCCAAACACTCCTCTTTTACAGCAGCAAATTTTTCACCACGCTCTTGTTTTGAAGTATTTTCTTTGGCTATAGCATAACATTTTGGATATGCCAAACCATACACTTTTTGCTCAACTTCTTCATTTTCAATCTCTGGCTCATAAGTACGTTTTTCAGTTTTACCTACTTTTTCCGCCAAACGGATTTGAGCATCAATTTGAAGTTTGATGGCTTCGTGAGCAAATTTGATAGCCTCCGCCATATCTTTTTCAGAAACCTCATCCATTTCTCCTTCCACCATTGCCACGAAATCTTTGGAAGCACCTACCATAATATCCATATCAGATTGTGCAAGTTGCTCTCTGTTAGGATTTATGATAAATTTACCATCAATTCGTGCTACACGAACCTCTGAAATTGGTCCGTCAAAAGGAATATCCGACACAGCGATACAAGCCGAAGCCGCCAATCCTGCCAAAGCATCAGGCATTACATTATCATCGTGCGACATTAGCTGAATCATCACTTGAGTTTCAGCGTGATAATCTTTAGGGAATAACGGACGTAACACCCTATCGACCAAACGCATTGTTAGCACTTCTTGGTCACTGGGACGTGCCTCACGCTTGAAAAATCCGCCAGGGAAACGCCCCGCAGCAGCAAATTTTTCGCGATAATCTACCGTTAGTGGTAAAAAATCAGTTTCAGGGTTAATTTCTCTTGCGGAAACCACTGTTGCCAACAACATTGCATTTCCCATACGTACAACAACTGAACCATCTGCCTGTTTCGCTAATTTTCCAGTTTCAATGGAAATGGTTCTTCCGTCGCCTAAATCAATAATTTCTTTTTTAACTTCTGGAATCATTTTGTTATTTTTTAATTAAACATTAGGCGTTGTGTTGTTGTTTGGGCTTCCCAATGGTTGGTTTGTACCAACGGCTTATTAAATAATTTAGTTCAAATTTTCCTAAGAAGAAATACTTTTATTTTTGGTAATAACTAAAAAAAGAGGCAAAAAGCCCCTTTTTGATTATTTTCGAATACCTAATTCTTTGATAATTGCACGATATCTCTCAATATCATTTGTTTTCAGATAGTCTAGTAAACTTCTACGTTTACCTACTAATTTCACCAATGAACGCTCCGTATTGAAATCTTTTCTATTTCTTTTTAAGTGTTCTGTTAAGTGATTAATTCTGAAAGTGAATAAGGCAATTTGCCCTTCTGCTGAACCTGTGTTGGTTTCTGAACCACCGTGTTTTTTAAAAATTTCTGCTTTTACTTCTTTTGTTAAATACATTCCAATATTATTTAATGATTATTATGTACTAGTTTTTGAAGTTGCAAATGTATGGAAAAATATTTAATCAACAAGTTAATATGTAATTTTTTAATTTATTTTCTTTCTGAAATTCAATTAAAATTTTGATTATAAATAAATTAAACTTCTTTTATTTGATAAAATTTATTTTATTTTGTAGCTTTGTAACCAACTTATTTAACTAAAATTGTAAATATCATTGAGATGAGTTTCTTGGCTTTCATTCAAATCGTATACATTATTTTACTAATTGCTGTTTGTCTTCGGATTATTTGGGACACACGTTCAGTAAGCAAAACGTTAGCATATCTGCTTTTAGTTATTTTTATACCTGTTTTAGGTATAGTTTTTTATTTTTCTTTCGGAATTAACTACAGAAGACATAAAATTTATAACAAAAAACTAGAAATAGACCAATTTTTTCGCAGCGAATTAGAAACAAAAATCGAAATTCTTAGAAAAAATCATCTGGAACAGCCTTCTTTGAGTGAGAATATGGAAATTATCCGATTTCTTTCACAAACAGAACAAACTTTTGTAGCTCCAAATAGTTCAATAGAGATTTTAAATAATGGAGAAAATCTTTTCCCTGTGTTACTTCGTGAAATGCGAAATGCAAAATCACACATACATATTGAATATTACATTTATGAAAATGATACAATTGGAAATCAGGTAAAAGAAATATTGATAGAAAAGGCTCGTCAGGGAGTTGAAGTCCGTTTCATTTACGATGATTTTGGAAGCAGAAGCATTCGTAAAAACATTGTTAAAGAACTGAAAGAAAACGGAGTACAAGTATTCCCGTTCCATAAAATTAATTTTATTTATTTTGCTAATAGAATAAACTATCGCAACCACCGGAAAATTGTAGTTATTGATGGAAAAACTTCTTTCGTGGGAGGAATTAATGTTAGTGACAAGTACATCAATTCGGCAAAAAATGAACTTTATTGGCGTGATACTCACTTGATGATAAAAGGAGTTACGTCTCTTTCATTACAGATGGTTTTCTTATCGGATTGGAACTTCTGTAGTAATGAAAACATAACAATACAACCAACATATTTCCCAACTGATTTTTCAAATTTATCAAAAAATTATTATGCTCAAATTGCCTATAGTGGTCCTGATTCTGACTTACCTACAATTCTTTACACAACAATTCAGGCTATCTATTCAGCTAAAGAGGAAATTCTTTTAACTACACCTTATTATATTCCTGATACTTCTCTGCAAGAAGCTCTTATTATAGCCTCACTTAGCGGGATATCAGTTAAATTATTGCTTCCCAAAGAAGGAGATTCCTTCTTAGTGAATATCACTTCTCAGTCATTTCTTGAGGAATTATTAAGAGCAGGAGTGAAAATTTATCTCTACAAAAAAGGATTTGTTCATTCAAAAACTTTTGTAATTGATGGCAAATGGGCTTCAGTGGGTACCGCCAACTTAGACGCACGAAGTTTCGACCTCAATTTCGAAGTATCTGCACTTATTTACAACCAAGATATTGCTCTTCAATTGCGAGAAACTTTTTACGAAGACCTTCTTGACGCTGAAACTCTCACATTGGAAAAATGGGAAAAAAGACCAAAATACAAGCAATTGGCTGAGAAAATATTACGGCTGACTTCTCCTTTTATGTAAATAAAGAAAAAAATCTATTCACTAACGATTTCTAACATATCATACACCTCTGTCATAGCCAACTCATTATCAGAAATAACAATAAGCATATCGTTAGGATTTATTTTAGTTGAACCATTGGGCGTTATATATTTTTCATCTCGTTTTATCATTGCAATAATCGCATTTTTAGGGAACTCAAGTTCAACTATTTTCTTGCCTATAATGTGATTATCGGCAGGTATTAAAATTTCTTGCATCACAGCCTTTGGATGTTCACGAATGATTGCATCAGCAGGATTTTCATCATTTTCAACATCTTGCTGAACAGAAGCTATATTCAACCACTTCGCAACCACCGAAAGTGTTGTTCCCTGAATCAAAACCGAAGTTACAGAAATGAAAAATACAATATTAAAAATGATGTGAGCTTTATCTATTTCTGCCAAAAGCGGGTACGTTGCAAATACAATTGGTACAGCTCCTCGTAGCCCAACCCACGATATATAAGAACGTCGAGCAAAGCACATTCTGAAAGGAATCGTACTTAAAAATACGCTTAAAGGTCGGGCTACCAAAATCAGAAATACTGATATTAAAAGTCCTAAACCAGCTAAAGGAATTATTTCTGTTGGAACGACCAAAAGACCCAAAGTTAAGAACAGAACGATTTGCATTAACCAAGCCAATCCGTCAAATACTTTTAGAACACTTCCTTTGTGTATAAAGTTCTGATTTCCAAGAAAAACCGAACATATGTAAATTGCTAAAAATCCATTTCCGCCAAGTGCTTCAGTTCCTGAAAAAGTTATAAACATCAAAGCGATTGCTAGTACAGGATATAGCCCTTCAAAGCCCAATTGTATTCTATTGAAAATCAACTTACTAAGTTTCCCAAAAACAAAACCAAGAACACCTCCCAAAATAATCTGACGTAAAAACACGAGAATAACCATCCAAACAGATTGCTCGGGAATTTGAACTAGGCCTAAAAATGTGGTTGTCAGTACATAAGCCATCGGGTCGTTACTTCCACTTTCAAACTCCAGAGTTGGACGAAGATTAAACTTTAAATCCAAATTTTTAGAGCGTAATATAGAGAATACAGCTGCTGCATCAGTTGAAGAGACGATTGAACCTAACAAAAGACTTTCAAATAACGTAAAATCAGTAATATACCATACAAAAAGCCCCAAACTGACCGCCGTTAACAAAACGCCTAACGTTGAGAGCATAATCCCTTGAAAAAGAATAGGTTTTACCGACTTCCAACGAGTTTCTAAACCTCCAGAAAACAAGATAAAATTTAGTGAAATAATACCTATAAATTGGGCTAATTTAGGATCATTAAACTGAATTTTTAATATCCCATCAGTACCAGCGAGCATTCCCACTCCTAAGAATAAAATCAATGTTGGAACACCAAATCTGTAAGATGTTTTACCTGCCACTAAACTGACTAACAACAACAAAGAGCCTATTAATAGTATATTTTCTGAAGTTAAGTTCATTGTAAATAGTAATTTGGTGCGAATATAGAAAAAAACGCTGAAACTTCAATTGATTTTTTAATTTTTTAAATGCTAAATTTCACAATTTTTTATATCTTTGGGCGTTAATTTTATAATCAAAATACTCAAAAATATTATGCAAAAATTAGTAGAACGTTTCATAACGTATATAAAAACGGACACACAGTCTGACCCTGAAAGCCAGACTACTCCAAGTACTGATAAACAATGGAATTTGGCTCGTTTATTAGTGGAAGAATTAAAATCTATTGGTTTAGAAGATGTTACAATTGACGAAAATTCATATGTAATGGCTACACTTCCTTCTAATGTTGATTATGAAGTTCCTACCGTCGGATTTATCGCTCACTTTGACACTTCACCTGATTTTTCGGGAGAAAATGTCAATCCACAATTTGTTGAAAATTACGACGGAGGAGACATCGTCCTAAACAAAGAAAAAAACATAATACTTTCTCCTTCTTACTTTGAAGATTTACTTCTGTACAAAGGACAAACCATTATTACCACTGATGGTACAACACTTTTGGGAGCTGATGATAAAGCTGGAATTGCTGAAATTGTTACAGCAATGGAATATTTAATACAACATCCTGAAATTAAGCACGGAAAAATTAGAGTAGGATTTACTCCTGATGAAGAAATAGGTCGTGGAGCACATAAATTTGATGTAGAAAAATTTGGTGCAGATTGGGCTTATACAATGGATGGAAGCCAAATTGGTGAATTAGAATACGAAAGTTTTAATGCTGCGGGTGCTAAAGTACATTTCAAAGGAAAAAGCGTTCACCCTGGTTATGCTAAAAACAAAATGATTAATTCATTACTAATTGCTAATCAATTCATTAGCGCATTACCAGAAAATGAAATTCCGCAACGTACCAGCGGACGCGAAGGCTTCTATCACATCACTGATATCGCAGGAGATATAGAAAACACAGTGGTTCAATTGATTATACGTGATCACGACCGAAAACTATTCGAAAAACGCAAAGAAACTGTACAACAAATTGTAAATGAATTAAATAAAGAATATGCTAATGCAGTTTCGATAGAGGTTAAAGACCAATACTTTAATATGAGAGAAAAAATAGAACCTGTTTTCCATATTGTAGAAGTTGCGGAAAGAGCAATGAAAGAATTAGGTATCAACCCGATTATCAAGCCAATACGAGGTGGAACAGATGGTTCGCAACTAAGTTATATGGGATTACCTTGTCCGAATATTTTTGCAGGTGGGCACAACTTCCACGGAAAGTTTGAATATGTTCCTGTACAAAGTTTAGAAAAAGCCACTCAGGTTATCGTAAAAATTGCAGAATTAGTTGCGGAAAAATAGAAAAAAAATAAATCCCTCTCATAATTAAATGCAATAATAATTTTCTGGGAGGGATTTTGTTTTAAAAAATAGTTTCTTGAAATGACATAAAAGTTCAAACCAAAAATCATTAACAATCATTTTTAAAATAAAATTTTCTTTACCCATTAAGATTATTTTTTACTTTTGCAAAAAAATTAAAAATGATGAAAAGAAAAGTGCTTTTTTTGAGTTTTATTTTAGCTTTATGCCTAATTGCTTGTAACGATGGAGATTTGGAAGTGGAAACCATCTCTTTTGATAATTCCAATGTTTTGTCTTGTACAAGTGATACAACTGCTACATTCCTATTCAAGTACAACTCAAAACAGGCATTAGTTTTAGAACTGCCAAAAGGAGTTCTAAAAAACGAAGAAAATAATCTATCTGGTATTATCTCAAACGATTACAAACTATATTACAGAACTTTTAGTGATGCTGTAAACACCTCGTATTTCTGCGGAAGTTACCCACCTGCATCACCTTCTGTTATATCTCAGTTTGAAGCCACTGGAGGAAAAATATCAATCGTAACCAAACCGATTTTGAATGAAACTACACAAGAAGTGGTTCGTTATGACCATCTTATAACCATTACTGACTTAGTGATATTGAATTCTGAAGGTAATAAGTTGGTAGATTCTAATTTTGTTTTTGGAACATACCAAACTAAAAAGTAAATTTCTTACTTTGTTAATTCTGTAAATAATTGTTCCAAAGTTTTATGCCTATAATTGATTTGCAATATTTTAAGTCCATTTTCTTTTGCAAAATCAAATACAGCAGGACGCATATCTGTTTCTGTATCAAATGAAATATTGTACAAAAACTCAAATTCGTTAACAACTGACTTTACATTTGGAATTTGCTTCAAAAGACGTTCTTCTACTCTGAAATCGAATGCTACCTCTATAACTTGCTCTTTTCCTTGAAGTTCCGACATCTTTTTGTCTAAAACGATATTTCCTTTGTTCAAAACAATAACCCTATCACAAATTGCTTGAACCTCTTGCATAATATGCGATGAAAGTAAAACTATTTTATTTCGCCCTAATTCTTTTATAATACTCCTAATTTCAACCAGTTGATTGGGGTCAAGTCCCGTAGTTGGTTCATCGAGAATTAAAATTTCTGGGTCGTGAATTAATGCAGAAGCAAGTCCCACACGTTGGCGATAACCTTTCGAAAGTTGCTCAATTTTTTTATTACTTTCAGGCGTAAGTCCTGTGATTTCAATCACTTTCTCTACTCTACTTCGGGGGATCTTCCCGTACAAATCAGCCATAAAGGATAGATATTCACGCACATACATTTCCAAATACAACGGATTATGTTCTGGCAGATATCCTATTTTTTTCTGAGCCAATATAGGTGTTTTCAGCATATTAACCCCATCAATTGTTATTTCTCCTTTTGTTGGGATTAACGAACCTGTAATCATTTTCATTGTTGTAGATTTTCCAGCTCCGTTTGGTCCTAAAAAACCTGTTATTTCTCCTTTCTTCAAATTAAAACTGATTTGATTTACAGCAATTTGACTTCCATATTGTCGTGTTAATTCCCTTACTTCAACTGACATATTTTGAAAATTTTTGTCCAAAAGTACAGATTTTGAATGAAATGGCAAACTTTTAACAAAAAAGCACAACCCTCTTGATTCCTTTGCAGGAAAAAATCACTCTTCAAAATAAGCATCTAATAATCAGAAGATTGATAATGAACTTTTCAAAAAGATATTTCTTAACTAATTCAGCAAAAAAGACTTATCAACTTATTTATCTGATTATATGCAAAAAATTGATTTTTTTTACGTAAGTTTGCCTCTTTAATTAAATGTGGCATTGATTTTGCTTTCAAAATCCATATTTTTTTATTAAAAATAGTGATTATTATTTAATGTATCAATCTTTAAAGTATTTATTTCACAATGAGAAATTTTTCAATATCACTTACACTATTATTTGTCTCCTTTGCTTCGTGCAGTTTCGTGAGCAAAAAATTCGATGACCCAGAAAAGGACAAACTTCTGGTGGAAATTATCCAACACATTCTTACAAACAAACATTTCAATCCTATTGATGTTAATGATGACTTTTCCAAACAAATGTACAAAAATTACATTGAGCATTTGGATAGCCAAAAACGTTATTTTTTACAATCAGATATTAACGAATTCAAAAAATATGAAACTCGTTTGGACGATGATTTAAAAAATGATGACCTTACATTCTTTAACCTGACTTACAACAGACTAACACAAAGAATGAAAGAAGCTCAGGATATTACAAAAGATATTTTCAAAAAGCCTTTCAACTTTTCATCAAAGGAAACTATCAATACTGATTTTGAGAAGATTCCATATGTGAAAAATAAGGCTGAACTACAAAAACGTTGGGAACAAATTATCACGTTTTCAATTCTTTCTAATTACATAACAAAAGAAAAAGAGGAAAAAAACAAAAAAGAAAAAGATGCCAACTACAAAGTAAAGTCAGAAAAAGAATTACAAAAAGAAGCTATTGAAACTTCTGAAAAAACACTTCTTGAACTTTTTTCTTTCCTCAATGACACGGTTAAGGAAGAATGGTTCAGTGTTTATGTTAATTCAATGACTGAAACTTTCGACCCACATACTACTTATATGGCTCCTGATATCAAAGATAATTTCGACCGTGATATGTCAGGAAAATTTGAAGGTATTGGAGCTCAACTACAAAAGAAAGCAGATGGTATTCGCATCACAGGGATAATGCTTGGTGGTCCAGTTTGGAAAGGAAAACTTTTGGAAGTTGGCGACCATATTTTAAAAGTAGCACAAGGAGATGAAGAACCTGTGGATATTGTAGGTATGCGATTAGATGATGCTATAAAATTGATAAAAGGTCCTAAAGGGACTGAGGTTCGCCTTACTGTGAAGCGTGTTGATGGAACCATTGAAGTTGTACCAATCGTTCGTGATATGGTAGAATTAGAAGAAACATTTGCAAAAGCCGCAATCATTGAAGATGGTGACAAAAAATATGGTATTATTAATTTGCCTAAGTTTTACATTGATTTCAAAAACCATAAGGAAAGAAATGCAGCTTCAGATGTGGCTTTAGAAATTGAAAAACTTAAAAAAGAAAATATTGATGGCTTAATTATTGACCTGAGAAACAACGGAGGAGGTTCATTAAAAGCCGTGGTTGAACTCGGTGGTTTATTCATCAAAAATGGACCTATTGTTCAGGTGAAATCACCTCGTGGTCGTATTGATGTTTTATCAGACACAGACTCTCGTATCCAATGGAATGGGTCACTAGTTATTCTTGTTAATGAATTGTCAGCTTCAGCTTCTGAAATTTTGGCAGCTGCTATGCAAGATTACAAAAGAGCTATCGTAATCGGAGGAAAACAAACATTCGGAAAAGGTACCGTTCAGAGTTTTGAAGATTTGAATAATTATGTTCGTCAAAATTCATTTGGAGATTTAGGAGCCTTAAAGTACACAATTCAAAAGTTCTATCGTATCAACGGAGGTTCTACTCAATTGGAAGGAGTTAAAAGTGACATTGTTGTTCCAGATAAATACAAATACATTGATGTTGGAGAACGCGACCTAACTAATGCAATGAAATGGGATAAAATTGATGCAGTTAAATTTGAATCTTGGGAAAATCAAAAAAACTTCGAGAAAGCTATCCAAAATAGTAACAAAAGAATCAGTGAAAATGCTCATTTAAAACTCATTGATGAAAATGCTAAATGGGTAAAACAACAACAAGATAAAAATATTTTCCCTCTAAATCACGAAGCTTATAAAAAAATTATTGAAAAAGATGAGGAAGAAGCTAAACGATTTAAAGCCATTTCAGATTACAAGTCAAATCTAAAATTTGTGTCTCTTCCTTCAGAAGAAGCCAAAATTCAAGGAAATGAAGATTTAAAATTACGTCGTGACCGTTGGCACGAAACCTTACAGCAAGATGTTTACATTGATGAAGCTGTGAATGTTTTAAAAGATTTGAATGCAAATAACTAAGTAACAGAGTTTATATTTTTTGAGACAATTTAGAAACGAAATCACAAATCTTCATTTCTAAATTGTCTCTTTTTTAGATATTTACAAAACTAAGATTAAATATCAAAAAGTATTTAATCATCAATTTTTATAACTTCCTATTGCATTTTCCTAACTTTTTTATACCTTTACGGAATTATTTTGAAAAATATTAGAAATTGGCACAATCAATCGAAAAATTTAACAGACGAAGATTAATAACTTCTTATTTTTCAGTGATAATAAGTATCACTTTGGTATTATTTTTATTAGGTACTTTAGGATTTTTAATTTTGAGTTCAAAACGATTGGCAAATTACTTTAAGGAGCAAGTTTCTATGACAATTTTTTTGAAAGACGATGCTAAAGAGGCTGATATTGAACAATTACAAAAAACGCTTTCCATCACAGAATATGTTAAATCATTGAAATTCATACCAAAAGAAATTGCTGCAGAAACTTTTAGTGAAGAAATTGGCGAAGATTTTGTTACTTTTATTGGTGATAATCCGCTACAAAATTCCATTGATTTAAGCTTAAAAGCCGAATTTGCAGAACCTGAAAGAATGAAAGAACTCGAAAAAGAATTATCTCAAAATTCGTTTGTTTCTGAGGTAGTTTACGACAAATCTTTGATTACACTTATTCACGAGAATGTAAACAGAATTGGAATAATACTTCTGATTTTCAGCAGTTTGTTCACTTTTATAGCCATTCTCCTTATAAATTCTTCTATTCGTTTGTCGATATATTCCAAACGATTCATTATCAAAACGATGCAACTTGTAGGAGCTACTCGCGGATTTATCCGAAGACCTTTCATTTTAACAAACATCCGTTTAGGAATTTTAAGTGCAATTCTTGCCATACTACTTCTTTATGGTTGTTTAACATACATTGGTTCAATATCCGCTGAATTTGAGATATTTTCAAGTACTAATGATATGATTATTGTTTTTTCAATTATCTTCATCATAGGGATATTGATTAGTTGGATAAGTACCTTTTTTGCTGCCCAACGATTCCTAAATTTGAATACTAACGACCTTTATTACTGATAAAATAAAACATACTAAATCGTTATGAATAAACATCATTCGACATTAATTTTTGGAAGGAAAAATTACATTTTTATGCTTATTGGATTAGCTATCATTGCATTAGGATTTATATTGATGAGTGGAGGAGGAAGCGATGATCCCAATGTTTTTGATGCTTCTATCTTTAGTTTCAGACGCATTCATTTAGCTCCTACCCTAGTTCTGTTGGGTTTTGCTGTTGAAGTTTATGCCATCTTATTAAATCCTAATAAATCTAAAAAATAATGAACACAATTGAAGCTATCATAATTGCTATTATTGAGGGACTTACAGAATACTTACCAATTTCTTCTACTGCTCATATGGGTTTTACAGCCTCTTTACTTGGCATTGAAGAATCTGAATTTCTGAAAATGTTTCAAGTTTCCATTCAGTTTGGGGCTATTCTTTCGGTAGTTGTGTTGTATTGGAAGAAATTTTTTGATTTTTCAAACTTAAATTTTTACATTAAGCTAATTTGTGCCGTAATCCCTGCACTTATACTAGGAAAATTGTTTGATGACAAGATAGAAGCTGTTCTTGGTAATCAAATTGCAATTTCAATCGTATTAATTTTAGGAGGTATAATTCTCCTTTTTGCTGACAATTGGTTTAAAAATCCTAAAATAACTAATGAAAAAGAAATTTCAATAAAGAAATCAGTCATCATTGGATTTTGGCAATGTTTAGCTATGATGCCAGGTACTTCACGCTCAGCTGCATCAATCATTGGTGGTATGACACAAGGATTAAGCCGAAAAGCTGCTGCTGAATTTTCTTTTTTCCTTGCCGTACCTACGATGCTTGCTGTCACGGTTTATTCCATTTTTCTTAAAGATTGGGGAACTGAAACCATAAAACAAAAAGGTTACGAAATGATTTTAGCTTCTGAACAAAATATTTTAATTTTCATCATTGGAAACCTTGTTGCCTTCATTGTTGCAATGATCGCCGTCAAATCTTTCATACATTTACTAACTAAATATGGATTTAAAATTTGGGGGTATTACAGGATTATCATTGGTATAATTTTGCTCGTATATTTTATGAGTAAATAATATTGAAAAACATAAAAAAATCCGAAGCTTTAACTTCGGATTTTTCATTTTAATATGTTGTCTTCTCTATCGAACTCTTTGCCAATATTGTGTTCTCCCTATGAGAGAAATTCCCAAATATCCCCTCACTTTCAATTTGTCAGAATTTTCTAATGCCATATTGCATTTGTATTCTTTTCCTGTTTTGGGATCTAAAATTTTTCCTCCACTCCATTCATCTCCATCTTTCTTCAAACCAGTAATAATAACTAATCCTAAATAAGGTTTATTTTTGTTACTTCCTGAACAAGCTGAACAGATAGCATTTTTATTTTTTTCTTCCAGAAGTTCTACAAGTTTACCGTAAACCAAACCATTTTTCTCGTAAATCTCAACTATTGATTTTTCTTTACCTGTCTCATCATCAATGGTTTTCCAACGACCAACAACACTCTGTGCCTTTAGTGCAGAAACAAAAACAAACAAGAAAAAACAAACAAGAAAAAACAAGCTAATACACATTTTTTCATACTTCTAATTTTAAATTATTAAAGAACAAATATAAAAAAAACAAAAAAATCACTTATTTTCTTCTGAATTTTTATTTCTCATAAAACCCCATTTGGTCTATATATTGCCAAACTTTTGGAGCCAATAACGGACGTACATTTCTTTTTTCCTTAATTTCATTTCGGATAAAGGTTGCCGATAACTCAATTATGGGAGCATTTATTTTTATTATATTTGAATGATTTTCAAACTCTTCTGGAATATTTCCTTCAGAAATACGGGGATACACAAAAATAGAGTAATTTCTCAAAATATGCTCATAATTCTTCCATTTATGAAAACTTTTGAGATTATCCTCCCCCATTATCAAAGCAAAATCGAATGTAGGATATTTTTCCTCGAGATAAGCTAATGTATTTACCGTGTAATTAGGTTGAGACAAATGAAATTCTATATCAGAAGGACGCAACTTTTCATACTCCTCAACAGCCCTATGAACCATCTCAAAACGACTGTAATTATCTAATAATGAATGTTTCTCTTTAAAAGGATTTTGAGGAGTAACCACAAACCAAAGTTCATCCATCGTGCTGTGTTCTACTAAGTGATTTGCGATGATTAAATGACCAATATGAATCGGATTAAAAGACCCAAAAAACAATCCTACTTGTTTTTTACCCATTGCAGTCTATGTTGATTTTAAAAATTCACTTACCACGTTTTCAGCCTCTTGTAAGGCTTTCTGCAAGTCATCATTTTCGATTATTACATCAAACTTTTCAGCCTGAGCCAATTCCTGTGAAGCCTTATCCAATCTCATTTTTATTTTATCTTCACTTTCAGTTTGCCGATTTCGTAATCTTTTCTCCAGTTCTTCAATACTTGGTGGTTTTACAAAAATAGCCAAACTCCGATCGGGAAATTCCTCTTTAATTCGCAATCCTCCAACCACATCAATATCAAAAACAACGGCTTTACCTAACGACCATAATCGTTCTACCTCTGTTTTCAAAGTTCCATAAAAATTTCCTGCATAAACTTCCTCCCACTCCAAAAAATCACCCGAAGCGATGCGTTCTTTAAATTCATCTATAGAAAGAAAATAATACTCTTTCCCATGTTGTTCCTTTCCTCTGGGAGCTCTTGAAGTAGCTGATATAGAGAATGCTAAGTTTAATTTTTCGAGTGATAATAAATGTTGTACAATGGTCGATTTACCACTACCAGAGGGAGCAGAAAATATGATTAATTTATTCATCTTAATAGAAAATTGTAAAATATAATGCTAAATTACAGAACGTTGGAAACTTGCTCTTTAATCTTTTCGAGTTCATCCTTCATTTGTACAACAACCTGTTGCATCGGTGAAAAATTAGCTTTTGAACCTAATGTATTTACTTCTCTTCCAATCTCTTGAGCAATAAAACTTAATTTTCGTCCATTGGATTCTCCTGAATTTAGTGTTTCAATAAAATAATTCAGATGATTTTTCAATCGAATTTTTTCCTCCGTAATATCCAATTTTTCCAGATAAAAAATTAACTCTTGCTCAAAACGATTAGCATCTACATTGCGAATTTCAGCAATGGCTTTCTCCAAACGCTCACGAACGAGTATCAAACGTTCTGAATCTAAGGCCTCTACATCTTTAAGTAAGTCTCGAATGTTTTGTATTCTGAGAGTAAAATCCTCTTTAAGCACAAAGCCTTCTTCAGTTCTGAATTTTTTCAAATCATTGATTGCCAACAAAATATGCTTAAATATAGTTTCAAACTCATCAGAAGAAATATTCTCAACGGAAGTTTGCAAAGCATCTGGCATACGTACAGCCATTTTCAGGAGTTCTGTTGTGTCACCATCAACTATATTTTTCATCTGTGCAATGTATGATTTCACAACATTTTCATTAATTTTAACAGAAGTCTGGGAGTTCGTATTCTCAACAAAAATACTAAAATCCACCTTGCCTCGTTGCAATTCATCTGCAAGGATTTTACGAAACTCAAGCTCTTTCTCTCTGTATATCAAAGGAATACGAGTATTAATATCTATACTCTTGCTATTCAATGACTTAATTTCTATACTTACGTGCTTATCGGCAAGTGAAACAACACTTTTACCAAAGCCAGTCATAGATTGTATCATAAAAATTTTTATTTAGTAGTTCAAAAAACAAAAAAATAATATTTACTAATTTCTTTTGTTTTTCAGTTATTTATAATTCTCAAGTGTTTATCTTACATTTTTTATCCAAGGTTTCAAAAGCATATTACTTACTTCTCCAAATCCAATACGAAGATTGTGTTTTTGGCAGTAACCTTTTATTGTAATTATGTCATTATCTTTAAGATACGTACGTTCAACACCATTATTCAGTACATTTTTTTTAGTTCCTCCCTGTGTAATTTCGAGCAAGGAACTACCACTTTCATCTGTGTTTCCAGAAATAGCTCCGCTTGACATCAAGTCACCACTATTCACCTTACAACCGCTGATGGTATGATGTGTAAGTTGTTGTTCCATCGTCCAAAAAGTGTTCAGATAATTTGTTTTTGAAATCATCGTTGTACTTCCTTCCGAAGTTGTCAAAAACACCTCTAAATGAATGTCATACGTATAATTTTTCTCCTTTTGAAGATATGGAAGAGGCTCAGGAATTTGTTTTTCCTTTCTAACTTTGAATGGAGCCAAAGCATCTATTGTAACTATCCAAGGAGAAATAGACGAAGCAAAATTTTTCGCTAAAAATGAAGAAGTTGGCTGTGTTCGTTCCCATTTCTGAATATCTCTCGCACTCCAATTATTAAAAATTACCATCCCAAAGATATATTCATCAGCCTCCTCAATAGGAATGCTTTCTCCCAAAACGTTTGCATCTGTGGTTATGAATGCCATTTCCAGCTCAAAATCAACTTCATTCGATGGCAAAAGCTCTAATTTCGAAGCATCTTTTGGAAGAATTTGCCCGTATGGACGATGAATTGGAATTCCTGAAGGCACGATGGAAGAGCTTCTGCCGTGGTATCCCAAAGGAAAACTAAGTGGAGAAACTAAAAAATCTTCATATTGATTAATTTTTTTCAAATTCTCCATATAAGACATCTGATTCTCGCTCGAATAAAAGTTCGTATAATCCCCTATTCGCACAGGTAACTGCATTTCAATTTCATCTAAATTGAATAAAATTATCTTGCGATGCCTTTCGTTATCTCTTAAGGAAGGATTGTTCACATCGAATATTTCAGCAATACGATTTCTGACCAAACGCCAAGTTTTCTTTCCATCTGAGATAAAATCATTCAAACAATCTTGAGAGAAAATATCATCAGCTAAGGCAATTCCTTTGAAATATCCCAAACGATGCATTGCTCCCAAATCAACTGCTGTGTTGCCTATCCTCGTCCCAATGGTAACAACATCATCAGGGGTTAAAAAAACTCCAAAAGGAATATTTTGAATTGGAAAATCAGAGTCTTCCGAAACATCAATCCAAGTTTGAAGCACTGGTGAAACTGAACTCTCAAACATATATCTTACAATTTATAGCTACCACAATTGAGGAAACAAATATATTATTTTGCAGAATATAAATAAAATTTTTGATGAAAATATTTCAAAAATGAAACTACAAATAATTTATTTCTTTATAAATCATACAAGTAAAATAACTGAGAAAACTTTTCCTAAAAAACACATCAAAATATTACAAAAAAGACTACCTTTGGGGGATAATATAAACAATTTGAGACCATATGTTACGAGACAAACACATTTTTGAATTAATTGAAGACGAAAAAGAAAGACAACTACGTGGAATTGAGCTTATTGCTTCTGAAAACTTTGTAAGCCCACAAGTAATGGAAGCTGCAGGTTCCGTTCTAACAAACAAATATGCCGAAGGATATCCAGGTCGTCGCTATTATGGTGGCTGTGAAGTAGTTGACGAAGTAGAACAACTTGCTATCGACAGAGCTAAAATACTCTTTGGTGCAGAATATGCCAATGTACAACCTCACAGCGGCTCACAAGCTAATGCTGCTGTTTACTCTGCCTGTTTGCAACCCGATGATACTATTTTAGGATTAGACCTTGCTCACGGAGGGCATTTAACACACGGCTCTCCTGTGAACTTTTCTGGGAAAATATTCCGTGCTGTATCTTACGGAGTTGAGAAAGAAACAGGTATGCTCAATTACGATAAAATTGCAGAAATTGCTCAAAAAGAAAAACCTAAAATGATTGTTGCCGGATATTCTGCTTATTCGAGAAATATTGATTTTAAACGATTTAGAGAGATTGCAGATAGTGTTGGAGCATTTCTTTTAGCTGATATTGCTCACCCTGCAGGGCTTATCGCAAAAGGTCTGCTAAACGACCCTATTCCTCATTGCCATTTCGTAACAACTACCACGCACAAAACCTTACGTGGACCTCGTGGTGGACTTATCTTAATGGGTGAAGATTTTGAAAATCCATTCGGATTAAAAACTCCAAAAGGAGAAACTAGAATGATGTCATCTTTAGTAGATTTGGCAGTTTTCCCAGGAAATCAGGGTGGTCCGTTAATGCACATAATTGCTGCGAAAGCAGTTGCCTTTGGTGAAGCTCTTTCCGATGAGTTTCTTCATTACACCATCCAAGTACAAAAAAATGCGAAAGCTTTAGCAAAAGCCTTAATCGAAAAAGGTTATGATATTGTTTCTGGAGGAACAGATAATCATTTAATTCTCATTGATTTAAGAAATAAAAATATAAGCGGAAAAGATGCTGAAAAAGCACTTGTAAAAGCTGATATTACAGCAAATAAGAATATGGTTCCGTTTGATGATAAAAGTCCGTTTGTAACTTCAGGAATTCGCCTTGGAGTTGCTGCTGTTACCACACGTGGTTTGAAAGAAGATGATATGCAAATCATTGCAGACCTTTTTGATGAAGTTATTAAAAATCACCACAACGATGAACATTTAGAAGAAATCGCAGAAAAAGTAAATGACTTTATGGAAGATAGACCATTGTTTACTTATTAATAAAAAAACAAAAAAATAGTCCTGAAAATCAGGACTATTTTTTATCTATAATGTAATTAGCTATTAGGCAAAACTACCCATTCTCCTTTTTCGATAAGAGGTAAGGCTTGTTTGTATTTCATTTCTTTACGCTCTCCTGTTCGGATATTTTGAATGGTAACTCGTTCATTTCTATTAATTTTAGGTTGCTCACGAACGATGGTTTCAACCACTTGCGGACGTTGTTGTGTCTGCTCCATTGCTTGTCGATGGCGACTTGCTATTTCATCACTATTTAAAACTTCCTCTTTTGAAGTTTGATAATTTTCAGGCTCTTGAGAAATCCTTGCTTCTTCCACAGGTTGTGTTTGTTGTGGTAACTCTGCTTTAAACAAGAACGAAACGATTTCTTTATTTACCTTATCAATCATCGTTTTAAAAAGTTCAAAGGCTTCAAATTTATAGATTAACAGCGGATCTTTCTGCTCGTGAACTGCCAACTGAACTGATTGTTTCAACTCATCCATTCGGCGTAAGTGCATTTTCCATTCCTCATCGATAATCGCTAAAGTAATATTCTTTTCAAAATCATTAATTAATTGTTTACCATTGGTTTCGTAAGCTTCTTTTAAGTCCGTAACGATATTAAGTGCTTTTTGACCATCTGTAAAAGGAACTACAATACGCTCATACGTATTCGATGGATTTTCATAAACATTTTTTATCACAGGGAAAGCTATTTCTGCACTTTTCTCTGTTCTTTGATGATAATGAGCCAATACTTCTTTATATAGTTTGAAAACCAAATCATTAGCTGAAGTTTTTGCAAACTCTGACTCAGTAATTTGTGTTTTCAAGGAAAAATATTTAATCAACTCATACTCAAAGTTTTTGTAGTTATTTCCACCTTTATTCCCCTGTACTATTACCTCACAAGTATCAAAAATCATATTTGCCAAGTCTACTTTGAGGCGTTCTCCTTCCAAAGCATGACGACGACGTTTGTAAATCACTTCCCTTTGAGCATTCATCACATCGTCATATTCCAGCAAACGTTTACGAATTCCAAAGTTATTTTCCTCTACTTTTTTCTGTGCGGCTTCAATACGTTTGGTCATAATAGAATGTTGAATCACATCGCCTTCCTTATGTCCCAAATTATCCATCAATTTAGCAATACGCTCAGAACCAAATAGTCGCATCAGATTATCTTCCAAAGAAACATAGAAGAGCGAACTTCCTGGGTCTCCTTGACGACCTGAACGCCCTCTAAGCTGTCTGTCCACTCGACGTGAATCGTGGCGTTCCGTTCCGATAATTGCCAAACCTCCAGCAGCCTTTACTTCAGGCGTAAGTTTAATATCTGTTCCACGACCAGCCATATTCGTTGCAATTGTTACCACACCAGGTTGCCCTGCTTCTGCCACAATGTCAGCCTCTTTTTTATGTAACTTAGCATTCAATACGTTATGCTTAATCTTACGCATTGTAAGCATTCGGCTTAGCAATTCAGAAACCTCCACCGATGTTGTACCAATAAGCACAGGACGACCCGCTTCTGACAAACGCACAACTTCCTCAATTACAGCATTATATTTTTCACGCTTTGTTTTGTAAATCAAATCGTTTTGGTCTTTACGTGCAATTGGTCGGTTTGTTGGAATTTCCATTACATCTAATTTGTAAATTTCCCAAAACTCCCCAGCTTCCGTAATTGCAGTACCTGTCATTCCCGAAAGTTTGTTGTACATACGGAAATAATTTTGCAACGTAATTGTAGCGTAAGTTTGTGTTGCTGCCTCAATTTTTACATTTTCCTTAGCTTCAATGGCTTGATGTAATCCATCAGAATAACGGCGACCATCCATAATACGTCCCGTTTGTTCATCAACAATCAAAACTTTATTGTCAATTACCACATATTCAACATCTTTTTCAAATAATGTATATGCTTTCAACAATTGATTAAGTGTATGAATACGCTCACTTTTCACACTAAATTCTTGGAAAAGTTTTTCTTTCAAAGCAGCTTCTTCCTCAATTGGAAGGTTTTGCTTTTCAATATTCGTTATTTCGATACTAACGTCAGGAAGTACAAAGAAATTTTTATCTCCATCGAAAGAAATATCAGCAAACCCCTTGTCTGTCAGCTCAATTTGATTATTTTTTTCATCAATCACGAAATAAAGTTCTTCATCAACTTTTGGCATTTCGCGATTGTTATCCTGCATATAATAATTTTCAGTTTTTTGAAGAAGTTGCTTCACTCCTTCTTCACTTAAAAACTTGATAAGTGCCTTATTCTTAGGCAATCCACGATGCACACGAAGCAACAAGAAACCTCCGTCTTTTGTATTTCCTTCTGCGATGAGTTTACGTGCATCAGCAAGAACTTTTGTTAAATATTGTCTTTGTTTTGAAACTAAATCAGAAACAATTGGTTTTAACTCGTTAAACTCGTGATATTCTCCCTTAGGTGTTGGTCCTGAAATGATTAACGGAGTACGTGCATCATCAACTAACACAGAATCCACCTCATCGACAATGGCATAATTATGAGCACGTTGAACCAAATCAGCGGAAGTATGTGCCATATTGTCACGTAAATAGTCGAAACCAAATTCGTTATTTGTTCCGTAAGTGATATCAGCATTGTATGCTCTACGTCTTTCTTCGGAATTAGGTCGGTGATTATCAATACAATCTACGCGCATTCCGTGAAACTCAAACAACGGAGCCATCCACGCACTATCCCTTCTTGCTAAGTAATCATTCACAGTAACTAAGTGAACTCCATTTCCTGTTAAAGCATTCAAATATACAGGCAATGTTGCTACAAGTGTCTTACCCTCACCTGTTTGCATTTCCGCGATCTTTCCTTGATGCAAAGCAATTCCTCCGATAAGTTGCACATCGTAATGCACCATATCCCACGTAACTTCCTTACCTGCTGCGTCCCACGAATTTTTCCAAATGGCTTTATCTTCATCAAGGCTCACATAACTTTTTGTTGCAGAAAGTTCTCTATCATAGGGAGTTGCAGTCACAGTAAGCGTCTGATTATTAGCGAATCGTTTTGAAGTTTCCTTAACAACAGCAAAAGCTTCCGGCAAAATTTCATTGAGTGTTTTCTCTGAAACTTCGTATGCTTCGGTATTTAACTTATCTATTTCAGTATACAAATCTTCCTTTTTATCAATATCTTCAGTTTGATTTGCTTGTTGCTGTAAATCAAAGATTTTGGCATCTATTTCTGCCCTTGCTCCTTTGATTTTTTCTTTAAATTCAATAGTTTTTGCACGAAGCTCATCGTTAGAAATATTCTCTAACTGACTGGCGTAAGCCTTTATTTTCTCAACAATAGGCTGAATTGTCTTTAAGTCTTTCTTTGCCTTATCACCTACAAAAATTTTTATTAGTGAATTTACAATATTCATATATATTTAATTAAAAACGAAATTATTAATAATCTACATTTATTTTTGAATCTCTGCCAGAATTTCCCAATAAGTGTACCATATTTATGAAAACTGACAAAAATTCAGGATTTTAATAAAAACAAAAAAGTCTCTTATCTTTCAAGAGACTTTTCCTTTATATTCAAAACGCATTAATATTCATCTTCATTCCAAAAGTAATCCTCATCAGAAGGATAATCTGGCCAAATTTCTTCAATTGACTCATACATATCGCCTTCATCTTCAAGAGATTGAAGATTTTCAACAACTTCCATTGGAGCTCCAGTTCTGATTGCATAATCAATTAATTCATCTTTGGTTGCAGGCCAAGGTGCATCGCTCAAATATGATGCAAGTTCTAATGTCCAATACATAATTCCTCTGGTATTAATTTTTTGTTCTATTGAATTTTTTTGCAAAAGTAATTTTATTTTTCAATTATACAAACATTTTAAGTTTTTTATTTTCACATACTGATAAAAATTAAAAATTAATATCTAATATCTCGATTTACGTAAAAATATTTCTTAAATAACTACTCTGTATTGATAAATTTGATATTTTTGCAACATAATTAATAAATATATGATTGTAAGCCAAATCCCGTTGAAACAAACTCACTTTTTTTCTTCTCTTATGAGTGACTATGTACTTGAAAAAGAGGAGTTACGTAGCTTTTATAATCACTTTCCGAGCGTTTCGAACTTCAAAAAACAAATTGAAGAAAAGCAAAATAGCTTTAGCGATGAAGCAAGAGTTCGGTTGGTAAATTCCATAAAAGAGCAGTATTCTGAAATGAAAACCTCTTCAAAAGTAGTAGAAAATATTGAGCTTTTAGGCAAAAAAAATACATTTACAATTACAACGGGACATCAATTGAGTCTTTTTACTGGGCATCTTTATTTCATTTACAAGATTGTCTCCACAATCAATACAGCCAAAATTCTTTCTGAAAAATATCCTGATTTTAATTTTGTTCCAATATACTGGATGGCTACTGAAGACCACGACTTTGAAGAAATTAATCATTTTCATTTACAAAACCGAAGCTTGTACTGGAATAGCTCAGAAAAAGGAATGACGGGAGCATTCAAAACCGATTCCTTAGAAAAAGTTTTTGAGGTATTTGAAAGTTCAATTGGTGTTGGAAAAAATGCTGATTTCCTAAAAAATCTATTCAAATCCAGTTATTTAGAACATAATAATCTTGCTTGTGCCACTCGTTTTTTAGTAAACGCTCTGTTTGAACAATATGGCGTAGTAGTTGTAGATGGAAATCATCACGAACTTAAAAAATCTTTTATTCCTTACATTAAAAACGATTTATTCAAAAACACTGCTTATCAAGAAGTTACAAAAACTATTTCAGAACTTGAAAATACAAACAAAACGTATCCTGTACAGGTAAATCCACGTGAAATCAATCTATTTTACCTTACTGATAATGGTAGAAATCGCATTGTTGCCTCTGAAAATGGATTTGAGGTTCATCAAACAGACATTTTTTTTAGTAAAAGTGAAATTCTTGAGGAATTAGAAAATTATCCTGAACGTTTTTCTCCAAATGTAATTATACGACCTCTGTATCAGGAAGTTATCTTACCTAATTTAGCTTATATCGGCGGAGGTGGAGAAATTGCTTACTGGCTGGAACTCAAACGTTTTTTTGATACAGAAAAAGTTCCTTTTCCAATATTGATGCTTCGAAATTCAGCTTTATTAATATCTAAAAATCAGCACAATAAAATAAAAAAACTGAACATATCTATAACGGACTTATTTCTGAAAACGGAAGATTTGAAAAATAAAAAAGTTAAAGAACTTAGTAATTTTCCAATTGATTTCACTCAGCAGAAGAACGCTTTACAAAAACAATTTTCAGACTTGTATTTAATTGCTGAAAAAACAGATGCTTCTTTTAAAAATGCCGTCAAAGCCCAAGAAGTAAAGCAACTAAAAGGGTTAGAAAATCTTGAAAAACGATTACTTAAAGCCCAAAAGCGAAAATTTTCTGATGAAATACAACGCACCATTCTTCTGAAAAATGAGCTATTTCCAAATAACTCATTACAGGAACGTTATTGTAATTTCTCAGATTTTTACATACAACAAGGTACAGATTTTATCCCTAATTTGATTGAAAACTTCAATCCGTTTGAATTTGAGTTTTTGGTAATGACCTACTAATCAATTTTTTGTGTCTTTCTTGTAACAAAATGGAACATATACTTGCAAAATATCTACCTGAAAATGCGGTTTTACCTTGTTTTGAACTCATCAAACTACATAAAATACATCTAAAAATTGTAAATGAACGAAAAACAAGGCACGGAGATTACAGACAACTACCTAACGGACAACATCTTATAACCATAAACACTAATAGCAACAAATATCGCTTTTTAATCACACTTATTCACGAAATTGCTCATTTAGTAGCTTTTGAAAAATTTAGTAAACAAATAAAACCCCACGGAAACGAGTGGAAATACACTTTTCGTATGTTAATGCTGCCTTTCATTTCTCCTGATATTTTTCCACAGAAACTATTAGGAATTGTTGCCAATCATTTTAAAAATCCGTCCGCAAGTAGTGATATTGACCCCGTTTTATCAATTGCTCTAAAAGATTTTGATGGCAAAGAGGAAATGGAAAATTTTGTATTTGAATTACCTATGGGAGCCATATTTCGCACACAAGATGGAAGGGTTTTTCAAAAAGGCAAAAAAAGAATTAAATGTTATGAATGTATGGAAATACAGACGAGAAAAATTTATATTTTTCAGCCTCACGCTATAATAGAACCTTTAAAATCATAGCTTGTTGCTATATTTATTCTGAAAAATAGAAATTAAAATATAGAAAACAATAATTATAGGAACAGCAATAAGTTTAAAAGACAACAAGCCTAATATACTTATTATCAAATATATATATCTTATCTTATTATTCTGAAATGAATAATCTTCAAATTTCAATGCAAATAATGGAACTTCAGCATTCAGCATATAACTACTCAAGAGAGTAATCCCAACCAAAATCCACGTATTTTGCAAAATATTTTCAAGAAAATCAGTAGAATGATGTTGTAAAATTATTGGTAAAGATAGGATAAACAACGCATTAGCAGGGGTTGGTAAACCTATAAAACCAGTTGTTTGGCGGGTATCAATATTAAATTTTGCCAATCTGTAAGCCGAAGCCAAAGTAATGAAAAACCCAAAATAAGGAAATATTTCTGCAAACAAACCATTATTCTGAAGCACAAAATTACTCTTTGAAAGAAGTTGAAACATTCCCACACCAGGAACCACTCCTGAAGTTACCATATCCGCCAAAGAGTCCAACTGCAATCCTAAATCAGATTTTACATTCAGAAGACGTGCAAAAAATCCATCAAAAAAATCAAAAAATATACCTAAAGCCACAAAAAAGAAAGCCCAATCCAGTTTGTTCTGAACAGCCAAAACAACAGCTATTGTGCCACAAAGCAAATTTAATAGCGTAATAATGTTAGGAATTTGTTTTCTCATTTCTAAAAAAGAACACATAAGACAAAGAGGCTAAACTCTCATCTTATGTGTTTTTTATATTCTACTTTTTTATTTACACTTGTCTTTATCCAAATAATCTGGGATGCCATCTTTATCGCAGTCTGGCAATGTAACTATCCCATAATCATCACGTTTGATTTCCTTAATAGAAGGAATATTATCTCCGTCGTGGTCTGCATTTCTGGTTTTTATTAAATGTATTGTAAATATCAACGGAGAATATGCAGGAATTTTTGAAGTTGCCGAACTAAAATAAGCTACACCCGATGGTATAAAGAAGACCCCTACTCCACCATCTTTTGGGACGTTTAGTGTTCCATCAGCGTTTGGAATTACCCCTGATTTTGAATCTTTTAACAATGAAACCGCCTCTCTAAATCCCATAACACTTCCATTATTTCTTTCACTTCTGGTGCCAAGCAAATCCCACCAGTTGGATCTTGTATAACCTATCGTTCTATCGAATTCCTTTCCGTTTAGCAATTGTCCTCTGTAAGTTATGAAAACAGAATCTGCAACGGTTGATTTTTGTCCACTGCCCTCTTGTACAAGCAAATAATACAACTTATGGCGTACTTTATTGTTATTTACATCATAAACATCAAGCTCTATGTTTCTAACTTTCTCAAACAAAGAAGCCTCTTTTGCATTCTTCCCTGCAATGGTGTCTAATATAACTTCATTATTTTCAAACTTATAGAAATGTGTTTTTAGATACGACACGATTGAAGCCTCGTTTTCGTCTCGTACCTCCGTTACATCACGAGGAGGAGTTATCTTTTTCTCATTATCATCGTCTTTTTTACAAGAAACTGCCATCAATACTGATAACAAACTGATACTTAATATAGTTTTTCTTATCATACAAAAATTATATTTTTTTGAGGGTGCAAGATACGAAATTATATTATTTTTGCACCATACTTTATAAATATTTAATACCAAAGATTTTTATGAGGATTGACAAATTCTTGTGGTGTGTACGTTATTTTAAAACACGAAATATCGCTACCGAAGCCTGTAAAAAAGGACATATACGAGTTAATGGAGAGGCTGTTAAACCATCACGAGAGGTTTTCGTTGGGGATAAAATTGTTGTTCGTAAAAATCAAATTAACTATGAGTTAAAAGTTTTGGATATTCCCCTTTCAAGAGTTGGAGCAAAATTAGTAGATTTATACCGACACGATTTAACTCCCCCAGAAGCCTTTGAACAAGCTGAAATACAAAAACTCGCACAAGAATATTACCGACAAAAAGGCGAAGGACGACCCACTAAAAAAGACCGCCGTGCCATTGACAATCTCCTCAATGAAATTGATGACGACGATGATTTTTTTGATGAGTAAATAAAAACACCTCCAAAAGTTATACAATTTGGAGGCAATGATTTTACTAATCCCTTCTATATTCAGGCTGTATATTACGTATATCGTACGGGATTGGCACTCCCTTTTTTACTAAATCCTTTGGGGACTCGTTTTCTTAAATATAGATTTTGTACCTCTTTGGAAGCCCTTTCGCCAACGAACCCAACTCTGTCAGGGACTTCGTGATCAAAATCAGGAAAGTTTTCTCTGGTAGCCTCTCTCCACTCCAAAGGCTTAAAAACACCTATAATAATACCATTCTTCACAGCTAAAACATACTCTGATTTTCTAGCTCTTTTAATACTCAGTTTCCAAGAAAAACGAACTTTTTGGTAAATATCATCTACTTCATGGTTATAATTATTAATAGTTATCAATATCATATTATGCTTAAAAACAGCCTCTTCAGCAGTGTATTTTTCTTCTATTTGTTCGGATGTCATCATTCCAAAATCATCACTCTTATGACCTCTTACTAAATTGGTTAATTCACCATCTTCACCATAAGCATCAATCAAAGCACTTTCCACTTCAAAAGCTGTATTTTCGCTCATTCCGTGACGATGAATAATGTGCTTTACCTGAAATTTTGCTTTTTGAATTTCCCTAATTTTATCATATTTCAAACTAACAGCGTCATCCCCTTTTTCATTAAATGATAAAGCTGTTTTTATGTGATTAAAAACACGGTTTCCTTTACCTTTCCCCACATAGAATGTTTTGCTATTACGAGGGTCAATAAGCCGATAGACATAGTAATTTAAGTTTTCTACTACTTCTGGTTTAAATTCTGTTACATTCATCATTTCTTACATTTTAGTTGTTTTTCTACTTCATCCAAAAATTCCTTTTCCTTAGGAGCTAAATCTCTATCTACATTAGCCAAGTAATTCAGCCTTTCTAAAACCTCTTTTATTTTCTCTTCACTGCTAAAAATAAAATCCCTTTCCGTAAGGTCAGGTAATACTGGAGTATTTAATAGATGAAATAATCTCTTACGCTGTTTGTTGGTAAAATCGGATATTCCTCCTATAATTTCTGTAAAATAAGTCTTTTCTTCTTCTACTATTTTTTGGTCAACTTTGGCCAAATAGATAAGAAGGACTACTTCTTTAAATTTATCATCTCTATTCTTGAATTTTTTCGTATTAAATAGTCTCCCAAACAAATTTTGCGTAGTTTTTATAATATTTCCTACACTTTGTTTTACTTTTTCTGGGTCATCTTCAAGAATAATCTCGGGGTTTTCAAAAAAATCAACAATAGTTAATTGATGCATTTCATTTGTCAGTATGTGAATATAATTAACTCTCACACAAGGAACTATTTGATAATAAACTTCCTCTTGGGTTACAAGAGGGAATCTATCTTTATGGAGACCTATCTCCCTTCTAAAAACATCTGTATATTCCTTACTGTACTGGTCGTAGCTTACTCTAATATCGTTATTGATATTAATAAAGTGCTTTTCTAACTGATAAACCTTGGGAATATGATTTCGAATAATATCTGCAGATACACCAAGTGAATTATTTTTCACAATAACTTTTTCCTCATTTGCTGTATTCACTGTTGTTTGAACAAAAACAATCTGAGCAACTTTACCTTGAGCATCACATTGCGGACAATCTATCTTACCTCTCCTTTGGACATCTGCATAGCAATGGGAGCAAGTAATCTTTCCTGTAGTATCACATTTAATACATTCTATTTTTCCAAAACCATTACAAACACTACAATCAACCTCACCTTTACCCATACACTTTGGACATCTCATTTTACCTCTTCCCCTGCAATTCTGGCACTTTTTATCTCCATTGTTTCCACTTCCAAAGCAAGTATCACATTGAACAAAACCCGATTTATTACACTTTCTACACCTCTCTTTTTTGTCTCCTTTACATTTTTCACAACGGACTTCTCCTTTGCCCTTACACTCAGAACAAGTCCATTCGTGCCTACCTTTACACGTTTCGTCCAAGCATCGAATATATTTTTCTCCCGAACAATGCTGACAAAAACTATGATAAGTTTGTTCTGGAACATAACGAGAATATTGTAAATCCATAATCTTATTTTCCCCATTTATAGAGGAGACATCAAGTGGAAAATCAAAAACTCTTTCATTTACGTTAAAATTTTCGGGTGTTATTCGAAAATCATTTTTGAGTATTCGTAATATTTCCTCTAAAACAGTGTCTGATTGTTGTCCAAATTGAGCTTTCCTTTCTTCTAAGAAAGAAAATATTCGTTGTATTACAGGATAAAAAGGAAAACGAACTATTTTGGCTTGTCGGTCAATTCTTTGATATTTGTAATTAATAAAAACATAATTACAGCGTTTTAGTTTTTCATCATCTGAAATAATAATCTTTTCAAACTGTTGTGGATTACTTTTCGATAGAAACTTCTTTATATCTATAGCTGAAATAGCTTGAAATTGTTTGTTAGCTTTCTCTTTCATCATAACTTTTATACTCAAAAAGCATTCATTATATCATTTGTGACGTACTTATTTAGACAATTTTATTAAAATACTGAAAACTCCAGTTCTAAAAATCTTATCTAATAACTCAACATCTCTAAATTTACAGTTTCGAACCATATTTAGCCACTTAACAACTGTATTTACTCTCTCAAATAACCTCTAAATTATGGTCACAAACTCTTTTTTTCGGTTCAGAACCTCAATTTACCAGTTCAGAACCTCTTTTTGTTGCTCCAAAACCTCAAATTACCAGCTCAGAACCGCATTTTATAGCTCCAAAAACCCTATTTTGGCAGTTATATTATTTAGTTGTGCGTTTTCCAGACCTGAAAAACTGACTTAAAGCCTCCCAAATGGATTTAATCCCTGGGATATTCTCCTTACTTAAAAACCGAATGTTTCGGTAAAAACTAAGCGAATTGAAATAATTATCGTGGTCAAGCAACACTTTGGTATCCGAAAGCTGTTCAACAAGGTTTTCAAGTCGCTGTAAACGAGTTTCAATCTGCGTACGAGCCAGAAAATCACGGTCATATTCTTCCTTATCCAAAAAACTCGGCACATATTGTGGGTACTGCTCCATCAACTCCTTACATTTGTTTACAAAAAGTTTGTTCTGTTCAGCGATACTGCCATACTGCCTACGCTCATCGGAGGTTAGGTTCACCGTTTTGCCTTTCAGCACAGTTTCAATAGTTTGAAGAGCTGCATCAATCTTACCAAGTTCCTCATCAGTAAAAGATAACTGAATTAAATTTTCAAAAGCCATATCTTATAGATTTTACATTATTATAGTTCGAAGAAAATAAAAATCCGCTCAACAGAGATTCCTCTCCATCAAGCGGATAAATGTTATGAAAAAATTATAATTTAGGTTATTTAAATCCTGTGCTAAAGCACTTAAAAATATGCTGATTTTATGTGAATTACACAAATTTTTCATAGTATTTTTATGCTTCCAATTGAGTTAATATGCGAAGCAAATGTATAAAAATTAACATTAAAACAAAATATTTCAAGTAAATTTAACAAAAAAAAATAAAAGTGATTGGATATCACATCGTAAGTAAATATTTCATTTTCATATCCTTTTCTTTTTATTTAAAAAATATTGAAACACATAAAATAAGTTATCTTTTTGAAAAACAGATATAAAATCACAAATAAAATAGCTTTAAAACAATATGTTTATTTTTATAACAAACCCTGTTTTGTAAAATAGATTATAAAAGTTACTTTTGCCAATATTTTTATTCTTTATAATCATCAAAAATGCAAGTACATTTCATATTTAATGAAGATATTTTGTTACAGAATTTAATGTCTGAACTTTCAAAAACAGATATAGTTACATCAAAAAATGAGGAAATAAACTCAAAAATTGACCTTGTTGTTGTAAGTACAGGACTACCAGAAATCCACCCAGATATATTAAAAGCCAATAGTTTAGGGTTAAAAACTATCTTTTACCCTGAGTTTATTCGTGAATATTTTAAAAACAAAACTCGAGTTGTCATAGCAGGAAATGAAGGCAAGAAAAACATTCTTAAAATGGTGTTGCACACAATGAATTTCCACGATATTCCTATCAGCTATTTTATTGAAAATAAGATAGATGGAAAGAATTTTCAAATTGTAGAAGATAGTGAATTTGCATTGATTGAAGGTAACGAAAATAGCATAACAAATGACAATCTTCAGGCAAAATTTCTCTCATATCAACCTACAGTTGCCTTAATTTCAGACATTTCTTTCGAAGAAAATTCTGAAAAATATAGCTCTTTTATTGATAGCATTACCAAAGGAGGAATTTTAATCTACAATAAGGAGGATTCTCCGTTAAAAAACATCGTTGAAACTTCTGAAAATCCAATTCGGAAGCTAGAATATAAAACACCTCATTATGAAACAGATGGAAAATCATTATTCTTAACAACCGATGAAGGGCAACTTCTATTAGAAAACGTTCAACCACAAGAAGTTATAAACATAGAAGGGGCAAAATGGACTTGCCAAAATATGGGCATAGACGAAGTAGATTTCTATGAAGCTATGGCTTCTTTCTATTAACTTTCTTCCGCAGTAAAACTTTAAAAAATCGTATCTTTTTCTGTTTTCATCATTGGCATAACAATTGCAAGGTATAAATGTTTATTTGTAGTAAAATACAAATAACATACTGATGTACAGAAATTTATTTAAGTAAAACAATTTTCATTTGTCAGAATTATTCAAACAATCCTGACATAATGACACGTATAAATAATATAGAAATGATAATAGGAAATTTTGACAGCTTTTCGCCAGAATCCTTAGATAGTGATGCGGAATTCATTCCTTTAATGACACCTGAAGATGAGGAGGAAATACAAAATGAATCATTGCCTCAATCGTTGCCTATTTTGCCCTTGCGAAATATGGTTTTATTTCCTGGAGTTGTAATTCCAATTACGGCAGGAAGAGATGCTTCTATCAGGTTAATTAATGAAGCTAATGAAGGCTCAAAAACTATTGGTGTGGTTGCTCAAATTAATGAAAATGTGGAGTTTCCAAAAGGTGAAGATATTTACCATCTGGGTACAGTGGCTCGTATTCTGCGAGTTTTAAAAATGCCTGACGGAAATGTAACCATCATCATACAAGGAAAAAAACGCTTTGAAATAGATACTATTTTAGAAGAAAAACCTTACATAACAGCTACAACCAGAGAAGTAACAGAAACAAAACCGCCTCAGGAAGATAAGGAATTCAACGCCATTATTGATTCTGTAAAAGATGTAGCCACCCAAATTATTCGTGAAAATCCTAACTTGCCATCGGAAGCTACTTTTGCTATCAAAAATATTGAAAGCAACTCTTTTTTGATAAACTTTGTTTCGTCAAATATGAATGCTTCTGTTGAAGAAAAACAGGAAGTGTTACAGATAAATGACCTGAAAGAAAGAGCTTTAGCTGTATTAAAATATCTGAATGTAGAACTTCAAAGATTAACGCTTCGTAATGATATTCAGTCGAAAGTACGTTTCGATTTGGACAAACAGCAACGAGACTATTTCTTGCAACAACAAATGCGAACCATTCAAGAAGAATTGGGAGGCGTATCTTACGAAGCTGAAATAGATGAACTTAGAGCAAAGGCTAAAACAAAAAAATGGGACACGAAAATCGGAGAACATTTTGAAAAAGAGTTAAGCAAATTACAAAGAACAAATCCGCAAAGTCCTGATTATGGAATTCAACGTAACTATCTGGAAGTAATTTTAGAACTTCCTTGGAATGAATTCTCAAAAGATAATTTTGACTTAAAACGAGCTCAACGAATTCTCAACCAAGACCACTATGGATTAGAAGAAGTCAAACGCCGAATTATAGAATATTTGGCTGTATTGAAGTTGCGTAATGATATGAAGTCGCCCATTTTGTGTTTTTATGGACCTCCAGGTGTTGGAAAAACTTCATTAGGAAAGTCTATCGCGAAAGCATTAAACAGGGAATATGTGCGTATGTCGCTTGGAGGTTTACGTGATGAAGCAGAGATACGTGGACACAGGAAAACTTACATAGGTGCAATGCCAGGACGTATTTTACAACTTCTTAAAAAAGCCAAAACCTCGAATCCTGTTTTTGTACTCGATGAGATTGACAAATTAGGTAACCATCACTCAGGTGACCCTTCTTCTGCTATGTTAGAAGTACTTGACCCTGAGCAAAATAAGGAATTTTATGATAATTTCCTTGAAATGGGTTACGACCTATCCAAAGTGATGTTTGTTGCAACAGCCAATGATTTGGGAAGTATCCAACCAGCTCTTCGTGACCGTATGGAAATCATTAATGTTACAGGCTATACCATTGAGGAGAAAATTGAAATAACAAAAAGACATCTACTTCCAAAACAAATTGAAGAACACGGATTAAAGTCTTCTGATATTCAGTTAGGAAAGAAAGAAATTGAGCGTATTGTAGAAGGGTATACGCGTGAGTCAGGAGTTCGAGGACTCGAAAAACAAATAGCAAAAGTAGTTCGAAATAGAGCCAAATCCATCGCTTTAGAGGAAGAATATAGTGTAAAACTTACGCTCGACGACATAACCAAAATATTGGGTCCAGCTCGAATGGAACGAGATAAATACGAGGATAATGGTGTTGCTGGTGTGGTGACTGGCTTAGCTTGGACGAGTGTTGGGGGTGATATTCTCTTTATTGAATCTACTCTGTCTAAAGGAAAAGGGACACTGAACATTACGGGAAATTTAGGACAAGTAATGAAAGAATCTGCTACCATTGCATTGGAGTATATCAAAGCAAATTCAGAATCGTACAAACTTGATTATAAATTATTTGAAAATTACAACATTCATATTCACGTTCCTGAAGGAGCTACTCCAAAAGATGGACCAAGTGCAGGAATTACGATGCTCACTTCTTTGATGTCTCTTTTCACTCAAAAACGTGTTAAAAAACACTTAGCAATGACTGGAGAAATAACCTTGCGAGGCAAAGTTCTTCCTGTTGGAGGAATCAAAGAAAAAATTTTGGCAGGAAAACGAGCTGGAATAAAAGAAATTATTCTCTGCAAAGAAAATGAAAAGGATATTTTGGAAATCAAAGAAGAATATCTTAAAGGGCTTACCTTTCATTATGTTACTGAAATGGACGAAGTAATAAAAATTGCACTTACCGATAAAGATGTAAAAAACAAAAGGAATTTTCAATAAATAACAATAAAATTAATTTGAGTTTGCAAGAAAATCATAGAATACGAAAAGAATTAAAAAAACTTGAGATAGAGAAAAGCACCCATTATCAAATCATTAAAAATACAAAAAAATGGATGGATGACTATCATCTCGATGGATTGATAGGTTTGATTCCTATCGTGGGAGATATTGCAACTCAGTTTTTTAGCTATTCGTTTCTGTATGTGGCTATTGTTAAGGTAAAATCTTACCGATTGACTATGGCTATTTTACTTAATTCCCTGATTGACATACTTGTAGGATTAATCCCGTATGCAGGAATTGTGCTTGATTTTGTGCATCGTTCTTATAAACACAATTTTGAACTGATTGTTGGATTTGTAAATGATGATAAAAAAGTCATTCAACAGGTTAACAGACGAGCATTATGGACAACCATTGGAGTCATTACCGTACTAATATTAATTTTCGTGTTGATATGGCTTATAATAACTACTTTTTCAGGATTATATAAATGGATTTTTACTTAAAAATCGAGACCTTTAAATGTTCATTTTACGCATAAAACTCAAAAAACACGGCAAATAAGTCGTGTTTTTATTTTTTTACTTATATATAAAATATTAAGAAATTGCTTCAAAAATAAAAACTTTTTTTCGACAAGAACTTCTTTTTTCGTAATTTTGGCAATCATTTTTGATTAACTAATTAATTTACATATGAAAAAACTTATTTTGAAGGCTTTAGCCTTACTTTTTACAATTTCTTCTTCCGCACAGGAAGCTAAAACTATCAAAGTTTTTGAAAATGCACTTGTCAATTTTTCCGAAAAAGGAGAAGTTTCCTCAGGAATTATTCGCTTACAACAAGGACGATTGTTAGTAAAAAAAGTTACAGTTCCTGAATATCGAAAAGGTACAGATGTTTCCGTTTCTGTTACAATTCGTTCTAATGGAGATACTTGGGACAAATCAGGCTCTTGTTTTGTTTTTAAAAATGAAGATTTAATAAATGTTATCAATGTAGCTCAAGGCAGTAAAAAACTTCCTTCCGAAAGCGGACACAATAATGATTATCAAGGAATTAAATCAGTTACTGGATACGATCTACCCATCGAGGTACTCCGATTTATGACTCCTTTTGGCGTAGGGCATTACAGTGATGAAACAAAATATCCAAGAATGCGTTATTATCGTCCTGTTTCTGTTCCAAAATGGGAAGAAAAAGTGGTTTGGACACAAGATGTTTCTCAATTGGAATCTCTGCTTACAGGAACATTCTACATCGGAATTTGGATTGATACTTGGACTGACAAAGGTTATCTTGCCGATGTTTCTTTAACATATTCTGGTAGACCTCGACCTAAAAAAGTAGTAACCCCTTTGATTAATACAATTTATTATGTAAACGGACAAAAAATACCAGACCTTTTTGCTAAAACAAGCCTAAAACACACTATAAATCTGAAAAAAGATAGTAAAAATACTGAATTATACTATATAACTACAGGTCACGGAGGGCATTCAGGTGGTGACGAATTTATAAAAATTAATAATTCAGTGTATTTTGACACAAAAAAAGTAATTGATTTTATCCCTTGGCGTGATGATTGTGCTTCATTCCGGCGTTTTAACCCTTCATCAGGAGTATGGACAAAGAAAGACACTGCAATTGCTTACAATGAAAATTATGAACGCGTTAAAAAAGCTGTTGAAGAACGTTTAGCTTCTTCCGATTTATCGCGTTCCAATTGGTGTCCAGGTTCTTCAGTAGTTCCTGAAAGTGTAAAACTTGGCAATTTAAAAAAAGGAACTCACTCTTTGGAAATTGTAATTCCTGCAACAGCCAACACAGGCGACCAACAAAATCACTGGTTAGTTTCGTGTTACTTGGTTTCTGATAAATAATATTTTATTCCTAAGAAGGCTGTGTAAAAATACAAAGAATTTACACAGCCTTCTATTTTTATTGATTGTTTCGTAAAATAGCCAATAAAGTTACACTATTTTTTGTCGATAATAAAAAGATATTCTTCTAAAATTAGCCATCGTTCATCTGTTTTAATTCAAAGATTTTCAATTTTTTCTGTGTGTTTATAACAACTATAGTTTCTACTTTTTTTGTTATATTTGCCATCTAAAAATGAAATCTTAATATATGCTAACAATAAAGCGAAGTCATCAATCAATCCGTGAAATCTTTGAAAAATATATGTCTGCTACCGAATTTGAAGACATTGATTTCATCTTTGATTTAGTTTATTATCACCGAACAAAATACACTCCCAAAACACCCATTGTCCGAATTGAAGAATTACTTTCTGAAATACGTGAAGACAAAGCAAAAGCAGCGTTCTTAACTGAAAAATTGTATTCTGTTTTCTCAAAAAAAGAGAAAACCAATCTTTTAACCGATGCTGGTTTGCTCAGTAGCGTTTCTTTCTTCAAAGAGCTTCGTCGCCGACTTTCTCATCAACTTATTCCAGACCAGCCTTCACACAATAGCATACAATATGTTCTAAATCAAATATTTTACAAATCTTCAGATTTTGTTTGGCTAAAGTCTGTTCCTATGGAAGACTGGCACACTCTTTTCGATGTGCTTTCTTTGCCAACGTTTTACGATGATTCTAAAGACAAAGCCACTTCCAAAGAGATTTTGTTATCGATGATGATTCTCTCACAACGAATGGGTGGATTTGCTCTTCAAACTGATGTAATGCGTATGGTTCCAGAATATTCATCACTTGAAAGCCCTTTTATTGCCATTGATGAAGAGCTCAATGCCATACATCGAAATATGGAAGCCAAAAACAAAGCCTATTTGGATATGGAAGAATACAAGTTGGATTACAAACAACTTAACATTCTTTCCGAACAATGTGAAAACTTTGTAGAACAAGCAGTTAACAACACATCTAAATACGGAATTTCGTTCAGCGTAAACCAAACTCTTCTACTGATTCGTCAGCAAATACAACGAATACAAAAACTTTATAATTTCTTGTTTATCAGCAACGAAGAAGAGAAACGAACAAAAACAATTCAGTTTTATTTGAGTTTGGTAAAGACCAATGCTAAAAAAAATAACGTTCGTAAACTAATAAACGATAGTGTTTACAATATCACTTACGAAATTACGAATTACACAGGAAAAACGGGAGAACATTACATTACTTCTGGAAGCAAAGAATATTTCAGTATGTTCAAAACAGCATTGTGGGGTGGTGTTATTGTAGGTTTTATGTGTTTAGCAAAATTATTTTTATCCAAATTAAACACAAGTGAATTCATTTATGCATTGAATTATAGTTTGAATTATGCTATTGGATTTGTAATCATTTATTTAGCTGGAGCAACATTAGCCACCAAACAACCCGCTATGACGGCTTCAACTATTGCCAAAACCTTAGAAAACCTAAACACGAATGATAAAAAGAAAAAAGAAAAGCAATATTTAGAATTTTCGGCATTATTTACAAAGCTTTTCCGTTCACAATTTATCGCCTTTGCAGGAAACGTTTTAGCTGCCTTTCCCGTAAGTTTACTACTTATTTGGGGTCTTTTTTATCTAACAGGTTACAACTTAGCTGAATCAAAAAGTGATAAATTACTGGCAGAATTAGATATACGTCAAACGCCTGTGTTTCTACATTCGTGTATTGCGGGGGTTTTTCTATTTCTTTCTGGAATTATTGCAGGGAATGTGGCAAGTGTTAATAACTTCAACAATTTTTACTATCGATTATCGGAACACCCCGTTTTAAAAGGAGTTTTTGGTAAGGAAAAGATGGTAAAAATTTCTGGTTGGATGCAAAAAAAATGGCCTGGAATCATTTCTAATATTTGGTTTGGTTTTTTTATGGGTTGTACTGGTGTTGTAGGAACATTTTTAGGATTAGATTTGGATATTCGTCACATTACATTCGCAAGTGGAAGTTTAGCTTTAGGTTTGTTCGGAGCTGGGTTTGAGGTAACTTTAAACATATTAATTTGGACAATTATTGGTATTTTTATCATAGGATTCGGGAATTTTATTGTTAGTTTTTCATTATCTCTGTGGATAGCTTTACGCTCACGTGAAGTTCCTCTTTATGAGTTAAAGAACTTAACTAAGTCCGTTTGGATTCGTTTTAAAGAAAACCCTATGGCTTTTTTCTTTCCCGTAGGTAATGGAGAAACAGATAATCAGAAATAATTTTTTTATCACTTAACAAATTATTCAGCAACAAGTTAAATAAAAGCAATGAAATACAAAATTTTTATATTATTCTTTATCATTCAAAATATTTCTGCCCAAAAAATAAATCCTTTGGTTACAAAAGATGAACAAGAACAAAAAAAATGGGTTGAAAATACATACAAAAATATGTCTTTAGATGAAAAAATAGGGCAATTATTTATGGTTTCCGTTTTTTCAAGCCAAATTGGAACTAAAAACACAGAATATATTAAAGAATTAATCAAAAAATACCACATAGGAGGCATTATTTTCTCAAAAGGAGGACCAAAACGCCAAGCAAAACTAACAAATGAATATCAATCTTTGTCAAAAATTCCTTTATTTATGGCTATGGATGCTGAATGGGGATTAGCAATGCGATTGGACTCCACTTTCGCTTACCCTTGGAATATGACTATGGGAGCTGTGAAAAATAACGAACTTATTGAACGAGCTGGTTTCCGTATTGGTGAACATTGCCGACAACTTGGTATGCAATTTAATTTCGCACCAGATATTGATGTAAACACAAATCCAGCTAATCCAATCATCGGAAATCGTTCCTTTGGAGAAGACAAACAAAATGTGGCTCTTAAAGGAATTGCTTTCACAAAAGGAATGCAATCTGCTGGAGTTCTGGGAAGTGCAAAGCATTTTCCTGGTCACGGCGACACATCAAAAGACTCACATAAAACCCTACCGCTAATTGATTTTCCTTCCGAAAGACTTCACGAAATAGAAATGTATCCTTTCAGAGAATTAATAAATAATGGCGTTGCCAGTGTAATGGTTGGGCATCTGAATATTCCATTACTTGAGTCAAAAGTAGGGCTTCCTTCTTCCCTATCTCACCATATTATTACTGATATTCTGAAAACTCAGATGGGTTTTGAAGGTTTAGTTTATACCGATGCGTTGGGAATGAAAGGTGTTTCGGAATATTTGCCTGTAGGTGAAGTGGAAGTGGCAGCTTTTTTGGCAGGAAATGATATTCTGCTAATGCCCGAAAATCTCGTTAAAGGTTTTGAAGCGATAAAGAAGGCTTATCAAAATAAGAAAATTACTGAAGAACGTCTGGCGTATTCTGTGAAAAAAATATTAATGGCAAAGTACAAAGTTGGTTTATACAAATTTGAGCCTCTGAATTTAGAAACTCTTCATCAGAATTTACACACACTTGAAGATGATTTACTTTTGGAAGAAATCTTTGAAAATGCTTTGACTATTGCCAAAAATGAAAATAAATTATTACCTATCATAAATTTAGATAAAGAAAAAATTGCTTATATAAAATTTGGGAATGATAGCGGTTGGACATTTTACACCAATCTGCGAAAGTATGCTGATGTGGCAATTATTGAGCCAAAATCTACAGAACAATTACTGAAGAATATCGAACCATATCAAACAATTGTTATTGGTCTGCACAAACCGAATAAAACGCCTTGGGACGCCTATAAATTCACAAAGGAAGAACTTATTTGGCTGGAAGAAATCGCTAAGAAAAAGAAAGTAATTCTTTCTATTTTCACCCGACCTTATGCTTTGTTAGATGTAAAAAATTTAACAAATGTTGAAAGCATCATTGTCTCATACCAAAATCACAAAGTTGCCCAAGAAAAAACCGCTCAACTCATCTTTGGAGCTATTGAAGGAAAAGGCGTTTTACCAGTTTCAGCACACCCCGAACTACCTGTAAACACGTCTGTTAGCACACCAAAAATTGGTCGTTTATCCTATGGACTTCCTGAAAGTGTAGGGCTGAGTTCAAAAAAATTAAGTTCTATTGATAGCATTGCTCAAGTAGTTCTTAACAAAAGAATGGCTCCCGGAATGCAAATTTTAGTAGCAAAACAAGGAAAAATTGTATATCGAAAAAATTTTGGCACACTTGATTATAACGAAAAAAATTTAGTAAAAGACAATTCCATTTATGACCTTGCCTCTCTTACCAAAATTTTGGTCACCTTACCCGAATTAATGAAAATATACGCCCAAGAAGGATTCAACATAAATTCTTCCTTTTCTGACTTACTTCCTGAATTAAGAAACACCAATAAAGGAAATTTGAAAATGATGAACGTTTTATCTCATTATGCACAGTTTCCTTCGTGGATACCTTTCTATCTTAAGACACTTGACGTTCAAAAAAAACCACTAAAAGAAATTTATAGCAATGTAAAAACTGATGATTTTTCAGTTCAGGTAGCAAAAAATCTTTACATAAAGAAAGATTATCATAATTTCATTTATCAACAAATTGATGATTGTAACCTCATCAAGAGAAAAAAATATTTATATAGTGACTTGCCTTATTATTATTTCAAAAAGTATATTGAAAAAAAGTCAAATAGTTCACTTTCAGAAGCAATCCAAAAAGATTTTTATCGTAATATGGGAGCGTATCATCTTACCTATTTCCCTTTGGAACACTTTCCTTTAGGAAATATTGCTCCCTCTGAGGTTGATAATTATTTCCGTAGGCAAGAAATACGCGGGTACGTACACGACCAAGGAGCGGCAATGCTTGGTGGTGTGGGCGGACACGCTGGGCTTTTCGGTAATGCAGATGATGTGGCAAAAATGATGCAAATGTTCTTACAAAAAGGCTATTATGGAGGGGAATGGTATTTACAACCGCAAATTGTTAATTTATTCAATACGTGTATGTTCTGTAGTGAAAATAACCGCAGAGGATTAGGGTTTGACAAACCACAAATTGATGGAGAAGGTCCCACTTGTGGTTGTGTTCCTATGTCTAGTTTTGGTCATACGGGTTTTACAGGTACGTATGCTTGGGCAGATCCTGATAATGAAATAGTTATTGTATTTTTATCCAACAGAACCTTCCCAACTGCTGAAAATAACTTATTAATCAAAGAAAATATTCGACCTAAAATTCAACGAATTGTCTACAATGCCATTATAAACTGATTAGAAGACATATAAAAAATCCCTGAAAATTCAGGGATTTTTTTGACTTTATTCTATTCTTGTGGTGGATTCATCTTAAAAGATTCCATAAATTTGGTTGTGTAATTACCTGCCAAATAATCTGGGTCATCCATCAACTGCAAATGGAAAGGAATCGTAGTTTTTATGCCTTCAACTACAAACTCATCTAACGCTCGTTTCATTTTTGCTATTGCTTCTTCACGAGTCTGAGCCGTAGTGATAAGCTTCGCAATCATTGAGTCGTAATTAGGTGGGATTGTATATCCATCGTATACGTGCGTATCCAGACGCACTCCGTGTCCACCTGGTGCGTGGAATGTAGTAATTTTTCCTGGTGATGGGCGAAAATCATTGTAAGGGTCTTCTGCATTAATACGGCATTCTATGGAGTGTAATTTTGGAGTATAATTTCTTCCGGAGATAGGCACTCCAGCAGCAACCAAAATTTGTTCTCTAATCAAATCATAATCAATCACTTGCTCTGTGATTGGATGTTCAACTTGAATACGTGTATTCATCTCCATAAAATAGAAATTGCGATGCTTATCCACCAAAAATTCTACTGTTCCTGCTCCTTCATATTGTATATATTCAGCTGCTTTTACTGCTGCTTCTCCCATTCGTTTACGTAATTCTTCGGTCATAAACGGAGAAGGTGTTTCTTCTGTTAATTTTTGATGACGACGTTGAATAGAACAATCTCTTTCCGAAAGGTGGCAAGCTTTTCCATACTGATCTCCAACTATCTGGATTTCAATATGTCTTGGTTCTTCGATAAGTTTTTCCATATACATACCATCATTACCAAAAGCTGCTGCAGATTCTTGTTTTGCACTTTCCAAAGCCCTTTCAAGGTCTTCTTCTTTCCAAACGGCACGCATTCCTCGTCCTCCTCCTCCAGCAGTTGCTTTAAGCATCACAGGATATCCCATTTCCTTAGCCACTTTTTTAGCTTGTTCAAGTGACTCAATTAATCCGTCTGAACCAGGAACGGTTGGTACACCCGCTGCTTTCATTGTCGCCTTAGCTGTTGCCTTATCTCCCATTTTTTCAATCATTTCGGGAGAAGCTCCAATAAATTTTATGCCGTGCTCTGCACAAATCTTTGAAAATTTCGCATTTTCAGACAAAAATCCGTATCCTGGATGGATCGCATCGGCATTTGTTATTTCCGCTGCAGCAATTATATTAGAAATTTTCAGATACGAATCTTTACTTGCGGGAGGACCTATACAAACAGCCTCATCAGCAAAACGAACGTGCAGACTATCCGCATCGGCTGTTGAATACACTGCTACAGACTTGATTCCCATTTCGCGACACGTACGAATTATACGCAAAGCGATTTCACCTCGATTGGCTATTAATATTTTTTTAAACATATGTCTGTTTAATTATAAATTCAAAATAATTTAGTATTGCTACATACTAATCAAATCCAACAATATGATTTTTAAGCTGGTTCAACCAAGAAAAGAGGCTGATCAAATTCAACTGGAGATGAGTCATCTACTAAAACTTTTACTATTTTACCAGAAATTTCTGACTCTATCTCATTAAATAACTTCATCGCTTCAATAATACAAATCACATCGCCTTTTTTCACTGTGGTACCAACCTCAACAAACAAAGGCTTATCAGGAGCAGGACGTCTGTAAAAAGTCCCAATCATAGGAGACTTAATAGTCACGTACTTACTATCATCTTCTACTGTTGTAGGTTTTGATTCAGGTGTATCGGCAACAGTAGTTTGAGGTAATGTTACTGGTTGTTGCACAGGAATTTGAGGAATTGTGGTTATAGGCATTTGCTGTACAAACACTTGCTCTTTGCCACTTTCTTCTGGATTAGTCTTTATAGTGATTTTGATGTCCTCCATTTCAAGCTTCACTTCACTTGCCCCCGACTTTGCGACAAATTTAATCAAATTTTGAATGTCTTTTAAATCCATAATATTTGTTATTAGGTTGTTATCGTAATATGTTTATTGTTAAAAATTAGTAAGCCCACTTAAGGTATATCGCTCCCCAAGTAAATCCACCACCAAAGGCAGCTAAAATAACATTATCACCCTTTTTAAGCTGATTTTCATAGTCTTTCAACGCCAAAGGAATAGTAGCTGAAGTAGTATTTCCATATTTGTGTATATTAACCATCACTTTATCTTCTGTCAAACCAATTCGTTCAGCTGTAGCATCAATGATACGTTTATTTGCCTGATGTGGTACTAGCCATTGGACGTCTTCTTTTGTCAAGTTATTCTGTTCCAAAATTTCAGCTGCAACACCTGACATTCCAGAAACTGCATATTTAAAGACGGTTCTTCCGTCTTGATAAACAAATTGTTTCTTTTCTCTAAGTCCTTGTTCAGTTATGGGCAACATTGAACCACCCGCTTTTATATGTAAATAATTTCTTCCTATTCCGTCACTTTTCAGAATCTCATCTTGAATTCCTAATCCTTCATAATTAGGTTCAAACAACACTGCCCCAGCTCCATCTCCAAAAATGATACAAGTTGCTCGGTCAGTGTAATCAATGATGGAGGACATTTTATCAGCTCCAATTAATAGAACTTTTTTGTACTTACCTGACTGTATATAACTTGAAGCAACAGAAACCCCATACAAAAAACTTGAACAAGCAGCTTGTAAGTCAAACGAAAATGCGTTTGTAGCTCCAATTTCTGAGGCTACGTAAGGTCCAGTTAAAGCTACTGGCATATCAGGTGTTGCTGTAGCAAGAATTACCAAATCTATTTCTTTAGGATCCAACCCTTTTTTATTGATAAGATCTTGAGCTGCCTTAATTGCTAAATACGATGTTCCTTGAGCTTCTTCTTTTAAAATTCTTCTTTCTTTAATACCAGTACGTGTATAAATCCACTCGTCGTTGGTATCCACCATTGTTTCTAACATTGCATTTGTCAGCACATAATCAGGAACGTAGCCTCCTATTCCCGTTATTGCAGCAGTTATTTTTGTCATAATAATATAAAAAATTGTATGATACTTATTAAAAAAAGTACTGAATAAACTTGGGCAAAAATACACAATTATTGTTTAGTTTTCTAAAAAATACTTTTTTTTATTGGAAATGTGTTCTAAATACGACTTGTTTTCCCAAATTTTTAGCCGAAATCACAATGAAAATCATTTATTTTGGCTGATTTCCCAAGAATTAACCGACCCGCAAAGTTATGAAAAAAACACATCATCTACCAACAAACTACCTACTTTATTGCAAAATTTGAACTAAAAATAACTAAAAAAAGAAAACCTTACAAAATGAATTAAGCAAGATTTTCTTTTCAATAATTTATAGTAAATATTTGTCTGACATATTGATTTTTATAAATTTCACGTTGCTAATTTACGAAAATCGTGGTTTTACTTTACATTTTTATAGCACAAAAAAAGCTGCCTTTTCAGACAGCTTATTAAAAATTTTATTCTTCAACGATATTCGTAAAATATTTTTTCCAATCGGAATTTTCATAAACCGATCTTGCCCCCTTGGGGACAATCAAGGTTTTATTATCAGAAGAATTTTGAAATGGTTTTCCATTTAAAGTAGGCGGTGTTGTCGTCTTAACTCTAAAAGTGTTCAATTTTTTACAAACAGCGAATGCAAAGTTATTAATTTGCTTAATGTTATTACCTATATTAACCGTGGTTAATTCGGATTGAAATGCAAATGCGAAAGTACCTATTTTTTCAATACTTTCCATTGTAACAATTTGAATAGTATTTCTATTTTTATCAAAAGGCTTATGTCCATCACTAATTTCTTTCACATTTTCAGGAATTACCAAATTAGCAACAATAGCTGAAGGCTCAACTGCTGTTAAAACCCCGTTAGCATCTACCGTGAAAGAAGATTTTACCACTACTGAAACTATTTTAGTTTCATCTTTCATAACATCTTTTACCGTGATTTCGGTTGAGCCACTTCCCACAGCAGCAATAGTAAGCACACCATTACTTTCTGTAGCAGTTGCTATTGAAGGATTAGCCGAATTAACTTCATATTTGCCATTTCCTTTGATGTTTATGGTTGTACTTGTTCCTGCTGAAAGTTCCAACGTAGTACGAGGGATAGAAAATTCGCTCAAATTCACAGTAACCTTAAATGTTGTAATCTGCTGTGTTTGTTTATCTTTCACTGTTACAGTAGTTTCCCCTGGTTTTAAACCTGTTACTTTTAAATGATGTCCTTGTGTAGCATCATACCATTGAGGCTCAACATTTACAACATCAGTCGGAGTAGCAGTAATTTCAAATTCGTAATTGCCATTTGCATTATCTCCTCCAAGAATATTTATAATTTCAAAATCTCCGTTAGTTACCGTCAATTCAGATTTTTCCATTTTCAGGTCATTCACTACCTTTACAGTGATGGAATTCTTTTTATTTGTTTTTTTGTCAACCACAACAACTTGGGTTGTTCCTACATTTTTTGCCGTAATTTTAATTTCATTGCTTACAATTTCGGCAGTGGCTATGTTTGCATCTTCTGAAGTCACCTCGTAATTTCCTGAACCTGAGGAAATCTGTACAATGTCAGATTTTCCTGCTATGATACTTATTTCCGTAGCTGATAGTAAAAAGTCAGAAACTGTTACTTTAATTGTAATACTTTTTTGTTTGCTATCGGTTATAGTTAGGGTAGCTTCCCCTGCACTTTTACCTTCCACAGCTATTTGTTTTTCACCTTTTATAGATACAACAGCTTTATTCTCGTCCGAAGATTTTACTTTATAGCCACCATTACCGTCAGTAATGTCAATTACTTGAGTCTCTCCGACCAAAACATTTACAGCTTCTTTGCTTATTTTGATTTCTTTCGCAGGAACTTCCACTTGTTTATTGTCGTCCTTATCACAAGAGACCATGGCTACTAATCCGAAACAAAGTAGCCCTAAAATCAAACCTATTTTTTTCATTTTATTTAATTTATAATTATTGAGCACTTATTTTACTTTCATACTCACTCCAACCTTCAGCTTGTTGGTACTCACTTAAACTTGCTGACAGCACATAAATATGCTTAAAAGCAGTCAATTCATCATCGTACAACGAACCTTCTAATGTAGGAGGCGTTACAGGTTTCATCGTAATAGAAACCAAACTCTCACAGCCTGAGAAAATGTTTTCTCCCATTTCAGTTACTTTGCTTGGAATGGTTATAGTAGTCAATTTCGAACAATCACGGAAAGCTTCACCACCTATATTTTTTACCTCCTCTCCCATAGTTACCGAAGTCAGATTGCTACAATCCCAGAAAAGAGTGGTTGATAATGTAGTAACCTTATTTGGAATTGTGATACTCGTCAAGGCTTTACAATCAGAAAAAGCAGATATTCCTATCTCTTCAAGGGTTTCAGGAAGTTCAATAGAAGCCAATTTTCCGCATCCATTAAACGCAGTGCCTCCTATATGAGTCAATTGTTTTGATAATGTAATGGTAGTCAACTCTCTACAATCTGAAAAAGCATCTGATTCCAATCGTTTTACCTCGTCAGGAATAACTACATTGTTAAGTTTATGACAGGATTTGAAAGCTGATTCTCCAATTTCTGTTAGTGTTTGAGGTAATATTATGGTTGCTAATGTTTTACAACTATAAAAAGCACTACCCTCTATGGTATTTACCCCTTCTGGAATTACTAACGATGTTAATGGAGAATTTTCAAAAGCACGTTCTTTTATAGTTTTCAACCCTTTGGGTAGTGTAATACTTGTTAATTTTGAACCCAAAAAAGCTCTTGCTCCGATGGAAGTTACCTTACTCAGCACTGGGTCATTTTCCATATCAAGAGTTGTAAGCTCATCATTAAGCCATTTTACCAAGGTTGTTTTATCGTTGCTTAAATTATAATAACTTTCTGGAATAGGCGTTTTTACAATTACCTTAACGTGTTGTGCCTTATTGGTTTTGGTATCAGTAACGGTTATTGTAGCTGTACCATCGGCAATAGCTGTGATGGTAATACTTGTTCCTGAAAGCTCGGCAGTTGCAACAGGTTCGTTATCTGAAGCTACGGAATAAGTTCCACTTCCTGATTGTATTACAACTGTTGCTTTTTCAGCCTTTTGAAGAGAAACTTCCGCTTTGTCCAAAACTAATGCGTTAATAGTAACACTGATAGAAACTTTCTTTCCTTTGCTATCAGTCACGGAAATAGTACTTTTACCTGCTTTTTGTCCCGTAATGGTAATTACTCCCTCTTTTTCAGTAACCGCTACGTTATCATTATCCGATTTAAGTTGGTAACCTCCATTTCCTGAAACAATTTTTATGGTTTTGCTCTCCCCCTCTAAAATGGTTAGAGCGTTATTCTCCACTTTTATTTCGTGAACAACAGGAGGTTCTACTTTGTTGTCATCTTTTCCGCAAGAAACAAACATTACCGATGCCATAAGTATCAGTCCTAAAAAAACTTTTATTTTTCTCATTGATTAATGGTTTTAATTAATTTAGCAGGGCAAATATACCTATTTAAACTGAATAAAAATAATATTTAACATAATAATTCTAAAAAAATATTTTTAATACTCTATAAATCAATATAAAACAAAAAGCATTACCAAAACTTACATTTTGATAATGCTTCTATAAAACATCGTATTGTTACAAAAATTATTTATATAGTATAAAAAATCTTCGTTTTGGAATGTTATCTGAAAATAAATTTATTTCGGAAGAACGAACTTAAATCCTTTCCCACGAATTACGAAAGTTGTATCACGAACTTCTTCAACAAAAACAGGATACGTACCTGTACCAATAGAAAAACTTGTAGGATAAGGAAACGATTTTATTTCTACCTGAACATTTTGTCCTTTTTGCGGATTGAATATCTCACCTACCCGAACGGCACTTCGTTGATTAAATCCGTCATTAACACCATACGGAACAGTACTATTAGTAAACCAAGTTCCTACTCCAGCTCGTTTAACAACCAATTTAGGTTCTATATGAGAAAGCGTACGTGAATAACTCGAATAGTAACCTAACTTTTCCAGATTTCCTTCTGAACGAACCACTACTTTAAGTGTTTTGGAAGCCACGCCATCTGATACAGCCGTTATGATAGCTTCCCCCTCGTGTAGGGCATTTATCTCCAGAATGTTAGTCTTCCCGTTCCATTTTAAGTTTAGAATTCCGTAAGGGTCATCAACATCTAAATTAACGATATCACCTCCGCCCGTTAGGCTAACAAACTTACTTTCATCGCGGGGATGAAGCAAAATATAATCCTGACTAATGCTTATCTCCTGAGGAATCACGTTTATTTTAAGGTGTGCCTTTCTGTCGTGCGAAGTAATCGTAGCGAACGTTTCGCCTTCAAACAATCCTTTTATTTTTAGCGTGTCCTTATTAATAGTTACCTGAGCCAATTTTGAATTCTCAACATTTGCCAAAAATTTCTCATTTCCTCCCGATAAAACAATCTTCCTTTCAGTAAGTTTATTTATAGAAATCTCTTTGAGCGACTCACTCCCCTTCCCTACTTTAATTTCCGGATACTCATCTTTGTTTCCTTTTTCACAAGACATCAATCCCAGAAAAATAGCTAACAAACTCATTATTATAGTATGTTTCATAATAATATTATTTATCTTATCAAACTTATTATTCACCTTTCTTTTTATCTTATTTGGCTTTCCTAACAAATAAAAAACATTTCCCAACCTATGGAAAACATCATTTAAAGCATTCTTATACAGATTTTACTTCACATCTAAGTAATAATCCAACTCCCACTTCATATTTGGAGCCTCTTCGATGATGATTTTTAGCGTTTGCTTCCCTTTTTTAGGAAAAGTAAGCTGATTATTGGTCGGAAACACCTGTTTTGAGTTTATAAAATACTGGATTTTTGCATTTTTATTCGCTAAATCATTATAATATAGGTCGATTGTTTGAGAAACTTCTCCATCAATGTTAAGAGTACGCAGATGCGGAACACGTTCCATATCATTCTGACTTCTTCTCATATCGTTGGTAATGGCATTTATCTCTTTTGAAAAGTCAGACACATCGCTTCCTCTTAAAGCACGAACTTTTATTCTATAACTCTTCTGAGGTTCTAAGTCAGTAATCAGAAATCGATTTATTTGCGTCTTGCCTACGGACTGGTCATTGACGAAAACTTCCCATTGCAGCTGTCGGTCGGCTTCTTTGTCCCATCTTACTTCAATTTCTCGCTGATATTCCCTTGTGGAAACCCCTGTTGGAACTGAAACACTACCGCCTCCGCCATTGCCCTGATAGACCAACGAAATATCATCAATACTGATGAAACCATTGCTTTGTGACACATAAAAAGCTATTCCCATTTTGTTAATCCCCACAGGAACGGTAAGTGTAACTTCTCGCTTTTGCCATTGGCTTGTAAAAGAAACCTTTCCGAGAGCTTCCCTTTTGATTCTACTATCACCGTCATACCAAGATACATAAAGCTCCATATTTCGGTCAGATACATCTCCTTTATACCAATATGATAAAACGTATTGAGCATTTGCCTCTACATCAATTACATTTGTTTCTCCTTCTTGATGAAGATAAAAAGTTCCTGAATTAGCGTAAATTTTAGCTGCGTAACTTCCCGAATGAGCATCGGAAGATCGCTGATAAGCAAATCCATTAGGGAAATACCAATTATCAGGTCTGCTTGAACTTCCTCTTTCAAATCCTCCGTTAGGAACTAAGTTACTTTGTGCTTGAGCAACAAGTCCCACGATTAAAAATACTATGAATATTCTGTATTTCATCTCTTTTTCTATTTATATCTGTTTGATATTATTTTATTACTTTTAGTTTCTTGATATAGTTTTATGAATTAAACAAAATCTCATCAAAAAATTTATTCATTCCAGATGATTTAACTCATTTATCATTTTGTTTTCTTTCTAAAAAACCATAAAAGCCTTTTAAATCATCTATTTTTTATTGTTTTTTATCACAGATATACTCAATCCCTGATGATTTTTATGCTTCCCCAGTAGGGATACACTCCTTCCCTAATGATTTTTGTCCTTCCCCAGTAGGGATAAACCCTATCCCTGATGATTTTTATCCTTCCCCAGTAGGGATATGCTTCTTCCCTGATGATTTTTATCCTTCCCCAGTAGGGATAAACCCTATCCCTGATGATTTTTTGAATTTCCTTGTTAAAAATAAGAACAATCTATCTGTTTTTGAATATTTATCAACTTCCTTTTTACTGATTTCTTCTTAATGAAAAGAAAATCCACTTTACTTTATCTTTTTATATCATTGATTGAAATTCCGAAAGGCTTTCCTATTTCGGAAGCAATATTCTTTAAAGAACCTTTATGATTAACATCGGAAAGGAGCTTGTCTTTATCCCACAAACCTTTATCATTTTTAAGTTCTTGCAGGTAACTTTGGATTTCCTCATACGTGAAATAAGGTTTTCCCTCTGCGTTTCTGGCAAATTGCATCGTATAAATGAGTCCGTACGCACGAGAAATAAAAGGAAACGCATAGCCCGTTCCCTCATCCATATTGACTAAGGTGTTTTCACCCACCAAAATATCCACAATCTGAATGGCGATGGCTCGGGAAAGCTCACTTCTGATGGTTTTCAGATGTTTTTTCATATCCTCATAACGATATCTTCCCAACTCAATACGCCCCTGAACAAAAGCATTAAAGAGAGTGCGTTCGCTATCTTTGAGCAAAGCAATTCCCTCAGCTTGTACCAGTGGCCGCAAGAAAGCGAAGTATCCGTACGCCAAATCCCAATGATGTTCCAGCTCGGTGTAATTCCTTCCCACCAGTAACTCCACATTTTCGTGTTTGGCGATAAGCTCAGTATTGTCAAAAAATTGTTCGTCCAAGTGATAATTCAGGATTTTATCCAAATAAATAGCTCCCATTAGTGAATTGTTGAAAATTTCAGCTACCACCAAGCCTTTTTCATCTGCAAAGGAAAGATTTACATCACCGATACTTTGCCCGATATATCCCGTGCGTCCGTAGTTAGCAGGACGATTTCTGTGGTCAGAAGGATTGGCTTCTCCTCTTCCTGCAATCGCACTTGATACATCAATGAGCGTTATTATATCTTGTTCAATAACCGATTTTTTAGCAAGATGCAAAGGCGAAGTAGCTATCTCTTCTTTCGGTTTTAGGTGATACATTCCGTTGGTAAACAATCCCATTACCTCATCGTAATTGCTTTGATTTGAAATCTGAGCTCTTTTCAGATAAGAATTATAGATTCGGTCGATAGGTTCTTTGACCAGTTCGCATTCCAACACGTCAACGCTACTGCTTCCATTGCGGGAAAAGCTGTACTTGAGTTCCGGAGGCAAAGGTTCTATGTATGCCGACTCTACCGTCTCTCCCTCGCCTTTGTTACACCCCAACACCAAAAGGGACACTATTAAAATTGTATATTTCCACATATTTTTTCTGTTTGTAAGAACAAGAAGTGCCTTGTTCAGTTGGTTATTTAATTTTGTGTGTTATCTTCATTCTCAATACAATTTGTTTCGCTGTCGTTCCAACACGTTTATGGCAAAATAATATATTCGCAATACGGAGACGGAATTCTGTTAGGTCCTTCATTGTTTTGCGATTGCTCGGTACTAAGGGTCGGAACAACAATAAGTCCATCTTTTGAAACGGCTGAGATACTTGCTTTTATGTTGGAACCTCTATCACCAATTCCGTTGACTAACAAATACATTGGGTAGCCTGACTTTACTCGAAACGTTTTAGAAAATTCCACGCCATCAGTAAGTTTGTAAGTTATATTACTGTTCGAAGCATCTGACCCCACTGCAACTATTTGCTTTTTGTCATCAATAAAACGAACTTCAAATCTGGCAAGTGAGGAAGTTTGTGGAGCCTCTCTGTACTGGCATTTTATGGTTACGTCGTACTCCCGCTGGTTATCAATGGAAACTCCAGGGTAGCGATAACTACTCAAAGCATCATTAGGATTGCACAATCGGATATTCATATCCTCGTAGGCATTTTCAGGTTTTTCAATTCCTTTCCAAGGAAATAATTTACTGTAATCTTCCTCCATTGGGTCGCTATCTTTTACATTGCAGGAAAAAATCCCCAATAATATTATCAAAAATAAATATTTTCTATTCATTGTTATATTATTTTTTTCGCTTGTTTCTATTTGTCAACTATTTCAGCAACAAAATGCGTCGGTTCGCCATCAGGATAAAGATGTTTGCTTACAAACATATATCTTCTATAAATAGGGTCGTACACTTTAACCAATTCGCATACAAATGTATTTCCTTTTCGCTCAAAATCATAAAAAATATAATCTTTATCGTACCGAATTCCCGTTCTGAATGTAATTCCTTGCTCTGTTCCTACATATCCTGACCCCAAAGCGTAACTCTCATCAGGAACTGTAATATTCGGGTTAGCATTCCATTTCTTACCCGCCAGAAAAACATAATACCGATTGGCAGTCATCGATTTCAAAAAACGATTGTATTCAGGAGTTCCCGTTGTGGTTTTGATAACAACGTCACTTTGGAAAAAAACACGGCTTCCTTTTCGGATAACAATTTGCGGATTTTTCATTTTTGCAAAAAACGTTCTATTTTCGTATGCTTTCTGAACATTATTCTCTGATGGATGCTTCCACGCTTCTTCTGATTTTAGCTTTTCAAAAACGATGTATTCACGAGCAGGTTCGATAGAATTAGTGGTTTTGAACAACAAATTTTGGTCAAAATCCTTACGCAAATACAAAAAATCAGACTTACCTTCTAATTGTTCGTTTACCAATTGATGAATGTAATTATAAGTCGTAAAACTAAGTTCCGTAAAGGTATTTTGCTTGACTTCAAACTGACTTTCTTGTGGTTTTGAACTGCTATTCGCGTCAAAATCAGCCAACATTGTTACCTTTCCTTCGGGAGTAAATTTCATCAGAAAATAATGCCCCCCGTATCCGTATTGGTCTCTGTAATAGAAAATTTCTTTCTTAAAAACTTCGTCTTTATTACTAAAAGCCAATGAATCCGTTTTTGAAAAATACATCACCTTCCAGCCATAAGGAGCCTCCGTAAGTTCCTTACGTAATTCATTGATATTTTGCAGATTTCTTTGCGAAGGAGAAATTTCTTTGTCTTCCTTTTTGCAAGAAAAAAGTCCTATTATAGCCAACAGAATAAGATATTTTTTCATATTTTATTGATTTACGTATGATTTAAGTCGCTGAATGCTGATGGTTTGCATTCGTTTGAGATTGATTTTGATTTCCTTTTTGAAATAATCTTCTACAAATTCTTGCTTTTGACGAAGTTTTTTTACCGCTTCTTGGGCTTCTTGCTGGTCTTCTGGGTCGGAAGGATTAAAAGGTATTCCGCCCAATGCGATAGCGTTTTCAACATCTTTGGCACTGTGCGTCAGATAAGTGCTAACTACCTCAGCCATATCATCTTCAGGAGAAAGCATCGAATGAATGGTAAAAAAACCTCTACGATTGGCTCTAACTCCTTCGGTACTAACCACCTCCGAAACCGGATTTCCGTTATTAAGCACCTCCTCGCAATTGTCTTTGTATAATTTCCCTTGCGTGGTTACATTTTTTCCAACACTGAAAAATCCCATACGAAGTGTCAGGAAATCTTGGTCGGCTTTTACCACATACGCAAACGATTGGTTGGCTTGTACATCTCGGTCTCTTGTACAATCAGAAGCCTTACGGATATATTTGGCAATGGGCTCTCTTTCAGGCAATTCTTTCGTATTAGACACATATCCTCCTGAACTGATTTTCAAAAATTTATCTCGGTCGTAAGGCAATAATTCCATCAATCGTTTGGCAAATTGGTGGTGTACGCTTCGCATTAGAGTAAAGACTTTAGCATAATCTTTCTCATCGAAATTATTGACGTCGTACAAGTGCATTTCTGTCGAAGTAGCCGCAGTGTTCGACAATAATTCCACTCCATTTTCATCAACATTTTGCCCTCCATACATATAAATCTTAATCGGATTTTTTCCTTTTAAGAAATCCTTTCCACCCACATTTGCCAATGTATAGGTTTCGAGCCATAAATGCTTTATGGTTTGCAATACCTTTTGAATATTTTTAGCCTCTGGCGGATAGGTGTAACTTCCCTTTGGAGCCGTATTTCCATCCCAACGATAATTGACCTCAATTCCGTAAGGTAGGGTAAACTCATTGCGTATCCAAGTGTCCAATTCGGTATAATTACGTTGCACAATGTTGGCTTCCACCACGCTTTGGTCGGATAGCTTTTCTTTGTTACAACTGAGCAAAACCAATGTTAATATTATGTATATTCTTCTCATTGTATGTTGATTATTTTTTATTTTAAGCGGAAAGGACGTGTCCATTCCCCACAAATTATCTTGGATTGGGTGCTAAACCTCGATTGATGGCTTCGGCAGGAATTTGCAATAACTTTCGTGGGTCTTCCTTGCGAAGCGGTTGATAAATCGGATTTTTAGAGTTTCGGCGAATAGGAATGTAAAATCGGCGAATATCAAACCAACGCAATCCCTCGTGCAGAAATTCTTTCTGACGAAAATCCGAAATGATTTTAACCAAAGCCAATTGCTTTAAAGTCAACCCATAAAAAGGACTATACACTTCATAAAAACTACTATTGATTGATGTGTACGACTCATTAGAACACGGCGGAACCGCCAAATTTCCGTATTTTCCTCGTATGTATTCTTTCAAATCTTCAACCGATTTTTCGTATTCACGCTTCATTGCGTAGGCTTCCATTCGGTTAAGCAAAACTTCATCAGTGGTGAAAAGCACATTGGTTACGTACAAATCTTTGGGCTTCGTTCCTGTGCTTCCCAAAAGAGACAATTCATCGAACTTGGCAATATACGTTCCGTTATTTACAGGTCGTTCCGAATCGGAAAACAGATAAGTTGTTACGTAATTGAGCTTTCTTCCTGCATCACTATCACAACCATCAATGCCTTTTGAAGCGAATATCTCACTGATTTTTTGGTCAGTAAATCCGTATTTATCAACAGGTAAATTACGTTTCCAACGCGATTCGGTAGTAGTAATTAGCAGATTAGCAGGTTCTTCCGTTGCGGCATAGGTGGCGAACAAAGATTTACGATTACTGCCGTGCAATCTGGCGTAATGTTCCCAATTTCGCAAGGCTTGTTTTGGGTTGCTTCCCAGAACATAATCGGCGTACTCAATAACCAAATCCCATTCGCCTTTTATCAAGTAAAACCTCGAAGCAAAAGCATAAGCCGCCTTTTTGTTAAAATGAAACTTAGGCTTTTTGTAAAAATTATCATCAACCAACGTAATTCCTAACTTCAAATCGGCTTCTATTTTTTCGTAAACTTCAGCAACTGTTCCACGTTTGTAATCGACTAAAGCGTGTTTTTCGGGTTTGGTAAGATACGGAATACCAGCACTATTCTTGGCTTTTTCTGTTCCGTAAGGTTCTGCCCAGATGTTTACCAACATAAAGTGCAAATACGCTCGAAGCAAAAAAGCCTCTCCGTACAGAGCCTTTACGCGGTCCGTTTTCGGATATGAAGCCAACAATTCCAACGCTTTGTTTGCCTGTGCAATACCTGCATAACACGCATTCCAGTAGTTTAAGGGCGTGTCCAAATCTTCTTGGTCGTAATCCTCCCAGAAGTACATCGCTTCGTTCAGACGCGTGTGTACTCCTCCGATTCGCTCCTCGACATTATCGGTTCGGGCTTCCAAAAAAGCAAAATAACTCGCCTGAGGATAAGCTCCTGTGAGTAATTCTGCTATTTTTTCTTCCGAATCAATTGCCACATTGAGCGACGAATCAGGGTCTTTGTCCAAAAAACCTTGACACGAGGTCAGAAACAAGCCTACTAATGTTAGTTTTATGATTGATTTCATATCTTTTTGATATTTACGCATATTTTTTTCTATCTTTTATATTCCCTACCTCGTTCTAAAAGGAAATATTTTATGTTAAAATTCATACTTCTTGTGGTTTATCTTCCTAAATCTAACTGCACGATTCGCTGATTGAAATTTTTATAAAAATACGGAATTTTGTAAAACATTCTCGATATCCACGGGAAGCGTCCGTTGTCGTAATCGCTCATATAAAATTCGTTTTGTAGGTGAATATTTTTGTTCCATTGCTCCATATCTTTGGTGTTGAGTAACGACCATTTGAATTCAGCTTTCCCCGCAGTTTTTTTCACGGAATCGTGGTTCTTCGCTCGTCCAACCCCTTTGTAAAATAGCATATCAAAAAGTACCGAAGTACGCACCCCTTCAAAACGAGAGCAAAGCTCATTGAAAAAATCCTGAACTTCCTTCGGAGTGAAGTACATTAGTACGCCTTCGATGATTATCAAAATGGGCTTGTGATGCAAAAGCACTTTATCTACCCAACGATAATCGAAAAGCGATAATGGCAAAAATGTATTTCGTTCGTCCTCTGTTAATAGTTGTTTTCGGATACTAATAACTTCGGATAAATCAAGGTCGTACCAATGGGTGAAAGACGCTGTTTTCAGTCGGTTATAACGTGTGTCCAAACCTGCTCCCAACTGAATTACCACCGCATCGGGGTACTGATTCAGGAACGCTTTCGTCTGCTCATCAATCAGTTTAGCTCGAATGCAAACACCTACTTGCGACATTTTTGCACCTTCAAACTTTGAAAAATCATAATCAACACGCTCCTTCATTTCGATGGCTTTTTCATCACGAATTAACGCATCAGCTCGTTTGCTTTCTGTGGCTCTCGCCCATAAAGTGATGAGCATCGTTTCGGGAATATCCCCTAATTGAGTTGTTGTTATTTCGTTTTTCATTTTACTTATATTTTTTCAAATACTTTTCATTTACAAATCGGATATATTTTACCTCAACCAATTCATTTTTATGCTTTTTTCCACATTCAAACAAAAAATATGGATTACCAAAAACAAAAACCTTTTATTCTTACTTTTCAGGATTTGCCCGAAGTGTTAATCCGAATGTTTTTACTTTTCGGGATTTGCCCGAAGCATCAATCCAAGTGTTTTTACTTTTCGGGATTTGCCCGAAGCATCAATCCAAGTGTTTTTACTTTTCGGAATTTGCCCGAAGCGTCAATCCGAATGTTTTTAACCTTTCAAGATTTGCCCGAAGCATCAATCCAAGTGTTTTTACTTTTCGGGATTTGCCCGAAGCGTAAATCCGAATGTTTTTAACCTTCCAGTATTTGCCCGAAGCGTAAATTCGAGCGTTTTTTATCATTATCATTTCGAGTAAAGTCGAAAAACTATAATTTTTTTCAAAAAAAGGCTTCGACTTCATTTTTCCTGACAAACTCAACCCCAATCAGCTTGATATTAAACTTGATCCCTTTAACAAAATCCAACTTCATTCAACTTTAATATTCAAAACAAACTTTTTTAAAAAAGAGTTATTTTTCTTTCACTCAACTTCTTTAAAGAACTGCTCTGTACTTACCACCTTTGCATAAAAATAATTCAGTGCAGCTAAAAAAGAATTATGTACCTCACTTGCTGATACTTTTACCTCGTTGTAATCAAGGTTTTTAGTAGTACACGCATCGCCTACAACCACACAATCGAAACCAAAATCCTTAGCAGCTCGTGTAGTTGCATCAATACACATATGTGTCATCATACCGCAAATGACTACTCGCTCTATCTTCATTGACTTTAAATATTCCAAAAGTTCTGTCTCTCTAAAACTATTGGGAAAATGCTTTACTATGACCTTTTCTCCTTTATTAGGAGTTACATCAGAATGAATATCAGCTCCTTTTGTTCCAGCAATAAGAAATGTGGCATTGGCTCTATTGGCTATATGCTGAATATGAACAACAGGTAAGCTCTTTTTTCTAAAATCTTTCAAAAGTAACTTTGCATTCGCACTTGCTTTTTCAGGATTCATCAAAGGCATTGCTCCTCCTTCAAAATAATCATTTTGAATGTCAACAATTAGTAAAGCTGTTTTCATATTTGTATCTCTCTTTTGTCCGTATGTAAAAGTATGCATCATAACTACACATATAAAGAGCAAATATTTTACACTAAAATTCATATTTCCATTCAATTTTGGTCTAATTTTTAAAATAAGCTCTTACTTTCGGAGCGACTTCCTTACCGAAAAGTTCAATGGCTTTCAGTACCGCTTGGTGAGGCAACGAACCGATAGGCATATGTAGCATAAATCGGTCTAATTGCAGGGTTTCAATAGTTTTTATAATCTTTTCAGTAACTACTTGTGGGTCGCCTACAAACATTGCTCCGTATTCCCCTACCGAATTCAAATATTGCTCTTTGGTAAGCGGTTGCCAATGGGGTCTATCTTTCGAGATGGCATCAACTACTTGTTTGGTTGGGTGAAAATACATATCAACGGCTTGTTGGTTATCTTCAGCGATGAATCCCCACGAGTGTGATGCTACTTGCAACTGCTCTGCCGTGTGTCCCCACTGCTTACCTATTTGGCGATATGCATCAATCAGTTGTTTGAATGCACGAGGCTCTCCCCCAATGATAGCAAAAGCGATAGGCAATCCCATTTTGGCAGTGCGAACGGCAGTTTCAGGGCTTCCGCCTGTGGCTACCCAAATGGGTAACTTTTCTTGCACGGCTCTGGGATAAACTCCCCTTGCGTCCACCGAATGCGTTAGTCGTCCTTCCCAAGTAAGAAGTTCTTTTTCGGAAATTTCCAAAAGCATATCCAACTTTTCGTGAAATAATCCGTAGTAATCATCTAAGCTATACCCAAATAGCGGAAATGATTCGATGAAAGACCCTTTTCCGACCATTATTTCGGCTCTCCCGTTGGAAATAGCATCGAGGGTGGCAAAATTTTGATAAATACGAATAGGGTCAGAAGAGGAAAGCACCGTAACAGCACTCGACAGACGAATGTTTTTCGTATTCACTGCCCCTGCTGCCAACACCATTTCAGGCACCGATACGGCAAAATCCGAACGGTGATGCTCCCCAATGGCATAAATATCAAGCCCTACGGCATCGGCAAGTTCCATTTCTTCAACCATATTTTGTATTCTCTCAGCGTGTGAAATGGCTTTACCTGTGGCTTCCAGCGGAGTCGTTTCTCCAAAAGAAGTAATCCCTAATTCTATTTTTTTTGACTTCATTTTTATGTTCTTTCTTGTAGTATTTATTGTGCTATTCTATTTTTATATATTGTTATTTTATTGCTTCCGTGCTACAAATCGGATAACAGAACCTATTCCATTATGAAGAAGACCTTCGGAAAGTGCTACTTCTTGCTCAACCAATGTTTCAAACTCAAAATCAGCAAAATCGGATTGAATTTCTTCCAAAGAGAACAATGACTCAGCATCGGCTGGTCCTCCTATTTTCGGATTTTTCTTCCGATAGTCAAGATGTTTTTTGCTAAATCCTTCAAAAATAATGATACCTCCTTTTTTCAGAAGGGTAATCAACTTTTGATGATAGGCGGAACGTATTTGGGGCGGAAAATGAGCATAAATCAGTGCAATTGCATCGAATGAGGCTTTGTCAAAGTCCAAATTAGGCAGTTCGCCAACCTTGTAGTTTACAAAAACATCATTTTCTTTTGCCAATTGCAATGCTTTTTTCTTTCCCTCTTCACTAATATCGAAAGCGGTTACTTCCCACTGATTTTTAGCCGCATACACTGCATTTCTACCCTCTCCTTCTGCTGGTAATAAGATAGAAAGCGGACGAAGTCTGTCAATTTCCTCCTTAAAAAACCGATTGGGCGACTTGCCATATACAAAATCATCAGTTTTATAATGATTATTCCACTTTTCTATCCAAATATGACTATCCATTTTCTACTATTTCCTATTTTTTTACTTTTAATTATTTAGGCGAAGCTCCAAAACGAGTGTTTTTTACTTTCAACCAATTAGGCGAAACCCAAGACCGAGTGTTTTCTACTTTCGACCAGTTAGGCGAAACCCCAGACCGAGTGGTTTCTGCTTTCGACTAATTAGGCGAAGCCTCAAAACGAGTGGTTTCTACTTTCAACCAGTTAGGCGAAGCTCAAAAACGAGCGTTTTCTACCTTCAACTAATTAGGTGAAGCTCCAAAACAAGTGTTTTCTCAATTCCTAATTCTATTTTTTCACCTAATCTTATTAAAATCACAAGAGGCTAATTTATCTTTATTTAGCTGTTCTATTTTGTTTTTTGGTCAAAATTGCCAGATATAAAGGAAATGCAAATGCCAAAGCCACCATCGTAGCAAGAACGATGTACAATAGCGGATATTTTATCCCATATTTTTTTGACGAAGCAAAAACAAACGTGATAAATGCAATATTTACTATGGTTAAATCTACGGCAAAAGAAGTTGTAACGGCATTGACCGACAAATCAGAAAATAATGTCGCTGAAAAAAAATCACCTCCAGCAGCCATATATTCTAAGTTATACTTCCAAGTAAATAGCAACCCAATAATGGCTATTGCGTAATACAAATTCACCAAATTGAAAATTTTAGATGTTTTTTTTGTTGTCTGCATATTACTTAATAATTGATTATAAAGTTATTTGTGCTGTATGTACTATTTCTTATTGTATTTACTAAGGTTACAATGAACAAGAAGTTAAAACCCAACATTTACCGTCAACGTAAATTGTTTTGGCGTTGGTAGCGATACCCCACCTGAACGATAATATTCAGGGTCTTGACCTTTAAGACGTTTGTCCGAATAAATCAAAAACGGATTGGTAACCTGTCCTCGCACATTGATGGTACTCAAGCCGAATTTCTTTGCATAATGTTCTGGAACGTTGTAACCAAGTGAAATGTTTTTCATTCGCACGAAACTTCCGTCGGCTACCCTATTTTGTGAATAATTATAGGTATTATACGCCCGTTCGATGTTCTCCTCGCCAATAAGTCGGATTAAATCTTGCGAAGGCAACGCAGGAACTTCCGTTCGCCACTCATCACCTGGGGCAATCCATCGGTTGTAATATTCAGTTGAAAAAACATTTAGGTCAGCAAAGGCTGGGTCGAACGACGGATTTAACCGAATTTTATTCCCCGCCTGTGCCGTGATGAAAAACGAAAGCTCCCAATTCTTATACTGAAAGGTATTAGACAAACCACTATTCACATTTGGCTCAATCGAACCGTGATAAATCAAATACGTTTTAGAATACTGGGCGTCCAGAAAATCGGCTCCCGCAATGTTGCCATACGCTCGGTTATTAAGCGGATACAAGCCAAAATCAAAAGTCGGCAATCCGTACGAATTCAAACCTTGATAGTTGAACGAAAAGAGCGACCCTTTCGGAAACCCAACGATGTTCCCGCGTCCCGCCCCAGCAACCATATCAAAGGTGTTGGGCGTATTGAGCAATCGGGTGATTTCCTGATTCATATAACTTATGGTGAAGTTGGTCGTCCATTTGAAATCATCCGTCAAAATGTTTTTAGAATTTAAAGCCAATTCCACGCCTCGCGTACGCATGTCGCCAAAGTTAGCGTATTTGTAGTACTGCCCACCCACGCCCGAAGTGCGGATAAGGTCAATCAGGTCGAACGAATTACGTTGATACACGTCAATGGTTGCATTCAGGCGATTGTTGAAAAATCCGGCATCGATACCAATATTCAATTCGTACATTTTCTCCCACGTAAGGTCGCGATTTTCCAAATGGAGGATACGCAGTGCGTTTTCGCGGTCTTCAAATCGGAAACGATTTAAAATCTGGTTTTTGTACACCGCATTTGAGTTGATGGCTTGTTCGTTCATCTTGGCAGTAAGCCCATAACTGGCACGGAAAGCAAGGGTTGAGAAATAGTTCTGGTCTTTCATAAAACTTTCTTGGTCGATATTCCATTTTCCACCAATATTCCAAGTAGGAAGCCATTGCGAACGGCTGTTTCTACCCGCTGTATTCGATCCCTCGTAGTTAAGCACCGTGTTGAAAATGTATTTTCCTTGGTAACCATACGTACCACTTAGTGAGAAGGTTACTCCGCGTTCGTATCGCTCCAAAAGCGAGAAATAATCCGTTCCTTCATTTAATAATTTTTGGAAAATAAGCGGATTGGTAAAGATTTGATTGCCTTTATCATACTGAATGCCGTATCCTTGAAACGGATTTACGCTACGGTCAGCCGAACGAATTTCGGCAAAGCCAAACCCTTTGATGTCGTGTTCGCCCAATTGTTTGTTGTAGTCCAACGCAAAACGAGCTTGGTAACTTTTGAGGGTGGTTTCGGTTTTGTTGAAAATTCCGCCGTGAGTCAGCCCTACTTTGGGTTGCAAAAGCGGATTATCCTTGTCTTTTATCAGATAGATGTTCTGCTGAGCCACCCAAGGAGTTTCGTTGGCACGAAAAGCCTGAACTACATTCGAACCCTCTTTGATGAAATGCGATGTCGCCGTAAAAGCTTGTCGTGTAGAAAGCAATACAGTTGCTTCCAAGTCGTTATTAAACTTATAAGAGGCTTCTCCTTGTATTTTGAAGTCTAACAGATTTATATTTAGATAATTATTTTGGTATTCGTTTAGAATATTGAAAGGAGCCCAATTGTTGCGATAGTATTCCAACTCGCCATTACTGCTACGCGGACGAAGCGTTCGGCTGGTGGATAAAGCATAGGAAAAAGGATTGATGTCAAAATCACGCTCGAACGAACCAATGGTCGTATTCTTGCGTTGCGTGAACGTTCCTGGGGCTTTTTGCTGACGCATATTTCCTTGTGCGGAAAGTGTCGTTTTGAATTTATCGTTGATGTAGAATGTATTTTTGAGATTAGCCGTGATGCGTTGTACATTGTCGGTAATTGTCCAGCCACCATCATTATAAAATCCGATAGAAGCATACGTTGTGGTATTTTTGCCTCCGCCCGAAAAAGTAATGGTGTGATTCTGAATGGGATTAAGCGTGAAAAGATGATTAAACCAATCAGTATTGGCGTATTCGCGTTCTTTGAAGAAAGCTCGTTTGCCTTCTTCTGTATTTTCATAGTAATATGTTCCTGTATTGGGGTTAATCGTGCTGATGCCTTTGTACCACTGATAATAAATACCACTGCGCCTGCCGTAAAGAGCATCGCGTAAACCGAAATACCCTTTGTTAGCCAGTTCTTGGTAAACGGACATTGTTTCTTGCGAATTTAACAAATCAAAATCTGCATACGAAGGTATCTGACGGAAACTTTGCTCGTAGGAATAGGTAATGCGATTTGGGGTGTCGCGTTTGCCCGATTTGGTTGTGATAACAATTACTCCATTTAACGCTCTCGCCCCATAAACGGAAGTCGCCGAAGCATCTTTAAGTACTTGAATATCCTGAATATCGGTAGCATTGAGTCCGGTTATGGCAGAACTGATAAGGGTTACGGCATCGCCTGAAACCAATTGGTCGAGACTAAGAGAAACTAAGTCCTCATACACTGCTCCGTCGATAACCCACAGCGGTTGCACATTCCCAATGATGGAAGCCCCACCACGAATGTTGATGCGTGGTGCCGAACCGAATGTACCCGTCACGTTTTGAATGGAAAGCCCTGCTACGCGTCCTTCGAGCATACGCGAAACATCTGCTACGCCGTCCATTTTTATTTCGTTCATTTTTACCGAAGCCGAAGCCCCTGTAAAAACACGACTTTTTATCTTCTGATATCCCGTAACAACCACCTCACCGAGCTGCTCAGTTTCTTCCTGAAGTGTAATCTTCAGATTATTGGACGTTATTTTTACTTTTTTCATCTGGAAACCAACATAGCTCACCTCCAACGTTTGCCCTTGTTCGCCTTTGATGGTAAATTTTCCTTCCATATCGGTAGTAACCCCCACATTTCTTTCTTTGAGAATTACAGTTGCCCCTAAAAGTGGCTCGCCTTTGGCGTCAGTAACTGTTCCTTTAATATCCGTCTGTGCCAATGCCCATTGCGAACATAATAAAAGTACGCTATATAGTAGTTTCTTTATCATTGATTGATTCATAAATGATAGATTTATTTTTCTAATGGGTTATCTTTACAATATTTAATAACCTTTTCTACAAATTCTTTGAACTCATTATATCCATTACCATCGTATGAAGTATATTTCCAACCATACCAAAAATCGCTATCAGAAATGAATTTACCCTCTTCATTAAACAACAAGGAGAAGAATTTCTTTATATTTTCTTCTTGTAAACCGCTTGAAAAATGCCTCCCAATTCCATAATATATTTTTCCCGAATATGAACTCCTTTCTATCAAAACTCCAAAAAAATAATCATCTTTTTTCATTTTCAAAACTGCATTTGGATAATCTTTATGGTCTGTATTATTGATAATTTCATAGTTAGAAAAATCATTTTTTAACTTATAGTAACATTCTTTCAAAAATTCGACTTCTATTTGTGATTTAACCATTGCCAATTGATTTTTAACTCTTTCTATATCATCTATTTTTTGATTTAAAACAGTGAGTTTTTCCTGTACCGAGTTTTCTTTGATATTTAATTGCGTTAATATTTCTTCTTGTAATTTTATATTCATTAGTTTTTGTATGGTTCTTAAATTAAAAAATCCTTCTAAATGGTCTGTATATTGTTCAATAGCACTTTTTAAGTGAATATCTTTAATTCGTATATTTGGTAAAATATCTTCTTTTAACCAATTCAATATATCGTCTTTAAAAGTCAGTTGAATATATCTTTTTTTTTCAAAATCGCTTCCTTTGTATTTTCCCCAACTTTCTTCTGTTGGTTCTTTCCTGCCGTCAGCAGAGAGATAAAGTACATAAATTTGATTATCTTTATATTGTGCTGTCAGTTTGTTGATATATTTTTCTATTTGTTTGTCTCGGTCAATGGCATTATGAATCTTATTCTCAAAAATAATGGCGTAATTTTTATCTTTTATAAGTATGTCAATTCTTCCCTTTTCGCAGGATATTGTTGGTTCTTGCACATTCAAATTGGAAAAATTACTATTACGCTCTGCAAGCAAACTCAAAAAAGAATTTAATATCTCATAATTTTTATCGTTTTTTTGTTCTAACAAACGTCCTAAAATTCGGCTATGAGCATTTTCATCAGCTCTCAATAAATCAATAATGTTTATATGATAAGGTAACTTTGCTTCTTCTTGCTTAATTTTCTCTGAAATAACATCACAAAACTCCGTAATTTCTTTAATTGTATTTATTTCGAAATTAGTATTCACTTTTATAATTGAATCTATTAAATCTAATACTTTTTTTATGTTCATAAAACTTATGAGGTACTTTATTTCTGTTTTACTTCATTATCAATTGATATTTGTCTGTTTGATCCGTGTTTTTATCAAAATTGAACTAGGCGATGCTCATTTCACTCGTGTTTTGAGCGAAATACAATTGTACATTCGGCATTTCACTCGTGTTTTAAATAAAATACAATTTTATATTTGGTAAGGACAGGACGTGTCCTGTTCCTACTAAAACTTCACATTTACCCCTGAATAAATACCAAAAGGATGTCCTGCTCGTAAGCCCGAAGGATGCCGCGACACCAAATAGGTTTTATTCGTTAGGTTGATAGCGTTCAGCGTAAGTGTCAAATACTTATTCACACGAGCTCTCGCCGATGCATCAATAATAGTATGTGCAGGTATTTTGTTATGCTCCGCAATACGTCCTTGCCCAGGTGTGGTACGCATATCGCCATTGTAACGCACCCCGATATTCAGTTCAAAACCTTTGTACTCCGCCCCTAAACTTGCATTGAAGCTGTGTTTGTTGATGTACGGAATTTCATCGCCCACAAACACACGTCCCCACGTATTTTCCTCGAAGGAATTAAGCATCTCGGTATCGGTGTAGGTGTATGAAATCTGTAAAGGTAATTTGAATTTGCTCGTTTCAGGCATCGGCTGATAATGTACTAAAAATTCCGCTCCTTTTACTTTGGCTTCTCCCACATCGAATTGCTCCAATGTACCGCTACCTCCAGCCGCTGCCAAATCGCTTCCCAACATATTGCTATATTTGTTGTAAAAACCAATGAGTTCGGCAGTTAAGTTGTTGGTTGTATATCGAGTTCCTAATTCCCAATTCACGCTACTTTCAGGTTTTTGATTCATTCCTGCACTTGGTGGGGAAAATCCTTTATGAATGCCTGAAAATACTGACCAAACGGGCAAAATCTTGTAATGTATCCCCAAACTCGGAATGAAAACTCGTGCGTGATTATCTACCTCACGACGGATTTTCCCCGAACGGCGAACATCATTCTTTGTATAATCTTTTTTATGCAAATCAATATCCTCGTAACGCAATCCAGCAGAAAGGGTAAGTGAACGATGAGTGATTTTCGTCAATAAATACGAAGCTAAGGCAGTTGCCGAAGTAATTCGGTTGGCTTGTGAACCGTGAATTCCTGCAAGGAAAAGCTGCATTTGTCCGTCTTTTATGGAATAACTATCGTCCCACTGAAAGCGGTCTTCTGCATCGGCGTGATAGCGTAAACCTGCTTCTACATCGAAGAAAGTTTCACCAATGTAGAAATGATAATCTGCCTTTGTTTGTAATCCTCTGGAAAAATAATCCCGATTGTTGGCTCGAACGATAAGTCCTTCACCGATATAATCCGCTTTTCCTGTCAAAATATCAAAGTACAAATGATTGGTTTCGGGGTCTTCCAATACGGCATTGATAGAACGCTTTTCGGCAGAAGTAATTCCTGCTTTCACGTCGTTGAGTTTGTACCAATTTCGGTGGAATTTTGTATAATACGCATTGGAAGTTATCTTAAACTTTGAAGAAATGTTGATGACGTACGTCCCCACCCACTGCTGATGCTTGGTTTTCATATTATCCATACGCGAACCTGCGTAGCGAAGGAAAGGTGTTGTTTTAAAATCGGTTTCGGAAACGCCTACGTAAGTTTCATCGGAATTTTCGTCGGCATACCCAAATTTAAGCTCAAAAGAATGATTTACGCCCTCTTCTTTATCGGTTTTTGTCATCATTTTGGCGATAAAATCATTACGTTTGAAACCTGCGTGTTGATTATCGGCAAACTTTTTAAATCCGTTGGACTGGTAACGCAAATATTCTACCAAATATCCAAAATGTTTGCGTTTGTCGCCCAAATTAAAATGACTTTTGAAGGTAGCATTCGTTCCGTAAGAAGTGGTGAGTTTCCCTGAAAATTTATTGGGAATGGGCGTGGAAACCATATTGATAGCCCCTCCGGTAGTGAAAGGACCATATTGCACTTGGCTACTTCCTTTAAGAACCTCAACGGCAGTCATTCGAGCCGCATTGGGGAAATAATACGCCGCTGGAGCGGAATACGGAGCAGGTGCCGCCAAAATGCCGTCTTCCATCAACGTGATTTTCTCACTCCGTTCGGCTTTAGTTCCCCGCAAACTGATATTAGGACGAAGCCCATAACCATCTTCTTCATAGCTGTTTACACCAGGTACGGCTTTGAGCATTCGGTTGATATCGGTATAGCCCAATTTTACGATTTCGGCAGGTGAAATATAATACGCTGAACCTGTTCTGTTTCGAGCTTGGAATTTACTTCCGAGTATTTGGTTGGCACTGATAACTACCTCTTCTAACTGTTGAATGGAATCTTTTTTTTGTTCCTTTTCCTGAGCGAAAACACTCATAGCCGTCAGAAGAAATAAAAAAGAACCTATCTTTTGGTAACACATAAAAACTTCTTACGATTTTTATTTAGATTATTTTTATAAGGCACAAAAGTAAAATTTATTTAGAATAAAGCCAAATAAATTTCTTTGAAAAAATCAACTGCTTACTTAAAAATTTCAGAAGAATAGTGTAATTATTATCAAAATAAATACTTTATAGAACTATAGAATGTATAAATAAATTTTGTGTTTTTTAACTACAAAATCATTTTTAAAAGGCTAAAAAACAATAATAAATAATGAAAAGAAGTTTCTTTTACACTTTCTCAGAAAAAACATAAAAAATAGTTATCCTACTCTATTTAACCAAAAATTAAGAAGTATTTTATTTGTAAATTACTGTATTAGGAGGTCTGTATTGAAAGGTTTGCAATCTGAAATCATCATTTTGTATGTTTGTAATTTTGAAAATATGATTTCCTTCCATAGGTATTCTGGGGAAGTAACACAATGAAAATTGAAAACTTTGAAACATCAAGTAATCATTTGATATATAGAATCCTATAGCTACTTTTGAATAAACATCTGTTTTAAAAAATGGATTATTCTCCTTTCCTAAAAAGCCTACATCTACATTAAAAAATGGATTAAACCTGAAACCCAGCCAACTGAACGGACTATAGGATTGTGTTTGCGAAGAAAGTACAAGTTTCCGAGTTCCATAAACATTGCTATAAAACCCTAAAATTCCTTCTCTTTCATTAAGGCTAACTCTGTCTTTAGGGTGAGCCGTTCTGTTTAAACCTACTACGAAAGATGTTTTAAAAAATTGTCGGAAATGCCAATTTCCCAAAGAGAAAAGATTTGAAAAATAAATACTTTCTCCTTTAAAAACGCTCTGTTTCACATTGTCTTTCATCAGCAAACTTCCCGCCTCCAAGTTCAGAGAATAATACCCTTTATCAGCGTACTTAGCCAATGAAAATCCAAGTCCAAAATAGGGATGTAATTTTTCATTTTTCTGCAATGTACCCAAAGTAAGAAAAATAGAATGCCCTATGTTCACATCTTCAATATCTCCGTGTCTGAAAATATATCTATCCTGAACAAAGTTTGTTTTATTCAAACTGAACTTCGACAATAGCAAATGTTCATTTGAAAAATAATTATCAACATTCAAAGAATCAGGAGTATTTTCTGCATAATTTAAATTTTTATAACGTGCCGATATGACGAAATTATTAACAGAACCAAGAGAATTCTTTTTCAAAGGTATGGCATATCCTCCATAAACATCAAATATTTTTGTTCTCAAAGGAGGACGATACACACTATCTTTAAAGAAAATATCTTCCTGATACCGATTCTCGTGATACCCAATTTTTCCCGCCCAACGTGTATAAGGAGAGTAAAAACGTCTTTCAGCTACCAATTGCTTTGAAAATAAGTTTTCATAATCCCGATAGTATGAAGTAAATAAATCAATATGTGTATTTTGAATATTTTTGGCACGATATCCAAATCCTTTTCCGTTATCACTGAAGTTCTTAAAATATTGCCTGTACAGAACGTATGCCTCGTGTCCTAAACCAAAAAGATTTTGTTCATTAACACGTATCCAACCTCTTTTATCGGTTAAATCACTTGCGAAGAACATTGTCCAGCTATCTAGAGCCACAACCTGAATATCAACAGAATCAGAAACAGCAGAAATTTCCACAGGACGAATAAGTACACGCCTGATGTAATTTTGCTCCCTTAAAAGACGCTCCGATTCCTTCAAAAGTAACGAGTCCATTGGTTTATTTTCAGAAAATAGAAGTTGTTTTTTAACCGTTCTCGCTCGGGTTTTTATATGCAATGCATTCCCATAAACCTCCATTTTCTTTTGAGGAGTTTTTGACAAATCCTTTTCATCAAAACCAAATGGATCTAAAGTAACAACCTCTATTTTCCGTATGATTTTTCCTTGATATTTTACATAGTTCAGATTTAATTCTTTATCAATTTGTTTTGAAGTTGGTGATTTTTTTGATGAATCTGAAAAGAAAGAAGCTAAATTCTTTGTTAATTTATATTTTCCAAAATATCTTTTTACTCTACTGTAAAAGTCTTTATCTTTTTGAATTTCAGTAGAGTCTTTTTTAATTATATCCAATGAATTGGTTGCCTGTGGAAACAAAAATAATGTTCCCATAAAGAATATTACCACACAAAGATATAACCTACGACTCATCTTTTATTCAATTATTATTTTGCTCTCTTATTAGCGAAAAACTGTCGCAAAAGTTGTGAACACTCTTGTTCAAGAACATTTCCTTTAATTTCTGTTTTGGGGTGAAGTTTGCCCCCCATTGCTGTAAAGCCTCTTTGCAAATCACTTGCTCCATAAACCACACGCGAAATTTGACTCCAATATAAAGCCCCTGCACACATCATACAAGGTTCCAAAGTAACATAAAGTGTACAGCTTTTCAGATATTTACCCCCCAAATAATTGGACGCCATCGTAATTACCTGCATTTCGGCGTGTGCTGTTACATCGGTTAAGCGTTCTGTTAAATTGTACGCTCTGGCTATTATTTGATTATCAACTACGATAATTGCTCCGACAGGAATTTCGTTTGCATCAAATGCATTTTCTGCTTCCTGTAAAGCTCTTCTCATAAAATATTCATCGTCAAACATCTGAAACATAATTAAATATCCCTATTTCTATCTTTTTTATCAGATAAAAATAGCTTGATGAAGTTCTTATTATGAACAGCATCAAACTATTTGTTTATATTATTTGTTTTTGGATTGCTATTTTCCTCCTAAAAATCCGCCAAGTAAATCGCCTATCCCTCCTTTATTATCCGATTTTCCTCCTAACATTCCTGCAAGGTCGTCCATAACATTTCCATCTCCGTTGGAGTCTAATAAGGATTTCAACATTCCACCTAAATTATTATTATTTCCTAAAAATCCTGATAATAAATCTCCCAATCCACTGGCTGATGAAACATTATTGTCTGACACTTTTTTCCCTAAAAAGCTCATTAACACTGGAGCTAAAGATTGCAAAATTTGAACAACATTTGAGGAAGAAACCCCAGTTTTAGCACTAATAGCATTTGCCATAGTCGACTCCTTGCCGCCTAACAAATGTCCCAAAATTCCAGCTCCATCTTTAGTCACATCACTATTAACCCCATCATTAAAGAAACTACCAAGATTATCCAACAAACTCCCATCGTGTTTGTTACTCTGCAAAGCACTTAACAGCCCAGTAGCTCCCTCTCCTGAAGTATTATTTTGCATTGCACCCATCAATAAAGTTCCTGCCATTTCAATTACAGAAGAAACTTGTGAAGTAGAAACTCCCGTCTGTTTACTAACTCCATCTACAATTTTTTGGAGATTATCTCCTCCCAGAAAATCTAAAATTCCCGCCATTTTATCAATTTTTAAAATTATTATTGAATTTGCTAAAAGTTATTTGAGTAAACTGACAACCTGTTCCGCTAATTCCGTGCCAATTCTGTCTTGAGCTTCAATTGTTGAAGCCCCAATATGTGGTGTTAACGAAACATTAGGATGCATTAACAATCTGATTGATGGAGTTGGCTCATTTTCAAACACATCTAATCCTGCGAAGCTCACCTTTCCACTTTCTAATGCCTCAATTAAAGCCTCTTCCGAAATTACCCCTCCACGAGCCAAATTTATAACCCCTACTCCTTCTTTCATTAATTCAAATTCCTCTGAATCAATAACATAAACATCTTGAATAGGAGAGTTTATTGTAATGAAATCAGATTGTTTTAAAACCTCTTCTTTTTCAATCGTTTTTACTAAAAATGAGATTGTTCTACCATCGAAAAAAGGAAGTTCTATATCCGCCTCTTTCACATTAGGGTCATACGCTATTACATTCATTCCCAAACCTATAGCCATACGAGCTACTGCCTGACCGACTCTTCCAAATCCAATAATTCCCAAAGTTTTTCCTCGAAGTTCTACTCCGTTGGAATATAATTTTTTCAATTGATTAAATTGTGTATCTCCCTCCAAAGGCATATTTCTGTTGGAATCGTGCAAGAAACGTGCTCCCGAAAACAAATGTGCAAAAACCAATTCTGCTACGGAATTTGCCGACGAAACTGGTGTATTAATCACATGGATATTTTTGCTTTTTGCATATTCAGTATCAACATTATCCAATCCAACTCCTCCACGACCAATTAATTTCAACGAAGGACAGCCATCAATGATATTCTTATCAACCTTTGTTGCTGAACGCACTAAAAGAACATTAATATTATTCTGGTTTATATAATTTATTAATTGATTTTGAGCGACTTTTACTACAATTACTTCAAATCCGTTTTCTTCAAGATGTTGTTTTCCTAATTCGGAAATTCCATCATTTGCAAGTATTTTCATTATTTTTTTAATCCCTTTACAATATTATTAAATAGAACGGCAAAAGTACTATTTTTCTACCAAAAATGTATCTTTCTGGAAGAGTTTATTTACAAAGATTGTTTCGTTTTGGAGAATGTATTTCCAATACAAAGTTTATTTTTTAGAAAATTCAGAAAACTAAAAAGCGTATTTTGACCAAAACTTTACATTGTTTCAATCAAAAATACGCCTATAACACTAAATTTAAACTATTTTGGTATGTCTTTCACATACGTTTCTAACTTCAAAAATTTATCTCTCTTTACAACCTTACTTCCAGTAATTCTATAGCGGTTGTATTTACGTATAATTTCTGGCAACTAGCAGGAAATAAAATTGTTTCTCCTTGTTTTACAGATAGTTCTGTTTTCCCATCAGAAAGTGTTCCTCCACCTTTCACACACATATAAATATGAAAAGAATCCTCTGAACCTATTTCTTTTTCAAAATTTTGTGTCAAATTCAAATAATTCGTGATGAAATATGGACAATTAACCATCGTATTGGTTGTATCTTCAGATTTCGAGTAATTTACTTTAAAATCATCTTTCTTTTGATAATCAATCGCATCAAGAGCTTGTTCGGTGTGAAGCTCTCGCAAATTTCCATTTTTGTCCCTACGATTAAAGTCATACACGCGATATGTTATATCACTTGTTTGTTGAATTTCAGCAATGATAATTCCGCCCCCGATAGCGTGAACCTTACCTGTGTTAATGAAAAAAGTGTCACCCTCACTTACCTTTTCGTAATTCATTATATCCGTGAGCGTTCCGTTATCAAGATGTTGCTGATATTCCTCTTTAGTTACATCTTTGTTGAAACCTACAATGAGTTCTGCTCCCTCATCGGCTTGCATTACGTACCACATTTCTGTTTTTCCGAATGAGTTATGCCTTTTTTTCGCCAGTTCATCATTTGGGTGAACCTGAATTGACAAATCTTCACGAGCGTCAATAAACTTTATCAAAATCGGAAAATCAGCACCGAATTTTTCATAAACGTGTTTGCCTAATAACTCATTGGGATACAAATCAATAAGCTCTTGCAGAGATTTTCCAGCAAATTTACCATTCGCCACCACAGAAATATCACCTTTCACAGCTGACACTTCCCAACTCTCACCTGTAATATCTGTTTCGATGGGTTTGTTAAACAGCGTTTTTAATTTGGTTCCTCCCCAAAGTCTCTCTTTAAGAATAGGGTTAAATTTTATTGGATACATAAATCAATTTTTTATAGTAGTTATTATCTTAAGTCTTGAAAAACAAAAACTCAAAGCCCGTTTTAGAACCTTGAGTTTCTTATATTTATAGAATTACCTGTAATCCTGATTTATTAAGTTTTTCTTCAGCATACTTTTTAGTTACTATGAGTTCTTTTTTGTCAGAACTTGGCAACTCAAACATTGCATCTGTTAAAATACTTTCACAAAGTGAACGAAGCCCACGTGCTCCAAGTTTATATTCCATTGCTTTTTCAACAATAAAATCAAGGGCTTCTTCCTTTATATCAAACTTTATCCCGTCCATCTCAAACAACTTTTTGTATTGCTTTATTATGGCATTTTTTGGCTCTGTCAGAATCATTCGTAAAGTTTCCTTATCAAGCGGATTCATATAAGTCAAAACTGGTAAACGCCCGATAATTTCAGGAATTAAACCAAAATCTTTTAAATCTTTCGGGATTATGTATTGCATCAAATTTTTTCTGTCAATAACTCCAGTTTTTGATGAATTATATCCCACTACTTGCATATTCAGTCGTTTGGAAATCAATCGTTCAATACCGTCAAAAGCTCCTCCTGCAATGAAAAGAATATGTTCTGTATTTACTTCAATATACTTCTGGTCGGGATGTTTACGTCCTCCTTTAGGTGGTACATTTACGATAGAACCTTCCAAAAGTTTCAACAATCCTTGCTGTACGCCTTCGCCCGAAACATCACGAGTTATTGAGGGATTATCACTTTTCCGTGCAATTTTATCTATTTCATCAATAAAAACAATTCCTTTTTCAGCTTTAGAAACATCATAATCAGCCGCTTGTAATAATCTCGAAAGGATACTTTCTACGTCCTCTCCCACGTAACCTGCTTCCGTTAAAACAGTAGCATCAACAATTGCCAAAGGTACGTTTAGCAACTTAGCAATTGTTTTGGCAACAAGCGTTTTCCCTGTTCCCGTTTCCCCCACCATTATTACATTGCTTTTCTGTATCTCTACATTATCATCAGTATCAGGTTGTTGCAACCGTTTATAATGATTGTAAACCGCTACAGAAAGAATTTTTTTAGTAAAATCCTGCCCAATGACATACTGGTCAAGAAATTCCTTAATTTCTTGTGGCTTTTTTAATGTAATATCTTCATTTGAGAAGCTATTTTCTGTTTTGAAATTAAATTCCTCCAAAAGAATTCCGTGAGCTTGTTCAATACAATGATTACAAATTCTTGCTTCTAATCCATTGACAAGCAAATCTGTTTCAGCTTCAGGACGACCACAAAATGAGCAGTAGCTATCTTCTTGTTTCTTTGCCATCTTTTATGCTTTTCGAACCAAAACCTCATCAATCATTCCGTATGTTTTGGCTTCCTCAGCTTTCATCCAATAATCACGCTCAGAATCCTCATATACTTTCTCAAAAGGTTGTTTTGAATGCTTTGCGATAATCTCATAAAGTTCATTTTTTATCTTAAGCATTTCTTTTAAATTGATTTCCATATCAGTAGCTACACCTTGAGCTCCTCCTGAAGGTTGATGGATCATTATACGTGCGTGTGGTAAAGCGGAACGTTTCCCTTCTGCTCCCGCACACAAAAGCACTGCCCCCATAGAAGCAGCCATTCCTGTACAAATCGTTGCTACATCAGGCTTGATAAATTGCATTGTATCATAAATTCCCAAACCAGCATAGACTTCTCCTCCTGGTGAATTAATATATATTTGAATATCTTTAGAACTATTCAAACTCTCCAAAAATAGCAATTGTGCCTGAATTATATTCGCCATTTGTGAATGTACCTCTGTTCCCATAAAGATGATTCTGTCCATCATCAGACGAGAAAACACATCCATTTGAGTTACATTTAATTGACGTTCTTCCATAATATACGGGGTCATACTTGCTACAATTTTATCGTAGTACAAACTATTCACACCGTGTTTTTTAATGGCATATTTTTTAAATTCGTTTTTGTAATTCATAGTTTTATTGATTTTTATAGTAGCTGAAAAGGCGTTAAATTTGGTTTAACGCCTCTACAACTGCAAGTTAAGTTAAAAGCTTTTAGGCTTCCTCTGTTTTATAAACTTCTTTTATAAACTCATCAAAAGTTACCTTTTTGTCATTTATTTTGACATTTTGTTTGTAAAAATCCAATAACTTATTGAATACAAGCTGTTTATTAATTCGTTCTACTTCCTCTCTATTTTGCAGAATTTTTCCTACAATTCCCTCTACATATGTTTCATCTTCCACAGGCATTCCATACTGAAGCATTTGGTTTTTAACATACGTATTTGCGAAGCTTTTTAATTCTTCAAAAGTTGGGTGTAATTTATTGTCAGTAAGTATTTTACCTTCAATAAGCTGATAACGAAGTCCTTTTTCTGAATTTTCATATTCTTTATTTGCTTCATCTTCAGTAAGTTCTTTTTCACCTGCAGTACGTAACCATTTTTTCAAAAATTCAGCAGGAAGGTCAAACTTGGTATTTTCAACCAAATAATCAGTTACTTCATTTAAGAAATGTTGATTTGATTGTTCTGCATACTGAAGTTCAGAGTTTTCTCTGATTTTATCACGCAATTGTGCCTCTGAAGTAACTTCCCCTGCTGGGAATAATTTATCAAAAAGCTCCTGATTAAGTTCAGCTTCCTCACGAACATTAACTTCTTCCAAAGTGAGTGTTACTTCTACATCTAAATCGTGAGCTTCATCGTGTGAAACTTTCAAATAATGCATCAAACTATGTACATCTTCGAACAATCCTTTGGTTTTCAATTGTAACTGTTCACCAATTTTTTTACCAACGAATTTTTTACGATTTTTTTCGCTTACGTCTTCTAACTTGAAAGTAGCTTTGTTGTCGATATTTTTTTCCTCATTGAAGAAAGTTCCCGTAATTTCAATATCATTTTGGTTTAGAACTTCTCCTTTTGAAATCAATTTACCAAATTGCTTACGGATACGCTCAACTTGCTTATCAACTTGCTCATCTTCAACACCTATTTCATAACGAGTAATTCCCTTTGCTGGTTTCAAATCTAACTCAAATGAAGGAGCTAAACCAATTTCAAACTCAAATGAAAAGTCCTCAGCGTCCCAATTAAAATCTTGTTTTGCCTTTGGAAGTGGGTGTCCTAATATATCTAATTTCTCATCAACAAGATATTTATTCAAAGAATCTTGTAACAATTTGTTTACTTCATCAAACAAAACTGCCTTTCCGTATTGTTTTTTTACCATTCCCATAGGCACGTGTCCTTTTCTAAATCCGGGAATGTTTGCTGTTTTTCTGTAATTTGTAAGTACTTTTTCTACTTTATCAGCATAATCATTTTTTTCGATAGCAACCGTAATCACGGCATTCAAAGCATCAATTTGCTCTTTTGTAATATTCATTTTTTAAAATATTTATATCTAAAAATTTCAGTTTGCAAAGGTATGATTTTATATGGAAACTAAAAAATTTTTAAATTACTTTCTTACTTGCGTTTTGTCATTTGCTTAATGGCTTGTTCTAAATTCTTTACAAGTCCAAAAAGATAGTTAAATTGCTCCCAATAAAGATGTACTTCACGCATAGAAACAACTGGTAATAAATCATTTGAAGAAGAACTTAAACTTTGCTGTTGTTCAATTATTTTTTGCATTTCTTGGTTTAGTTCTTCTAATGAAAATTCGTTTTCTTCAACTTGAATAGAAATATCATTGACAAGGGGCTCCAATGCTCTTTTCAGAAGTGAAGTAAGCGAATCAATAGCTCGATTGAATATTTCTTTAGGGAAAGTTACTTTCTTGGATTTCAGACGAACTCCCAAAGAAGCCACGGAAGCCAAAAACGATTGCTGAATTACAATAATCTCATAAATTGATGTATTGTCGTCTTGTTTTGACTTTGGTTCTTGTAGCATTCGCTGAAAAGCTGCATTTAAGTTCGACAATGCTAAAAAAGCTTCTTTCCGAGAGACTTTATATTCATTAGTAACTCCTTGATTTTCATTAAAAACAATTTTCACTTGCTGAAGATAATCAATATTGGTTTTTATTGACTTTTGAACGACCTCCTGATATGTTCGTGATTCCCAAGTTGGAAAAAGTACATAATTTGCAACAAAGGCAAGTCCTACACCGATGGCTGTATCAAGTAACCTGTCGTGTATCACTGAATAAACATCTGGGCTTATCAAAGCAAACATAAAAATAGCTGTAATTGTGATAAAAATTGAAGCGTACATATAGTTTTCCTGCATCAACCCAAATGCAATTGGCATACACAGCACCCCAAAATACAAATACAAACTCGGAAAAGGAAACAAATAAATAACAGCAAAAGCGATTATCCCTCCCAAAATTGTCCCATAAATCCTACTTAAAGAACGTTCCTTTGTCAGTCCAAAACCTGGACGCATTATCAGAAAAATTGTCAAAAGAATCCAATATGCATTGCTTATAGAGAAATAATTCCCTATAAAATAAGCAATTAATGTAGTTACAGAAAGCCGAATAGAATGCCGGAAAAAGGAAGATTCAAAAGATATGTGGTCTTTCAAACGTTTCCAAGAATAATTCTGGTAACTTACGAACTTTCTGTAAGTTTTTTCATCACGTTTTCCAACATCGTTTGTGTAATAATTATCAAATATCACACGTATTTTCTCTATTGATTTATACTGATTTTCAATATAGATATAAAAATTCCGAAGTGTGAGTAGTTTATCTCTATCAGATTTAGTTTGAGCCTGATTTTTCAGTTCCTCATTTTTTCTTTTTGCTTGTAACAATAATGTTTTTAAAGAATTATCCAAATTAATTTGCTTACGAGACCCTATATAAACGGACATTTGTTGCAATTGATTTGAAAGCTCTTTCAGAAAATCAGCATAAATTCTCAATACATCTTTATCTTGTGCAAATTCCTTATCAATTTTATCATACTGAACTGGGTTTGCCAATGCCAACTCAAAAATATCGACCAATTCTATGAACATCAAAAATTGTCTCTGCAAATAGTCTGTTTTACCTGACTTACTTCGCGAATCAAGGATTACTTCTCGCAACTTCTCGTAATTCTCATTCAAGTTGGTTTGCAAATCAATCATTTTTTTGAAACCCTCCGTTCTATTTTCTGACAGTAACAAATCTGAACGAACAGAAAAAAAATCTGACGTCAAAGAGAAACACTTTCCTAAAAGTTGCTCACTATACTGTCTCGGTTTTATCCATAGATATATAAAAACTAAAGATATATACCACAATCCACCAATAAAAATACAAAGCAAATACACATAAATTGCCGCTCCTGTTTGTATGTGAGACAATGTGGAAGCAATGGAAAATAACCCAGAAAAAGCTACCATAGAAGCTCGAAAACCATAAAGTGAAATATAACCATTGAAAAATGTTAAAACAAAAATAGTTAATTCCAGTAGATAAGGGTATGGGTATGTTATATTAACAAAAAAGCAACTGACCATTGCCAATAAAGTAGCTACCAAAAGTCCTCCAATATGATGTTTTCTATTGCCAGGAATATCACTCGGAGAAATAGCTATTATACTTAATCCCACAGGAATACCTATTTCAAGGATATCAAAATACCAACCAATTCCGATAGGAATAAGAACAGCTATCGTTTTCAGTACGCCTTTAAAAAAAGAAAAACTTTTTAGAAAAGAGGTGAGTTTTAAATACATTTTTTAACTATATTCGCCACAAAAATACAAAGTAATTCTGAAATGTTATAACTTCGTATTTTTTGAAATCAGCGAACTTCTATGGATAAAGATATAAAAAAAGCAAGTGAAATACTTATTAATGAAGGAGTTATATTATACCCTACAGATACTGTTTGGGGATTGGGTTGCGACGCTACTAACATCAAAGCTGTTTCCAAAATTTTTCAAATAAAACAACGAAATGAAAGTAAAAGTTTGATTATTTTGATAAATTCAATAGAAATGCTACAGCAATATCTTTCAGAAACACCTAGTTACATACTGAATTTCCTTAAAACGATTCAAAATCCAACTACAATCATATATTCTAATCCTAAAAATTTAGCAAAAAACGTCATTTCATCTGAAAATACAGTCGCTATACGTCTAATTCAAGACGAATTCTGTCAGAAATTAATAAAAAACTTCGGAAAACCTATCGTTTCTACTTCTGCTAACATCAGTGGAGAACCTACACCCCAAATTTTTAGTGACATAAACCCACAAATCATCAAAAATTGTGATTATGTGGTAAAACATCGACAAAACGACACAGAAAAACGAACTCCTTCCAGATTGATACGCTTTGATTCAGAAGGAAATATAGAATTTTTAAGATAACATTATGAATAAACAAGATATCAAACAGATACGTTATGACAAAGCTTATATGCGAATGGCTTTGGAATGGGCAAAACTTTCTTACTGCAAACGAAAACAGGTTGGAGCTATCATCGTGAAAGACAGAATGATTATTTCAGACGGATACAATGGAACACCCACTGGTTTTGATAATTGTTGTGAAGATGAAAAAGGCGACACAAAATGGTATGTACTTCACGCAGAAGCAAATGCAATTATGAAAGTAGCTTCCTCCACTCAATCTTCACAAGGAGCTACGCTTTACATAACAATGTCACCTTGCAAAGAATGTAGCAAATTAATTCACCAATCAGGAATTAAGCGTGTGGTTTACAAAGATGCTTACAAAGACGATGAAGGAATTTTATTTCTTGAAAAAGCAGGTGTTGAAATCGTACATCTTTCAGAAGTAGAATGATTACAATTAAGACGTAAGAACTTAATTAATAAAATATTATTTTTTTACTTTTAAATAAGTTTTATATTTTTGCGGACAAATAAAACATATTATGCCAAAAATTAAGCTTTTAGTTATATTTTTACTTTTTATTGGAAGTTTTCAAACGATTGTATCTCAGAATAATAATAACAATGATATAAATCTTGACCCTCAACAAATTTCTTCAATAAATATTGATAAAATATCGGACGAGCAACTTAGCATTTATTGGGAGAAAGCTAAAAATCAAGGTTATACATTAGACCAACTTATTACCGCTGCCAGAATGCGAGGTATGTCGGACATACAAGCTATGAAACTAAGACAGCGAATTTTACAACTTTCAATCAGAAAAAAATCTGGTAATCAGCAAGATACTTATTCTTTTCAGGATAGAGAAGAAGAAACTTTCGGATTTACAGGAAATGAAAATAAAGACTCTTTGGCGACACAAAACAAAAAGGACTCCATATTTGGTATGAATTTCTTTAAAAATCCAAAAATTTCATTCACGCCAAATATGAATATGGCAACTCCTGAAAATTATCAAGTAGGACCTGGTGATGAACTCCTGATTGAGGTTTGGGGAGCCACCGAAGGCTCATTTAAACAAAAAGTTGATACACAGGGAAATATTTTCATAAATGCTATTGGAAAAATCAACGTTTCGGGTTTATCTTTTGAAGATGTAAAAACAAAAATTAACTCACATTTAAAACGAATTTATTCTGGAATTTCTGCACCTAATGGAAGTTATAACAAAGTCTATACAGGAGTTACCATTACTCAAGTAAGAACCGTAAAAGTAAACATCATAGGGGAAGTCACCGTTCCTGGTACTTACTCACTAAGTGCTTTATCAACCGTTTTGAATGCGTTGTACGCTTGTGGAGGTCCTACGGAAAATGGGTCTTTCAGAGAAATAAATTTGGTGCGAAACGGGCAGAAAATAGCTACTTTTGACGTTTATGAATTTCTAATTCACGGAAGCGAGAAAGGGAATTTACCTCTTAAAGATCAAGATGTTATCATAGTTCCTCCTTACTTAAATCGGGTTTTGATTGAAGGAGAAGTAAAACGAAAAGGAGCGTACGAAACTAAAGAAGGAGAAACTTTGGCTAATTTAATCACTTTCTTTGGAGGTTTCACTTCTGATGCTTTTACGAACACTTTGGTTGTTGAACGTATCAAAAATGCAAAACGGGAAGTGAAAGAAGTAGCTTTTGAAGATATTTCAAACTTCCTGATACAGAATGGTGATAAACTCAAAGTTCACCCTATTACAGAAGAATATCAAAACAGATTAAGTATTGGAGGTGCTGTTTACCAGCCTGGTACATATGAATTTAAGGAAGGAATGACCGCTTATGACTTATTAAATCGGGCGAATGGAGTTAGGAAAGAAGCTTCTTTAGACAGAGGACTGATATTTAGAACCTTAAACCGAGTAGATTATCAAACTATCAATTTTTCTGTAAAAGACTTGATTGAAGAAAGAAATAATATTCCACTCAAAGATAACGATAGCATTCATATTTTCTATAAAGATTCTCTTCAAATGGCTCGTTTTATAAAAGTGGAAGGAGCTGTTAATAAGCCAAAAGAACTTCCTTTTATGGAAAATATGACTGTTGAAGATGTTATTGCTCTGGCAGGAGGTCTTTCACAAGGGGCAGATGCTTCAACTATTGATATTTTTCGTGAAATTAATGACGGAGATTTTCGAAAACTGAGCCAAGATTTTAAAGTATCTGCTAACAATGAATTAACACCTGTCGAAGGCGATGTTATCACATTACAACCTAATGATATTGTTTCTGTTAGATATATAAAAGGTTATACACCAATGCAAACAATCACTGTGGAAGGAGAGGTCGTATACCCAGGAATTTACAGCATTCGCAGTAAAGATGAACGTATCTCTGACATTATTGAGCGAGTGGGAGGTTTTTCGCCCTATGCTTACATCAAAGGAGCTACACTTATAAGAAAGAAACTAGACGAAGGCGACATCAAACAAGAGCAATTCCTTGACGAAATTGTTATGGCAAGTAGTATTGGGAACGATAACGATAAGGCTTTAAAAAAGGTAGAAAAAAAATCTACCGAATATCGCATCGGAATTGATTTGAAAAAGATTTTACAAAATAAACACAGCAAATACGATTTAATTTTAAATGAAGGAGATGTTTTGTTAATTCCTTCTGAAAAACAAACCATTGAAATTAAAGGAGAAGTTCTGGCTCCTTCATTAGTACGTTATGAAAAAGGATTATCTTTAAGAGACTATGTAAATCGTGCTGGTGGATTTTCGGACAGAGCCAAAAAACGCTCTATATACGTAATGTATGCCAACGGAGACATAAAATCAACTAATAATTCTCTTTTCTTTAAAAACTACCCTGAGCTGGAACCTGGAGCTATAATTATCGTTCCTTCAAAACCTGAGCGTCAACGAATTTCAACTTCTGAAACAATTGGAATTATCTCTGCAATTACAACAATGGGTGTATTAATTTTTAACGTCTTAAAAAAATAATGATGAGCAATAATCAACAAAAAAATGAAGATGAAATAGATTTACTTGAATTGTTAAATAAACTATGGATTAAAAGAAAATCTATACTGAAAGTTACCTTATTTTTCTTCGTTTTGGGAATCATTATTGCTTTGATATCTCCAAAACAGTACACAGCTGTTACTATTATGGTACCTCAATCCTCTGGCGACAAAATGTCTGTTGGTGGTTTAGGAGGACTTGCGGCTATGGCAGGGATTAATTTGGGAGGAAGCTCAAATGAAAGCATTCCGTTAAATACCTACCCAAAAATAGTAGAGAGTATTCCTTTTAGAAAAAAACTCATACAAACTCCATTAAAATTCAGCAACTTGAATGAGCTTATCTCTTACGAAAAATATTACAAAGAATACAACAAGCCTAGTATTTTTAGTAGTATAAAAAAATATACTATTGGCCTACCAAGTTTGCTTTTTGGTAAAAAAAGTGATGAAAAATCGGAAATTTCTGAAAAAACGGATTCTATTTGGTATTTATCACTTGAAGACAGGACTATTTTAGAAGATATTAGTGGGCAACTAGCAATTGATATCAGTGAAAAGGAAGGAATAATTACTTTGTCATATTCAATGCCTGAAGCTTTACCAGCCGCTCAAATGTTGCAGAGTGCACAAACGTTACTGCAAGAAACTGTTACAAAATTTAAAACCCAAAAGGCTAATGATGAATTAAAATTCATCGAACAACGATACGAAGAGGCTAAAAGTGATTTCAAAACAAAACAATTTGCCTTAGCTCAATTTCAAGACAGAAACAGAGACCTTTTTGGTTCGTTGCCACAAACAAGATTGGAGCAACTACAGGCCGATTACAATCTTTCTTTCAGTGTGTATTCCGAACTCGCTAAACAGCTCGAAACAAAAAAAATAAAAGTAAAGGAGGAACACCCTATTTTCACGATTGTAGAACCTGTTAGTGTTCCAAATGAGCGTTCAAAACCTAAAAGAGTTATGATTGTTGCTATTTGGAGTTTTCTTGGTCTCGTGTTAGGAGTCGGTTTTACTTTTATTCGGGATTTTATGAAAAAGTTTAAACAACCTAATATTGATAATCAGTAAAAGTTTAGTATATTATTTCAAAAAATTCTGATAAATAAAATATTATTGTATCTTCGCGACCTGTATGAATATTAAAGATATTGAATTTATAAAGTTATTGCTTGATAAGCAATTGAAAATAAGTATTATTCCTCACAAAAATCCTGATGGCGATGCTATAGGTAGTTGTTTGGGATTGTATCACTATCTAAAAACTCATAATCAAGATGTTAAGGTCGTATCACCAAATGATTTTCCTGATTTTTTAAAGTGGCTACCTGAAGCTGAAAACATTCTTGTTTATGACAATGAACCAGAAAAAGCTACTGAACAAATCGAAAAGTCGGGATTAATTTTTACATTAGATTTCAACTCACTTAAAAGAGCTGATGTACTAACTCCGTTGTTGGAATCTTCAGAGGCTACCTTTGTTATGATTGATCATCACCAAGCTCCTGAAGATTATGCTCAAATTACGTTTTCTAATCCTAATGCAAGTTCAACGTGTTCAATGATTTACTCTTTCATTGATGCTATGGGAGACAAAAACTCTATAAATCAAATCATTGCAACTTGCTTATACACAGGAATTATGACCGATACAGGCAATTTTAAATATGCATCAACCACAAGCAATACATTCAAAATAGCTTCTTTTTTAATCGAAAAAGGTGCTAATAACAGCCAAATAAATAGTAATGTATTTGAAAATAATTCTTACAACAGAATACAGCTAATGAGTGTAGCTCTTAAAAATATGGTTTACCTGAAAGAATACAACACAGCCTATACTACACTCACTTCTGAAGAATTAGCACATTACAACAGCCAGAAAGGAGATACTGATGGATTTGTGAACTATGGCTTGACCATCAAGGATACGAAGTTAGCTGCTATTTTCATTCAGGAGAAAAACTATATAAAAATTTCTTTTCGCTCTAAAAATCAGCACGATGTAAATTCTTTTGCCCGAAAGTTTTTTAATGGAGGAGGACATATCAATGCTGCTGGAGGAAGATTTGACGGCTCAATGGAGGAAGCTACCGCTTTTTTTCTAAAGGTGTTACCCGAATTTCAGTAACAAAATCAAAACAGGAGAATTATGTTTAAAAAATTGACTTTTTTGATTACAATGGCTCTTTTGATAATGAGTTGTAGTGAAAAACCAGCTCGTCGCCCAATTTCTGTCAAGAGTGGTAATACTTTTTTGAAAGAATCAGCAGAAAAAAACAAACAACTTCTTAGCTCGGAAGAAGCTTTGATTGATTCCATAATCAAAAAAGATACATTACACAACTTTGTCGATTCGCAACACGGGTTCAAATTCTACTACACGCAACAAAATCCTGACGCTACCTATACAGCTCAGTTTGGCGATAAAGTAATTTACAACTATAGTATTTCTGACATCAACGGAAGTGAAATTTATAGTGAATCAGAAGATGGGAATTATCAATATTTTGTTGAAAAAGAAGAGCTTTTTTTGGGACTTCGATCTGCTTTAAAAATTTTAAAAGAGGGAGAAAACGGTGTTTTCTTCTTTCCTTCAGAAATTGCTTACGGGTATCGAGGCGATAAAGACAAAATTGAAAATAATCAGCCAATCATTGCCAAAATACGAGTAATAAAAATCGAGAAAAATAAAAATACACAGGAAATAGATACTAAAAAAGATACAATTTTATCAAATCAATAAAGTTTTCAAGTAAAAATTTAATTAAAAATCAATATTTTATGAAACGAATGAACATCATTATGTTGTTTTTTGCAACGGCAATTTTCTTTAGTTGCAAATCGCAGAAACCTTCTAACTTAGGAGATGGATTATTTGCTGATATTCAGACTAATAAAGGGAATATCATCATAAAACTTAATTACGAAGAAACGCCCGTTACTGTGGCAAACTTTGTTACATTAGTAGAAGGGACAAATTCTTTTGTGAAAAGTGAATTCAAAGGGAAACCTTACTACAATGGTGTAATTTTCCATCGTGTTATCAAGGATTTTATGATTCAGGGTGGGGACCCAACAGGAACTGGAATGGGCGACCCAGGCTATCGATTTGAAGATGAATTTGTTGACCATCTAAAGCACGATAAAAAAGGAATACTTTCAATGGCAAATGCAGGACCTGCAACCAATGGTAGCCAGTTCTTCATAACTCACGTACCAACTCCTCACCTTGATGGCAGACATACAGTTTTTGGTGAAACCGTTGAAGGATTGGAAGTAATTGACTCTATTGCTAATGTAGCTACTGCGGAGGCAAACAGACCTATTGAAGATGTGAAAATCAACAGCATATCAATCATACGTAGTGGAAAAGGAGCTGAAAAATTCAATGCCGTTAAAACCATCGAAGATTATTTTGCTAATGCAGAAAAAAGAGAAAAAGAAAGAGAAAACAAAATTAAAGAGTCTACAAATAAATTTTTAGCTGAAGTTAAAGTACAAGAGACTGAAGCTAAGGCGTTCCCTTCTGGAATAAAAGTTCTCATTTTAAGAGAAAGTGAGGGAGAAACTCCTAAACACACACAACAGGTTCTTGTAAATTACGCTGGATATTTGACCGATGGAACACTATTCGATTCAAACGTAAAAGAGGTAGAAGAAGCTTTCGGAAAATACAATGTAGCACGTGAAAGAGGTAATGGATATACCCCAATACCAATGGATTACAACAAATCTGCTCAATTAATTCCTGGCTTTAAAGAGGCTTTACTTACTTTAAAAGTAGGTGAAAAAGCTCGAGTTTTCATTCCTTCTGCGTTAGGATATGGAGAAAGAGGGGCTCAAGGAGTTATCCCTCCAAATAGCGATTTAATTTTTGATATTGAAATTGTTGGAATTGCACAATAAAAAATGATTTATAAAATAAAAAAAGCGGCTAAAATAAAGCCGCTTTTTTATTTACAGAAAAGAACTACTGAAAATCAGCATCTGAAACTCCTTCATTCAATTTTAAGTCTGTAACTTTAAATTCAAAAGCCTGACCAGCCATTGAAGATGAAATCACAAAAGGAAATCTAATCCCCTTAACTTCACGATAATCACCATAAGTTACAATAGTTTCAAAAGTTTGACCACCCATCTCTGCAACAGAAACTTCTGCAACTTTCAAACCTGAAGCTACATCATAGAAAACCTTTTTACTATCAGAAAGAGCAATCACATAAACGTCTTTCCCCTCGTGAGATTCTATCCCTATCAATCTCAAACTACTATCACTAATTTGATTAACTTCAGGAAAAACACCTGCTTCTTTCTTCAACACTTCAGCATCTTTATCCGAAAGAGGAATTTTCTGTCCTTGTGCCTCTGCTGAAACAATATTTCCGTTAACCAATTGTTTGGAAAGCATCATTCCCATTGCTCCCATCGTTTGTAAAAACTTGTCATTACCACTACGTTTTATGGAAAAATCTACTGGCATTCCTTGTATCTCTCCTTTTGCCTCCATCAGTATTGTTTTTACAGATTTCACATCTCCGATAGCTTTTAAATAATTTTCTAAAATAGTTTTTACACTTACCCCAGCAGGAACTTCTTTTTTCTGAGTAATCTTTGTGGTTGGGTTTCCGTATTTATCAAAATAAAAAACTGGTAACTTTTTCCCTTCAAATGTCAAATTCTCAAATTTATCGGCTACATCACTCGCCTTACTAACAATCGTAAAACGCAGATTATCAATATTAAAATATTTATTAGCAACGCGTTTGATATCTTCCTTAGTTACCGCATTTATATTTGCAATATAATTTTTATAGAAATCATCAGGCAAGTTTTGTGTTTTTATATTAATTGCATAACTTGCTGTTGTTTGAGGATTTTCTGTCGCCATTATGAACTTACCTAAATATTGAGATTTTGCTTGGGCAAGATGTTCATTACTAACATATTCATTACGAATACGTTGAATTTCTTTTAAAATCTCCAGAACAGCACGGTCCACTACATTATTTCCTACTTTGGTCGAAACTCCAAAATTCCCTTTTGTCCATTTATTTGGTTTGGTATAGGACCCTGCACCATAAGTAAATCCATTTTTTTCACGCAGATTCATATTGATGTAACTTCCAAAACCTCCTCCCAAAATATAATTGGCTATAATCACAGGAAAGTAATCTTTATCAGACATTTTCAAATCAATCAAATTATCCACACGTATTTCAGATTGAACCGCACTGGATAAATCCACCAAATTGATTTGTGTAGTTTCTGCATTTTTAGGAGTTATCAATTCTTCAGAAGTTGTTCTTATTGACTTCCACCCTTTAAAATATTTAGTTATCAGATTTTTAGCTTCCTTCGGATTAATATCTCCTGAAACTACCATATATGCATTTGTTGGTAAAAAATGCTTTTTATAGAAAGCTTTAACATCTTCCAAAGTGATGCTATTAATAGTTTCTTCCGTTAGATATTCTCCGTAAGGGTGATTTTTCCCATAGACTAACACACCTTGTACACGCCCAACGATTGACTCTGCACTATTTTCTCCAGCCTTAATTCCTTGAACTAATTTGGCTTTTTCTTTATCCAATTCCTCTTGGGTGAAATTGGGATTTAGTGCAGCATCTGCCATAAGCTGTAAGATTCGTGGAAAATATCTGGTTAGTGAAGATGCACTTGCTCCTCTTGCTGATAATGAGATATTTCCAGCCAAATAATCCACCTCTTCATTAAAAGCATCTTTTGAAATAGATGTCGTTCCATTTCCCATCAAAGCTAATGTAATTTCAGAAATTCCCGCCTTATCTCCCTCAAGAATAGGAGCTTCATCAATGTTCAAACTAACACTTATTTTAGGAAGCTTATGATTTTCTACCACTAATAATGTTAATCCGTTAGGCAATTTATACGTTGTGGGAGTTCCCAAATTAATGGTAGGAGTTTTTCCTGAAACAGGCATTTTTGACCTATCTACCTGAGCCTTTGTCATTGACATTGCAAATAAAAAAATTGATGTTATTAGAAATTTTATATTCAGTTTCATACGCGTAATCATTAAAATTATTGTTTTAAGTTTTCAGGCAAATAATCAAGATCTAAACGCTGATTTTCATTAAGATATCTTTTAGCTACACGCTGAATATCTTCTCTGGTTATAGAGCGATATATATCTATTTGCTTGTTTATCAAACCAGTATCTTTATAAAAAAGATAATAATTTGCCAATGAAAGAGCAATTCCCTCCATATTTGAATTGGCACTTACAAAGCGACTCTCTATTTGATTTTGGAGTTTGTCGAACTCTCTTTTTGAAATCAACTCATTTTGAAGTTTTTGAATTTCCTCATCCATTTCTTTACCAAGCGTTTCTAAGCTGATTCCTGCCATTGGCAAAGCCCCCATAATATATGTTCCGTAATCTTCCTGCGAATCTGAAAAAGCTAACACCTGCAAAGCTGTTTTCTTTTCATCAACCATCTTTTTATACATACGTGAACTTTTTCCTCCTGTTAAAATTGAAGAAATTAAATCTAAAACATACGCATCTTTTTCAGTCATTCCAGGAGTTCGATAGGCGTATATTTTTATAGGCAGCTGAATATTTGCATCATAATCAGTTACTTTAATAGCTTTTGTAATCGGTTCTTCCTGAATTTTTGTACGAACGATTTTTTCTCCCGTATTAGGAATTGACCCAAAATAGTTCTCAATCCACTTTTTAGTTTGGAGCTTCTCAAAATCTCCTGTAACAACCAAAACGGCATTATTCGGATTGTAGAATTTCTTTTTGAAAGCGATAAATTCTTCCAACTTTGCCGCGTCTAAATGTTCAATTTGTCCAATAACGGACTCTCCATAGGGATGTTTTTTGAATAAATGTGGGTTTATTCCTGTACGATACATAATTTTCCCATAAGGAGCATTGTCAAGACGTTGCTTTTTCTCCTCTTTCACGACAGAATTCTGTGTACTTACGCCAATTTCATTAATTACAGGGTGTAAAAGTCGTTCAGATTCCATCCAAAGTCCTAATTCAAGACTGTTTGAAGGAAAAACTTCGTAATAGTAGGTCTTGTCTTGTGTCGTGAAAGCGTTATTTGTACCTCCGTTTGAAGATACAATATCGAACCATTTTCCCCGTTCAATGTTTTGCGTACCTTCAAACAAAAGATGTTCAAAAAAATGCGCAAATCCTGTACGAGTCCTGTCTTCGTCTTTTGCCCCCACGTGGTACATAACTCCCACAGCTACAACGGGTGCCGAATTATCCTGATGCAAAATAACGTGTAAGCCATTTGTCAGGTCATACTCCTCAAAAGCAACTTCCTGTGCCATACTAAAACTTCCTGAAAGCATAACTGCTGTTAATAATAATTCATTTTTCATACATTAAATGGTAAAATTTCGGCTAAAATAAAAATTAATTCTTTTAAAAAATACATTTTTTCAAAATGTCTTACAAAAAAATTCTTCAAGCTTTCATTTCTCTAAAAAATTAAAAAAACAACAACATACTTTTTTCTAAAAAACTGCATTTATTTGAAATAATATAATATATTTGCCGTTGATATTTAGCATATATTTATAATGGAACACAAAAACAAAACTGCATTTAAATGGCTTTTGGTAGTCATTGTTTTGAGTTTGGGAATTGGTAATTTATTTGCCCAAACAAAGATTGTAACAGGAAGAGTTACAGATGCTACTGGTATTGTTTTACCAGGGGTTAGTGTTATTATTAAAAACACAAAGAAAGGTGTAGAAACTGATTTTTACGGACAATTTCAGATTGAAGCTCAAGAAGGTGACATACTTGTCTTTTCATACTTAGGTATGGACACTCAAGAAAAGAAAGTAACTTCAACGGACAGCAATTTTTCAATTGTTCTTAAGGAATCTATCAATCAGCTTGATGATGTTGTGGTGGTAGGTTATGGCTCTGCTAAAAAAATTAGCACCATTGCAGGTTCCATTGTAAAGGTAGAAGGAGAAAAGCTAACAAATAAGCCTTCAGCAAGTGTTTTAGACGCTTTGCAGGGAAAAGTAGCTGGACTTTCTATTTTTTCTACCTCTGGTGAGCCTTACGGAATGGGAAGCATTCGTTTACACGGAATGGGTTCTACCTATGGAGGAGCAGATAATCCTCTGTTCATCCTTGATGGTTCGCCTGTATCAAAAGACGTCGTAGTTTTGCTTAATCCTTCTGATTTTCAAAGCGTTTCAGTTTTAAAAGATGCTTCAGCTACATCAATCTATGGAACCAGAGCTGCCAACGGAGTGGTTTATATAACAACCAAAAGTGGAAAAACAAGAGAATCTGCTACAGTTACCATAAGTTCTCAGTATGGTTTTTCAAGTTTGGCAAGTAGAAAGTTCTTTGATGGTATGATGAATCCAGAAGAATATGCAAGTTTCTTGGTTGAAAAGGGAGAAAAAACACGAGAAGAGGCTGATGAACTTCTTAAAGAATTTCCTAATAAGGTGCGTTGGGACAGGGTTTACTTTAAAGATAATGTACCTGACCAACAAATAAATATCTCCTTTATGGGAGGAGGAAGTAATACTCGCTACTATGCTTCTGGGGGCTATTATGAACAAGAAGGACTTATGTATCGTTCTGGTTTTAAGAGATATACAGCTCGTTTCAATCTTAATAGTAATATAAATAATTGGCTTAAAACTGAACTTAGCCTTTCATCTGGATATGCAGAATATATGCAAAATCCTAACGCAGGTGGAGGTATTAATAGTTTTTATGGAAGTCTTTCTGTACTTACCCCCCCTATTTATTCACCTGTTGATGAAAATGGAAATCGTTACGACTATATACCTGTCATAGGGCTACCTCACCCACACTATTTGGCAGAAAACAATCCATCTTTGTCAAAAAATACTAATTTTACTCCACAGGCAAATATTACAATTACACCAATCCAAAATTTGATATTGAAATCACAATTTGGGCTGCAATATTTCAATGTGCGTAGTGAAGAGACATTACTTCCTTCGTATGTAGAAAGAGCAAAAAGAGAGTATTTTTTCAGAGGAGAGGCTTTTGCAAGTAGAACCATTGTAGAGCGACTCATAAAAACATTCACCAATACTGCTGAATACAAATGGAATGTTAATGATAGTAATACCCTTACTTTCCTATTGGGGCAAGAAAGTATTGACGAAAATTATGGTTTTGTTAGTGCTTCGACACAGGGGCAAACTTCAGATAAAGCCACATTACTCATACACGGAGATAAAAACAAAGAAATAGGAGAAAGACGTTCAGAAATTGGTTACAATTCATTCTTTGGACGTATTGATTATCAACTTAAAGACAAATATTTCTTTGATATTTCTGCACGTCGTGATGGTTCTTCTCGTTTTGGTGCAAATAATCAATATGCTAACTTTTGGGCTTTTGGTGCATTGTGGAAAATTGGTGAAGAAAACTTCCTTAAAAAGCATTCGTGGATAGACAATCTTGATTTGAAATTCAGTATTGGAACCAGTGGAAATTCAGATGTAATTTCTGACTATGCCTCTTTAGCTTTAGTTCGTAATAATAGTTACTATAAGGACAAAACAGGCTATTTGTTGAGTGATCCTGGCAATCCAGATTTACAATGGCAAAAACAATTAAAAACCACTATTGGATTCAATGTTGCTCTTTTCAAAAAAATCAGCTTAGGTGTTGATTTTTACGAGCGAAAAACTACCGATATGTTAGGTCATATTTATCGTCCTTCCTTTTCAGGTACTATAGGAATTATGGAAAATGGAGGAAGCTTTAGAAACAGAGGTGTTGACGTTTCATTTTCAGCTAACCTATTTGCTAATGAGAAAAATAAATTCTATGTAACACCTTTCATATCTCTTAATTACAACCAAGAGAAAATTCTTTCTTTACACGAAGGAAGACCATACATTATCGGAGAATCTAGCCCAGTTAGCCAAATTGTAGGGCAACCCTTATTGTATGTATATCCTATATTCAAACACGTAAATCCTGAAACTGGACGTTCAGAGTGGTATGTACCAGGAGAAGATATCACACAACGAGTTAAAGATGATAGCAAGGTTACGACTACTTTTGATGAGCACGATCTTCGACAAAATACGGGTATCAAGCGAAATCCTCCTTTCAATGGTGGTTTTGGTTTGAATGCTGGTTATAAAGCTTTTAGTTTGCAGATGTCTTTTTCGTTTTCATCAGGAAAATATATGATAAACGCAGACCGTTATTATACTGAAAATCCAATTAATACAACTTTACATCCAGATAATAACCAAAGTAGAACAATATTTGACAACTGGAAAAAACCTGGTGATATCGCTCGTTTCCCAAGTTATGAACATGGAAATTTATTTACACAGTACGACAGCCGCTTGATTGAAGATGCTTCTTTCATTCGTATGAAAGATATAACACTCTCTTACACTCTTCCTGAGGAAGCTATCAAGCAAATAAGATTTTTCAAACAAATTCGTTTCTTCGGAACAGGACGTAACTTACTTACATTCACTAAATACACAGGATTAGACCCTGAGTTTGATGTGGATATATCATCAGGAGCAAACCCAAGTACGAAACAATATACTTTTGGAATAGAAGTTCAATTTTAATTAAAAGCAAAATGAAAAAGTTTACATATATTATCATTTTTGTAATTACCTTATCATTAGGTAGTTGTAGTAACTTAGATAAGTCACCCTATGAAGAAATTTCTAGGAATGAAACTTTTGAAAAAGTTATAGATGCCGAATATTGGACAAATGGTATGTACATTCGTCTACGACAAACTGTATATGGAGCATATGTAGGTATTAATGAAGTACAAGCAGACTTACTCAATATGGTCTCTTCAAGATCTTATAGCGATATACACCGTTGGGAACCTTTTACAGCCTCAGATGGTAACATTCGAGAAATATGGGCTGAGAATTATAGAACTATTGCTAATATCAATACAGCCCTTGAAGGATTCCCAAAAATTAAGCCAAAAGACGCTGATGAAGAGGAATTGCTAAAACAATATACTGGTGAAATGCATTTAGGTAGAGCCTTTTTGTACACACGATTAGCAACTGCTTTTTGTAAAGTGTATGATGCCAATACAGCTTCTACTGATTTAGGATTACCTTTGGAAAAAGTTTATGATGTGAAAACTAAAAACCAAAGAGCCTCTTTACAAGAAACTTATGATTTTATTCTATCCGACATAACAAAAGCAGAAGACTTGCTAAAAAATAAAACAGGAGCTATCAATGCCGATACTTTTACTATTGATGCTGTTAAAGCCTTAAAAGCAAGAGTTTTAATGTATATGGGAAAATGGGAAGATGCTTACAAAGTAGCAGAAGATTTAATTTTTTCGAATACGTATGCCTTAGCTACTTCTTCTGATGAATTGAGAGAAATATGGCACAAGGATAATGCACAGGAAAGCATTACGCAACTTTACATTGCTACTCCTAATCAGTTGCCTTCTACTAATAACATATATTTTTACATAGATTCCTCAAAACGATATAAGTCTGATTACGTTCCTACAAAATGGACTGTTGATTTGTTCGAAGATAACGATTACAGAAAAAGCGTTTATTTTGAAAAAGTTGAGTTATTTACAGCATTTAACAAACCTTACTCTGATATTTACATCGTACATAAATATCCTATAAATGAAGCCTTATCAACAACAGGAAGCGATAACTATGCTCACGCACCAAAGGTTTTCCGCATTCCAGAGTTGTACTTAATAGCCAGTGAAAGTGCTTTCAAAAATAATGATGAGGGTAACGCACGAAAATACCTCAACTTATTAAGAGAAGCAAGAGGTTTATCAAGTGTAACAGTTACTGGAGATGCTTTATTTCAGGAAATTAAAAATGAGCGTTCACGTGAGTTAGCTTTTGAAGGATTCCGACTTTTTGATTTAAAAAGATGGAAGGAGGGCGTTACCAGAAGAACTCCGCAAAATACGGAATTTTTGGAAGATACACCAAAAGACCAATATTATGAGTTAAATCGTCCAGCTGACGATTTCAAATTCGTGTGGCCTGTTCCTGCAAGAGATAGAGAACACGGAAAGTTGCAACAAAACCCTGGTTGGTAGAAACTTATCATAATATAAAAAAGGAGCGAAAATTTGCTCCTTTTTTTATATCTTATTTTTCAATAAAATTCTATTTTTCTTTCACTAAAATATTATTTTTAAATAAATTTCGTGAGTTTTCAATAAAAATATTCATTGAATCGATTGTTTTTTTATCTAAATCCTTAAAATTATCCTTCTCATATTCTTTACACGGAAGTATTTCAAAAAGATGATGTTTACTATTGATTTTCTGAGTTTTATTTACCCAAACCAAATGATAACCTTTATCTATAATTTGGGTTGTTTGTCCATCTTTAAAAAATGTTATCTCGAACATAGCTCCACCATCACAAGGACTTTTTCTTTGATTTGAAATAAAATTTCCTAAAGAATATACCACCAGACGCTCGTTATGCAAACTCGTCATTGGAGTGTAGTACATCGGTTGCAAAACGTGTGGATGTCCACCAATGATAACATCTACTCCATTTTCAAATAAGAAATTCGTAATGTCCTCTTGTTTTTTATTCTGTTTTTGCTGATATTCTACTCCCCAATGAATCACCACGATTAGTTTATCAAGATTTTGCTCTTTTGCCTTTTCTACATCTAACTTAATTCGCTCTAAATCAATCAAATTCACTATAGTAGGTTCAGGAATAGGTAAGCCATTTGTACCATAAGTATAGTTTAAAATTCCAACACTTATTCCATTTTTTGATAAAATCAAGAGATTGTTTTTACCGAAATCTTCCTGATTTCGGAAAGTTCCTGTATGAGCTATTTCAAGTGAATCCAATACATTTAAAGTCCTGATGATTCCTTCCTTCCCCCTATCACACGAATGATTATTTGCTGTAACAAACACATCTATTCCGCTTTCTTTACAAGCAACTGCCAAAGCATCAGGTGATGAAAATTGTGGATATCCTTTATAGGGTTTTCCTGCTAAAGTCACTTCCAAATTAGCAATAGCAAAATCAACCTTTTGAAAAAAATGTTTTACTTTTTCAAAAACAGGCTGATAATCATAGGTTTTTGTTTCAGGATTATACGCACCATCAATTTGAGGACTATGCCCCATTACATCTCCCATAAACAAAAGAGACATTGTATTACCCGATTGTTGAGCTTTAACTTCGAAAATAAAAATTGAAAATAGTAAAAAAAATATTTGCTTCATTACAGATTTTTTTCGCAAAAATAGTAAAATCTTTGACAATTACGCATTTTCACGTTTTATTCTACTTTATGTAACCTTTGTTACAAAATCATTGTTATTGATATATTACTTTTGCCCCCAATTAAATACAAAATATACTTTTTATGGAATGGATTTTACAGCCTTGGCCTTGGTATATAGGAGGTCCCTTAATTGGTTTACTAATGATTTTACTTATTCTATTAGGGAAAAGTTTCGGATTTTCCTCCAACTTCAGAACGCTTTGTTCCGCAATGGGAGCTGGGAAATCGTGTAGTTTTTTCAATTTTGATTGGAAAGCCCAACGATGGAATCTATTATTTTTAGTAGGGTCAATTTTGGGAGGAGCAATTGCTTTCCACTTCCTGTCGGATAACCACGTTCCAGAAATTTCCGAAAAAACAATCGTTGAATTGAAACAACTTGGTTTTAATAGTGCGGGTGTAATGTACTCTCCTTCAGAACTTTTCAATGACTTATCTGTAAAAAATATAATTATTTTACTTGTTGGAGGTTTACTTATTGGTTTCGGAACGCGTTACGCTGGAGGATGTACATCAGGACACGCTATTTCAGGATTAAGTGACTTACAACTTGGTTCATTAATTGCCGTGATAGGCTTCTTTATTGGAGGTCTCATAATGTCTCACTTTTTACTACCTTTAATTTTTGGATAAAATGAAAAATCTGGTTTACATATCTTTAGGAGTTATTTTTGGAATCATAATGTACAAAACTGAAACTGCTTCTTGGTTCAGAATTTATGAAATGTTTCACTTCCAATCGTTTCATATGTACGGATTTATTGGAGGTGCCTTAGTTATTGGAATACTAGGCATTCAATGGATAAAACGAACAGGTGAAAAAGATTTTGAAGGCAACCCCATTGTTATTCAACCTAAAGAAAGAAAAATTGCTCGTTATCTTATCGGAGGGACTTTCTTCGGATTGGGTTGGGCTTTAGTTGGAGCTTGTCCAGGACCTATGTTTGTGTTATTAGGAGCTGGTGTCTGGTCTATTTTGATTGCCATTATCGGAGCCTTAATTGGGACTTATCTGTACGGAGTTTTTAAAGATAAATTACCTCATTAATCGTCGTTTTTTTCGAACAAATATCATAATTTTGTACATTCGAGTTTTCTATCTCTTTAAACAAAAGTAGAAAATCAAAATAAATTATTGATAAAATGACTTACAAAGAGCTTGTTACTAAAGCTTACAGCCATATTTTTGAAGATGAACTAATCTCTGAAATAGTTGAAGTATCTCACTTCGTGGAATTTAAGCAAGACGATGTACTGATGGACATAGACGCATATATCAAGTCGATACCTCTAATTTTATGCGGAACTATCAAAGTTATGCGGAGAGATTTCGACATTGGTGAGTTATTGCTTTATTTTGTTGAAAGAGGTAACACTTGTGCTATGACCTTAAATTGCAGTTCTGGAAACAAAAAAAGTAAAATTCGAGCTATTGCTGAAACTGACGGAATTGTAGCAATGATTCCTGTTCAAAAAATGGAAGAATGGTCAGGAAAATACAGAAGTTGGCGAACATTCATTTTTGAAAGTTACAATAATCGCTTTGAAGAATTGCTTTCTGCCATAGACAATATCGCATTTATGAATATGAATGAACGTTTGTACAATTACCTTTCGGAACGAAGTAAAGTTGAAAATTCAAGCATAATCAACAAAACGCATCAAGAAATTGCTGGGGAGCTCAATAGTTCGCGTGTTGTTATTTCCAGGTTATTAAAACTTCTTGAAAGAGAACAAAAAATAAAACTCAACAGAAATAGTATTGAACTCTTGTAAAAATTACTTTTTTTCCGTGAGATATTTCCAATATCTTTTAGGAAGATGTTGTAAGTGTAATTTTTTATTTTTTCGTTCTTTTATATTGGTACTATCAAAATAATTTTTCCAAAGTAACTCATAATTTCGTTCTTTTTCGTGTAAAAGTGATGACGGATTGTGAAGATTTTTTTTCATTTGTTCATCAGGAATGAAAAAATCAACCTGTTGTAAATCATAAAATATACCATAATTTCTGTGCAAATCGTAAATCATCCATTTTTGAGAGGAATAACGATTTTTGAAATGTGGAGCAATTAAGGGAAGTACATCAAAATCAGGAGCTATATGAGCATAAAATGAAGAATCCTGAAGTTGCTGAAAGCGAACAAAAGCCTCCATACGATGCTTTTCCCTTTTTACAGATTTTACAATTTTCGAAATTTGCATTATGTAATTGTCGGCAAAATTTTGGAAAATATTTCTTTTTTCTTGTACAAGGTATTTTATGGCATAGAAAATTAAATTTTCTCGTGAATTATTTTCTGATAGGAAAACCAAAAGCAACATCGTCACCGCCGCTCTGTCAGCATATTTTTCAACGCCTTTTATAACACGCTCTGCTTTTTCTGAATTGGTAACAACAAGATGCTTTTCAGCGAATAAATGTGTCATAACAAACTGATTTGAAACAATATTCACATCATTATACTTGTACTCAAACACTTCAAAAACAGCAGTGAGTAGCCCTTCAAAACTACCATCGTAAATCAGTTGTGTCATCAGAATAAACTCAATTGTTGCGAAAAATCTTTTCTGTATTTTGATTGTGAATCTTTCAGAATAATTTGACGTAAAGATATTTTATCCAAATGCTTTAAGAAAGGATTTGTCGTCTGAAAATCAATAAAAAACTTAGCTCTATTAACAGCTACTCCCATTTTTTTCAAATGTTCTATTCCAATGATTTGGAATCTCCGTGCATTGATTATTTTTCTGACTGAAATTTGTCCTATTCCAGGTACTCGAAGTATCATTTCTAATGGAGCAACTTGCAGATTTACAGGAAACTTATCTATATTCCTTAATGCCCAAGCCAATTTTGGATCAATTTCCAAATCCAAAAAAGGACTTTTAGGGTCAAGTATTTCCTGTGCCTCGAACCCATAAAAACGCATTAACCAGTCAGCTTGATATAATCGATTTTCCCGAACCATAGGCACAGGTGTAGAAATAGCTGGTAATCGATTATCTTGAATTACAGGAACATAACCAGAATAATAAACACGTTTCAGATTGAATTTTTTATAGAAATAATCAGCACTTCGTATTATTTGAATGTCATTTTCACCAGCCGCTCCAATTATAAACTGACTGCTTTGTCCTGCTGGTGCATATTTGGGAGTTGATTTGATTATTTTCTTTTCCGTTTTATGACGAACGATTTCATTTTTCACGAAATCCATTGGTTTCATCATTTCTTGATGATTTTTGTCTGGAGCGAGAAGTTTTAGTCCTGAAACTGTCGGAATTTCAAGATTTATACTTAATCTATCGGCATACAAACCCGCCTCAAGTAGTAGCTCTTCAGAAGCTCCTGGAATAGTTTTCAAATGTATGTATCCGTTAAAGTTGTGCGTCAATCTGAGCTCCTTTGCAACTCGTACCAAACGCTCCATTGTATAATCAGGATTTTTAAAAATTCCTGAGCTCAAGAACAAACCTTCAATATAATTCCTTTTGTAAAAATTAATTGTTAAATCCACCACTTCTTCCACAGTAAAAGCAGCTCGTTTAATATCATTGCTTTTTCGTGAAACACAATAAATACAATCGTAAATGCAATGATTTGTAAGTAAAATTTTCAGTAAAGATACACATCTTCCATCTTCCGTATAGGTATGGCAAATCCCTGAAAAAGAGGAATTTCCCAATCCTCCTTGAGTGTTTTTTCTATTACCTCCACTTGAAGAACAAGACACATCATACTTGGCAGCATCTGCCAAAATGGAGAGCTTTTCGTTGATTCTATCAAAATTCATTTAGATAATTTTCCAGTTATTTTTTAGGATTTATTTTGACAAATATGAATTTTATTTATTACTTTTCAAAATATTTTGCAGTAGTTTTGACATAATCATCTATTTTTTCAGAACTTTTAAGCATTTCTAATTGATTTTCTGTGATTCTGGTAGGGCGACTAAAACTTTTGTAGTAACCATCTTTGCTTATCAGAATATTATGAGGAATTCCTGCTATCTGAAAAGCCTCTCTCGTTTGCCTCTCATTAGTTGAATTCAACTGAATTCCAGCAGGTTTTTGTTCTGATATAAATTTTTCCCACGAGGAACGATTGGTATCTAAGGAAATATCTATAAAGATAAGATTTTCGTCATTTTTAAACATTGCCTTAATTTCCTCAAGTCTTGGCTTTTCAGCCTTGCAAGGTCCACACCAAGTAGCCCAAAAAGTCACATACACATTTTTACCTTCAAAATCAGAAAGTTGCACATCTTTTCCTTCTAAATTTTTAAATGTATATTGAGGTAACTTCGTAGGTGATGACTCTCTGAAATCCCACAAAACCATCACATTATGCAAATTTCCCATTTCATCTACGGAAAAGCCTTTCTTTCTGATTATCAATGGTTGTGAAAATAAAAAATATCCAAAAATTCCTAACAGAGGAATCAAAAACAGGAAACGTGTTTTTGGTAGAATTTCTTTTCGCGAAAGTAGCAAAGCCAATACAGCACACAAAATCAAGACAAAAACGAACGGAATGTAAAAAAATTTTAACGGAACGAAAGCAAAAAGTCCTACAAGTAAAAAAGGTAAAAGAGACAATCTAGTTTTTTGATTAATACGTCCAGCAAGGTAAAATCCCAAACAAGTCATTAGTATAGGAATCCACTTTAATGTTCTTATTTGGTGTATCTCAATAAATCTTGCTAACAAAAATATTATCCCAAAAGTTGCTGCATAAACTAAAACTCCTAATATCAACCTACGAAAATCTCCCGTTTTATTCATAATGTATAATCCTTTTCTGGCAAAGTTAGCACAATATCAAAATAAAAACAAAACATGACAAAAAGTCATCATTAAAACAATATGTAACAAAAATAACAATCTAAATAAAAAACTATTATACAGACATCTAAAATAAAAAATTACTTTTAACATATTGAGTTATCAATTTAAAAACAAGACAAAAAGTCATTTATTTTTCAATGGTATAAAAATTGACTATACGTAACCGAACACACAAAAACATTAGGACTATGAATTTTAACAATTATACCATCAAATCGCAAGAAGCCGTACAACGAGCCCAGCAAATTGCTCAAAGTTACGGACATCAAGAACTGCAAAACGAACACTTTTTCAAAGCCATTGAAGAAGTTGACCAAAACGTATTGCCTTTCTTACTTAAAAAACTAAATATCAACAGAGAGCAACTCTCAAAAGTGTTAGAAACTGCCTTACAAAGTTTTCCAAAGGTTAGTGGCGGACAAATGTCGCTCTCACGCGAAGCAAACACAATGCTAAACGAGGCGGCTAACATCGCCAAAAAGATGAATGACGAATACGTTTCTATCGAGCATTTAATTTTAGCTATCTTTAAGTCAAACAGCAAGATAGGACAATCTCTTAAAAACCAAGGCGTTAAAGAAAAAGACCTTGAAAAAGCCATTCAGGAATTGCGTAAAGGCGAACGCGTAACTTCGGCTTCCGCAGAAGAAACTTACAATTCGCTTAACAAATATGCGAAAAATCTGAATCAAATGGCGGATAGCGGCAAACTTGACCCTGTGATTGGGCGTGATGAAGAAATCCGTCGTGTATTGCAAATCCTTTCCCGACGAACCAAAAACAACCCAATGCTCGTAGGAGAACCTGGTGTAGGGAAAACTGCCATCGCCGAAGGATTAGCTCATCGTATTGTTCAAGGAGATGTTCCTGAAAATCTGAAAGATAAATCCATCTATTCTTTGGATATGGGAGCCTTGATTGCAGGTGCGAAATACAAAGGCGAATTTGAAGAACGACTAAAATCCGTTGTAAAAGAAGTTACTTCTTCAGACGGAAATATCATTCTTTTCATTGACGAAATCCATACGCTTGTGGGAGCTGGTGGTGGCGAAGGAGCAATGGACGCTGCCAACATTCTCAAACCTGCTTTGGCTCGAGGCGAATTACGTGCAATCGGAGCTACAACATTGGACGAATATCAAAAATATTTCGAAAAAGACAAAGCCTTAGAACGTCGTTTTCAGAAAGTTATGGTAGAAGAACCCGATACAGAAAGTGCTATTTCTATCCTTCGCGGAATTAAAGAAAAGTACGAAACGCATCACAAAGTTCGCATCAAAGACGAAGCTATCATTGCCGCCGTTGAACTCTCCGAGCGTTATATAACCAATCGTTTTCTGCCCGATAAAGCCATCGACCTAATGGACGAAGCCGCTGCAAAATTGCGTATGGAAATCAATTCGAAACCCGAAGAATTGGATGTTCTCGACCGAAAAATAATGCAGTTAGAAATTGAAATTGAAGCCATTAAGCGTGAAAATGATGAACAAAAACTCAAAATGCTTTATGCCGATGTAGCCAATTTGAAGGAAGAGCGAAACGCTATTTTCGCCAAATGGCAAAGCGAAAAGAATGTGATTGACGAGGTGCAAACCACTAAAGAAGCCATCGAAAATTACAAACTCGAAGCTGAAAAAGCTGAACGCGAGGGCGATTATGCCAAAGTAGCCGAACTTCGTTATGGAAAAATCAAAGAAGCTCAAGACAAATTAGTACTTCTTCAAGAAAAATTAGACGAAGCACAAGGAAATTCACTTATAAAAGAAGAAGTTACATCGGAAAATATCGCCGAAGTAGTTGCCAAATGGACAGGAATTCCTGTAACGAAAATGTTACAAGGCGAACGCGAAAAATTGCTGAAATTAGAAAGCGAACTGCACAAACGTGTCGTAGGGCAAGAGGAAGCCATCGAAGCCATTTCCGATGCTATCCGCCGAAGCAAAGCAGGTTTACAAGACCCGAAAAAGCCTATCGGTTCGTTCCTTTTCTTGGGTACAACTGGGGTCGGAAAAACTGAACTTGCCAAAGCTCTTGCCGAGTATCTGTTTGACGATGAGAATGCTATGACGCGTATTGATATGAGTGAATATCAAGAACGCCACGCCGTAAGCCGATTGGTGGGAGCGCCTCCGGGATACGTTGGATACGATGAAGGTGGGCAACTTACTGAAGCCGTTCGCCGAAGACCTTATTCGGTAATTTTGCTGGACGAAATCGAAAAGGCTCACCCCGATACGTTTAACATTCTGTTACAAGTACTTGACGAAGGACGACTTACAGACAACAAAGGGCGTACTGCCGATTTCAAAAATACAATTATCATTATGACCTCCAATATTGGCAGCCATTTGATACAAGAAAGTTTTGAAAAATACGCGAACGACCTTGAAAAAGCCACTGAAATTGCCAAAGATGATGTTTTGAAATTATTGAAGCAATCGATTCGTCCTGAGTTCATTAACCGAATTGATGATATTGTGATGTTTACACCACTCACTCGCGAAAATATCCGAAGCATTGTACGTTTGCAATTGCGTTCTATCATTAAAATGGTGGCTCGTGAAAATATTTTGCTCGACGCTACCGATGAAGCGATTGATTATCTGGCAGAAAAAGGCTTTGATCCTCAATTTGGAGCTCGTCCCGTAAAACGAACACTTCAAAAAGAGGTACTCAACCGATTATCCAAAGAAATTTTGAGTGGCAACATCCACAAAGACAAAACCATTCTGTTAGATGCCTTTGATAATCAATTAGTTTTCAGAAATTAGAAAATTGAAAAATGAATAGTGAAACAAAACTTTGCTGAAGTAAAATCTCGGCAAAGTTTTTGTTTTTATACCTCAATTCATAATCATCTCTTTTTAGGAAATTTACAAATCAAAATTGATATCATTTTTTTAGCTTTCAATATCTATTCAAAAATAATTTTGAAATTTCAATAAAAAAGTATAGTTTTGCTGAGTACTTAAAGCATAAGAATATGAGTGTACTAGTTAATAAAAATTCAAAAATAATTGTACAAGGTTTCACAGGGAGTGAGGGAACTTTTCACGCTGAACAAATGATTGAATACGGAACAAATGTAGTCGGAGGAATTACGCCAGGAAAAGGTGGACAAACTCATTTGGGAAAGCCTGTTTTTAATACTGTTAAAGAAGCTGTTAAAGAAACTGGAGCCGATGTTTCTATTATTTTCGTTCCGCCAGCCTTTGCAGCTGATGCTATTATGGAAGCAGCCGATGCAGGAATAAAGGTAGTTATTACTATTACTGAGGGAATCCCTGTAGCTGATATGATTCGAGTAGCTAATTATATAAAAGGAAGAGATTGTCGTTTGGTAGGACCTAATTGCCCTGGGGTAATTACGCCTGAAGAAGCAAAAGTAGGTATTATGCCAGGCTTTATATTCAAAAAAGGAAATGTAGGTATTGTTTCAAAATCAGGAACTTTAACATACGAGGCTGCTGATCAAATTGTGCGTCAAGGACTTGGCATTACAACTGCTATCGGTATTGGAGGCGATCCAATCATTGGAACAACCACTAAAGAAGCCGTAGAGTTATTGATGAATGACCCTGAAACAGAATGCATCGTGATGATTGGAGAAATTGGAGGTCAGTTGGAGCCTGAAGCAGCACGTTGGATTAAAGCTAACGAAAATAAAAAACCAGTGGTAGGATTCATCGCGGGAGAAACTGCACCAAAAGGAAGAACGATGGGACACGCTGGTGCTATCGTAGGTGGAGCTGATGATACTGCCGAAGCTAAAAAACGCATATTAAAAGAATGCGGTATTCACGTGGTTGATTCTCCCGCAAAAATTGGAGAAAAAGTAGCTGAAGTCATTAGAAAGTAATTTTTCAAAATATATGCAAAAGCAGAATTCAAAATAAGGAACTTCTGCTTTTATTTTTTGTTTCAACCTAAAAACACTTTAAATCAAGTACATACTTATAAAAAATGCAAACAGATAATATACAATATTACAACAACGTTTTGGAACTAATGGGAAACACTCCTTTAGTTTCTTTAGAAAAAATCACAAAAAATTTAAAAGGACGTTACTTTGCTAAAGTAGAAGCCTTCAATCCAGGGCATTCAGCAAAAGACCGCATCGCTCTCTATTTAATTGATGAAGCGGAACGCAATGGAGAATTAAAACCTGGCGGAACAATCGTTGAAAATACATCTGGCAACACAGGTTTTAGCTTAGCGATGATTAGTGCCATCAGAGGTTATCGATGTATTTTAGCCATTAGCGATAAATCTTCGCAAGATAAAATAGATATGCTAAAAGCTATGGGAGCAGAAGTACACGTTTGCCCTGCAAGCGTTCCTGCTGATGATCCTCGCTCATATTACAAAACTGCCGAACGACTGCACAAGGAAACTCCTAATTCTATCTACATTAATCAGTATTTCAATGAGAAAAATATTGATGCTCACTACCACTCCACAGGAAAAGAAATTTGGGAACAAACCTCTGGAAAAGTCACACATGTGGTGGTTTGTAGTGGAACAGGCGGAACTATATCTGGAATAGGACGTTATCTGAAAGAAAAGAATCCGAATATAAAAGTTTTAGGAGTTGATGCCGAAGGTTCTGCTATTAAAAAGTATCACGAAACTCGTGAATTTGACCCAAATGAATTACACTCGTATCAAGTAGAAGGATTAGGTAAGAATATGATTCCTACTGCAACTGATTTCGATATTATTGATGAATTCGTTAAAGTAAACGATAAAGAAAGTGCTTTGGCTGCCCGTAAAATCACCACCGAAACAGGAATCTTCTGCGGATATACCAGCGGTTCGGCATTTGTGGCAACAGAAAAATTCGCTCAAAAAGGCTCTTTTGACGAAAACAGCGTAGTTGTTATCCTTTTTCCTGATCACGGCTCCCGCTATATGAGTAAAATTTACAGCGATGAATGGATGAAAAAACAAGGTTTTTTATAACAACAAAATATAAAAATCTTAAGTAGATATTTATACAAAAATCAATCTTATAGATATAATTTTCATCAACAACAAAGTAAAAACAACACAAAACATATATACATCTTCTAAAAGATATGTATATAAAATAGTAAAAATGTATATATATTTTCAAAAAGATATATATACATTTTTTATGAGTTATAAATATCAAAATATAAATACATATACTAACAACTTAACTATCTTGATTTCAATTATTTTATTTTAAATATATTTTTATGAGAAATTATTTATTTTTACTATTAATCACAAGTGTTTTTATTAGTTCTTGTATCAGAGAAGAAGGAGCTAATCTTGAAGCTGATATTGAAAATGCAACTATTCCTGATGCAAAAAAAATGCTTCGTTCTGAACCTATTATCGAAAATAGTTCAATTATTTTCACGCTAAAAGAATTCAACGGAAATTACTTATTCTCTCCAAAATTTGAGCTTAGCAAAGGTGCTACAATATATCCAAATAATAGCACTGAATTAGATTTTAGTAAGCCTCAGAAGTATACTGTTATCTCCGAAAATGGAGAATGGAAAAAAGAATATAGCGTATCTTTTGTTGTTGATAATAACACTGCTCTTCGACATTATTCTTTTGAAAATGCAGAAACTATTAACACAACTTACCCAGAAGGACACTTTCATAAATTCTTCGAAATACTTCAAGAACAAAAAAGATATGACTGGGCTACTGCTAATGAAGGTTATAATACATTAGCAAAGAACTTATTAAAAAAGGGAGAAGAGTTCACTCCTGCTGTATATCCTTCGGCACAAATTCCTGATGGATATAGAGGAAATGGTATAAAGTTACAGACAAAAAGTACGGGTATTTTAGGAGATTTTTTTGGAACTCCTCTAGCAGCTGGAAATCTTTTCTTAGGAACGTTCAAACAAACTTTCCCAATTATTAAATCAACAAAGTTTGGAATGAACTATAACTTCAAGGAAGCACCTAAAGCTATTAAAGGTTATTTTAAATATTCTGCTGGTGAAAATCTAACGATAACCAAGAGAGGAACAAACCTAACACGCGATACGTGGGACGCTTATGCTATATTATTTGAAAAAACCGAAAAGGATAATTTTCTATACGGAAACCACGCTTTTAAAGACCCGAGAATAGTTAGTGTGGCACGTTTAAAGCCCGAACAACGAATTGAAACTAATGAATGGACACCATTTGAACTATTTTTTGAGAATATTGATGGGAAGAAATTCAATCCCGAATCCGAATATATGTTTACTATTGTACTGACTTCCAGCATTGAAGGCGACGTATTTAACGGAGCTGTGGGTAGTACTTTATATATAGATGAAATACAAATTATCACTGAATAAATTAATTTTATGAGAAAAATAATACTTGGAATTGCCCTGCTAACAGGGATTATGTGTAATGCACAACAAGCAGAAACATCAAAAAATCACTTCTTTAACACTAATATTGATTACCAAATAAGAGCTAATTTCAGCGTTGGAGGCAGTGCTCCAATAGGTATTCCTCGGGAAATCCGAAAGATAGAAAGTTATAACCCTATGATACTTTTGGGAGCAGAAATCAATACAACTAAATGGTTTTCTGACGAGAAAATATGGGGAATACGCTTAGGAATCCGTTCTGAAAGAAAGGGAATGGAAACAAAAGCTCAAGTAAAAAACTACATCACTGAGATTGAAAAATCAGGAGAAAAGATACGAGGTTACTATACAGGAATGGTTAAAACTGAAGTTATAAACTCATATATTAGTTTACCTATTTCGGTAGTTTACAGAATTTCTGATAGATGGAATCTTTACACAGGTGGATATTTCAGCAGAGCCATTTATCAACAATTTAAAGGTTCTGTATCAGAGGGTTATTTACGACAAGATACTCCCATTGGAGCAAAAATAAGTTTTGAGCAGAACGAACAAGCTAAATATGATTTTTCTGATAAAATTCAGAAAACAGAATGGGGAGCTTTGTTAGGAGCAGAATGGTATTTAAATGATAAATTTTGCTTTTTCCCAGAAATCACATACAGCTTCAATAGTTTACTAAATCCAAATTTTGAAGCTATTTCTTTCAGTTTGCACAATGTATATCTGAATTTAGGTTTCGGATATAGTTTCTAAATTATTTACTAAAAATATAGAGAAAAAAAGGTGATTGATTTAATAAATTTTTAGTAAAACAAGTTCATCAAAACGATAAAAACATACACAGTTGATTGACCTCTCAAAAAAAGATAATACAATTTAAATCAACAACTTAAAACAAAAATACATTATTAAAAGGGATAATTCTAAAAGAAAAATAATGTTAAAAGCAGATAGACTTTAAGAACTTTATGAAAAATTAAATGGTAAATAAAAATTTACTCTTAAATTTGTCCCTCAAAAACGATGAAAAATTAAATAAATATGAAAGATTTATTTGAACACATAAAAGAGAATAAAGGAAATATCGGTCGTTGGGCATCACACGCCGAAGGGTATTATGTTTTCCCTAAATTGGAGGGAGAATTAGGACCAAGAATGCAATTTCAAGGAAAAGAAATCCTAAATTGGAGTATCAACGATTATTTAGGTTTGGCAAATCACCCTGAAATTCGTAAAGTTGATGCCGAAGCTGCTGCTGAGTACGGAGCTGCTTACCCAATGGGAGCTAGAATGATGAGTGGACACACGTCAATGCACGAAGAGTTAGAAAGAAACTTAGCTGAATTTACGCATAAACAAGCGGCTTACTTGCTTAACTTCGGTTATCAGGGGATGGTTTCTATCATCGATGCGTTGGTAACGAAAAACGATGTGATTGTGTACGATGTGGATTCGCACGGTTGTATTATTGATGGGGTTCGTCTTCACTTCGGAAAACGATTTACTTACAAACATAATGACGTAGAGAGTTTTGCTAAAAACATTGAACGAGCTAAGAAACTTGCCGACACTACAGGCGGAGGTATTTTGGTAATTACTGAAGGTGTTTTTGGAATGCGCGGACAACAAGGAAAACTTAAAGAAATCCTTTCATACAAAGAGAAATATGGTTTCCGTATTTTGGTAGATGACGCTCACGGTTTCGGAACGCTCGGAAAAACAGGAGCAGGAGCAGGTGAAGAGCAAGGCGTTCAAGACCAAATCGATTTGTATTTCTCTACTTTTGCCAAGTCAATGGCAGGAATTGGGGCTTTTGTTTCGGGAGATAAAGAAATTATCGACTATTTGAAGTACAATTTGCGTTCGCAGATGTTTGCTAAAGCCTTGCCGATGATTTACGTAAAAGGGGCTTTGAAACGTTTGGAAATGCTTCGCACGATGCCAGAGTTAAAACAAAAACTTTGGGACAATGTAAACGCACTCCAAAACGGACTAAAATCCAGAGGATTTAACATTGGCGATACAAACACGTGTGTTACACCTGTCTTCTTAGAGGGAAGCATTCCTGAAGCTATGGCAATGGTAAACGATTTACGCGAGAACTACCGTATTTTCCTTTCCATTGTAGTATATCCAGTAATTCCAAAAGGAATGATTCTTTTGAGAATGATTCCAACGGCTTCTCACACAATGAAAGACATTGAAGAAACGCTTAATGCTTTTTCTGCTATCCGTGAGAAATTGGAAAGCGGTGTATATCGTGAGCAAAACGCAGCCTTAGCGGAGCAAATGGGACATATGTAGCAATTAACTACATCATACAAAAATAATAATAGGGCGAATTACAGTTCGCCCTTACTAATTAAGTATCCATACAAATTACGAATGCTTGTAATCATTCCCACATATAACGAAATTGAAAATATTGAAGCTATCATCAGAGCGGTTTTTAGCCAATCCGAAAAGTTTCATATTTTGATTGTAGATGATAATTCTCCTGACGGAACAGCTAAAAAAGTGCAAGAATTACAGCAGATATTCCCTGAAAGATTGTTTTTAGAAATCAGAACAAAAAAAAAAGGGCTTGGAACAGCATATATTCACGGGTTTAAGTGGGCTTTACAGCATAATTACGACTATATTTTTGAAATGGATGCTGATTTTTCGCACAATCCAGCTGATTTATTGCGTTTACACGCTGAATGTAGCCAAAATGGAAGTGATATAGCAATAGGTTCACGATATGTTAAGGGAGTAAATGTGGTAAATTGGCCTCTTTCTCGTATTTTGCTCTCATACGGAGCTTCTCTGTATGTAAAAATTATCACAGGAATGAAAATTCACGATCCAACAGCAGGATTTGTTTGTTATTCTCGAAAGGTAATTGAAAGTATTAACCTTGATGAAATCAAGTTTGTGGGATATGCATTCCAAATTGAGATGAAATATAAATCTTTCCTTAAAAACTTTAAAATCAAAGAAGTACCTATTATTTTTATAGACAGGGCAAAAGGAAGATCTAAAATGAATGGAAGTATCATCAAAGAAGCCATTTGGGGTGTGATAGCTATGAAATTGCGAAATATTTTTTAACTTTGTCCACTTACTTTAATAAGATGATTACATTTATTAATCGAAGAATCAAGAGTTTATATTATGTATTAATAGGGGTTTGGCACTTAATTCGCGAAGAGCCACCAATATTTGTACATACATTTGTTACACTACTTCTATTTTTTGTAGGATTTTATTTTGGAATTTCAAGAACTGAATGGATGATTCAGATTCTTTGTTGTGGCATTGTTTTAACAATTGAAAGCCTCAATACGGCAATCGAAAAAATTTGTGATTTTATCCACCCAGATTATCACAAAAAAATAGGAACTATTAAGGATATTTCTGCTGGTGCTGTGGGTTTTGCTGTAGGCACTGCAACAATTGTTTTAGCGGTTCTCTATTATCCCTATTTCTTTTAAAAAAAAAATCAAAAATAATTTTGTCATTTTCACAAGTTATTTTACATTTGCCGCGATTTACACAAAAAGATAATTGTTTAACATAAAAAAACACGAAGTAAAAATGCTTAATTTCATTCAAAATACCTCCGTTTGTCTGTCATTCTCAGTGGCACGACTTCGTGTTGTTGCATATTCTTAGAAAAATAGTATAACGAAATATACAAAACCCGAAGTCAGCAGATTTCGGGTTTTTATTTTGCTTATAACACTCCCCCCTGCTTATCCAAATTCTTGGATAAAATTTATCATAAAGAAAAAGTTTTATTGCAAAATAATTCCCAAAATCTTTTTTTAATCAATTGATAAACAAAGAAAAATGGGAAATTCATATATAGAAAACTCTCGATTAAGAAGCCTTAGAACACGAAAAAGATTGATAAAAGAGGCTTTCGAGAAATACATTCGTCAGCAAAATAAACTATGGCGAAAACTTTGGAATCAGAAGCGAGACATTCCTCTGGTTCCGCTACCTGAACCTTATCAAAAGGGATTTGTGCGTTTTTTTGCACTTCGGGACGACATCGCTCGGAGTAGAAGTGCCGATTTTTTCAATCAAATTTTGGAGAAAATCAACACTTATCAATATTCCGACAATCGTAAATTTCTGAAAAAGAAACGAAAACGAGGTAAAAAAATACAAGTTCCATGCGAACAAAAATTACACAAAATTATCGAATGGCAATTTCCAAAGTATAAAAAATTGGAATTCAACTACAAGGAACAGATGTATTTTGTGAAAACCGAAGAATACAATCCGCATCGGAAAGTTTTTGAAACTTACTACGAATTTCGAGACCCTTGGCGATTTGTGTTACGTGTAAAACCTTATATGATAACACATTATCGTCCACTGGATTTGGATTTGGAGCGAGAACTTGCTCAGTTGGATAAACTTCTGGATAATCATAAAGTTCGTGGCATCATACAAAAGAAAATAGTTGGTAGAAGCTATGGTTGGAAAGGTGTTGAGAAGAAAAAAGGAAAGGAAAAATACAAATACAACAACTTAAAAAACAATAATTTATCAAAAATGAGGCTTTCTGCTATCGAAATTGCTTCTATTTTTGAAGAAACTTTTTAAAAGAAATTGAAAATGAAAAAGATATATAAAGAAAAATACACTCATCTTTGGGAAAACGGAACTTGGGTGGTTTGTCCGAATTGTCAAAAAAATGCTATTATCCATAATACAGGCGAAACTTTCCCAAATCATTCAGTTTTGAAGTGCAATCATTGTGGTTTAGTCAAAAAAAGTGGTGATTTATCACTTTTTAATTTGATTGTTAAACTCAATTGTCCATTTTGTGGCAACAATATTGAACTGACATACCAAGATGTCAAAGAAAAACAATCTTTAATCAATATCAAATGCCGAAAATGTGATAATTTACTCTCCGTAAAGCCTCGTTATCAACCCAATTATTCAACACTTTATACCGATAAAGTAAACGGACTGATGTGTGATAATACTTTCGGTCTGCCCTATTTCTTTCAGGAGAATGTTCGTGGGAATTTGTTTTGGGCAAAAAACGACAAACATTTGCTGGAAATGGAAAATTACATCAGTTCGGATTTGCGTCCTCGAGAAGGAATGACAATGGTAGCAAAATTGCCGACTTTTATCAAAATCAAGAAAAATAAAGAAATTGTACTTAAAATTTTAGAAAAATGGAAAAAATCATACAAATAACTTCAGGAAAAGGACCTTTGGAATGCCAATGGGTAGTCGCTAAAATACTGAAAATCTTTTTGCAAGAAGCTAAAGAAAATAACATACAAACAGAAATCCTCCACCGAGAAGAAGGTGACGAAAACTTAACCTTAAAATCTGTCACACTTCTTTTGAAAGGAACTAATTTACAAGATTTTTTAAAGAATTGGCTCGGCTCGATTTGTTGGGTAGGAAAATCTACTTTTAGGAAATTTCACCAGCGGTCGAACTGGTTTATTGGTGTTTATGAGCTTTCTCCATCAGAAAAAATAGCTTTCCGTGAAAGTGATATTTCATTTCAAATGGTACGTTCGCAAGGCAGTGGCGGACAGAATGTGAACAAAGTAAATTCGGCAGTGAGGGCAACGCATCAGCCTTCGGGGGTGAGTGTTTTTGTGCAAGATACGCGTTCACAATTGGAAAACAAGAAGTTAGCCATCGTCCGAATTAAAGAAAAATTACAACTTTTTGAATTGGAGAAATTCAGACAACAAGCTCAAAATCAGTGGAACAATCATCAGCAAGTGGCGAGAGGCAACGCGGTTCGCACCTTTCACGGAATAGATTTCAAACGGAATTTTGTGGATAAATCTTACAAAAAAGAACGAACAAAAAATAAGAAAATTGATTTTGATGAATAATTGCTAATTGTCAGTTATTAATTTTCTTCTTGTAGACACTTTGTAGACACTCATTTCTTGATGGCGTAAGCATTTGTCAGTAGTTTTGCCAAAAAATCATTAACCATTGACAATTAACCTTTACAAAAATGTGGAAAAATGATAGAAAAAATATAGGAAAACGAGGTTCAGAAGAGGGAATTATTATTTCCGATTTGGAACACAGCAACGGAGCCAGAATAACAATAGAAAAAGACGGATTGACCGCTCCTTTTTCTGTAACGCTGGGTGTGTACGGAGAATTTATGCATACCGATTTTTTCTCAACACAATCAGAAGCAGAAAGTTATCAGACAAAAGTAATGCTTGAAATAGAAAAATTATTCGCAATTTTATCCGAAGAAAATCCTGACAGAGGAGCGGAATATCAAGCGATTATCAAAAACATTACACAGTGAAAAATTTAAAATTAAGAAAAATGAAAGACTATATCGCACAAATGTTAGAACTACAAGAAGAAAAGAATAGTTTGTTTTTTGAGTTTCGGAAACTCCCTATCAATGAGCAAGTTGAATATCTGAATACAAAATTAGATTTACAACAATATAACAAATTAAAAACGAATTTTCTGTTAGATGTAATGAATAACTATTACATTGATAATGAAGTACTAATGCAAGTTTGGAAATCTTGGCTTGGCACAAGCATTATGCACGAATGTTGTACGCGTATAGGATTGATTACTTTTTTTATCAAAAATCCTGAGTTAAAATCAGAGATGATAGCGGAAACTTTTGATTTTATTGAGAAAAATTTGATTGTACAATATTCTGAAAATAAAAGCTATACTGATGAAATAATCGTGTATCACGCTGCCTTACTTTTATGGGATTTGGGCTACAAAAATGCCTTGCAATCACTCATCAAAAAATATCAAACCATTTGTGACGATTATTTTGATGAAGAGGAATATGCAGAAATAGACAATTTAGTAGAAAAATGAAAAAGAAAGAATTAAAAAATAGAGAAAATTACAAGAAAATAAGTAAATTCATCAGTTTGGTGTTGCGACACAGCCCTGAAGTTATCGGTATTAGCCTTGACAAAAACGGGTGGACAGATACTGGTATCTTAATAAAAAAACTTTCCTCAAAGTTTGATATTGATTTGAATATTCTCAAAGAAATTGTAGTCTCAGACGACAAGCAACGTTATAGTTTTTCATCTGATTTTACGAAAATTAGAGCCAATCAAGGTCATTCCGTTTCGGTGGATTTGGAGTTACTTCCGCAAAAACCTCCCGTCATTTTGTATCACGGCACAGCTCAACGTTTTGTGCAAAGTATTTATAAAAAAGGTATTCAGAAACAAAATAGACAATATGTACATTTGAGTAAAGATGTGGAAACCGCTCAAAAAGTAGGTAGCCGACACGGAGAAGTTTTTGTTTTTCAGATAGATACTCACAAAATGCTCAGCGAGGGGTATTTGTTTTACCTTTCGGAAAATGGTGTTTGGCTTACTGATGAAGTTCCTGCAAGGTTTTTAAATCCTTATAACAAACTTGTGGAGTGAAAATAATTTGAAAAACAAACAATGGGAAATTTAAAATTAAAAGGAAAAGATATATTAAAGTTAGGATATCCTAACAATCAATCGGTTAATGTAGCGTTAGAAGTGATGAAACGCAATTTTAACAACAAAAATCAGGCGTATATAAAATCTTTATTAAAAGAAATTCTGGCAAATCCAAAAGCGTTTGAAAAACATCTGACCTTTGGGCAAATCGCTGAAGAAGATTCCTTATCTAAGTTTGCATACTGAACAAGGTCTTTTGTTTTTCCTATCACTTGATGTTCACTAAGTGTAGACAAATCTTTAATTAAGATTCCGTATTCATCTCCATCTTTAATCTTGATTTGTATGTTACTATTTTTAGAAGCTTCAACTATTTTGCCATTTCCTGTATTTATTAAGTACCTATCATTATGTTCTTGAATAAGTTTTTCTAACTTAAAATATTCCATATTCTTTCCATAACTCTCTAAAATAGATTTGTCAGAGGTATCTAACTTCTGCAATTTACAAATCTTTGAAAATCCCATTTGTGAGAGTTGGTTTACTTGCTCTTTGTTAAGTACTCTTCGATAAGGTATTTGCTGATATTCAATATAAGCATAGCCTAAACCTATCACATAGCCTTCGTAAGGAAATCCTGTTTGCAGGTAAAACTGATACTGCTCGGGAGTGATATATATTTTTCGTCGGTTCATACTGCAGTAGTTTTACTTTGTCCAATTATTGTGATAGGGTTGTCCGTTGATAAGAAGACTTTCAGCTGAAATTACTAAGATGGTTTCTACCCCCTGATTAATATTCTGGTGCATTTCTAAGCAATAGGCATTACTGAAATTTACTTTCAAAGGTGAAGAGGAACTACCATTACGAAATACGATTTCTCCTTCTTTTTTCAAAAATTGATTTGTAGCCCAGTAAGAGAGTACTTTATCAGGAAATTGTAATAGCTTTAACACTATTGTACCCCCAAAAACTTCACTCTGTGGCTCTCCGTTTATATCCGTGATATTGAACCAAACAAAAAAATATAAATTACTGATATCTTTAACTCATAAACTTTGTAAAAACTTTAATTAACATACCAATTAGAAATACTATCAAAGCAATAGTTATAAAAATACCTAAAAATTTATTTATACTAAATTCTGAACTTTTCTTATTTTGAACTTTTGATAAATCTAATACGCCAGTAAATAATAACTGAAAATACTCTTTTGCAGATAAATGCTTTTTGATTTCGGGGAGTGCGATGGCTTTCTTCATTTCATCAAAGTTTTTATAATGTAAGCCCATTATCTTGAAAGCTGTTTTATTTTGCTTATTAACTAAATACACAACTTCATAACTTCCTGAACTGCCTGTTTCTTGTATAGTTATCTTACCTATGTATTCATCTAAAAATATCGTTTTGCCAAAGGGACATAAAAGAGAATAATAAGTTAAGAATTTTTTATCTAGTTTAATAATACGAATATATTTTAGGAAGTTAAGACAAAGAATGTATAAAGAGATTATAAACAATAATATATATACATGTTCAATATTAATAATATCTTTATTTAATATTTTTCTAAAAAATAAGGTAAATACAAATATTACGAATATCATACCTGATATATAAAATAATACATCTCTTTTAAATTTACTTTTTATCATAGTTTATAATTTTAGTTTAATATAATCCTTCATATACTTCAATTGTTCCTACACTATTATCAATCATATCTGATAATGTTTCAAATTCATCATTTACAAAGTAATTATAAGCTCCAGTTCCCATATCAACTAAAAACCAAGCTCCTGCAATAATAGAACCTATGCCTGTTGATGATAGAGCTAACATTCCTCCACTTATATAATGTGAGGCTCTAGCTTCTCCAGACATTATCATATCTGCACCTAAAAGTACCCAACCTGCTTTAGTGACTTTTTTAGATCTATCTATTGCTTTCTGTACTGTTTTTACTTGTTTGTTTCGCCAAGATTTCGCCCCGTTATTATTCCATCGAGATTGAAATCTATTAGAAATACCTCTAGTTTTAGTTTTATGCCATACATTATTCCATTTGTAATATCTCGCTCCATAAATGTAATAGGTAGAAATAGAATTTATTCCTACATTTAAAGAAAACATACTATCTTCTAATAAAGGATATTGAGATGATTCAGGAGATACTACAACCTCAGATAGTACTTCAAAAATAGATTTACTCATATCTCCCTTACGGTAACAATTCCAACCTCCACGATTATTTCCTACAAAAAGATATTCTTGGTCTGATGTCCACCATTTCTCTCCCTCATAATGACTATCATAAGGTGGAGACTCAACAGGATAAGAATTAGATAATTCATATCCTAAGCTTAATGACACACATTCAGCAGAACTATCTAAGTGCTGTACATTAAATATAGTTCCTTCTGTAGCTTCTGTACCTGAAATATAATGTTTAGGGGTTAAAATATAGTCTTGAGAATAAATTGCTTGAAATTCTACCCAAGCATAACCTTTACCTATAACAAATCCTTCATAAGCTCTACCCATTTGGCAATAACTTGAAAATAAAGAAGAACTTATAAAATTTTGTTTGAAATTATTCTTATTCATTCTTTAAGTATTTAATTATACCAACCATTATCAAATAAATTATCATTAAGATATAATTCTTCCGAAGAAATAACAAAACTAGTAGAAGCACCAATACTATTACTTATTGTTTGTTGTAAGTTCACACAATACGCATTTTTAAAACTTATCTTCAAAGGTGCTGAACTAGTTTTATTACGAAATACTATTTCACCACTTTTCTTTGAGAATTCATTTATAGCCCAATAAAAAATTTGATTGTCTGGAAATTGTTCTATTGTTACTATTAACTTACCTCCCTTAATTTATGATTGTGGCTCACCTTTTATATCCGTATGTTGTACAAAATCACAATTAAATTGACTAAGTTCATATTCTTTACCATTCAATATTAGAAATACTTCTAAATTAGCATCAGGTTGAAATAGTCCTATTGCATTATTTGCTATATTTGAAAAACTCATAACTATATAATTTTATACATTTAACCATTTATTTTCTATTTCTCCTTCTGGAAATATAAGATTTTTAGCTTCTAATTGAATATGTAAACTAAAAAATCCTTTTCCTTTTGATATATATTTCATTTGCATTCTTGTACAAGCTGCCTTTTTAAAGAAAATTCGCATTATTGAAGCATTATCTTCCCCAAGAGTAGTAATAACTCCTTCTCTGTATCTTCTTGGATTAAGCATCCATTCTATGATTTCATTTGATGGAATACTATCAATAGTTAGTTGTAACGTACCACCACAAACTTCACCTTGTGCTTTTCCCTTTAAATCAGTAGGCTGTTCCAAAGCATAAGAAAAACTACTTAATTCATAACCTGACTTTAAGAGACTACCAATGTCAAGCGATTGAATATTTCTAAGTTTTGAAAATATTCTGTATCACTATATAGTTTTATTATTTTAATTTTAAATAGTTATCAATTATATTATAAATTTAATTAGTATAGCTTTCAAATAAATCAAATCTATATTTTTAATATTATCTTTTGGCTTTCATTTACTTCAAACCAATATATTTATATCCATTTTCTATTTTGGAGTACTTCCAACTTGTAAAACGAGATTAAATATTTCATTTCGGAATACTTTCTAACTACTATATTACATTAAATATTTTATTTCAGACTACTTCCTAAATAGCATATTATATTAAATATTTTAATTTGGAACACTTCCTAAATAGCATATTGTATTAAGTATTCTAATTTGAAATACTTCATAAATAGTATATTGTATCAAATACTTTAAGTTATAATAGTTTTATAATTATAAAAAGATATTTTTTTGAATATGTAAGTATTTTTTATGTTATGAATCCCAATTTTTAATAGTAGCAAGAACAAGAAAAGTTATAGCACTTAATATCATATAAGCAATTATAAACCATTTCCTTTTCTTACGCTGTTTGGGAGTTTCCTTTTGGAACTTATCATAAATCTCTTCATAAGATATTTTTCCAAGTAATAAGTAAGTAAGATATGAAAAAATAGCAAACCATCCTATGCTGTATAGTAGCCTACCTACTAATTTATTTTCAGAAAGGGTAAATGGAAAATCCAGAAATTTATCAATATAATTACCAATATAAGTATTATAAAAAAGGATTATTATTGAAAGAAAATTAAAATATATAATAATAACCAATAGAGAAAAACCACTAAATTTGTATGATGAATACAATCCTTCTTTTCTTTTATAGTATTCACTAAATCGATAGTACATATATTGTACTACTTCTCTAAAATTTTTAATCTTCACAATATGGTAATCTTGGGAGTTGTTCTTTTTGATTGATTTCATACATTAATTTTTTCATTGAGTTATTATTAGAAGGTATTCTATCTTTTACAGGAGTGTACTCTTTATAAGGAAAGATTTCTTTTTCCTCTTTTTTCTTACTGAAAATACTCTTAATAGTTTCTTTTGAAAGAATTTGCTGATTTGGAGATAAGCCTGTTTGTTCTATTACCCAATCTATTACTCCTGTAACATCCAATAAAAAGTAACTTCCTGCTATTAATGAAATTAATGCATTACTTCTATTTATTTTTGATTAACATAAATAGAAGAGACAAATAAGATAATCGTAAAAATAATATAACCTACTATAATCCAACCTCTCTTTCTACGTTGATTGATTGGTTCTTCATTAAAACGGGTTCTAAGTATCCAATATGTTGGTTTACCTATAGCATAATATACTAATCCTAATATAATAATAAGAGATATAATTACTTTTATGTATTTCTCTAATTTGGATTCTACTTTTAGTATTTTATCTACGTATATAGATAAACAAGTTACATTAAGAAAGAATAGAATTGTAAAATATTTAATAACAAAAAGAGTTCCTAAAACCGAAAAACCTCTTATTTCTGCTCCAGTGGGACTTTCTTTCTTTTCATAAAAATAACTAAATCGATAATACAAATACTGAATAATATCTCTAAAGCTTTTCAACTTTGTTTTTTCCTTATTTTTTAATTCTTTCTTGTTCATTGTTTTTTAACATTGGAATATTTATGTTAATCTCTCTATCTCTCCAATCACCTAATAATTTTGTATCAGAGAATTCTTCAAAATATACCTCTTCTACTACTCGTGTTTTAGGTACTTCAATATAGTCAAATTCATAATTTGACTCCTCTCTAAACATTTCTATTAACCAATCAATTACCCCAAATGCATCTAATATAAAGTAAATTCCAGATACTATCCAACCAAAATTAGGAACGAATGCAAATATAGCTACTGCTAAATCAAGTTTTTGTTTAAATGTTGGTCTATAATTATTCTCACTTATATCGTACATAACGATTCCAAGATTTAGAATATTTAATATTGTTCCTCCAGCTTTTAGTAATCTCCCTTTAGTATAGTGCCATTTTGCTTGTTTAGATCGAAATTGAGGTTTGTTATTTTTGAGTTGTATTTCTCCTTTTTTGGTTCTCTTATATATATCTACTTGCTTTCCTTTATTAGGACCCTTAGTAACTTTATATAATTTCTTATTATATCTAAAAGTTTCATATAAAGATAATCCTAAAGAAGATGAACCTACTGTAAGAGATAATTTTTTTAATAAGTCTTTTCTTCTTTCCCCAAGAGCAGTTTGCTCAATAAAGTCTGAAGTGTTTCCTATCACTTGCTTGTAATTGGGTGAGTTTGCTTCCTTAACTGTAACAGAATACTCATTATTATTTAATATATTCAGTTGTATTTCACTATTTTTTGATGTTTCAACTATAGTACCATCACCCATATTTACATATAACTTTCCGTTACGTTCTTCTATGACTTGGTCTAATAGATTTTCTCCATAACTCTCTAAAATAGCTTTGTCAGAGGTATCTAACCTTTGCAATTTACAAATCTTTGAAAATCCTATTTGCGAGAGTTGGTTTACTTGCTCTTTGTTAAGTACCCTTCGATAAGGTATTTGCTGATATTCAATATAGGCATAGCCTAAACCTATCACATAGCCTTCGTAAGGAAATCCTGTTTGCAAGTAAAACTGATACTGCTCTGGAGTGATATATATTTTTCGTCGGTTCATACTGCAGTAGTTTTACTTTGTCCAATTATTGTGATAGGGTTGTCCGTTGATAAGAAGACTTTCAGCTGAAATTACTAAGATGGTTTCTACCCCCTGATTAATATTCTGGTGCATTTCCAAGCAATAGGCATTACTGAACTTTACCTTCAAAGGTGAAGAGGAACTACCATTACGAAATACGATTTCTCCTTCTTTCTTCAAAAATTGATTTGTAGCCCAGTAAGATAGTATATTATCAGGAAATTGTAATAGTTTTAACACTATTGTACCCCCAAAAACTTCACTCTGTGGCTCTCCTTTATAATCAACATCTTGTGAAAGCTGAAGATTGAATTGTTCTAATTCATATTCTTTTCCTTGAAAAATAAGTACAACTTTTAAATTAGCATCAGGTTGTATCATTTTCATTGCATAATTTGTTATATCTGAAAAATTCATATTCTTAAAAATTTAAACGTTTAACCAATTTCTTTGTACTTGTTCTTCTCCAAATTTTAAACTTTGAGCACTTACTATAAATTGCACACTAAGATACTGACTACCTGAATGGATATAATTAATATTCATATCAATACAAAAAGCCTTTTTAAAGAATACTCGCATCACTGAAGCATTATCTTCTCCATAGGTAATAATAATTCCATCTTTATGTCTTCTTGGATTTATCATCCAATCAAGAAGTTCATCAGTGGGAAACCCATTAAATGTAAGTTGCATAGTACCTCCTTGTACTTCACCTTGTGCTTTTCCTTGTTCGTCAGCAGGTTGAATAAGTGAATATGAAAAATTACTTAACTCATATCCATTTTTTAAGATACTTATAAAATCTATATTTTCAGTATCTCCAATTTTTAAAAATGTTCTGTATCCGTACATAATTCTATGATTTTAATTTGTATTTATTGTGATTTTTCTTCTGGTTTTATTTTTTTAAGCATACCCATACGCTGTTTCCTTAACGAAACCGTATCATCAATTAGCTTATTTATCATTTTTACAAATGTAGTTGCTTCATCTGAAGGAGTGATAAGACTACTTGCATACGCCCAATTAGTAATAAGGTCATATTGTTTTTCTGTAGTTTTACGAAGTTCTTTAACGCTAGGTAGTACTGTCTTTACTTGATTTTCAGCACGTTCTTCAGTAAGTTTACTATATTGCTTATTTACTTCAGTAAGTTCGGTTATAACATCATTTACTCCTAACACTTTCAAATGCTTAGAATTATCTGTTTTTGATAAATCTTGAATCATTGAATCAATAATGTTTGTCTTTTGTCGATTAGGTTGTTTTGAAATTCCTAAATATGATTTCATTTGACTATAAAGCATACTTCCTGCTTCTTTTTTATTTTGCATAGTCGATTTTGATTCTACTCTAAAAACAGATAAAAGATAAATAACTAATTCATTACGCCTTTTGTTAAGTTCATTCAATTTTTTAGTTTCGTGCCTTGATTTACTTTGATTAGTTGCATCAATCAATAATTTGATGTGCTCTTTGAATGAACTAAATACATCTTCTTTGACAGCAAGTTTTTCAGTTGTTGCTACTTCTACCAAATTTTCAACACTTTTCAGAAATTGCGAATATTCATTATTATTTAATGAATTTAAGCTGATTGTTTTTACTTTTACAATTGTGTACATAGTTTTATGATTTTAAATAGTTATTACTTATATTATAATATTAATTATTATAGTACTCATATGAATTAAATCTATATATTTGATATTGTCTGTTATTTTTCATTTACTTCAAACTAATATATTTATATCCATTTTCTATTTTGGAGTACTTCCAACTTGTAAAATGAGATTAAATATTTCATTTCGGAATACTTCCTAATTACTATATTACATTAAATATTTTATTTCAGACTACTTCCTAAATAGCATATTATATTAAATATTTTAATTTGAAACACTTCCTAACTATTATATGGACTCATTTCTATAAAACAAAATACTTTCTAACTAAAATATTGATTGCAATATTATAATTAGAAAGTACTCCATAATAACTAAATTTATATTTTAAAGTGATTACATATAGTTTCTTATTACCATATGTTATATTTTTTATAACAATACATCATCATTTATCACTTTCTTTTGTTCTCTTACTCTTTTTGCAATGATGAGTTGTTTTTCAGAAAGTTTATTTTCTTGGAATGACATATCAGGGTCAATATATTTTCGTGGCAAAAAGAATGAAGGTTTTGTATAGAAGACCCATCCGTATGGTTCTTCTAAATTATAGTACTCAATAGGAGCTGAAAATTTACGCTGATTATAGTCAGATAGGATAAGTTCAAACCAATCTCCTAAAATCATTTCCTTAGTTGATTTTGCTTTGAGTCGGGTAGGTTTTTCATCTGTTGTAGTTTTATATACTTCTATTTCATATACTAATAACGCTCCAGTATCAATGGGTACTACTGGTGTTCCTTTATTTGTTCCATCGTATATTTTCATTTTATAGATTTCAATTGGTATATTCAAATAGGATTGAAAGGTTTGCATAAAAAATGGTGCAATGAATAGTGAAACAAGGCAAGTACTTGCCCAAATTCCGTACTTGAAATCATTTACTAAATTAAAAATTAGAGAAAATAAGGCACCACTAATCAGTATTTGGATTAGCAATACAAGAAATTTTTTCCAAAAAGGACTTCCTTTCAATGTTTTTATATAAACATCATATAAACGATAATTAAAATACCCCATAATCAGATAAAATACTTGTAGTGCAATATATGCATAGGGCATAAAATCAACTTGCAAATATCCTAATAAGCCAAGTGAAGAAAATATTACTGAAGATAAAAGAACATAAAAAACAGCTTTTTTATCACTCAGTAATTGATTTTTCTTAGCAATGAAAATTACAACAATTCCTAATAGTACAGTAATGATAGGAATGAGCAGTTGTGAGGTAATGAGTTTCTGTAAAAATGTATTCATTATTTTATTTTTATGAAATGTGATTTATTTAAACTATTTAGTCAATAAAAATTCGATAGTTAAAGGTCATTGGTGAGTGCTTCACTAACTGGTTGTACATTGTTTCAGTAACCATTTGTTCATTTTCTACTTTTCCGAATGGTATTAAATGTACATCAATGGTACGAATAAGTCCTTTTTGGGGAGGATTTCCTACACTTATTCCTTGCTCAATGCGTACGTCAGCTATAATATCAGGGAATTCTGCTATGCAGAATGTTTTAATATCATTATTAGTAACTACTCTACCCCGACTGTTGAGTAAAAACTTAAACTGAGCAATGCGTTCCCGTTCCGAAGGCAGAGCAGTGCCTCCTAAAGTAGGAGTTATCAGTACAGCATCAGAAGTACTTGTGTCCCTTCTTGTAAGTATAGTACCTATACGTATTCCATTGGCAGCTTCGCCCAAAGTAGTCCAATATTTAACAAAAAAGTACGATGTATCATATACTCTGTCCAAGAAAATATAATATGAAAGTTCTTTTCCCATTCTGTGCTGAACAGAAATATCTCTTTCAAGTCTGTTGATAAGTTTTTCGATAAGTTGTACGTTTTCGCTACTTGCTGTTTTCAATGATGAGAATATGTTTGCTTCATCTTCCAAGAGACTTTGTAGCTTTATTAATAATTCCTTAGCATTACGAAAATCGAATGCCTCAGTACCTCCCTGACGTAGCGTATAGTTACGAGTAAAATTGCTTGACTTAAAGCCATGCGAACGAACATATTCTTGGTCTTTTTCATCAGAAAGAGAAATCATTCCTAAGAAGAACTCTTCAGGATTCATTTCAAGTGGAATAATTGCTAATCCTTTTTGTAAGGTAGATGTAATAGAATGTAGTTTCTTATTAACCAAAGGAACAGCATTTGTAACTACTTGAATATCTGAAATGATATGTGATTTGAAAGATTGAGGTAAAGTGATTTCTATCCAACATAGCTTTTCATTGAATACAGCAGAATTTTCTAACCATAAATTTTGTATTTTAGGGTCAGTTATAGGAAATGTAGTATATTCATCTTGTGATATTTGTAATTCTTGGTCAATAGTAAAGTAGTTTTGCTTGTAAAAATCAAGAATTTTAGCATTCATACGCTCATTAAAATTCTGATTTTCAAAAAAATGGTCTAAACTATTTTCTTGCGAATGAGTATCTGTATTATAAATACCGTTTTGGACAGATATTTTATTCCCCTTATGTGTCCAATTTGCATAACTTAGTATTTTTAAGCATTCACTACGAGTATCAATATTAGGAAAATTAATATAGAAAGATAAGTTTTGCAAATTCATTATTATATCTTCAGAAGAGATTCCTATCCATATTTTGTTGTAATTTTCAGGTGTTACTTCTGTACGATATAGCAAACGTTTTGAAAAATCAGAGTTTATTTCATACACATCTCCAGCTGAAATGATTTTCTTTACATTGATACGTTTTAGAATTGTTCTACAAGCTGGATAAAAGGCATAATCTGTTTGTGCTTTTCTGTTGGGAAAAGGCGTTTTGGTTGAAAAGCAACTCTCTTGAGTTATTTCAGTTTCTTCCCATAGGGGTTTTAAATAGGCGATAGTGTGAGAAGGTTTGGTCATCAGTACAGCATCAGGTAAGAGTACTTCACTCAAACGTTGCATCATACGAGTTTCAAGACTTGCAATATCATTGGAAATCTCGTGTAGTTGCTCTGCCAGAGCCTCCATAATAAGGCGTACCAGAGGGTCCAAGTTTTCAATGTTTTTAATGTTCCAGAATTGCAACGCTGTTTGAATCATACGATTCTTTATTTCTTCTTTACTTTCTCTGTAATAACTCATAATGAATTGATTGTTATTTTTTGGATAATGGGCTTAAATATAATCGATAGTGAAAAGTACAAGGCTCTTCAGTACTCTTAATTATTGCCTGAAGATAAATATCTACACACTTGTGTATGTTTACATTCTTCGAAAGTTTATCTTCTTGTTCTACCTCTGTAATCTCTAATCTGAATTGACAATTAGTAATACGAGGTTCATACTTGGCAATAGACTCTGATAGATATCCTATGAATCGGTCTTTCCATTTACCTACTGATACGATGTATTCAAAATCCATTTCCCAGATGGTAGTTCCGTACTGTTTATCAAAGGAATGTTCTCCAGGGCAGGTAGTTATCAGTAGGTCGATATGTCCATCAATAGATTCAATTTCAGAGCATTTGTCAGTTTCTTTTTCTTCCAAAAGATTTTTGAAGTTTACTGGAAACTTATAATAACTTTGATCGCTGCCAATTTTCATAAATTCTATTTTGTGAAAAAATGTGATTATTTAACAAGATAGGCAAATATACAATAAAAGAAATAATAACCGATATAAATATAAAAAAATAATAATAAAAAGCTTTGTATGTGAGGATTGGAAGTTATCAATAGGCGGTTATGAGAAGTTAAAAAAATAACATTTTGAAAAGAAAAATTATAAAAATATTTGTAACTACATAAAATTATCTAAATTTGCAGATGAATAAATTTTTGGAATTTCATAATTAAAACAATCTGAGAAACATATACAAAATGGATAAGTTTGTACACAGACAGGTTAATTGGGGTGAAATGCAGGTGAGAGCTACGCATTTTATTGAAATGGAAAATTTTTTGCTGGAACGCATTTTACAAACAGCATCGGTTTCACACACCAATCATTATGGGCTTTTGCCTACTAACAGGGAGACTGCTATTGAAATCCAAACTATGAAAATAGGAGAGGTTACACGCGTCTATCTAAAATCATACAATGGAATTACTTCTGGCGGATATTTGGTGCGAATTCAAGATTCGGAGGAGGAAGATGAACTATATTGTGAATTAGAAAATAAAACAGAAACTCCACAGGAAGCCTGGGACATAGTATTAACTATTGACCCTTTTGAAAGAAAACCTACAAATATACTTGACATCAAGGCTGATCCTCCCCGCTATGCTTACGTAACTGCAACTTATCGACTAAATACAATACCACATAAAGAAAACACAATATATCCCCCTAATAGTATCGTGGTAGGACTTTTACGAAAGAATGACTATGGATATCAATTAGATGGCAATTACATACCCCCTGCATTGACTATGTCTTCACACGAGTCACTAAAGGGTTATGGATATAACTTTTCTGAATGGATATCCTCAATAGAAAAAGCATTACAGAAGATATTAGAAAAAATACAAGCACAACCCAATAGGACCAGTGTGGCTAATAGTATTTTGGTTCTCAGTAAGGAAATGCTCAGATTTTTATCAACTATAAATTATCATTGGAAGAATAACGTTAAGAATCTGACCCCTTATCAGGTAACTGAAATTTTGAGTTCTTTCGCAGCTAGTATGCTTACATCTCTTCTTTTTGTTTCCAGAAAAGAAAAAGAAGAAATGCTTAAGTATTTTCACGAGTGGAATGGTATTACTCCATCAAACTTTGAACAGATGCTTGATGAGATTATAAATAAGAAATACAACCACAATCAAATCAATCAATCAATGGTTTCTGTAGGAAATTTGCTGCAAATGCTTAATGAGTTATTTGTTTCACTATCCCAACTTGAATTTGTAGGACAACACCGAGAAAGTATTGTTATCTCTGAACGACAAGCCCAAACAAATACCACCAGCGGTAGCCGATGGATGGTAGACTAAACGGTTAAAACCTCTTTTATGAAAAAGAAGAAAATATATGAGTTACCTAGTAATAACCTATATACAAATTACAAGGCAGAAGTATTTGCCTCTGGAATGATTCAGGAAGGAATTCGAAAAAACAAAATAAGAATTATTCGTAAAGGAAGGGCTAAACGAAATGTGGCAAAGGAGGTAGATAGGTTGGCTTGTGACTTCTCTTCTCAAGAAGAAATCTATACCATTTATACCAATAAAAGAGATTTGTATGACTCTTTGCCTAAGGGAGTATTCCACGAAGCAGGAAGTTCCAGTAAAGCACAACAAAAATCGGCCGTCTTAAAGTCTATTGAAAAAGGGAAAAAGGAAGAATTTAATGCAAGATATTTCTTCAAGCCTTTTGAAATGTTTTTAGATGAGGTACTTATTAATTTGCAATTATACGAACGACAACTTGAAAGACCTCATTCTCATCCTGACTTTATTAATCTTTTTGTTAATAATTGGAAATTCATAAAAGACATTCCTTTAGATAAGGCCTTATTTTTATTAAATTTTCTCTCTCAAAGCAATAGAATAACGAGAGGTGAGCAAACAGCCCAAATTTTGGGTTCATTTTTGGGATGTGACGTGAGTATAGAAAATGATGTTGAACCAGTAAGTTTTCAAATTCCTCACAAATGGATATTGGGGAAAGGAGAATTAGGAAAGAACTCTTTTATTGGAAATACTTTCATAGATACTTTACCAACAGTTAATTTAAAAATAGCAAATCTTAGGCAAGAATATAAAGAGCTTGTTTATTCTGGTAGTGCAGCCAGAAAACAATTACATATTTTATTAGACTTGTTCATTCCCGCAGATGCTCAATTACGAATACATATTGAGGGATACAAAGAAGAGACACTTTTTAAACTTACCTCAAATGCTGACAAATCAGCTATTTTAGGTTTTTCAACAAGATTAGAATATTAGGATATGAAAGCATTGAATCGTAAAGAAGTTTTCACTTCATATTTGAATTTTACCAAGTATATGATATTTTTGGTTACAATAGCCTTAGTTTGTGTGTTTGTCTTTTTCAAAACAGCATCAACAGAAATAGATAAAATACAGTTGTTAGGTGCGGAAAGTCAGCGTATTTTTGATCAACAATTATCACTGAGTGATGATTTTGATTACATTTTCCAAACTTATCAGTCACTTGACTTGGTGGAGGAAAATAATACTCCTTTTTTGATGAGTAGCATCGCTAACAAAAAAATGAAGATAAATACTGCTATACAAAAAGTTCCTAAAAAAGATGTTTATGTTCACAAACATCTGGTAGATCAAATGGATAAACTTTTACGTACAAGGGATTCGATAAATGCTTTGAAATTGACGGAAAATGTCTATAAAAATGACGTGATTCGCTGTACAGAGGAAAATAAAGTAATCACCAGAAAAGTGAAAGTGGGAAAACTTTCTTATGATAAAAAATAGAGCATATGGAAGCTAAAAATGAAACTAATAAAATTACCAATTCAAGGGAACGAACCATAGGTTTCCTCTATGTTTGTATTATTTTTTCTGTGACTACAATGTTGTGTGGTTATATTCTATTTTTCGCTAATAATCACTATCAATCGTTGGAAGGAAAGAAAGCAATTCTTGAACAAATACAACGTGTTCGTCAATTTGAAAAGGAGCAAGTTACTCAAATGGATAAAATTCAGCAAATTGATAAAAAAATAGCACAACTTAATCCTGCATTAAAGGCTGCTTATGAAAAACAAGAGGTTGCACTTCTCTTGGGAGAAATTCGCAATGTATATACACAACAAAAATGGGATGTACGTTATAAGATATTTGATCATATAGCAACTTTTTATGAATTTCAAATGTCTGATAAAGATCGTCTGTGGAACATTCAACAAAATATTGAGAAGTTCAAATTGGATTTGGAACGTTGTCGTGCCAATACAGAAATCAGACGTAACAATTTAAATCAGCAATAATTAATATATGGATAAAATTTTCACACGTTGGACTATAATTATCGTTGTTTTTATAAGTCTTGTTGTCGCTCTAACTTGGTTTCTGCAAGGTAATGTTACAAAGACAGAAATTCGAGCTTGGGTATCTCCAAAAGAAGTGGAACTCGGAAATCCAATTCGTTTTATAGATAGTACTTCAAATGCTAAGGAAATTCTTTGGGAATTTGGAAATGGTGATTTTTCCAAAGACAAGGCAGGAAGTTATGTATTCTCTCAATCAGGAAGATACCAAATCCGATTAAAGGTAAATAACTCCCTTGAACAGCGATTCATCATAACAGTAAAAGATAGTAAACGTGTGAATGACTTTCGTCCAATTAAAATTATTGCACCAAGTACAGCTATTCAGAATGAGTATATTTCATTCTTTGCTGATGGTTATTCAAAAGAATGGCGTTGGGAGTTTGGAGAAACAGGAGATATAGACTCTTATGAAAAAAATCCTACTTATTCCTACAAATTACCTGGCATTTATGAGGTAAGGCTAACTTCAGAAGATATGGTATATCCTGTTGTGCATCACATAGAAATTGTTCCTGAATATAGTGAAACTGACACTTCCGATGTATTATCTCTTATTGCTAAAGATATTCAGGAACGATTGCAAAATATTATAGATGGGAGTTCTTTCAATGAGAATTATAACTACATATTAAACAAATATCTGTGTAGTAATCCCAATCAAAAAGTGCTTATCAATGGTGTAAAACAGGTTGACTTTTATTCTTATTGTCATAACTTAAAAATAGTAGGAAGTCAGTTAAGTACAATTATTAATGAAGTAGTAGTTGAGCCTGATAAAGAGTCCAATTGTGTAAAACGCATATTAGTAAAACAAAATTCTCAATCGCCAATAAACAAGTAATAAAATTATGAAGCGTATCTCATTTATAGTTATTTTTATAATATATTCATTTTTAGCAGGATGCTCTCCAATTACACCACTTACTAGCGTAAAGAAAACACCTAAAATTTACACTCAGAATTTTTGTTGCGATCAGGAAGTAAAACGTTATTTGGGAAAGAAAGTACCTTGGATTGTATATTCACAAAGTGATAATAATCCTACATATTACAATCCAGGAGGAAAAATTGTTCTGAAAAAAACCTCTTATATGGAAGCCTTTTTGGTTATCGGAAAGAAAGGAGAGTACTTGCGTTTGATAAAACATAAGCCAGAAATCATTGAAAATAGCACGCTAAAAAATAGAAAACAAATTGAATATTATGGGTGGATACATCAAGACAATTTACTATTGTCTTCAAAAGCCTTAACTGATATTGAATCGGGAAGAACACATAAAATGATTACTATGATGAAGAGTGAGAAACCCTTATCAAAAACGGAAAATTTTCTTTCAAAAGATTCTTTAGTACTTTATAAGGAGCCAGAATTACTCAATCCCATAAAAAAGATAGCTCTTCATTCATTAGTTTACTTGTACAAAAAAAATGATGATAGAAGTAAAAGTTTGATATTTGTAAAACCACAAATTAATCCTGAAAACGCCCAACAAGTTATTTCTGGATGGGTATCTTCATCATTCATAACTCCTTATGGAACATCTTTTTATAGTAAAATTTCTGAGATGCCTTTAGAAAAGATTACTTTGATTGACAAATTAAAAAGGGAAATTCCACAGGATACTATTGTGTTTGACGCTAATGGATCTTTTTTGGAGCTTAATCCGATTTCTTCACTAAAACAGGAACAAAAATTTATTGACATAGACACATACGTTCCCATCCCAGTTGTAGATAATGGAGCTAATTACGTTTATGGACTTTCGGGAAACGTAATAAATTACGAAGATTTTAAGAAAGTAAAAAAAGATTTAAAACATATCAACATTGTGTTTGCTTTTGAGAGCCAACAAAGTGTTATTTCTAATTTTGAACAATTGGTAGTTTCAATCAATCAACTTAAAAATCAATTACCTAATAAAGATGGTTTTGTTTATAGAATAGGTGCGGTTATTGGCTTTGGAAGGCGATACAATGCGTTGCTACAAATACCTTTGTCTAAAAACGTAGATGTAGCCGTTAAAGAGTTAGAAAAGTTGGCAGATTCAAAAAAAGAAATGGATTTTTTTAAAACCGAATCTTGGAGTGCAACATTACAGGCATCACAAATACTATCAGAATATAAAAATGAAAACAATATAATTGTCGTAATTGGAGAAAGTGGAAATGATAAAGAACAGATAGATAGTCATTTAGTTCAGAAGATAGTTTCTTCTAATGCTCGTATATTAGGGTACCAATTGTATTCCGATATAGGTAACTTGTATAATAATTTTATTTTGCAAATTCAAGACATAATCTCACGTTCTAGTCAGGAAATTATTAAAAAGAAGAAAAATTTTTTAGTTAATTCTACTCAACTTTGCACAGAAAATTTATTTGTCGAGCATAGTGAAAACATTTACAGATTAGATTTTTCCAAGCAAAGTATGTGGCAAGGATGGATTGTTTTTCCTAAGAAAAAAGAGCAAATGTCGCAAGATTTGTTAGTTTCATCAGTAAGTTCATTTATTGAGGAAATTCAGGTTGATGCTCAAAACATTACTGATGAACTACAAAAGTCATTTATTGCCTCGGGAATGTCTCGAAGTAAAATTAATCCGCAATGGGTTTCTTTACAAAATCTTTCTGAAAAATATTCTCCTGATATTACTTTTGCTAAAGCTTTGGCAGGGACTGAACCTTATACTTTTTTTCCAGCCTTAATTCAAGTTAAAAAAGATGTTTGGGATAAAGGAGAACATTTTTTACTGCTATCTGAGGATGAAATTGATAATATTCGTAGCTTTTTTGTAGATATTACTAAAAAACGGGTAGATTACAAGTATGATGCTAAAAAAAGTGAAAAAACACAAAAAAACTCTTTCTTAGATGATGACGGAATTTCTGTTAAAGATGACACGAAACAAAGTCAAAAATACCTTAACACACGAAAAGTCCGAAAGTCTTTACAAAAGAGCTATTACAAATGGTCGAAAGTTAATAGGTTGTATCCGCCTAAAAAACAAAAAATTAAAAAAGCTACTCTCGCCGAAGCAGGTAGATATGCCGTGTTATTTCATTCTCCAAAGCTTATTTTAAAACAACTCAAAGTAGGGGAGATTCGTAATAGAAAAAAAATATCTGATAAGGATTTAGATGAACTTATTGAATATTTTGTAAGAAAAAAAGATTCTTTTGAACAAGCTATCACAACTGAAAATCAGCTTAAATCTAACGGAGAAATTTTTTACAAAATAAATGTAGAAAATCTACCATAGTTATTGTTAAGACAACTTAGAAATGAAGTCTATTCGAAATTAAATGTTGAATTTGAATAGACTTTATTTATTATAAAAATATTTAAAATTTGAGTTTACCAAATTAAGTTTAAAAAAGAATGAATTATCAGTCACCTATTTGCTTAAAGACATCAAAGCTGATGAAAATTACGGCAAGTTGGGTAGCTCACGACTAAAAACAAACAATATGAAATTAAGGTATTGTTAAACTATACTATGTAAAAATCAACTTTTTATTATTAGGAGTTAAAGCAACTGAAATAAAAAATCCGCAAAGTATAAATCATCTACTTGCGGATTTCTTTCAGACTTCATTTCTACTTATCTTGTTGATATTCACTCTCCCAATTAGTCCCATCATCTCCCTTAGTTCCATCTAACTTAATAACAAAGCTTTTTGATGGAAAATAAGGTGATATATGAATATCCAAATAAATTCTATCTTTCTGTACAGGATCTCTTTCTATACGAAGAATTTTGAAGCTTTCAATCAGACGCCCTGGTCCTTGAATACCATCTAAAAACTTAACAATCTGGCTTCTCAAATCCTGCTCGGTTCGTACATTCCAATTTTCAAAAGAACGACGATTTAAAAAATCAAATAATACCTTCGTGATATAATCAAATACACGTACTACAGAATAAGTTTGTAATCCCAAGTTATCTCCGTTGAAAAGTGTTTTTGCTGAAAAAGCCATCACTTTCCCATATTCGTTGACCATAGGCACCAATCCCATAGCTTCCAATTGAGAAATTTCACTTTTTTTCAAAGGGAATACTACCGCATCCACCTCGTTAAGACCTCCAAATTTCTTTCCTGCGGTTACCTGCGACATCAATGTTTTATAAACCTTTCCTGCCAATGCTGAAGAAGGTGATACGTGCAAATCATCTTCCTCTCCGATTTCCTTATATGCTCCTCTACCAATAAGCCAGTTACAACTCATCACTGTATTACTTTTGAAAGTATCACCACCAGCTAAATTAGAAGAGAAAAACATATCGACTACATCATCTGGCTTGTCCAAATCAGCAAAATCAGTAAAAAGCATTACCTTATTGTTATGAGCTATCTTTGCCCATTTTTCTATTACTTTATTGGAACCCAAAAAACCAGGAATTACTAATATAGAGTAGTTCTCACGTAAATCTAAACGGTCATAGTTCTGATTAATTTCATCTGCAATGAAATCAATAAACCTTGAATTATCAAGGTCAGAAAGTTGTTCTGGAGAAGCATTGACAATTGTTATGTTTGATAATTTATCTAATTCTGTATTTTTGTAAAACAATTGCACTGCACGGTATGACTTCTCCAAATCTCGAACAGCCTCTACTGCAACAAGCTGATTTTTAGAAAGTAAACTCGCCGTAGCATTAGCTTCATTTTGGCTCTTATCCACCATCTCAGATATAGATTCATTATTGGTTAAAAGATCCAACCACAAATCTATCTTTTCGGCTAATTCATCACGTTCACTCTGCTTTTGTTCTTCTACCAAAAACATTTTCTTACGTGCTTTTCTCTCTGGATTTAGGTTTTGAATACCCTCAATTGTCGCCTCTAAGAAGCTAAACCCTCCCAAACGAGAAAGTCCTGACAAAGCATCATCTAATACTGATTGAGAAAACTGTTCTGATACTTGTTCACGAACATTGGGAGATATATTCTGATTACTCTGTTGTTCTGCCATATACAATAAAATTTTTTATTTTAAGCTTCTCTAAGCTCATTTCTTAATTGAGTCAACGCCTGAATAAACGCCTTTTTAGTATCTTCATTTTCTAATGCTCGTTGAAGAATTTTATTAGTACGAAGTTGCTTTACCAATTTGGTATAGAAATCACGCTGTATTTCTAATTTTTTCAGAAATTGACTTTGTGCAGTTAAGTTCTTTATTTGAAAGTCTCCCGTATTCTGAAAAGAAAAATTCTCCTGAACAGGTTCTCCTTCTGCAGTTTCAAACTCAATATCTACATTTGGCTGAAAAGTAGCGAACACCTCATCTATAGAAGTTAATCCCTCTATGGCTTGGGGCGTAATAGGGTCCTCTGAGGTTAACTTTTCAACCAAAAGTGTACGATTCTCAGGAATGTTACCAATAGCTTCCGAAGCCTCCGTTTTTACCTCATTCCCTCCTATTCCATAATTTAAAATACCCATATTTTTCCTATTTTACTCAAAACACAAAGTGCTTGTCATTAATAACAAGCACTTTGTTTTCTACAATTGTTTGTTAACTCTTTGGCCAATTCTCCTGATGCTCTGCACCACCTATTTTAATAGTTTGAGCTGAAATTGTAATTTGAAGAGACATTGGGTTAGAACCAACCACATCAATTCCTTCTTCAAATTCAATAATGTAAGCATTTTCAAACGAAAGTTCCTTCATTTTTGCCTCTTCATCACCTTTTTTGAAAATAATACTTCCTGAGAAAGGTTTAAACTGATTTACCATATGTTCTAATATGGTTGTGTCCGATGTGGACTCTACACGAACTGTAATACGTCCACCATAGATGTTAGATGCTGGTCTCCCTTTTGAGTCTACATCTCTACGAAGTGAATACTTGCAATCAAGTACATCGTACTCTTTTCCTCCTAAATTAAGTGTTGAACTGAATGCCATAAATTTAATTTTTTTAATTTAACATTACTTTTTTTGATTACAACCATAAAAAGAAAGTCTCTTGAAAGTGTCGTAATCGAGTGCAATTTAAGTGATTATTTTCATCTGTGCAAGAAAAAAATAATTTTTATTAAAAAATATAATTTAACTGACTTTAACATATCAAATATAATACTAAGTAATTAATAGGTTACCTAATAATCTCTATTTCATAAAAATCTAAAAATCAGAGAAATGATATTAATTTATTATTTCTATAGACTCAGATACATCGTTTTCTTTTTTGTACTTTTAGGAAATACATAAAGCTAAATACCAAAATATATCTGTTTTGAAATTCAACTTCTCTCAAAAATAATACAATGCATCATATTTAGCTTTTATTTCATCAAGACGTTCATTAACATACTCTTGCTTGGCTTTGGGATAGTGGTATTTAATAAACTTCTCATAATCTGATTTTATTTTTGCCCATTTGTACGACCATTCGCTTTTGTGTTTACATACCATCCGAGAAAAAATATTCGTTCTCCTAATTTGAAAAATCATAAATAGAACTTAAAATCCAAATAGAGTCTCTCTTTTTGAATATAAATGATACATCTATTCCATTATCTATACCCCATAAATGGTAATCCACAGAATCCTTAGTTTGTATAATTTTAACTTTATATGCATTTTCCTCCAAATTATATGAAATACTATCCTTTGTAAAATCTATAAATTTTATGTCCTTTTTACTCTTAAAGTTTCTAACCAAATTATCAAAATCATCACACTCATAAATAGTAATTATTTCTGAACAACGCCTAAACTGAAATAAACTATCTTTTTTAAATCTATTAAAAAAAATAGTAAAATCCTCTTCAGAATACATAGGACTTGTAAAAACATCATATTTTTCTATTCGCTCATTAGTTTCATTATTGTTAACATTTTTGCAAGTAACCAAAATAAAGATTACTACATAATAAAATAAATACTTCATTTCAATCATTAATTAGTGTTTGTGGATCTAATAATTCTTTTGTTTTTATACCTCTCCCTTCCGTTGGGTATATTACTTCACTGGGATTTAGTTTATCGTCAACTCCTCTTATCTCATAGTGTAAATGAGCAGACATTTTTGAGTGTACATCACTTCCCAAATATGACGCACCTAATTCTCCTATTTTTTCTCCTTTTTCAACCATTTGACCCTGTTTCACATCTATTTTACTTAAATGTAAATAGCGTGTCATAATTTTTTTTTATTATGAGAAATTATGACAACATAGCGTCCTGTTTTTCCCGAAGTATCTTCTTTTGATTTATGTACAAAACCATCGTGAGTAGCATAAATTGGAGCTCCTATATCTGTATTTCCTCCACCTGAAAAATTGATGTCTAATCCTTGATGATTCTTACTGGCAGTGGATAATTCTGTTACATTTCTTTTTCCCACTCCACTAGCAATGAAACGTGTCCACTTTTTATAAGTAGGTTCAATAGGCCACCCTCCAAGTTTTTTAATTTCTTTCCTCTCAAACACCTTGTTCATTTGCTCCACCCAAGCAAAAGACTCAAAATGCCAAAATATATCTGTTTTTTATTTACCATATTTGTGTTTAAACTCTTCCCAACCATATTTGTAATATCCGGGATTGGGACTAAATTCACTTGCTCCTATATCGAAATTATCCGAACAAGGAATACGTTCTTTACCCCAAGAAGCAACAGAAGATTTTTTAGTTCTGTAACTTGTCCAAGTACCAAGAAATTTGTAATTACCTGCGGGATCTCCAAAATCGAAAAGACTTGAATAATCGGGTTGTTTTCCTTTATCTTTATACCAAAGAACTAACATTTCACCTTCAAAAACACCTGTTGCAGAAAGTTTTTCATCTTCTTTTAAAATGTACGAAAAAGTAGAAAAACCTTCATTATCTCCTTCTTTTAGTGAGTCAAGTGATGGTTCTAAAAGTCGATAATATGAAATTAAGGTAAAAGTTCCTCTAAAATTACGTTTATTTTTATTCATCACAGTACTAAAGCCTTCCACCTCGTAAATATTACTATTATCTTTATTTTTTATGATGGAGGTAAAAGTAATGCACAAGCGCTTATAATTCAACCCAATAAAACCAAAAAAACCTGATTTCTCTTCATTTAAAACCTTTTGCATATCAAGAGTTTCATTGTATTTTTCATAAGAGTGTCCGTGAGTGGTATCATCAATTACATATATAAATGTACAATTACTTTGTCCATATAAAAAAGTGTTTAAGAACAATATTATTACGATAGATAGCCATTTTTTATCGAGTTCTTTTTTTAATAATTTCTCCGTATTTTTCATCTTCTTTATTTTTAGTTTTATCTATTTCATCTGTTCTTAAGGCACATAATCCTCCCAACCGTATTTGTAATACTTGGGATTAGGGCTAAACTCCGCTGCTCCAATGTCTAAATCACCTGAGCAAGGGATGCGATATTGCCCCCAATTGCATTGTTGTATTTTTCCTGTTTTATAACTCGTCCAAGTGCCTATGAAAACACTATTAAAATAAGAATCTGAATCATCTTCAATATCATCATACAAAAATTTATTATTCTGATCAATATACCAACGAATAAGCCCCTTCCCTTTAAAAATACCAGTCGCTGAAAATTTTTCATTTTCTTTAAATTTATAGTTAAAAACTATTATTCCCTGATCTTTAATCTTTCCTTTAAAAAAGTCATCAACTCCACGAGAAAAAAATGAAAAAGAAAAAATTTTTTCAATATTAATAATGCCCTGAAAATCAACATCATTTTTCTCAACTATTGTATTCCCTTTTACTTTATAAATTTTACTATCTACTGTTCTTTCAATAGAATGAAAATTTATTTTTAAGCGTTTTTTATTTCTACCAATAAAACCTAAATAATCTACCTTTTGCAATAGTATAGAAATATCAATTTCTTTTTTATCAATTTTTGAAGGTAATAATTCTGCATATTTATTGTTAAATACATCATACGGTTTCGCTGTTTCTATAACGTAATTGATTTCACAATTTTTATTTTGTGCATTTGTTAATGATGTAAAAAAGCCAACAATAATGATCAATAATTTATCGTATCTCATCTTTAATTTCTATCTTAATATTTTCTATTCCTTTTTCTTCTATAATAGAAATTATCTCATAAAACTTTGAAATACTTCCTGATATAGAAATTACTTCATCATTTTTTTTATGAATTTTACCACCAGGCAGTAAACACCCTTCGCTATCTGCTCCTGTTGTACCTGAATGAATTAAAATACTTCTATCAACAGAAACTTTTTCATTGTACAACTTAGGAAATCCATATTCTAATTTAGAATATCCCTTTTTAACATATTTGTTTTTGGGGAATTTTTTAGAAGTATGCCACATTAAACTATAGGTTCCTACTGGTATGCGTTTGTCTTTATTTCGTTCTGTAGTTTCGGGTCCATAGGGCTCACATATGTATCCCTCTAAATCTCCAAATTTAAAAGTTCCAAATGTAGCACTACTTTCATTTTTTCCTGTCCATTTTTCCCATTTTCGGGTAATGTATATAGTATTTTTATCTAAAACACTGAACACCCTCTTCATCTGCTCCACCCAAGCAAGAGGCTCAAAGTACCAAAACGTGTCTGTTTTGAAATTCAACTTATCCCAAAAATCATACAATGCTTCATATTCAGCTTGTATTTCATCAAGACGTTCATCTACATACTCTTGTTTGGCTTTGGGATAGTGGTATTTAATAAACTTCTCATAATCTGATTTTATTTTTGCCCATTTGTACGACCATTCGCTTTTGTGTTTACATACCATCCGAGAAAAAATATGACTCAATTCGGGTTTGTTATACGAAGCTTGTAACTCTTCGTTTTGGATTTTGCGGTCTTTGTTCTTGTCTATAAGAGCAATTATTTTCTTGATAAACTCAGATGTACCTTCGTAATTATTCACACTTTTTATTGGATACATCCTACGATTTTCAGCATCGTACGTCTTAAATCCAAATTTTATTCCATTCCCTCATCAAAATCAATACAAGGATATTCTTTATTTTTGTCCATCTCTATAAGTTTTCCTACTTTTACGCGCCAAATAGAGTGTATAACAGAATTATCTATCACAATAGAAGCTAGTGTTTCTCCTGTTGGTAATACACATCCTTCTCCCATTGACACTTCTCCTTCTATAATTCCAAGTCTTTTGTAATCATATATTTTTCCACGTTTTAATTTTCCATCAGACCAAACTTCAGTACTTTCAACACTTAAAGCATATTCACCATTATTATTCTTACATAGATTTAATAACAACTCTTCTACCTCATCTATGAGAGCATCCTTATCGTGCCATCCCAAAAAACCATATCCTACTACCTCTCCACAGGGATACTTAATTTCAATTTCGTTTATTTTTATTGAAAAAACTGAATCTTTAACAAACTCTTTATTTTCTTTTTGTTGGGAAGTCTTTTTTTCATTTTGTTTCTGTTTACAATTTAGCAATAATAATGCTACAAAAAAAATTATAATCTGTCTCATAATCTAATCTCTATTATATTTTTGTTTATCTAAATCTGCTTTCACAAAATTCACATAGAAAGCTGGATTTTCTCTGTTCAATAGGTCGTAATAACCCTCTGTACTTCTAGAACTTAACACCTCAAAATGTAAGTGTCTATTTTTGGAGGAGGAAATAGTTTCAGCATTTCCTGTTTTTCCTCCTGTTGCAATTTGTTGTCCAGCTGTTACCTTATCTCCTTTTTTAACTAACATCGTATCAAGGTGTGCATAAAGCAAATAACGCTCATCACTATCTCCAAAACCTTTTCCTTTTTCGACCTCTCCCTTACCATTTTTAAAAGGATTAGGAAATTCTAGTTTATAACTATTGCGACAAGCTTCCAAATCTTCTTTAGCCACTTTTATGATAATGGTGTTGCCATATCCTGTTGTTTTTGTTTTTCCTCGATATTGTGCTGAAACAACCTCTCCATCCAAACAGGCATAAATTGGTTCTCCTATTGAAGCGAAAATATCTATCCCTCCATGATTTTTTGAACCACTTTTTCTTGTTGCACCAAAATACCCACTTCTTGGAGAAGGATATCCCAAGTTAAACCAAGCTCTTTCAGGATTTTCCACAGGTTCGTGCCATTTTGAAACACTAAAAACCCTCTTCATTTGCTCTACCCAAGCAAAAGGCTCAAAATACCAAAATGCATCTGTTTTAAACTCTAATTTATCCCAAAAATCATATAAGGCATCAAATTTAGCTTTTTTGTGTCAATAAACTGAAATAATAATTTCACTTCAAATTTAGCATAAAATTTTTTATCCTATTTTTCTCTTCTTCAGAAATCCTTTCACGATACTGGTCTTCTTCAATCTGTGAGAGTAAAAATTTTTTTCTACCACTTAAGGCATAAACCATAGGTATATTATTTTCCTCAAATAATCTATATTTAATTTCTTCAAAGGAAATACCTTCCAATTTATCATAATCATTATAACCATACGTATATATTCCATAGTATTTGAAAGGATTGTTCTTTGAAAATCCCACTATCTTAAAAGAAGGAAATTCTTCTGAATAGGTAGGGTACATTAAAAAATACTGTTTTTCTCTTTTTACTATTTGTATGTCCTTTAAACCTGTAAGTAAATTCTCTGCATTTTCATATAACATTGCGTATAATTCAAAAGAAAAAATATCTTCTTTGTATAAAAATTTTCGTTCTGATTCTATAAAAAAAACAAGATAAAAAGGAAAATCCACAGAATTAAACTTTAAAAGTATTATGTTTCCATCTGTTTTTTGAGTGATAGTATCTCTTACAACATTATCTATACTTGTCCCTGCAATAGCATTAGAAGTTCTTTTTTTTATTAAATTACTTGTCTCCTTTATAATTCCATTTTGAACAATATCTTTTTTTCCTACATTTTCATTGTTCCGTATATTATTGTTACCTGTACAACCAAGTAACATTAAAATTATAATAACTATACTTATTTTCATCATTTGATAAATCCTTTAATATTTGCAAATTTTAGTTTTTCCTGTCCGTATATTTCTTTTAGTTGACCTTTATTTTTCTCATCTAATTGTTTTTTCTTTTCTTCCTCTGATTGTTGATTGAATCCTTTATATTTTACAAAAAAGCAGGGTTTATACGATAGTTGATTGCATCATCACCCATTTTGTAGTAACAAAATATCTCAAAATGAAGATGGGGAGCACAAGTACCTGCTTCAACCCCTGAACGTCCAGTAGTACCTAAAACATCGCCACATTTTACTTCTTCTCCAAAATTAAATTCTTTGACTGAATCTAAATGAGCATAAAACAGGAAAATATCTCCTTCTTCACTCCAAGAAACACCTTTTTCCATCTCACCTGATTTTTCATATTGGAGTTTATAATTTTGTTTATGGCAGAGGAAAGATTGGACATCCTTTACCTTAAGTGTTAATGTATTTCCGTAACCTCCGTGCCATCTTCTATTATATACGATAGCATCTACACAAGCATAAATTGGTGTGCCTGTTGTTGCAAACAAATCTAATCCTAAATGTTTTGAACCATTTCTTGTTTTTCCAAAAAGCCCCCAATGTTTTCCAAATTTACCTCCACCTCCTCTTTGCATATATAGGGTACATATCGGATTATCTACTGGTTCGTGCCATTTTGAAACACTAAATACCCTCTTCATTTGCTCTACCCAAGCAAAAGGCTCAAAATACCAAAATGTATCCGTTTTAAATTCTAATTTATCCCAAAAATCATACAAATTTTCACAACTAACCTATGATTTTTATCCTTCAAAATCTCCACAATCAGGAATGCCTCCAAATTTTTCTAAATCCTTTTCAAATATTAGAAAATTACTAATACCTATACCGAAATAAACACCATCATTTATTTCACCTTCACAGCGAAGAGAAAAAACAGGAATATTCTTTTGTTTAGTAATAACAATTTTTGATATTTCATCAGAATTGGTCTCAATAATTAGACTCTCACCCAACACATAACAATTAACAATATCATAATGTCTGCTAATTTCTGTGTCAAAATAATGAAATAACGAAATTTTTTCCTTACCAATATTCATTTTCAAAAGGTTGTAGGAATAACAGACACTTTCAAATGTAACATAATATTTTTCGTAACATTCTTCTCTATTTTCATTACCATAATTTTCAACACCGATTAAGTTTTTATTAATAATCCCATAAAATCTTCTGTACAAAATTTCCTTACAATATCAACTGTAACTTCAGTGTTTTTTAGCTCTTTATCTTTGACTGTACCTATTTTCTTCTCTATTGTAGAAACAGAAGCCTCATTTTGTTTTTTATCTTTACAAGAAAATACAAAAAACACAATTACTAATATTAAAATTATCCTTTTCATCTTTTTAAATTATAAACCTGTCTAAACTTTTAGAAAAGTAAAAGTCTAGACGGTTTTTCATATAATTTAATACAGTTACTCTTCCTCATTATAAATATCAATGCTTTTTATCTTGTTACTATGAAGAGAGTCTATTAGTACTACCGAAGAAAAATTTTTCATTTTTTGAGTTAAAAAACCTGTTTTCTGATCATAAATTAAATTCAAAGTATCGTAGTTTTCCTTATTCTCTTTCATATTCAAAACGTATTGTAATAAGGAATCTTTTTTTGAAATTTTTAAAATATTCCACTCTGATACTTCCATTACGTTATTTCCATTAATAAAAGTATTTTGTTTAAATACATATTTTGGCATCTCAAAATCTCCTGAATACTGAGGATATTTCTTTAGAACAAAATCCCCCTTCTCTTCTCGTTCTAAAAAATAAAATTTTTTATTTTCTAATTCATTTTGAAATGAAGTATTTAAATTTTGAACAGTATCCTGAACTAATTCCTGTTTGTTAACTAAAATACTTTCATCTTTTTTGGGTTTAGTTTTACAACATTGAAATAGTAATAAAAAACTAATACTTAATAACTTTATTATTTTCATCTAAATTTCTTCTTATTTGAATTACTGTAAATGTTTTATTATTTGACTTATAGGTTCTGGGGGCAAAAAGTGTCCCATCGCTCTGTTTTATAAAATACCATTCTGTAGAGGCTCCTCTTGAAGTTCCTACATCCCAAAAAATATATCTTAATTCATTATTGACTGTTTTTCTACCTACAATAATCACATAATGATCAGTTGTTGTTTCGTTTATATAATCTTCTGAACTTCTATAATCAAACGTGTGATTTACGCCCACCAAAATTGGATGACCATACTCTAATGACTTATCTAAATAATTATTCGCGTCTTCTAATACTTGGTTATCTCTGAACACCAATGTGGTACGTTCCTCATTTTCATCCGCTAATTGATAATAACTCTCATATCGTTGTATTCCTTTTATTGTAAAAGGATATTTCTTAGCTTTAATAGTTGCTCCCTCTGGCACAACTCCCATTCTCTTCATTATTCTTTTGCAAGTTATATTACAATCACTACGTCCTTTTTGCGGTTCAAAAATCATTAAAGGTCTCAAATCAATATCTGGTTTTATTGAAGAAAACACCCTCTTCATCTGCTCCACCCAGGCAAAAGGCTCAAAGTACCAAAACGTGTCTGTTTTGAAATTCAACTTATCCCAAAAATCATACAATGCATCATATTTAGCTTGTATTTCATCAAGGCGTTCATCTACATACTCTTGCTTGGCTTTGGGATAGTGGTATTTAATAAACTTCTCATAATCTGATTTTATTTTTGCCCATTTGTATGACCATTCGCTTTTGTGTTTACATACCATCCGAGAAAAAATATGACTCAATTCGGGTTTGTTATACGAAGCCTGTAAATTTTATATTGACAATTGTTTGCAAACTAAATACCATAGTATTCCTCATTTTCAACTTTTATCCCTTCTATTAAAATTTCAACAAATCTCCCTGTTTCACAATCAACTTTCCAAGCTTTATACATATTCATAAAAAACTCTTCTTCATATTGCTCTTTAATTATAGCAGCGATTGGCAGATTTATTACTTTTCCATATTTTATGTACTTATCGGAAATTAATACAAAATTTTCAGGTTGTTGTAATAGTCTTTCTTGTGAGAGATTCAGAACATCTGTAATTTTAAATTGCCTTTCAAATTTATCATCATTTTTTTCAACAAGTATAAGTAAATGAGGAGATTCGTTTTCTTCAAAATAGACCTTTATTATGTCTATTTTTTTTTTCTCCACATTCTATTAATACATCAAATCCTCCATATCTACAATTTTTAAAATCTTCAAATTCATCAAGATATTGATACTCTTTTCCCACAAAACTTTCCCTATTTAGTCTCTGAAAGTTTACATAGGTCTCTTTTTCTCTTGTACCATCTCTATGAATTTTATGTTCAATATCATCCTTATGTGTATATTTCTGTTCATTTCCTTGTTTTTTGTCTGCTTTACAAGAAAATAATAAAATTATTAAAATATATAAATATCTCATATCTGTTTTTTTTACCATTCACTACTTGGAGTTATACTGTCTTGTCTTTTATGCGTTTCCTCTCCACTATAGTCAAAATTAATATATTCTTTTAGTAATTCGAAAGGATCTACTCTAACTCCATTCGATTTTTTTATACCAAAGTGCAAGTGATTTTTATCTTTCCCTTGATAAGAATTTCCTGTTGATCCTGTATAACCTATAACGTCTCCTTTCTTGACTTTTTTCCCCTTATAAATACTCTTAGCCACTTTGATATCAATAGTATTTTTATCTATCAATAGAGTTTTATTTTTTTGGTCATAAGACATTTTATATACCTCTCCAACCAAAGGATCCTTAAGTTCTGAGTCTAAATCATTATAGTCAAGCCAACCATCATTAGTTACATTTTTATTATTCTTGTAGTTATTATAAAATCGAAATTTATCATTTTCTATTTCCATCAGATGCATATATTGAAAAGAATAAACTTCACCCTTATATTCCCCTTTTAAAATCGTTAAAAAACCTGCTTTTGCTCCATACATTTGGTGATATTCAATAATTCCATCAACACAAGCGTAAATAGGTGTTCCTACAGGGGCATAAAGACCTAATCCACTATGTTCTCCAGTACTTCTTTGTGACTTTCCATACTTCTTTACATCTTCATTTGTTGTTTGTGAATTTATTAACATCGAAGCGTAAGGATTCCACCCCTTAATTTTAGATTTCTTATTCAGATTCGTCCCTTTATTATATCATCCTCTTACCTGTGGATTTAATATTGGATCATGAATATCTCCGTGATCAGCATTATTACTGAACACCCTGTTCATTTGCTCCACCCAAGCAAAAGGCTCAAAATACCAAAACGTATCTGTTTTAAACTCTAATTTATCCCAAAAATCATACAATGCATCATATTTAGCTTGTATTTCATCAAGGTGTTCATCTACATACTCTTGCTTGGCTTTGGGATAGTGGTATTTAATAAACTTCTCATAATCTGATTTTATTTTTGCCCATTTGTATGACCATTCGCTTTTGTGTTTGCATACCATCCGAGAAAAAATATGACTCAATTAGGGTTTGTTGTACGAAGTTCACAATTAAAGAGACTTGTTTTTAGCTATTTTTTGGTATTCTGTAAAAACTATTTTTTCATAAAACTTACCTCCTAAAAAGGAATTTATTTCTATAGTTTTTTCTTTCCTTTCGATATTAAAAGTCATCTTTTGATTACCTTTTTCTTCCACATCTTTTGCTTCATGTATAGTAAAATCTCCAATATAAAACAAATTTTTATCAGAAAAATAATAGGCAAAAAAAGTAGTCGCATAATAATCTTCCAAGTGAACGAAAACTATCATATCTCCTACACATTTATAACTACTAACCATAATTTCTCCCATATCCAAAATAATATGTGTTTGATATTCAATATCATTGACAATAATATTGAAATCCTTCTCATCTGTAACTTTTAGATTAACAGAAAAATTATCAAAAACAAATAAATCTGTATTTTCTCTATGTGAAAGTAACTTTTCTTCTTTAAAAACACAATCTATTGTATCCTTTATAGAAAGAATTTCTTCTACTTGTTGCGAAGATGTGGAGGTTTGCTGCTCTGATGAATCGTTATTGATTTTTTCACTTTGAATAATTTCAACAGAATCTTTTTTGATCTGATTATCAAAATTTTGATTTGCTTTTTGATTGTTTTTACATCCAAAAAAATAAATACTTATAACACTAAATATTAGAAACTTAATTATCTTCTTCATTACCAATTATTTTTATCTTTTAATTTTTTTTGATATTCTATCTCCTCTTTTGTTAAATCGTCTTCTGTTTTAAATGCAAAATAAACACAAGGGTTAGTTTTTCCATTTAATCCTCTTGTTGAACCTCCATTTGTTATTTCAAAATGTAAATGCGGGTTACACGTTTCAAAATCCTTTCCATTCTCGCCACTAACTCCTGTTAATCCAATAATATCGTTAGGTTCTACAATATCTCCTGCTTTAAAAAAATCATTTTTACTTAAATGCCAGAACACTAAATACACTTTCTTATCTTCATCAAAATTCTGTTGTAACATTTCTCCTTTATTCGCATATTTTGGAGTATAATCTCTTTTCATTAATTTAAAAATTTCTTTGTCTAAAACTTCCAATACAACACAATGTCCAGCTAAGGATTTTGAAGTATAGATTCTATCTACTTTACTTTTTAAGCAAGCATAAACGGGAGTTCCTGGTACAGCCAACAAATCTATACCTGTATGAATTGGCGTTTTGTTCCCCACTCTAATTTTATCTCCAAAAGAACCGTGCCAAGGTTTATAGTTCCCGTTTTGAGTATATAAACACAGCATAGCATTGTCTATTGGATTTCGCCATTTTGAAACACTAAACACCCTCTTCATTTGCTCTACCCAAGCAAAAGGCTCAAAGTACCAAAACGTATCTGTTTTGAAATTCAACTTATCCCAAAAATCATACAATGCATCATATTTAGCTTGTATTTCATCAAGGCGTTCATCTACATACTCTTGCTTGGCTTTGGGATAGTGGTATTTAATAAACTTCTCATAATCTGATTTTATTTTTGCCCATTTGTATGACCATTCAGCTTTGTGTTTGCATACCATCTTAGAAAAAATATGACTCAATTCGGGTTTGTTATTCTTAGTTTTTAACCTTCAAAATCTCCACAATCACGAATACCTCCAAAATATTCTAAGTTCTCTTCTTTTATCAAAAAATTACTTACTCTTACCCTTTCTGTTTTAGAAATCTCAATTACATATTCTCCTTCATGAGTTAATGAAAAAACAGGAACATTTTTAATTTTTGAGATAATGATTTCAGATATTTCTTTTGAATCTGTTCGTATTTTTAAAGAATCATTTATAACTTCGCAATCCATAATTTGTATTTTCTTTAATTTTTCAGGATATTGATAATTAAAAATTGTTATAACTTCTTTTTCAATCTTAATAGCCATTAGTTCGCTTGAATAACAAACGTCAGCATAATCTACAGCATATCTTTTATAATCTGGTGTTTCTTCATCAGTCTCTTGTGATGCCTCTACTCCAATTAAATTTGTATTGAATATTTCATAAAAATCTTCTGTACAAAATTTCCTTATAGTATCAACTGTAATTTCAGTTTTTTTGAGTTCCTCCTCATTGATTGTGTCTATTTTCGCCTCTATTGTAGAAACAGAAACCTCATTTTGTTTTTTATCCTTACAAGAAAATATAAAAAACACAATTACAAATGCTAAAATTATTTTTTTCACGTTTAAATTATATTAACTATGCCTTTAGGGAATTTTAATATTCCACATCATCTATCTTATAAGATTGATTTTCTTTTATAATGGTTAAATTTATAGTAATGAATTCATTGATAAATTCATCTAAAAAGAGAATAGTATAATGTGTATCATCTACCTTTTTGATTTTTAATGATCTTAACAAATCAGAAGAAGCATCTTGTGCTTTTATAAGAGGATCCCAATCTAATTCTCCAAATTCAATATCATTTTTCAATTTTGAAATTAACTTTTTCGTTAAATACTTTTGTTTAATTTTTTTCTCTACTTCTAAAAAATTTAAACTGGTAGTATCAATAGCGTAAATATATTCTGTATAAAAAGATAAAAGCATTTTTTCAGCTTCATTTTTCTTACTCAATGTGTCTGAAAAAGGTTCTTCTTTTCTAGCTATATCAGTGACTATTTCTTGTGAAAAATTAGCTCTTTCGTTAGATTTATTATTTTTGTTATTACAATTAACAAAAAATAAAAGTAGAATTATATATTTTATTTTCATTACCATCTAAATATTTTAAAATTAGGCTTATATGTTCTGTAATCAGAGCCTGCCCAAAATCCTGATTGAACAAAATCAGAAACCCAACTTTCTCCATTATACATTTGAATGTGCCGTGTTCGTGATATTTATTTTTTCCTTGAAAGGCTTCAAAAACTGCAATATCTCCTTTCTGTGGTTTATATTTATCTAAGCTCAATATATGTACTTCTCCAAATTCTTTTTTAAGAAGAAATTTATCATAATTACAAGCAGAGTTTGGTCGCCCAACAGTACTCATACCTCTCGCTTCTATGGCTAATCTCACATATCTTGCACATTTTCCTAACGATTTCGAATTTGCGTTTTGATTTAAGTGTTTTACAGCTTTCTCTACATCAAATCCCTTTCGCTTAATTTCCCTAAACACCCTCTTCATTTGCTCCACCCACGCAAAAGACTCAAAATACCAAAATGCATCTGTTTTAAACTCTAATTTATCCCAAAAATCATACAAACTTTCACAACTAACCTATGATTTTTATCCTTCAAAATCTCCACAATCAGGAATGCCTCCAAATTTTTCTAAATCTTTTTCAAATATTAGAAAATTATTAAAAATAATATCATTTATGTAATGTTCTCCTTCTATTTTTTCTTCAAAGTCAAGAGAAAACAAGATAATCCCATCTTTATCTAATACCTTACTAATAATTATTTTTGGCAACTCTTTCGAATAAGTATATACAACAAGTTTATCGTCAATAACTTCGCATCTTAAAATATTGTAATATTGATTTATTGTAGGTTGAAAATAATTATATGTAAAAATTTTTTCCTTATTAACAGTCATTTTCAAAAGATTATACGAATAACAAGCACTTGCTAAATCAATCCCATATTTTTCATAATTGTATTTATCTTCTTCATTTTCTCCTAAAAACTCTACTCCAATCAAATCTTTATTAAATAAATTACAAAAATCTTCTACAAAAAATTTACTTATTGTATCTGTTAATATGTCGTTTTTTTTATTTTCTCCTATATTCGTAGTGTCTTTTTCTGTTTCTACAATAAAAACAGAAACTTCATTTAGTTTTTTATTTTTACAAGAGATAAAAAAAAATATAAATACTAATACTAAGATTACTTTTCTCATCTTTTTAATTTATTTGATTAAACTTTGATTAATACTATTTTCTAACATTTCTTCCAACAATCGCAATGGGTCAAATAAATCTTTTCTACGTTGAAAAGACATTCCTTCTTTGTATTTTCCTGATTTTGCATATAACATATCTGTATATTTTACCTTACTATCAGATAATTTTCCTATTGCTTCTCCTGTGTACATTTCTATGTGTAGCATTCCTCTTTTGTCAGGTTTAGGTTGTAACACATAAGGGCTTTTATCTTTTTTGCCTTCGTTTTTCTTATTATACAGAAGTCCTACTTCCGCGATTTGTTGTCCTTGAACTACTTTGTCGCCAACTTTTACTTTTATACCTTCTTTGCTAACCTCGCCATATAAAACTATTAATCTATGTCCTCCTTTATATTCATAATCGTGTTCTATTACAATAGCATAAGTATTATAATAATAAAAATATACATCTTTTACAATTCCATCTGCAATCGCATAAATAGGCTCTCCTATGTCATAGTACAAATCCCTTGCTGCGTGTAACCTACCTCCTTCTCTAACGACTCCAAAAGTAGGAGATTTGGATTCATTAAGAGTATAATCATAAACTTTATAACTATTGTTTTTAAATCCTTTGGGATGATTTAAAGGAATTTTCTTAAATGGAAATATAAGTTCTGATTTTTTTTCCAAACACCCTCCTAATTTACTCTACCCAAAGTATCTTTTTGAAAAAATAAAATTTTTATCAATCACAAACTTGTGTTTCTAGGCAAGCTTTATTTAAATTTTCAACGGGAATAGCGTAAAAAGAGAAGGGTTCTTCCAAAATTTCTCCATCTTGATTAATACATTCCCAAAATGTAATTCCATTTTGATTATCTACAATACTAACCCTAAATTTATTAGGAACGTGTGACTCTTTTATTATAAGTAACTCTTTTTCACTAACTTTTTCCATTTTTATTGAAAAAGTCAAAGGCTCTATTTCTGTTATAGATAAAGAATCTTTTGTTAACAAAACATATTCATAATTTGCTGTATCTGCACAACTATACTTGTATTTCTTATCTTGTTTTACAATCTCTAATAGTTTTGTATTAAGAGTAACTTTTTCTATTTCAGATAATTTTATTTCACCCATAATGGCTTTTTTACAGCCTATACTATCCATTTTCTTGTTTTCTTGGGTAATAGAAGATATGTTCTCGTTATTAGTTATGGATACTTTATTATTTTGACAAGCAAATAATACTCTAAGCATAAAAATGTATAAAAATATTTTTTTCATATTATCTATTTTTTCTGATTTGTGATACAATATAAGTTCTTTTTTTGGAATATGCTGGTTTTCCTTCAATCCTATTGCTGTAGACATATAATTTATTGTCATCACTCGCTCCTAAATTTTTATTAGAAGTGGCAACTTCGTAAAATCTATAAAATATTTGATTATTTTCATTTCCTCTCCCTATAACAACAATAAAATGGTCTGTTGTGCCTTCGTTAATTAACTTCCCTCCTTTTTTGTAGTTTAGAGTATGATTACACCAATCAAAATAGGATTTCCCTTTTCTAATTCTGCATCAAGATATTCTTTACTCTTTTCTAAATTCTCAGTTACATACTCCAACTCTGTATTATTATTTATTTCTCTTGCCAATACTATAGCATCTGCAAGGTATCCTGATTTGGCTCCTAATCCCGATTTTGTTAAAATTTGTTGGCAAGTTTTCCAACAAGCGACACTTTGAGCATTTGAATCCCCCCATTGACTATCAAATTGAGTCTGCCATTCAATCTTATCTCTCAAATCAATATCTGATTTTATTGAAGAAAACACCCTCTTCATTTGCTCAACCCACGCAAAAGGCTCAAAGTACCAAAACGTGTCTGTTTTAAAATTCAACTTATCCCAAAAATCATACAATGCATCATATTTAGCTTGTATTTCATCAAGACGTTCATCTACATACTCTTGCTTAGCTTTGGGATAGTGATATTTAATAAACTTCTCATAATCTGATTTTATTTTTGCCCATTTGTACGACCATTCGCTTTTGTGTTTGCATACCATCTTAGAAAAAATATGACTTAATTCGGGTTTGTTGTACGAAGCTTGTAACTCTTCGTTTTGGATTTTGCCGTCTTTATTCTTGTCTATAAGAGCAATTATTTTCTTGATAAACTCCGAAGTACCTTCGTAATTATTCACACTTTTTATTGGATACATCCTATGATTTTCAGCATCGTACATCTTAAACCCAAACTTATCCCAATGATACGCACTGAATTTTTCCAATTTATCACTATCCTTTATCCAGCCTTTACGCTCTATACGGTTGCCTGTCTTGTCGTGGTAATGACAAACCACATAATACCATTTATGGTTGTCAAACTTTTTTGTCTTTTTTCGTAAATCTACTGTTACTTTTTTATCAACAACTTCCTGTTTCTTTATATTGTTGGTAGGAAGTTCAAAAAAACCTCTGATATAGTATTAGGAAGCTGTATTTCATCTCCTTTTTTGATACTAACACCCTTAAAATTGTCCTTATCTACCCAATAAATCTTCTTCTCCTTACTAAAATGCGTATCTACTCGAAATTTTTCCTCGCCTATTACACGTAAAACAAAATCTACATACCATCTTTGTTGATATTTCTGTTGTTCATCGGTTATTTTTACCAAATTTTCCAAAGTCTCTAACTGAACACAATCTCCTTGTACTGCTAAAATCTTTACTTTGGTACTTTGGGGAATAAACAAAATTCGCTTAATGTAATTTTTCAAGATGGTTTTTGCTGGTAATTGGGCGTAAAATTTCTCATTTTTGCCATCATCTTCCTTATTAGAAATAAAATCTTCGCCATTATCGGGCGTAATACAGATTACCATCTACGTGCTCTAGAAGCAAATAATTTTTTAACTTTTAATTTTATTATAAGTTCCTCTTATTTTAAACTTCTCTATTTCAATAATAAAATTAGTCCCTTTGTCTCGAATCTTAAATTTTAAATTATTACAAATGTTTTGATAAGTTTCTATTGAAAAAACAGAGTTATACAACGTATTAGTCCTTTTTTCAAATTTTATTAATTCAAATGTTGGAAACTCATCACTTATCGAAGGTAAAAGCAATATAAAATCTTGATTTTTATTTGATTTTAACACCCTTATTTTTTTTAAGGATGTTTCTAATGAAGCATTATAATAGAAATTGAACGAATCGAATATTTTTTGTTTATTTATTTCAATAATTGAGCTATCTTCATCAAAGAAAATGGTAAGTTTTATACTTTCACTGACAAAAGAAATGTTATATACGTATGTTTCATCTTTTTGAGAAATCTGTTTAATTTCTGTTTTTACTTCAGAATAATCTAAGTATTCTCCTGATTGAGCGTAGTTATCACCGATAAAAATAAGCAATGTGCATATTATAAATCTTCTAACTAAATTATAAAAATACTTACTCATAATCTTTTTTTTCTTTATAAATATCTGTTAAACCTTCAAATTCGTATATTTTTCCAGCCTTAGCCGTATCCTGTTGCATTTTTTTTTCTTCCTCACTCATTGTGTTAAAATCCTTAAATTTTACAAAAAAACCAGGATTTATCCTCTCTTTTTTAGGATTTCTTATTTCAAAATGCAAATGAGGAGCACAAGTACCATCAGGAGTCTTGTTTTTTACAACTCCTGACACTCCTGCTTCCCCAATTGGAATATCTAACTTTCTGATTATCCAACCTTTTTTAACAAATATCCTTCTCAAATGAGCATATTGGAGAATTATATCCTTATCAGTTGAAAAATCACCCAATTTTTCATATTCCATATTGGGATATAATTTATTATATTTCATATAGTGTTCTATAAAAGCTATTTTATCAAGAACCTTTAAAAATATTTGCTTTCCATATCCATTCGGAACATTTCCGTCGGTAACAATTTTTTGTACTTCACATTCAACACAAGCATAAACAGCCGTACCTGGTACGGCGAACAAATCTAATCCATGATGTTCCGAGCTTCCTCTTGTTTTTCCAAAAAGTCCCCAATGTTTTCCATTTTCGTTGAATTGCCCTGAAACTTGACTTTGAGTAAAAATAGTGCACATCGGATTATCCACTGGATCGTGCCATTTTGAAACACTGAACACCCTCTTCATTTGCTCCACCCACGCAAAAGGCTCAAAATGCCAAAACGTCTCGGTTTTAAAATGCCTTTTTCTTTTAATACCCCCAAAAAAATCATATAGTAAATCGTGCTTAGCTTTCACTTCATTGAGACGTTCCTGTATTTGGGAGGTTTGGTATCAGGATAATGATATTTTAAAAATGCTTTGGTGTTTATCTTTTTTCGACCAAAAGAGTTATTATGTATCTTTTACTCAAAGATGAAGTATCATCTTCTGAATTATTTATCTCTTTCTCAAACAGCAATTCCCATTTTCCGTTTTTCTTCTGATAATATTTTCTCACAAAAGGAAAAGGAATACTAAATTCTTCATCACTATCTATTTCTATGTATTTTACAGGAACAAACATTCCTATTATTCCCCAATTTCTATTATTTTTTATCTTTTGTCTCAATATCTTGTCAATTTTTTCATTATCTCCATCTGAAAAATAATAATAATCATACAGTTCATTATACAAAGGCTTTAGCCCATTATTTTTTTCAAAATTTTTCAAATAATCAATATCTGATTTTAGTATTGGCATATAATAAATCGTAAAATGCCCTACGTTGGGTATTAGATAAGATGACAATACAGTCTTATCCGAAGTGTCAAGATATAACTTTTCGTCTTTATCAAAATATTTTATTACGTTATTATTTTGTTTTTCTTGTGCATTACAAGAAAATGATATGAAAAATATACAGCTTATTAAAAAATATTTTGTTCTCATTTTATTACATTTCCTTTTGTTGTTTCATCAAATTTGGTTTTCATAAATTGCTCGGGGTCTATTCTATTTTTCTTAGAAAAAGACTCTAAAAAAGCCTCTATATGTATATGTCTGTATTCAGGGTAAATCCCGTGTATAAGCACTCCTTTTTCGTTATAAACAGAAGCTGCATTACCTGTGCTTCCTGCTTTTCCTATAATTTCTCCGTGTTTTATTTTTTGTCCTTTCTTTACCAATACTTCATCTAAGTGAGAATATTGCAAATAGACAACTCTTCCTTCTCTGTCCTTTGATTTGATAACCAAATAGTTTCCTAAACTATTGGCTTTGTATTCATTGGGCTTAAAAACATTCACAACACTATAAACCTCTCCACAAAGCATTGCATACACTTCCTCACCAGAAGGAGCTAAAATATCTGTTCCCGTATGGTAATATCCTTTGGGATAAGGATATGTTGCATTATATCTTTTGACTCGGCGAAATCTATTTTTATTTACATTATTACTTTGATTATTAAGACGAGGAGTCGTTACCACATCTTGATAATCAACACATTGAGAACAGTCATCTGGACAAACACTGAACACCCTCTTCATTTGCTCCACCCAAGCGAATGGCTCAAAGTACCAAAACGTGTCTGTTTTAAAATTCAACTTATCCCAAAAATCATACAATGCATCATATTTAGCTTGTATTTCATCAAGACGTTCATCTACATACTCTTGCTTAGCTTTGGGATAGTGGTATTTAATAAACTTCTCATAATCTGATTTTATTTTTGCCCATTTGTACGACCATTCGCTTTTGTGTTTGCATACCATCCGAGAAAAAATATGACCCAATTCGGGTTTATTATAAGAAGCCTGTAACTCTTCGTTTTGGATTTTGCCGTCTTTATTCTTGTCTATAAGAGCAATTATTTTCTTGATAAACTCAGATGTACCTTCGTAATTATTCACACTTTTTATTGGATACATCCTATGATTTTCAGCATCGTACGTCTTAAACCCAAACTTATCCCAATGATACGCACTGAATTTTTCCAATTTATCACTATCCTTTATCCAGCCTTTACGCTCTATACGGTTACCTGTCTTGTCGTGGTAATGACAAACCACATAATACCATTTATGGTTATCAAACTTTTTTGTCTTTTTTCGTAAATCTACTGTTACTTTTTTATCAATAACTTCCTGTTTCTTTATATTGTTGGTAGGAAGTTCAAAAAAAACCTCTGATATAGTACTAGGAAGCTGTATTTCATCTCCTTTTTTGATACTAACACCCTTAAAATTGTCCTTATCTACCCAATAAATCTTCTTCTCCTTACTAAAATGCGTATCTACTCGAAATTTTTCCTCGCCTATTACACGTAAAACAAAATCTACATACCATCTTTGTTGATATTTCTGTTGTTCATCGGTTATTTTTACCAAATTTTCCAAAGTCTCTAACTGAACACAATCTCCTTGTACTGCTAAAATCTTTACTTTGGTACTTTGAGGAATAAATAAAATTCGCTTAATGTAATTTTTCAAGATGGTTTTTGCTGGTAATTGGGCGTAAAACTTCTCATTTTTGCCATCATCTTTCTTATTAGAAATAAAATCTTCACCATTATCGGGCGTAAATACTTCTATATGGGTAGCTACATAATTAGGGTTGTTGAACAATCCTTGTCTGCCTACCCAGCCGATAAACTCCCCCCCTTTTACGTCAATATTACAAGTTACCACTTCATCTTTAGGGATTTGATTTTCCAAAAATTTAGGCAATGACTTAGGCTTTGTAGTGGTTTTCTTAGCATCTTTTTTCTGATTCTCTTTATTTTCAGAAGGCTTCGTTGCCAGATGTTCCTCTAAGACAAATCCTTCTTTTTCTTGATATTTGATTTTATACCAAGTATGTTTTTTGTCCTTCCCTTGAACTTCAAATTTGTTTAAGATTGTTATCTTTTCTCCATCTTTGACAACTCCTTTTGTAGGTGCGTTCTTTCTCGCCTCTGAATACAAAAGAAGTCCTTTATCTTTTAATTTATCGCCCCAAAAGACAACTTGCCCCTCGTTGTTTAAAGTTTTTTTATCTTTCTTTTCTCGCGGGATTACAATGGTTTTACCTTCAAAAACAACTTTATAGACACCTTGTTTTTCATCTTCAGTTTGTATTTTCACTTTAGAATATAAAGGTATGAACGTACTACTATCCAACGAAAGTACACCACTTTCCTGTTGAGGTGTCTTCACTTTTACTGTGTAAGTATTCTCTTGTTTTTGTTCTTTTGGTTTGTTTTCCTCTTTCTGTTGCTGCGAACCAAAACTCAAATGTTGGTACAAACTATAAAAAGTCATTTTAGTATCCTCACTACTTTCATAATCGTGGCGTATGAGTACAAAATTGTTTGAGAAAGAAAACTCTTTTTCTCCCTTAGTTTTCACTCTTTTAAGCTCTTGATTGTACCGAAAAGCTATGATTTTTCCTTCCGCGATGGCTTTTATGGGTGTTTTATTCTCTATTCCTTCAATATGTATCCCCCCATGCCAACAATGGTAATACCCTATTGGATAAAACCCATTTTGTAAACTTGTAGTCTTTTTTGCTGGGTAACTAACCTTCATAAAAAATCACTTTTAAATGTTTAAATCAAAAAAGGGCAAGTCATTTATTTCCTCTTTTTCTTCAGAATTTATTTCCGTAAAAGCTAGTGCTTCAATGGCATCTACTCTTGTAGGAGAACTTCCTCCTGTCCCTATCAAAACCGTAGCTTCTCCACTTACTATAACGCCCCCGTGAGCTGTCATATCCCCCACTGTAGCAGCGGGTTTACCCTCTATTAGCACTGTAGAAACTCCCTGTACAATTACATCAGGGCCTCCTGCTGCACAAGTGCAAATTTCTCCCATTGTGGTTGCTGGTTTTCCACCTATCAACACACTACTTGCCCCTGTACTCACAGGTCCTCCTACGTGAGGTACTGTACCTGTTGTCATTGGGCAAGTGTGCATACTTCCTATTGTAGCTGCTTGTCCTGGCATTTTTTATTATCAATTAGTTAATTTTCACAATATTCGCAGTTATTTCAACTAAACTTTTGCCTGTAACTTTGGTTTGAGCTCCATTAAATTCAGCTTGTGTTTTTCCTTCAACAAAAGTAGTATCTGCTTTCAAAGTAGCTTTATTTTGAGCTTCAATGCTCAAAGCATCATTACTCTTCAAAGTCATATTTTCCTCTGATTGTAAGCCCATATTTGTTTTGCTAACCAACTCTATATCTGATTCAGTATTTACTACAAATTTTGATTTTGAGTTAATTAAAACGTCTTGCTGAGTGATTATCTCCACATTTTCTTCAGCATTTAATTTTATGTTTTTTGCTGAAAATTCCATCGTTTCTACTGATTGTACTAACAAAGATTTTTGCTTCGTATCAAAAGTAATTACACTTCCATCTCTATCCTTGATAGTGATTTTTTCGGCATCTTTCGTATCATCAAAAACGATAGTATGCCCGCTTTTGGTCGTTATACTCCTTATGTCATTTGACATCTCAACAGCATTCCCCTTATGAAACATATTGCCACTCACATAAGGACGATGTGGATCACCCTGTTCAAAACTCACCATCACTTGGTCTCCTACTTCAGGAATAAAAGCCACTCCCCTATTGGTCGATCCATCACTGAGTACTCCAGCATCCAAACTTTGCACACGAAGCCAATTCGTCCTCAAACTATTATGTTTCTGCCAGTAGAACTGTACTTGTACACGACCTTGTCCCTCAGGGTCTTCATTGCTTACCACTTCCGCTATCTCAGGATAAGCTATCGTTTGTGGACTGAACAACGAATACTCCAAACCTTGGGGAACCGCTACAAAATGATTCTCATAACTTCCTGACTTATCAACTCGATGTTCAACAGACACCACCCGATATACGCCTATCTCATTGCCCAAATCATAATGTGATGAAAAATGAACACAAATAAGTCCGCCTATTTTTACACGCGAAGTTTTCGTCTTGCCTTCTATCACGTGCATCTTACCTAAAGTAGCATTATACTGACCTTGTAACACTTCATCTAAGCCTCCTTCCGAACGATTTGACGACGGAGAAGCTAATATTCCCTTAGCCTTATACAACGCCTCTTTTCTGGAAATTAACGGGGTCAGTACCATATTACGACGCTCAGGCTCTATTACTGATTGTGAATGCATATATGTATCATTCGCAGAAAAATAATCATAATACGATTGCATAGAAGGAAGCGTTTGTACAGCTGTCTTCAAACTGATCAAATCCTCATCAAAAGTCAATTCTTCTTGTTCATTAGTAGTAGGTGTACCAAAATGTAACTCCTTACCATCATAGAAAAATAGTTCATTATAAAGAGATGACAAACGATTCAAAAAGGCAAAGACACTCTCCTTATATTGCATTGCAAAGGCGAGAGTCTCTTTAAAATTAGGATTGCAATGTGTTGAAAAATGACTCTGATAATCAGAAGTAAGTTCTCGTATAATGTCCGCAAGAGTATAATCCGTAAATGAAAACATAGAAGGCACGTCATCAAGTATACAAATCGCTCCCTTACCTTTATAACGTATGCAATTCGAATAAGAAATACTCTGAGGTCTTTCCCAAGAATCCATTTCAACTTCTGTAATAAACCCTACAAATTCATACTTTTTACTTTCGTGCTGAAAAACAATATGAATTCGTTCTCCTACAAATTCTGATAGAGAATTAGGCGATTTTTTACTAACCAAATCCTCTCTACCCAAAAAGTCCTCTGTAACTTCAAAAAAATGGCAAGAATTTAAACTCTGTCTCAAAACAAGGGAGTTAAAAACCAAAGGTTCGCCCTTGATATAGACATTCGATTTTACATCTTTCAAAAAAGAAAAATCGGACGAAAATGTGTTAACTGGGGTGCTCATAGAAATAAATTTAAATATAATTTTTTAGGAGTTTTTAAAAAAAATTAATATCATTTAAAAACGCACGAAAGATACAAAAAAAATAAATAAAATAGTTTTGAAGGTAATTTTTTATAGGTCAAACGCACGAAATTTAATATTTTTGTTTTTATGGATTTAGTGAGTTATTTTTCTGACATTGAGGATTTTCGTATGGTGAACAAATGCAATCATCTTCTTTCTGACATACTTCTCATTGGGCTTTTCACCTATTTGAGCAACGGCGAAGACTACGAAGATATGGTATTATTTGCTGAAAATCACCCTGATTTTGTGCCTGAATATTGTAAGCTTCCCAACGGAGTACCCTCGCACGATACCTTTAATCGAGTTTTTAGTTCACTGGATACTAGTGTTTTAAATAAATGCTTAATGGATTGTGGTAAAGCTATTTTGGACACACTTGGCGAAAAACAAATTTGTATTGATGGAAAGAAAATTAAAGGTGTAAATCCTAGAAGTCGTGGAAATATAGGGCTTTACATTGTAAATGCTTGGGTGAGCGAAAACGAACTTTGTATCGGACAGAAAAAAGTAGCAGATAAATCCAATGAAATAACGGCTATTCCTGAAATCATCAATAGTTTAGATATTGAAAATTCGGTAGTTAGCATTGATGCGATGGGCTGTCAGAAAGAAATAGCATCTTTAATTATGGCGAAAAAAGGGCATTATTTACTGTCCTTAAAATCGAATCAATCAGAATTATTTGAGGATGTGGTCTGCGGATTTAAAGCTAGGTCAAGTGATTGTTTTTCAGAAGAATGGGAATATTCTTCGTCTCGATTTGAAACTCGTAAATGCCGTATTTTACAGGCGAAAGATGTGTTGCTTGACGAAAATTTATCGGTTTGGGTGGGGTTGAAAACCTTGATTCAAATTGAATCTGAAAGGCATTTAGGTGCTGATATTCAGAAAGAAACGAGATGTTATATCAGCAGTGAAGAGGGCTTATCGGCGGATTATTTCAATGAATTAGTTCGTGGGCATTGGGGGATTGAGAATGAATTGCTTTGGCATTTGGATGTAACATTTCGGGAGGATTCGTGCCGAGCCAGAGCAGGATTTTTGGCTGAAAACCTATCTGCTTTACGGAAATTAGCTTTACAAATGATTAAGAATCAAAAAGATAAATTAAGCTTAAAGAAACGAAGACTCAAAGCCGCCTACAATACAGATTACTTAAAAGATATTATCCAAAATTTTTCATGCGTTTGACCTAATTTTTTATCAAAAAAATAAAACATAGACAATCTACTAAATCACATTAAAAGTTTCATTTACTACCTGAAATCAATTCAAAACTGATAAAAAATGTGTCTAATAGCGTACAATTTTAATTATTCTCATTTATGTAAACCTGTGTCATCTATAAAATCGAAATTTCTCCACCCTTAGCACATCGTATAGTTGATTTAACAGTTAAACACTTATTACTCCCCACAATAAAAACATCTGATAAAGTATCCCATTTTATAGGTTCAGGAACACAAGGTACAGACGGATTGCATTGCAAACAATTTCCAAAAGGCAAAATATTCTCCATCTTTTTGTTATCAGCTTCTGTAGCTACTAACAATCCCTCCACCTTACTAAAAGACTAACTCATTACCTTCAGAACACTGGTTACTAACGATTTAGAGCATCTAAGTATACTATTCTCGGTTAAAACTTCTTTCATAATCATCTCATTTTTTGTCAAACCAGTATTTTTGTCTTACGAATTTATCTATTTTGTCTATATCATATCCAATATCGCTAGATGTTTTGGAATCTGCTAAATATTTTGCAAAAAATTCTATGCCATATTTTTGCATATATTCTCTCTTTTTTTGATTTGAAGTTAAGTTTTTAAAAACTTCATCATACTCAGAACTAATGATTCCTCTATCCTTCTCTATAATTGTATCTTTTGAAAAACCATCAATCGGAAAAAACTTATTAACTTTCCATTTATTGTCCTTCTTTACTAAATTTGCCAAAAACACAAATATATTATGTCGATCATAATACCTACAAGTATAGTCCAAATCATCAACGGTGTAAAATACAAAGCATTTGTCTTTCGTAGGATTACATAATAAAGCATTAGGATAAACACGTATTTTTTCTTGAGAACAATCCTCATATATCATATAGAAAGGAAAATTACGTTTGAAACATAACTCTTTAAATTCTTGTGAGGTTATTGTTCCGAAAATCGCTCCATAGACTTCTGAAGAGGTAGACTCATACATTATTTTGGCAAGTCGTTCCTCTGTTTCTTTATGATAATGATGGTTATAACAATATTCAATGCTCCAAGCAGAAGCTAATATAATACCAACCATAAGTATCTTTTTCATAACTATTCTCATTTTTCATCAAACCAATAACGTTCATCAACAAAGTTATATCCCAATTCTTGTTTGGAAATTTCCCAAAGTATATTATAAAATTTCTCGACAGGAATTCTTTTTATATAATTACGTTTTTCTTCTTTTGAAAGAATCGTAAAATTCTGCATTTCCTCATTATCCGAGAATATAACTTGTTTTGGAATTTCTCCAAGTGTAACAAACGCATCATAAATATATCCATCACTCTCTATTTTTTCTATTTGCCAAATATTATCCCTTTTAAGTAATTTAGCCATATAAAACTCAATGCCTATGTATTCTGAATTATATGCTTTGCACTCCAAATCCAGAAGATCAACTTTATATATCGCTATACAAGATTTTCTACTAGCATTAAAAATAACAGTATAAAAATCAAATTTAATTACCTCTGTATCACAATATTCGTACAATTTCCTCATTACATATTTTAAATGGCTATCCTTAAATATCTTTGTCTGTATACTTTTTTTTATTTCTTGAGTTTCCTCTATATTTTGAGATTTTTCTACTATTTTAAAAAAACGCTGTTCTTGAGCATAACCTTTATACCATAAATCATATATCCCAACAACCAATAAAAGAACACCTATAAAAATATAAAACTTTTTCATAACCATTAATCTAAATTAAGTTTATCCAAATCCAATAAGTTTGTTTTCTCTACCCAATTCATAAAATCAAGATAAAGCGAGTCTTTTAAGTGTTTTTGGGAATATCTTTCCCATTCTCTGCGTTTATTTCTCCACAATTGAATAGGGGTTTCGCGCCAGTGTCCTTGTAAAGGTGTTAATGACAAGTGAATGGCAATCGCAATTTAAAAATATTATTTTTATCTTTATTAAAACATTTTAATTTTAACATTTTTGACAATTAATTTGAAATTAGTAGTAGTATCATCAATAAAAATTCAGTATTGTTAAATTATTATATCCAATTGATTATTCAATTTCAAAAACAAAAACTTTAAAGAGTTTTCAAGTCCTATGAGCAACACGATAACGAAAGCACCATCATATAATAAAAAAAAACATCCATATAGTGTATTAAAAAACACAACTTAAAATACTCTGTTTTTGGGTTTTTGTATATCTTTGCTAATGTATAGCAAAATCCTCAAGAAATACACTTTTCAATATACAAACTACACTTATAACAAACTTGTGGAGTGAAAATAATTTGAAAAACAAACAATGGGAAATTTAAAATTAAAAGGAAAAGATATATTAAAGTTAGGATATCCTAACAATCAATCGGTTAATGTAGCGTTAGAAGTGATGAAACGCAATTTTAACAATAAAAATCAGGCGTATATAAAATCTTTATTAAAAGAAATTCTGGCAAACCCGAAAGCATTTGAAAAACATCTGACCTTTGGGCAAATCGCTGAAGAATTGCTTTCTTCCAAAAAGACAGAAAAACGCCAACTCAATACACAGCGAACTGATTTCAAAATCTTTGGAGAAAACATTTCAGAGGAAGCCAAAAACCAACTTTACACAGCTTTAAAACTGCCTATTTCGGTGAGTGGAGCGTTGATGCCCGATGCTCACAGTGGTTATGGCTTGCCTATCGGGGGCGTTTTAGCGGTTGAAAATGCTGTAATTCCGTATGGCGTGGGGCTTGATATTGGTTGCCGTATGTGTTTGAGTATCTTAGATATACCTATTTCGTATCTCGATGGTGCGAAGGACAAATATGAGAAAATACTTGTAGAACACACCAAATTTGGAATGTATGAAACTCACAAATCGCACATCGACCACGAAATTTTCGACCGAGATACTTTCGACCTTATTCCAATTCTTAAAAGGCTAAAAGGTAAAGCCATCAAACAAATGGGAACTTCGGGCGGAGGCAATCATTTTGTGGAGTTTGGAGAGGTAAAAATTCTGGAGGAAGATGAACAAATTGGGCTTCCAAAAGGGACTTACTTAGGCATATTGTCACATAGTGGTTCGCGAGGTTTTGGGGCGGAAATAGCCCAATATTATGTGCGAAAAGCAATGGAACAATGCCCATTACCCAAAGAAGCTCAGCAATTTGCGTGGCTTGACCTCGACACACATCTCGGTTTGGAGTATTGGACAGCGATGAACCTCGCAGGGGATTATGCTTCGGCTTGTCACGAGGATATTCATCGGCGATTGATAAAGGCTTTGGGAGGAAGATTGAAAGCACGGATTGAAAATCATCATAATTTTGCGTGGAAAGAAACTCACAATGGCAAAGAAGTGATTGTACATCGCAAGGGGGCAACTCCCGCAGGTAAGGGAGAACTCGGTATTATTCCCGCATCAATGACCGAGAAAGGTTTTATCGTTCGCGGAAGAGGAAATTCTGATTCGCTTTGCTCAGCATCGCACGGAGCTGGTCGGGAACATTCCAGAGCAGCTTGTAAAACGCTTTTCACACAGAGCGACATCAAAAAAGAACTGAAAAACAAGAAAGTAACTCTCATCGGAGGGAATACTGAAGAAGCTCCAATGGCATACAAAAACATCAATGAGGTGATGAATGCCCAAACCGATTTGGTAGACATTTTAGGTAGCTTTCAACCGCGAATTGTGCGAATGGATAAATAATTTAGGTTAAATAGTGATAATCTTTTGAGGATTACTTGGGAGACTATCCCTCATATTTGTATGAAATTTAGAATATGATAGACTTATTAGCGTTTTGCAAATCAGGAGAATTTGAAAATATAAAATTGGGTCAGACCAAAGAATGGATTTTGGCAAATTTTACTGAACCTGACTCGATTTGGGATAATCAATACGGGCAAAGTATTTGGACTTATGGTGATATAGAATTTCATTTTGACAATGAAGAGTTAATTTTCATTTTTTCAGATAATTTTAGCAGAAAAGCACTTTCGACAGGCGAGAATTTAGAAATTAATCCTTGGATATTTGAAAAACCTAAAACTTTGAAACTTAAAAAAGTAATGGAGATTTTAAATACTGAAAATATAGATTTCATAAAGCAAACTACTTCTATAAGTATTATATTAAAACTTAAAAGTGGAGTGGAATTTACCTTTGAGAATGAAAAAGATATTCCTAATTTAAATCCCAATCAATACATTTTATCAGCATTTTGTTTAAAAATTTGATTAAAAACTCAACAAAAAACAATTCATTGTGAGTAAAATAGAAAACCATATAGAGGAAATAAAAATCTTTTGACAGAGTTTGATTTGAGTAGAAAATGATGATTGGAAGACTTTTTCAAAATCAAAAATTCGTGTTTTCTGATTTTAAAGGACAGAAAATAGAGCAATTAGTAGCTGTATATGATGATTCACATTGCAAAAATGTTATAATGGTCTACCTTAAAGTAAAAAATCATTCGTGGCATCAATTCTTTTTAGATATTGGCATCGGTTTTTGGGAAAATTGGGGAGAAAATGAAATAGAAATAGACGATAGCTTTACTTATATTGACAAAACTAACGATTTTGGAATTAAAAATAACATCATTGAGAAGATTTGGTGTGAAATTGACACAAATGACAATAGTCAAATTAACATAAAACTTACTGATGGCAAACAAATTACCTTAAAAACAATATGTAACACACATTGCGAAAACGAAGATAGATTGGAAATCAATAAATTTATCGATAATTCAGAAAATCCATAAGAAAAAAAGGGGAATACATTATTTCTTTCTAAAATATTCTAAACTTCAATACTATGACAAAAGAAAAAAATATATTCAAATTTCGTGATTGGCTTGTTAAAACTGAAAAACACTCAAATTTAGAACAAGAAATCAACTACATTCATTTTGAGAAAAACAAAACACGAACCAAATCAATTGTAATTGACTTAACCAATGACAAATATGTAGGTCGCTTTACAATGTGGGAAGACGATAGTTGTGTAACAGAACTTATTGAGATAGAAACAGAAAACAATATTTTATTTTGTAGGTTTGACTCTAGCAATTTGGAAGATTTTAAACGAAAATACAATGAATTACTACTTTTTTTTATTTAAATATTTTCAATAATTCACATAACGACTCAAATCTTCCTATATTTTTCATATCTTTGAGCCATTAATTTTTTAAATTCTGTAAACTATATGGTAAAAAAATTATTTCTTTCGCTATTTTCTTTAGTATTTTTTAATTTATATTCACAAAATGAACCCACTAACGACAGATTGGACTGGTTCAAAGACGCCAAATTAGGGATTTTCATTCATTGGGGATATTACGGAGTAAACGGAATCACAGAGTCGTGGTCGATGTATCATAAACGCATCTCTCACGCTGATTATCTAAAGCAAGGAGAACAATTTACGGCATCAAATTACAATCCTGAACAGTGGTTGGATTTATTTGACAGAATAGGTGCTAAATATGTGGTTCTGACAACAAAACATCACGATGGAGTAGCGCTGTGGGACACAAAATATAGTTCTTTAAACACCGTGAAACACGCAGCTGCCAAAAAAGATTTATTAGCTCCGTTTGTGAATGCAGTTCGTAACAAAGGAATGAAATTAGGATTTTATTATTCACTGTGCGATTGGTCACATCCTGATTATTCTCCCGTTACTTTTGAGCGTATTAAGAATACTAAAAAATTCTATCCACAAAAAGGACAGAAAAATAACTCTCCGTGGGAACGATTTGTAACTTTCAACTTCAATCAGCTAGAAGAATTAAGTGCATACAAACCTGACCTTTATTGGTTCGATGGTGATTGGGAACACAAAGCCGAAGAATGGAAATCGGCAGAAATTAAAAAAAGTTTATTGAAATGGAATCCTAAGGTAATCGTAAATTCTCGGCTAAATGAATACGGAGACTATAAAACACCAGAACAAGGAGTTCCAATTGTTCGCCCTGAAGGAGCTTGGGAATTCTGTATGACAATGAATGATAATTGGGGATATTTTCCTTCAGATACAAATTACAAACCAATTGCTCAAATCACTCGTACTTTTGTTGAAGTTATCAGTACTGGAGGAAGTTTATTACTGAATATAGGTCCAAAACCCGACGGAACTATCGCAAAAGAACAAGTAGAACGATTGGAAGCTCTCGGACAATGGATTCAAACACACAAAGAAGCTGTCTACAACACAGAAGCAGGGCTTCCTTATGGGCATTTCTACGGCCCTACGATGTTGAGCAAAGACCACAAAAAACTTTACTTATGTTTGTTCGATGCTCCAAAAAATTACATTCAGCTGAAAGGTATTCAAACAAAAATAAAGTCTATCAAAGTATTAGGTTCAGGTGAAAATCTCAATTTTGAGCGTAACGGAGGAGCCGCTTGGAATAATATCCCAGGTATTTTGAGAATTTCCGTTCCCTCAGAAAAATCACTTAATCCTTATGTTACCATTCTCGAAGTAGAACTTGAAAAGGAACTTGTTTTATACCGAGGTCACGGAAATGCCGTTGAATTAAATATGTAATTATCGGATATTTTTTAAATTTTCAATTGTTTTCTTCGGATTATCGGAATTGAAAACAAAACTTCCAGCAACTAAAGCATCTGCCCCTGACTCAATGAGTTTTGGGGCATTTTTATCGCTCACACCACCATCAACTTCAATAAGTGCGTTGGATTTAGCTTTTAAAATAAGTTCTTTCGTTTGGTCAATTTTTTTATATGTATTTTCAATAAATGACTGTCCTCCAAAACCTGGATTTACACTCATAATAAGTACTAAATCAACATCTTGGATAATATCCTCTAAAACAGATACAGGCGTATGCGGATTAAGTGCTACACCTGCCTTCATTCCTTCACTTTTAATAGCTTGAATGGTTCTGTGTAAGTGCGTACAAGCTTCGTAATGAACGGTAAGTATGTCGCTTCCTAATTTTTTAAAAGTAGAAATGTATCTATCTGGATCGATAATCATCAAATGTACATCTAAAGTTTTTTTTGCGTGTTTACTGATGGCATCAAGTACAGGCATTCCGTAAGAAATATTCGGAACAAACACGCCGTCCATAATATCTATATGAAACCAATCGGCTTGGCTTTCATTAACCATTTCTACATCACGTTGCAGATTTCCAAAATCTGCCGCCAAAATTGAAGGTGCTAAAATCATTTCCGCTTTATATTTATTTTTAGTTATAAACGAAAAACACAAACTCTTAACCTTTTTAAATTCAGATTAAAAGTTTGTATTTTTTTACACGATATTATTTATTGACTGATTACAAATACGTTTTCAAAATCTTACTTCGAGAAGTATGTTTCAATCGTCGGATTGCTTTTTCTTTAATTTGACGCACACGTTCGCGAGTGAGTTCAAAAGTTTCTCCGATTTCTTCAAGTGTCATTGCGTGTTGATCTCCCAAACCAAAGTACAAACGAATTACATCGGCTTCACGAGGTGTAAGTGTTTCCAATGCTCGTTCTATTTCAGTACGTAAGGAATCTAAAATCAACTCTTTATCAGGATTTGGCGATTCACTACTACGTAAAACATCATACAGATTTGAATCCTCACCTTCCACTAAAGGAGCGTCCATTGAAATATGACGACCTGCATTTTTCATTGATTCTTTTACATCGTTTACCGACATATCCAATTCCTTAGCAATTTCCTCAGCAGAAGGAACTCGCTCGTGAGCCTGTTCCAAATAGGCGTACATTTTATTAATTTTGTTAATCGAACCGATTTTATTAAGCGGCAAACGAACAATCCGAGACTGCTCTGCCAACGCCTGTAAAATAGATTGACGAATCCACCAAACAGCATACGAAATGAATTTGAACCCTCGTGTTTCATCAAAACGTTGAGCTGCTTTTATAAGTCCAAGATTCCCCTCATTAATCAAATCAGGAAGTGTAAGACCTTGATTTTGATATTGTTTTGCCACCGACACCACAAAACGCAAATTCGCTTTTGTCAGTTTTTCCAGAGCGATGTTATCCCCAGCCTTAATGCGTTGTGCTAATTCTACTTCCTCATCAGCTGTAATTAAATCCACCTTTCCTATCTCCTGAAGGTATTTATCAAGAGAAGCCGTTTCACGATTGGTTACCTGTTTGGTAATTTTTAGTTGTCTCATTTAAAAATTATCCTTATTTTTGTGTTTTCTAAAAAGTATTTTGTAATAATTACACTTCATTATACGTTTTGTGTAGAAGAAAAGTTACAAAAAGAAGAAACTTTAACATTACTTTAACTAATGAAGTATTCATTCATTATTCCTGTATACAATCGCCCTGATGAAATTGATGAGCTTTTAAGTAGTATATCAAAGCAAACATACCAAAATGATTTTGAGGTAGTTATCATTGAAGATGGTTCTTCAATTTCTTCGAAAGAAATTTGTAAAAAGTATTCGAACATATTAGATATAAACTACATCTTCAAGGAAAATACAGGACCTGGAGCGTCACGCAATTATGGAATGCAACGAGCAAGAAATGATTATTTTATAATTCTGGACTCAGATTGTTTATTACCAGAACATTATCTTGAATCGGTAGATGATTTTCTCCAAAAAAATTATGTTGATTGTTTTGGTGGCTCGGATACTGCTGATGATAATTTCACCGATATTCAAAAGGCTATAAATTATGTAATGACCTCATTGTTAACAACTGGAGGCATTCGAGGAAGCAACAAAAGTGTACAAAAATTTGAACCTCGTAGTTTTAATATGGGACTTTCCAGAAAAGCTTTTGAAGCTACAAAGGGATTTGGAAAAATACATCCTGGAGAAGACCCTGATTTGGTTATAAGACTTTGGAAATTAGGTTTTAAAACAGCATTTATTGAAGAGGCTTTCGTTTACCACAAACGCAGAATTTCTTGGACAAAATTTAAAACACAAGTTAGTAAATTCGGACAGACACGTGCCATTCTAAATCATTGGTATCCAGAAACAAAAAAAATAACCTATTGGCTACCTCTTTGTTTTTCTTTAGGGCTAATTTTTTCTATTTTATTCACTTTCTTTGGATATCCAAAAGGACTTTTTGTTTATGGTTCTTATTTTATTTTTTTGATGTTAGATAGTGCCAGAGCAAATAAGAGCATTAAAATTGGGTTTTTATCAGTTTGGGCTATTTTGGTACAATTCTTTAGCTATGGTTTTGGATTTTTATTTGCTTCTGTAAAACTTTATTTTTCTTCTAAAAAGCCTGAAATATTATTTCCACATTTATTTTTTCGGTAACAATTTACGTTTTCATAAAAACATTAGATATTCTTTTTCAAAAAAATAAAAACGATTGATTCACATCAATCGTTTTTTAAAATAATAAAAAAGAAAACTTAAAAATAAAAATTATGAAAAAAACTTTGTTATTTACTTATTTTGATAAATATTCTGTAATTCCTAACTTCTCCAACTTTGAATAAATTTCCTGCAACTGACTCGCTGTTAGTGTCACGTGAGGATATCTCGCACAACCACAATCTATTCCTAACAAACGCATAAAACTTTTTCCTCCTCCATTAAATCCGCCATAAGAAGCCACTATATTAACAAATTCTATTGCTTTTTGTTGTAAATCAGCAGCAAATTCGTTATTACCTTTCTCAAAATTTTCTTTAATTGTCAGATAAAGTTTTGCTAAATGATTGTAAGTACTACCAACCCAACCTGTTGCACCTAATGGCAAACTTGGTAAAAAAGCCTCATCAACACCAAAAAGAACATTAAATTCTTGATTACCATAAAATCTTGATTGGGTAAAATGAATCATATTATTTTGCGTGAACTTTAAACCTGCAAAAGTAGGAATCTCTTCCTTAGCTCTTTGCATAAATTGAGTCATATCAAAACTTGCCCCTGTCAAGTCAGGAATATGGTAATAGTAAAAAGGTATGCTTGGAGCTGCCTCAGCAATAGCTTTGCAATACTCTATTAATTTTTCAAGATTAGGTTTAAAATAAAAAGGTGCTAACGTGGAGATTGCATCAACCTTATCTGCAGAATGTTTTGCTAATTCAACAGCGTAATTCAAATTGATGTCCCCTACGTGGTTGGTAATGAAAAAGTCTGGAGATTTCTGCTCTGCCCACGCCTCAATAATCTCCTTTCTTTCCTCTACTGAAAGTGAAGCAAAATCACCTGTAGAGCCATTAGCAAAAATACCCTTAACACCATTTCTTTTTAAGAAATCGGCATATTGAGGAACTATTTTTGTAGATACACTCCCTTTTGAATCCATTGGAGCGTAGGTTGCAGCTATTAAACTTTTCATTTACTGTATTATGTATTACATAGTGCAAAATTACATCTTTTTTTAAAAGTACCAAAAAATATTTCAGTATTTTTAATATAATTTTCACTTCAATGTTAAAGAAATTTACAAAAGAGTTTTCACTTTTTATAATGATTTGTGATTACATTACGAACCGATACAAAACCTATCTCATCTAAATTAATTTGATTTACAGAAATCCATTTTAAAGCTTGTATCTCATCTTCTGCATTTACCTTTAACTGAGTATCTTCAAGGAAACATTCAAAAAAAATATCCATTGTACGATAAGGAACATTTTTGTACAAATAGTTGTTTGGATAAGTTGTAACATAGCTTAATTGTGAAGGTTGTATATCTAATCCCATTTCTTCCTTAACTTCACGACAAGCGGCTTGTTCTGCATTTTCATTAGGGTCAATGAATCCTCCGGGCAAATCCAACTTTCCTTTATCAGGCTCCACATTCCGAATTGTGAAGAGAATTTTATCCTGATTCCTAAACACAACAACAACCGCAGCAGCAATATTATGATAGTAAACAAACCCACAATCGTGGCACAAAAAGCGTACATCATTAGGAAATTCAACATTTGTTGAAGTACAATTAGGACAATGTTCAAAAATCATTTTTTCTATTTTTCTATAATATTTTTATTGACAAACAAAAAAGGGAAAGAGATTTCCCTTTTCATTATTTCTATCTGTATAATGTAAAATTACCATAGAACTTGCGATTATCTTTTGCTTTATTAAGCTCTAAAATATACCAATAATCACCCGATGGCATATGTTTACCTTCATAAGTTCCGTCCCAAGATTCGATAGGTGTTAATATCGTCATTTTCCTACCATTTCTATCAAAGATATACGTTCTTGATTTTGGATAATTTTCAAGATTTTTTGGTTTCCATCTATCATTTATTCCGTCGCCATCTGGAGTAAAGAAATTTAGCATTACAATATCATAGAAAATCTTTCTTATTGTAAGACTGTAAGTACAACCCAAAGCATCTGTTACCTCAACTGAAATTTCTTTGCCAACTTCGTTTGTTACTGGATCGATGTATTGCGGGTCACTTTCTTTTACAATATAAACAGGATTGTTTCCTTGATTTTGATTATTAAATGAATATTGATACGGAGCAACCCCTCCTTCTGCTTTTACTTCAATCGTATTCAAACCATTATTGGTAACTTCTGTTGCTGTTAATGCCTTGATTTCTTCTATGGTTAAAGTCAGAACTGAACTTGCGCATTTTCCTAATTGCTGACCATCAGAATGTGATTTTACGTATTCAATAGTTAAGGTTTGAGTTGCTACTGTTCTGTCGTAATTATCTATAAAACCATAATTTCCTTCAACTCTTGAAAATGTGCCTCTAACTCCATTTAGAATATAGAATGTGTGATTTATATCCACAGGACTTGCAAACCTTACTGCAATCGGGTCATAAATTCCATTAGAATTACACATTTTATCTTGATAAGCCTCTTTTGGCTGAATATCAGGAAATTCTTCAATAGTAAATTCACTTGTAACTACCGAGCAACCAGTAGCATCAGTTACTTTAGCATAATAAGTCCCTGATTTTAAAATCGCATCTGTTGTAATTGCCACTTCTGGAGCCAACGCTGGATTTGAAGGGTTAGGTGTTACATACGAAACAGGAGTAACCCTACTATTAGACTCTTTTGTGTAAACATCAATCGAATAAGGTTGTGTTCCTCCTTTGGCTTTGATATTCACATAGCCATCAGATTGTCCATAGCAAACAATTCTGTCTGAAACCGTTACATCTATTTTAGTTTCTATTAAAGTAGGTTGTGTTATTGTAGTATTTGTAACCACTTTACACCCCATATTATCCACAATCGTCACCACATAACTTCCTGCTTTTAAACTCTCAAAAACATTTGAATCCTGTATTACCTTAGTATTTACACCATCTTCCAACTCATAAGTAAACACATTTGAGCCAGATCCTCCACTCACATTTGTAACGACAATCTTACCATCGTTCTGCCCGTTACAACTCACATTCGTTGTTGTTACACTAGCAACTACCGCTTCTGGAGCCTTTAACTCAACTGTTTGCGTTCCCGTATAAGTAGAACAACCCCATCCATCTGTTAGAGTAATTGCATACACCCCTGCCGATACTCCTTTAAATGTAACAATTTTATCCTGAATCGTCTGGGTTACATTTTCTGTACCTGAAGATAACGTCACTTCGTAAGGAGCTTTACCTCCACTTAAGACCTCAACAGTGATATCCCCTTTATTGGTTTCACAACTTACCTGAGGAGTTACTGGAGTTGCTTTAATAACAATTTCAGAATCTGCTTGTGGTATTGTAAATAAAGTACTTACAGAACAACCATTCGCCATTGAAATTGCTTCAATGCGATAATCACCGGCAAACAAGTTCGAAATCTCTAAAGAAGAGTCTCCTAAAGGAACGGTTCCTGTTATTACCTGATTTGTTACCTGATGTGTAATTGTATAAGTAAACCCTTCAGTTGATTTATCTCCTCCGATAGTTGGCTTCTTATCCAAGAAAGTAAGCGTTATTCGACCATCATTTCCTTGATAACAAGAAGGTTGTCTTTCATTTGATTTATTAATTTCAAATTTATTTGCTAAATCAACAACCACATATGTGCCTTTAACACTACAATTTGTAGCCAAATTTTCAACTGTTATTTCATACTCACCTGTTGGTAATAAACTTGTAAATGTATGATTTACGGAATTTGTAGTCGTTGTTGATGAGTAGGTTTCGCTTATCGTAAAATTATCGCTCAATCTTTTTGCTGTAAAACGAAGCTCTGTTCCTGAGATGTGGTTCGGGTTAGCTGTAACATTCACCGAAATCTGTTCGTTTGCCAAACAAGTTATGGGTTTAGCAGGAGTTACTACAACGTTTGACAGATTGAACACAGGATTGATTGTTACTTCATTCGTGTTTTCTGAACAACCTGCAGAATCTCGCACTTCTACATAAAAAGTTCCTCCATTAACATCTGTAATAGAAATAGTTGGCTGATTATTTCCTCCAATAGAAGTACCCGTTGCTTTATTGAAAAATTCCCAAGTATATGGAGCGATTCCTCCACTTATTTGATTTATATCAAAGGAAATTACCGCTTCCAAGTTGGAATTCAAAGCACACGATAATTGCGTAACACTCAACGCATTATTTGCGAAAATAGGAGGATTTGCCTTAACAATCTCTTGTATTTGACGTTTACATCCGTTACTTCCTGTTAGTTCAATTGTGTATTCAATTCCTGCGATTGTCCCTGATAAATTCGTGAATTTCGCTGTATTTGAAGAAGATGACGTTGGTGCAATTGCCATAGGAGTTATTGTCCCTGTTGTCAAATCCTTCATCTGAATTATTTTAAAATCAATTGGTTCTAAATCAGCCGATATTGAGACTAACTCAATGCTTCCTTCTGCTCGTTTGTGGCAAGATTCAGGAGTTACTTTCGTCTGTTGTATGTCTATTTCTGGAAGTTTAGCAGCCTCCACAATAACAGAATTACTTACTATTGACGTTGAGCAAGAAGTCATTTGTGAATCCTTAACTCGGAATTCGTACTCTCCAACTGCCGAAACATCTACCACCACAGAAGTTGATGTATTTGAAGGAATTGTTATTGTTGATGAAGAAATTGGTGTATATACATTATTCGCTCTATCTATCACTTGTACAAGCTCATAAGTATAAATTCCTGTTCCTCCTGAAATCTCGTCTAAAGTAATTTGAGCCACTGGATTTGAACAAGAAAGACCTCTTGTTACACTTGCAGTTCCCAATTTCACTGGCGGATTTACAACAAATGTATGTGTATCTCCACAATTATTTTCATCAGCAACAGTTATGGTATAAGTTCCTGAAGATAATTCTGGAATGGTAAATGGTGTTGTATTTATTTGTACAGGAGTTGCTCCATTAAGCACATAGTGATGACCCAATGTAGGTTCTCCAAAAGTTATACTAACATTTACATTATTTTTTCCATTTGACAAGTTGCATACATCTACCTCAATATTGCCTATTGATGGCTGAAGTGCCTGAGTAATGGTAAACGTTCTTTGTGTATACTCCTTAATACAACCACTACTATCCAATACGTATACCTTATAGGTCCCTATTGGTAAGTCTAAAATATTATCTCCAAAGTTTGTTACAACATCTGTTGAACTTGGTGTAGTAAAATCGGCACTAGTAGGAAAAGGGTCTGTACTTATTCGAGCCATATAACGATACGGAGCCAACCCTTCTATCGTTGTGTCTACACGCAATTGCCCTTTATCTACACAATTCACTTTGTCTCTTACTATCGTTATATCTCTAATTTCCACAGGAGCTTTAAAATCAAATACTTCAAAGCTGGTTACCATTTTTGTTCCACAAAGGATAGATTTCTCAACCTTGTATGTGTCAGACACATTAGGTGTGTATGTCCTGTTAGTTTCTCCTACAAGCATTGAATTTCCTCTAAACCACTGATAACCTGTAAATCCTGCTTCTGCTTCAAGAATGGTTGCTCCACAAGAAATTTTTGTCTGTTTATTTTCTGAGGTATCAATTTCAATAGTTGAAGAAATCGTTTTTGTGTCGTTTCGTGAACAAGTTACTCCTCCACCCTCATAATTTATTGTAGAAGTAAGTTGAAGGACATTCATACAAGGTTTTCCTGCTTCTATCTGTCCTCCAGAAAGTTGCAACGGAATTCTAATCTTACCTCCTGATGTTGGGTAGTTTGGAATTGTAAAAGTATATGACTTATTGGCTGAATTATACAAACGTGTTGTTCCTGTTCCAGCCTCCGAAATATCAACAGAATGTGCCGTTGATGGTTCTACATTGGAATTAGTGGGCAATTGTATAGTTAATTCCGCCTTTGATATATTCTCTTGTCCTATATTTTGATAACTTACCTCATAATAAAACAGTTGGTCAGTCGTTAATGTGGTCAATTCATTTATACCTCCATCAGTGTATCTATCTGTTAAAGAAGATTCTAATTTAGGTTCCTCAATTGTGATAACCAATGTTCTTGAGGTTGTGTTTCCCAATGCATCTGTAAAAGTATAAACAACAGAATGCACTCCTGCTCTTAATTCCAGTGGTTGTGTATGCGTTGATGATACCGTTACTGTGTTAGGACAAATATCTGTATAAGTAGGTTCCTGCCAAACAATATTACTTACTGAACACAATCCTGCTGGTATGGTATGAGTCTGATTATCTGGAAATGTAGTAACTTGAGGTGCATCTCTATCATCTATTATTGTAACTGTTGTTGTTTGTACACTTCCTGAATTTGAACTACAACCAAAGTGATTTTTAAGTTTTACTGAAACCTCATAAGTTGTTTGGGTGTGTACAGTCTCTGTAAATATCTTTTGTCCAGCTCCTAATGGTCCTTCTTTTACCCCTGTGTTAGGATTAATTCGAAACCACTCAATATCAAACAAAGCAGGAGAAACATTTACTTCCATAGTAGCTACATCTGCTGGACAAATATTTTGAGAAGAATTAACTCCAAGTTGGAATACAGCATCAGAATTAACCTCTACCAGTTGTGTTACATAATCAAAACAACTATTTTTAATTCTTACACTATACTTTCCATTGTCCAAATTTTGAAAAGAATGTGTTTTCGTTGTTGATGGAAGCGTTTCTGTGACAATAGTTTGAGTTGTACCCATTTCTTCTTTGTACAAAGTATAAGTAATATCTTCATCAGCTAAATCACTAAGAGACAAATCAATGAGAACCATTCCTGAGCCACTCGTAGTTCCACAAGAAATACTTGACACATAGGGTTGAAAACTACGTGGCTCAATTTCAATATTAGGAGAATAACCTCTTGCTTCCTGAAGTATATACGGATTATCTGAAGTTCTAAGTCCTGTTAATGGATAATTTGCAAACGGAGGCAACAAAGTCCACATAAATTCTAAAGGTGAAGGACTGGCTGTTACCGTAGTATAATAATAATTTAATGTAACTAACCTATATATTCCCGCTGTTACATTGGAAAACTCGCCTTCAGGACTAAAATTTCTCACATCTATTGTATCCCAATTACCCGATGCATTTCTACGTTGAAGGTGTACGTGTATCCAATCTCGATTTGTAGCTACTTTTCCTAAAGTATATATAATTTCATTCGTGTCACATTTTTTTACAACTTGGTATGAAGGAGCGTTATTACCAGACCCAAACGACATTACATCAGTAAATCTAATTGACCTTGTTGCAGAATCACAAGCATCTTCCAACTTGAAAATGTATTCTCCTGAAGGGAAATCTCCGAATCCTACAAATTCAACTCCATTGGGGTTAATAGTACCTGGAATTAATGGTATTTCTATCGGAAAATTAATCGTTTTATTAGTAGATTGCTCAAAGAATAATGATGTTGAAAAAGACACAGAAGATTGTCCGTCAGCACGTGTAATGGTTAATTTTGCTCTGCTTCCCGTCCCTGGATTTGTAGGGTGTTCATAATAAAAATCAGTAGGAATAGGCATTCTAAAAGATACTGTACCATCATAGATTCCTCTATTTTTTTGAATGCTATTAAAAGCTTTATCAAAACGATTGGTTGAAAGATAATTTACATTACGAATAATCTGCTCCTGAACAGGACAGCCCGAACCAGAAACAACACGAACACGATAATTTCCTGATCCGTGTGGAGTCACGTCTACCACGTCGTAATCAGGTTCTGTATGAGTAACTAAAGAATAAGTCCCTGAAGGTGTTTCTTTCTCAACTTCATATCTAAATTTCCCAGAAAGCCAGTTTTGCCTTGTGTATGCATTTGCCCATTGGTATCCTGTTATTGGAAAGGTTCCTCCTGATAACAAATCAGTAAAATATTTCGTTCCTGAATTACTAAATGATGTTTTAATTCTTAAGTAAGGATCACAGGATCCAGTCTCAGAAGATGAATTAGATAAAGAAAACCCTCTCTGTGGAGTAACGTCTAATTTAAATTGTCGTTGCAAAACTGTTCCGAAGCCGTCATCAATAGTAATTAACAGCTCATCTCCCGCCAAATAAACTGGAAGTGTTCTATATCCCCAGCCATTGAAGCCTCTGGGTGGATTTGTAGTATAATAGTTAAGATTATCAACATTTCCAATTCTGGTAGGATCGGATGAATTTATGACCTCTATTTTAGCCCTTCCCGTTTCTCTAAAATAACGTAATATTTCATTACTATAACAGCCTTGTCCATCACTGTGAACAGTTTTTCCATCAGCTCTTCGTATATTTATACCAAAACTATATTTACAATCATCTTCTACACGTAAGGCTATCTGTCCCCAAACAATGTCATATGACCCTGGCATATATATCGCGGAAGGAGTAGTTATCTCAACCCTTTTGATATCCTCTTCACAATTTCTGATATTGCTTGGAACAACGTTCTTTACCACCAAAAACACTTTCATACTTGAAGGTATCTTATCTGTGGCAGATTCTTTTGTTAGTGTGTAAGAAAAATTAGCTGATGCATCAGGACGTGTTACATTCCTAATTGGCACCAATACACTTCCATTTTCATCTTCCAGACTTACCTGAAAATCGGTTCCTACACCAGTTCCTCCAACAATAGTAAACCTAATTGTTCCATCTTCTTGAGAAAAAGCTGGAGAAGTTGTACTTGTTCTGGACATCGTTGCCCCACAAAGCTCCAAATTACTAATATTCAATTTAGTATAAGTTCCTGAAACACTGATTTTTTTGGGAGAAGAAGATACTCCCGATGGGTCGTGTACCAATACAGAATACTCTCCTGAAGCCAGATTATCAAATGTAACTATCTCTCCTAAAGCCACATTATGTTTTAATCCTCCTATTGCACCACTTGGTAACTTCAGCTCTATTGTAAGTGATGCAGTACAACCAGCACTTGCCGAAGGCAGTTCTACTGAAACTTGTCCGTTTGACAGACAGACAGATTCTACAGAAGTTACTTTAAAAGCGTTAATATCATAACATTGTCCCACAACTGATTGAGACACAACAAAAAAAAGTAATATCAGAAATATTCTCCTCATCATATATAAAAAACTAAGGTTAAAAAAGAGACATAAAGATTAATTAAACCACTATAAATCAATCAAATAATTTTTCTCTATATATCTTCTAACCTTCAATTAGGTTCACTCTGCAAAATTATTTCTTTTTTCGTACGTAGGAAAAAAAATAACATTTTTAAATATCAACAAGAAAAAAAAGAGTATCAATAACTTACTTTAACAAAACTTTGTGCTTTTATTACCATTTATCAAGCTCTTCGATAACATTATATGCCGTCATATCAAATCTTATCGGAACCACAGACACATAACCATTGGCTAATGCCCACTCATCGGTATCTTCTCCAACATCTTCATTGATAAACTTTCCTGTCATCCAATAATAGGTTCTTCCTTGCGGACTTATTCTCCTATCAAATTTTTCCTGCCAACGAGCCTGAGCCTGACGACAAATCCGAATTCCTTTGATTTCATCTCTTTTCAATTTTGGAATATTAACATTCAATACCACTCCTTTCGGAAGTCCGTTTTTCAGTACATTCAATGTAATTTTTTTTACAAAATCACGAGCTTCTTCAAAGTCGGCTTCCCAACTATAATCCAATAATGAAAAACCAATTGCCGGAATTCCCTCAATACCAGCCTCTACCGCAGCACTCATAGTTCCAGAATAAATCACATTTATTGATGAATTGGAGCCGTGATTAATTCCACTTACACATAAATCGGGAGTACGTTTCAGTACTTCGTGACGGGCTATTTTCACGCAATCCACTGGAGTCCCACTACAAGTGTATTCTCTTTGTATTCCGTTATCTATATGTATTGGTTCACAATGTAATGTAGAATTAAGAGTAACAGCGTGTCCCATACCACTTTGGGGCGAATCAGGAGCTACTACAACCACCTCCCCTATTTCATTCATTACACGTATCAAACAACGAATGCCTGGAGCTGTAATTCCATCATCATTCGTAACTAAAATTAAAGGTCTTTTCTGCATTTTTTAATATTGATAAAAAGATAATTTTATTCGTCCCAGACTTCTTCTACTTCCCAATTTGCCCTAAGTTCCACCAAATTAGGATAGTATAGTATCCTCTCAGGCTGGATTCGTTTCAAAAAATTACCTGTATCCCAAATTTTATTTTTATTTTTATCTTCTATAATTCGAATTTTGTATTTACCTGGATTTATATTCTCAAAAACATATTCTTTTTGAGCAGATTCAAAGTAAAGTTCACTTTCTGTTTTATCTCCTTTTTCATTAGTAAGTTGCAAAATAACAGGAAATTGCAACTCTTTTTTGATTGTAAGTTTTAGTATAGAATAATCTTCCAATTTTTTAGTTTTCAGATTTACTCGCAAAGTATCATTAGTATTGCCAAAAAAATCGGTCATTGCTTCAGGAAGAGCTTCAATTCGGTACGACGTGTTGTATTTTTTATCGAACAAAAGAGAATATTCTAATTTATCCTTATCCAACTTGGTTTTGAAAGGAAGTTGCAACGAATCCTTATCAAAAACTTTGATTTTGGTAGTATCGACTTTCAATATTGGAATGTTAGACTTCCACGCAAAATTTTTCCCCATAGGAAGTTCTCCCGAAAAACTATTAGAAATCAATAAACTATCAGGTTTCATATTCTTCAACCGAACTTTGAAAGTATCTATCTTCTGACTTTTTTGTACGACAAAAAGCAATGAATCAGATTGTTTCGGAGAAAACCAAAAATTTAAAGTATCTTTCTTTGGTTCTTTCGAAATTATGTATTTAAAATCCCCTTTTACAGGTGAAATTGGTTTAATTTGTACACTATCAGTACTTCCTTCAAAACCAAAACTGATTCTGTTTTCAGATACCTGTGCAGGACGAGCAGGTTTATAATTCAGAATTTCCTTGAACAATGTAAGCTCATATGATGGCAACGTATCGTTATCCTCTACCGAAATAGGTTCATTCCAAAAGGCTATTTTATCTTCTTTCTGGTCAAAACGATAATTGCTGTTTTTGTCTTTCAGAGCCACCAGAATATATTTACCTTTTCGAAGATAATTCAACTCAAACGTTTCAAGGCTATCAAGCGTATTGGTAACATAAGTTGGTTTATCCTTGTACACTAATGAATCTTTATAATTCTCGTTATATTCATAAAGCATTATCGTAACAAAGTTATCTGGTTTGGGCTTGTATGCATCTCTTATTTTACCTTTAATTTTCAGCGAATCAACAAAATTTCCAGTAGAAAAAACATATTTAAAATCAGAATACGGATTTCCCTCATTATAATCTTGAATGCTGCTTCCAAAATTAAGAACATATGTTGTATTAGGCTTTAGTGTATCCAAAATACTTATATCCAATTTCTTAGAAGCCGACATTGGTGATATAATCGGAAAATTTTCCATAGGAGGAGAAATGATAAGCTGTTTACGTAAGTCCTTAATTACCAAAAACTCATCAAAGATTAGTCGTATTTTATTGCGATTAAATTGTGTTATTCCTGATTTTGGGTCGGCAAAGAGCAAAACTGGTGGCTTTTCATCTTTAGGACCTCCAGTTGGCGAACCTCTTCTTGCACATTGCCAAAACACTGATATTAAGATTATTAAAAATAAAAAATAGCTATATTTCTTTGAATTTTTCTTCATTTTATACAAACTTTTTTCGAGGTAGAAACCACAAAAGTACTATTTTTTGCAGATTATGAAAAACTTACTTCTTAAAAAACTTCCATTTTGAAACTTTCAAACACTTCCTTACTTTTGCAAAAGAATTTTAAAACTCAAAACTGCATTGATTTTGTCTTGGATATTAAATAAAGTTCCGCGTCCTTGGCTTATAAAAATAAGTTATTGTGTGCGTCCTTTCATAAGTTTGTACTTTCGTGGAAGCAAATATGAAGACCCCATTGATGGCAAAAAATTTCGTAAATTTTTGCCCTACGGGTATGCCGTTCAGCGTCCTAACGTACTTTCACCTTCCACACTTTCTTTGGAAAGACATCGATTGCTATGGCTTTATCTCACTCGCGAAACAAACTTCTTCCAACGGGAAATGAAAGTGTTACACGTAGCCCCCGAACAGGCGTTTTATAAGCGTTTCAAAAAACAATCTCTCTGGAAATACATAACCACCGATTTGTATTCACCTTTGGCAGATGTAAAAGCTGATTTGTGTAACTTACCCTTTGCTGATAATACCTTCGATTTGATTTTATGTAATCACGTTTTGGAGCATATCCCAGACGACCAAAAAGCTATGAGCGAACTATTTAGGGTTATGAAATCTGGCGGAACAGGAATTTTTCAAATTCCACAAGACTACAATCGTGAGGTTACTTTTGAAGACGACAGCATTACCGATCCTGATGAGCGTACAAAAATCTTCGGGCAATACGACCACGTTCGCATCTACGGAATGGATTACTTTGATAAACTCCGAAAAATTGGTTTTCAAGTTGATGAAGTGCATTACGCCAAGCAATTTTCCGATGAAGAAATAGAAAAATATCGCATTGTTAAGGAAGAAATCATACCCGTTTGCAAAAAACCTTGACAGAATATGAATTCTTTGCTACCTTTTTACTTCATTTTTCTTTAAATCTCTATACAAGCCCATTTGCCAATTATTTTGATTGATAAATTTTAGCAGTTTTTCAAATCGGGAAACCATTTTTTCTCCTGAATTTCGCATTACGTAACTCGGAAAATTGAATTCTTTCTGATGCAAATCGGTAAATTCCCAAGGATGAAAATACAATGTGACATAACCTCTGTATTTCATCGTTCTTTTTAGTAAAAAATGAAAAAAACATTGCGGAAAGTTGTGAAAAGAAAGCCAAAAAAGCGGAATACGAAGAAGCGGACTCACAGCTGCAGGAATTTGTAATAAATCTTCTTCAACGAATATTTGCTTGGGAACGTGTATTTTGTTATATCTGCCTGGAAGTAAGGTCGGATTTACGGACGAGTTGTACTCATAACCTGCCTTTTTCACCTCTTTTGAACAAACCTCCGCCATTCTCGGCATTCGTAGTCCCTTTACTGAAGTGCCAAACATCTGTTCAAGAGCATCTTTTGATTGTTTCAAATGTGTGTTCTCAAACTGAGAATGATAAAAGGTGTGAGAAGCCAATTCGTGTCCTTCTGCCAAAAGTCTCTCTATCAAATCAGGAACTTCTCTGGCAAAAACCACCGTCGAGAAAAACGTAGCTTTGGCATCGTAACCTTTAAGCAAATCCAAAATCGCTGTTAAACCCTCACGGGAGATATGTATTTGTCTATCAAAATCAATATCATAGCCATATTCCTTAGGCATATCAAATTCTTCTATGTCAAATGAAAGGTAAATCATCGGTACTGAAATATTTTCCTACAAGTAGTTTTACTTTTTATTAAGAATGCAAATATACATTTTATGTACGTTATTAAAAGTTAAAAGTAACTTGTTTATCTTCTCGTTTTTGCCAATAATCTTTATACATTGTCAATGACTCTTTTACAATAATGTGCAATGAATTATTTGTATCTTTTAATTCTTCCAGATGAAAGAAATCAATTTCAATTCTACCTTCATCAATCCAATCCAGCGATAGCATACAATCATTCAAAGAATTAAAATTTAACCAAAAATAAGACGGAAACTGAAACATTTCTTGCATTTTCATCAAAAAAGCTCTTTCAGTTTTAACGTTTCGCAAATCAATGGCTATTTTCAGATGATCTTTTCTGTAATCTGTGAAATTCATTGCATTGTTTTTTTAGTAATTTTTCCCTTTTATTTTAATATGCAAGAAAAGAATATTCTCACTTTTCTAAAGTTTCTTTTCAAAAATGATATAACTTGGTCTGGATTTAGTTTGTTTGAATATCTTCCCAACATAAATTCCGATGATTCCCAGTATAATGAGTTGCAATCCACCGAAGAAAACAATAGTCATTATCAATGATGCCCAACCAGAAATCTCTGTTCCATTAACAAACGACCAAATTACGTATGGAATGTACAAAAGTGAAAACAATGAAAAGGTAAATCCCAAGTAAACGGCAAAATACAAAGGTTTTACACTAAAAGCTGTTACACCTACCAACGCCAAGTGGAGCATTTTTTTGATTGTGTATTTAGTTTCACCCGAAAACCTATTCTGAGCCACATATGGGACGTACATTTGACGAAAGCCAATCCAAGGAACAATCCCCCGAAGAAAAGGTTCGCCCTCATTCATTGAACGAATAACCTCTACCACCGATTTATCCAACAGACGAAAGTCAGCCGAACCTTCTCTTATCTTTACGTCGGAAACTAAATTCAGCATTTTGTAGAAATATTTGGAGGTTTTCTCCTTTTTCTTTGATATATCTGAAGGATATGTGCGAATTGTTGCCACAACTTGGTTACCTTCCTCCCATTTTTCGACAAGTTCGGGAATAAGTTCTGGCGGATGTTGCAAATCGGCGTCCATAGAAATAACAATATCGCCAAAAGCGTGATCAAGTCCTGCCTTTACAGCCAATTGATGTCCAAAATTCCTCGAAAAGGAGATATATTTCACATTTTCATCTGTCTCGTTTAACTTTTTTAGATGGTGAAGTGTATTATCTGAACTTCCATCATTCACAAAAATGATTGTACAGGTGTATTTTTCAGAAAGTTTTTCCTTGAAGACCTTTAAAATGGCTTCATATAGGACAAATACGTTCTCGTTTTCATTATAACAAGGTACAACTATATCAATTTTCTTCTTTTGCATAGCTTGATATTTTACTGATTTCTTCAGATAATTTTCGCCAAAGTTAATCTTTTAGTTTGAAAAAATGAATACTTACAATATTTTTGATATAAATAATCAATGTCAATTACATACAAATCTATTTTTATTCTGTACAAACTTAATTTTATTACATACTTACTTTATATCATTACGTACGAATGTAATTTCATTACGTACGAATGTAATTTCATTACCTACGAACTTAATTTTCTTATCTACAGACTTAATTTTGTTATGTACGGACTTGATTTCACTTTGTACGAACTTGATTTCGCTATGTACGGACTTAATATTCTTTAAAAATATGATTTTTGAATTAAAAAAAGAGTTATTTTTTATAAAAATATAAGTTATTTAGATATATTCATTCTATTTTTAGAACATTCTACTACTATTTTACCTCTATTTATTGATAATATCTTCTATTTTATCCCAAATATAGCTCCAAACTGCGTCTTTGTATTTTAGTACTTCATCTTTTCTTTTCTGAAGTTCAAAAAGTATTTTTGTTTTATTTTCAATCATATTTTGTTTTTCCTCCTTGCTGTATTTTTCATCAGGAAGTTTTATATTATTATAAAGAAGTACGCACAAAGCATTGACAACTATATACTTTTTCTCAATGGGGAAGCTCTTATTATCGAAGGATTTGAGTAATAATTCCAGATTATCCATCTCTGCGAGTATCAAGTCCTCGTCCTGTTCCATAAAATAATAGTTTGGGTTTTCACTCCATATTGTAAAGAGTTCTTGGTCTATCTTTGGAATTGAATGGCTTACAGAAATTGTTTTAGTGGAACCACATTTGCTACAAGGTGTTTCCTTCCAGAGTTTTTTATCATCAAAAAGTTCAAAAGCGGCTTCAATTTTTGTTATCGGAAAGCTGTCCTTGTTTCCACACTGGCAAGTTTTGGTTACATTGTATGTTGTTTTCTCATTTGTTTCCTCCATAATGATTTTTGGGTCTATATTTTTGTTTCTTTTTCAATATGTTTTTCTTCATTGTAATTCAAAAAACACATCTCATAAATCATTGTAATCCAAATGATAGTAGGCGAAATAGCACGTAAGGAATATTTTATGATGTATCCCTCTTTCAAAGGCTTAAATAAGTCCGTTGGCGAGAGCGAAGCCAATATTGCCAAGACCAGAAGCATAATTTTCAGCTTTTTGTTCTTATTGGGACTGACTATAAACCAAATCCCGACGCCAACATAGGCTATAACATAGGTGCTATTCTCCGTTCCTGTACTAAACAGACATAAAAATAAACTCACTGAAGCCAAAAACATCAATTGGAAACTTATATTCTTGTATTGTTTAATCCGAAGATACGGAAGTGAAAACAAAACTAATCCCATTATGATAACAACCAGATTATTATTGTAAATTCCTGTGCGTTGCAAGAAGCCTAATAAGGAAAGATTTTGCAGATTATAGGTTACTGCGTTCAAATTAGAATTATTTTTCATAGCCAAACGCTCAAACCACTGCTGATATTGCTCAATGACGTATTCTACAGAGGAATAAATCATTGGAAAGCAGAAAAGTACAATCAACCACACGATTCCTGTCCACACAAAACGGATCCTATTCTTAGAAAAGAAGAAAAACGCCAGTCCTACAATACCATAGAGCTTCGTTAAAATACCAATAACGATAAAAAGTGTCGCCCACTGGTCTTTCCCCTTATAAATAAAGACATAAGCACCAACGAGTAAGGCTATAATGCTGATATTGAACTGTTGCATTGCGGCAGCTGTGTACAAATCGTGGGCAGCGATGCATAAAACCACGATGATTGCCTTCTTTGAAAGCGGTAGTTGCCTAATTACCCAATACAGGAAGAATGCATTTGCCATAATCCACAACGAAACGCCTAACCAGTTGGGCAAAACCGCAAACGGAGCAATCACCGCACTGAAAAATATGCCATAATGATTCACATCGAAGTATTCCGCAGGATATTCCACATAAAGGGGCAACTCTTTTATGGTATGCCAAAACACTCCTTTGAATATCAAATAATTGTTGTACTCTCCCCGAACAAAAACATTTTGAATAATGGTCGCTAATGGCAAGGCAAACCACAGAATAGTGATAAAACGATACTCTTTGAATAACTTTTTAAGCATTTTTATGAATGATTTTGGCAAAAGTAAGAAAATAAGAACAATGACCAAGCTCCAAAAATCAAAAGCTTTTTAACTTTCAAGTTATTTTTCTACTTTTGCAAAAAATCAATTCATTAGGAATATCAAAATCGTTATTTTTATAAAATGAAATATCTATTTTATTCGCTTTTCATTGTGTTGTTTGCCTTATCTGATGCTGTTTTCTCGCAAAAAAAGCCTATTTTCAAAGTAGTTTTAGATGCAGGACACGGCGGAAAAGACCCAGGAAAAGTAGCCCCAAACAAATTGTATGAAAAAGATGTCGTTCTAAATATTGTTTTGGAAACAGGAAAGATATTGGAGCAACACGCAGATATTAAAGTTGTTTACACCCGAAAAACGGATGTTTTTGTCGATTTATATGAACGTGGAGCCATTGCCAATAAAGCAAAGGCGGATATTTTTGTTTCTGTACACTGCAATGCTGCCGACAAAAAAACAGCACAAGGTGCAGAGACTTTTGTACTGGGGCTTCACGCCAACGAACAAAACTTTGAGGTAGCCAAAGTTGAAAATGAAGTAATTTATTTGGAGGACAATTACGAGAAAAAGTATGCTGATTACAACATCAATTCTCCTGAGTCTTTCATCGGATTATCAATTATGCAGGAAGAGTTTTTAGAGCAGAGCATTCAACTTGCTAAGTATGTTCAAAATAATTTTACCAACGAAATGAAACGCTTTAACCGAGGCGTAAAACAAGCTGGTTTTATCGTTCTGCATCAGACGTATATGCCGAGCATACTGATTGAAACAGCTTTTCTGTCAAATACTGAAGAACAAACCTTTTTAGCCTCAAAAAAGGGGCAAAATGAGTTTGCAAAAAACATTGCCGATGCCATTCTATCCTACAAAAAATGGGTACAAGCAAGGAGTTCTCATATAGGTCCTGATGTTTCTGTTTCAAAAGTAAAATCATCTCCCAAAGCAAAAACTTCAACGAAAGTGAGTGTAAAAAGTAATAATACAGCTAAAAAATCAACTATTACCTATAAAGTACAAATTTCGTCAAGTCCAAAGAAATTAGAAATAAAACCTTTCAACTTTAAAGGTTTATCTCCTATATCATCAGAAAAAATCGGGAAAATATATTGTTATTTTTACGGAAGTGCAAAGAAACATACCGAAGCCCTATCTCTACTTTCCAAAGCGAAAAAAAAAGGTTATAAAGATGCTTACATCGTTGCTTATTCCAACGGAAAGAAAATTACTATTGAACAAGCAAAGAAGCAAGAACGATAAATTTAACCATTTCTTTGTAAATATTGCTTTTTTATGTGTATTTTTGCCCTTTGAATCAAAAATAAATTAAATGAAATTAACGAAAGAAATTAAAACAGCATTCATTGTTATAGCTGGAATTGCTTGTTTTTTTATAGGATTTAACTTCCTGAAGTCTAAATCAGTATTCAAAAGAACTAACACGTATTATGCTGTTTTTGACCACTCTGGAGGACTAAAATCTGGTACTCAAGTAACCGTTAATGGTGTGCAAATAGGAGTTGTTGAATCTGTGAAAATAGAAGAAAAAACTACAAAAATCAAAATCACACTTTCTTGTTCAAGAGATTTCACTTTTTCAAAAAATAGCAAGGTTGAACTTTACAATAGCCTTCTAGGAGGTGCTGGATTGCAAATCGTTCCTGCGTTTGATAACGCTCCTGAAGCACAATCGGGAGATACGTTACAATCATCAATACAAATGGATATGTTACAGGCTTTAAGTACAAAGTTTGAGCCTACTCAATTGAAATTAAATAACTTACTATCTCAATCAGATACCACACTAAATTCTATAAACACACTATTAGACGATAAAACTATCGCAGATTTGAAAAAATCTATCGCAGACCTAAGTACAACGATGAATAGCTTAAGCAAAGCTTCTGTAAATCTGAATAATATGTTGGCAGAAAATCAAGAGAATTTAAAAGTAACCTTACAAAATGCCAATAAAATGACAGCTAATTTAGCCAAAGTTTCTGATGAATTAGCTCAAGCAGAATTCAACAAGATTGTTACAGACGCACAAAAAATGCTAACAAACTTAAATAATGTTTTGGTCAATATTGAATCTGGTAATGGAAGTATTGGTAAACTAATGAAAGATGAAAGCTTATACAAAAATGTTAAAAATGCTTCCAAACAACTGGAACTTCTTCTGGAAGATTTACGCCTGAATCCAAAACGATATATGCATTTTTCAGTTTTCGGTAAAAAACATCAGCCTTATCAAGAAAACGAAAAATAAATTTTCAGAAAAGCAGTCAGTTGTAATTAACAAACGAACTGCTTTTTATTTTCTGTTTATAAAATCCAATTAATTGTATTATAACAAACAATTATTGATACGTTTCTGATTATGAATCTACTACCCAACATAGTATTTTGCTTATTACTGATTATCTCCATTGGATTTTTTACAATGAATGTTCGTAAATTAATCCGTAACATTCGTTTGGGGAGAAGTGAAGACACCTCTGACAATCGAGCAAAACGCTGGAAAAATATGTTTCGAATTGCATTAGGGCAAGGAAAAATGACCGTTCGCCCAATTGCTGGAATTTTGCATATTCTTGTATATCTTGGCTTTATAATCATCAATATTGAGGTAATCGAAATCATTTTAGATGGAATTTTTGGAACGCATCGTTTGTTTGCTTTTTTGGGAGGTTTTTACGACATCTTGATTGGCTCTTTTGAGATTTTAGCTTTTTTGGTAATCACTTCGGTAACAATCTTTTGGATACGACGTAATGTTTTAAAAATCAGTAGATTTCAAAAAAAAGAGTTAAAAGATTGGGCAAAAAGAGATGGAAATATTATTTTGTACATTGAAGTTATTTTAATGTTTCTTTTCTTAACAATGAATGCCGCTGATTTTCGTCTGCAGCAATTAGGCGTTGAGCCATACATACAAGCAGGAAGCTTTCCTGTGAGTAAATGGATTAGCCAATTAATGTACAATTTTCCAGCTTCAACATTGATTATTATCGAACGCATTTGTTGGTGGTTACACATCGTAGGGATATTGTTCTTCCTGAATTATTTATATTATTCAAAGCATTTGCATATCGTTTTAGCATTTCCAAATACATTTTTCGCTTCCACTCGTCCGCAAGGAGCTCTGAAAGTGAATCAAGCTGTTTTGAAAGAAGTAAAATTGATGTTAGACCCTAATGTTGACCCTTTTGCGACAACCGAAGAAAATTCCAATCCTCCTGAAAAGTTCGGAGCTTCTGATGTTTTCGACCTCACTTGGGTACAATTGCTCAATGCATATACTTGCACTGAGTGCGGACGGTGTACTGATGAATGTCCCGCTAACCTAACTGGAAAAAAGCTTTCACCACGAAATATTATGATGAAAACACGTGACCGTTTGGAGGAAGTGAGCAAAAATATTGATACCAATAAAGGAACTTTCAAGGAAGATAACAAACAATTATTAAACGATTACATTACTCCTGAAGAGCTTTGGGCGTGTACCTCTTGTAATGCTTGTGTAGAGGCTTGTCCTGTAAGTATCAACCCTTTATCAATCATTATGGATATGCGTCAATATTTAGTAATGGAACAATCAGCAGCTCCAAAAGAACTCAATAATATGATGTCCAACATTGAAAATAATGGAGCTCCGTGGGCATATAGTCGTTCTGACAGAATGAATTGGGCTCAAGAATAGAATATCTCTTATTTTTTATAGATCTTTTGCTATGTTTTTTTTCAAAAAATTTTAAAAGATTTATTTCGTGTCAAATTGAAAAAACTTACTGAAGATTTTAATTTTCTACTCAATTATGAATCAAAAACTTAATATTCTTACAATGGCGGAAATGGCTGCACAAGGTAAATCTCCTGAAATTCTTTTTTGGGTGGGAAGTGCAGGAAGTTATGATGACCGAGCCAAACGGATTGTGAAGGCTTTTGCACACTTACTAAACCAAGCCAAAGTTAGTTTTGCTGTACTTGGAACGGAAGAAAGCGATACGGGCGACCCTGCAAAACGTGCTGGGAATGAGTTTCTTTTCCAAATGCAAGCAATGATGAATATTCAAGTGTTAGAGGCTTATAATGTTAAAGAAATAGTTACCACTTGTCCGCATATTTTCAATACTTTAAAAAACGAATATCCTGCTTTAGGTGGAAATTACAAAGTATGGCATCACACACAATATCTGAAAAAATTAATTTTAGAAGGAAAACTTTCTGTTAATCAGGATAAACTGAACGGAAAGCGAATTACTTTTCACGATCCTTGTTATTTGGGTCGTGGAAACAACATATACGATGCTCCTCGTGAGATTTTACAAAAACTTGGAGCAAACTTAACCGAAATGAAAAAGAGCAAAAAACGTTCATTATGCTGTGGTGCTGGTGGAACGCAAATGTTCAAAGAACCTGAAAAAGGAAATAAAGACATCAATATTTTACGTACAGAACAAGCTCTTGAAACACAGCCTAATATAATAGCAACTGCCTGTCCGTTTTGTAATACAATGCTTACAGATGGAATAAAATTCAAAGAAAAAGAAAGCTCCATAGAAGTATTAGACATTGCAGAATTACTTTATGAAGCTACAATATAAATAAAAAGCTGGAACTTGTTAGTTTCCAGCTTTTTTTAAAAATCTTAAATTTCCGAAATAATATTTTAATCTTCAAAATCTATCGTACGAACAAATAGCCTTGTTTTGTATTTGATTTCCCTGTAACATCTTGATATTTGAGCACATAGAAATACGTTCCTGTAGGAAGACGTTTGACTTTTCGGAAAACTCCTTTCACGTTGGCATATCCTCGGAAAACTTCACCATTTTTTTGGTAGTTTTTCGATTCATATACTTTCTGACCTAATTCGTTAAAAATCTCAATTTGAAGATTTTTGTAATTCTTAATAGGCTCAAATTTTAAATAATTCTCCGAACCAGATTCGGTAGAAACACCATTGTAAACAATCATCTCTTTCGTTGGTTCTATTTCTGTAGGTGGTTGTACTCCACCCGTAGGAGGTGTACGTTTTGAAGATTTTTTAATGGTAACTTTCTGTTCGTGAACAACTTTATTTCCACATTCATCGGAAGCTTCCCATTTGTAAATGATTACTTTGTTCCCGTTTTCTTCCTTGTTTTCTTGACTCTTGGTCACTTGAATATTTTCAGAACAATTATCCATAGCCGTTAAATCAACTTGTGTTGGAATATTGTTTTCTTCCACAGAAATATCGATAGGTAAAGACTCATTAAATGTAGGAGCTTTATCATCTGTTACAGAAATAATTTGTTCAAAACTAACGGATTGGTCGCAACCTGTTGCTGTATAAAAACGTTTGATAGTATACGTATTAGCACAACTTCCGTTTATTTTTGTATCAGTATGAGTGATATTTACAGAAGGACAGCCATCAGTTGCAAACTGCGAATAATCAGCACTCAGAACAGCATTGCAAGTAGCTGAAATACTTGCAGGTGGTGTTGTAATGAATTTCAAATCGATAGGAGGAGGTGGCGTTGCATCAGGGTCTATGGTTATGGTTTGTTCGTAGTATTCTTCATTTCCGTACGAATCGGTAGCCAACCAACTATAAATAACCACTTCTTTTCCTTGACCATTGGTTCTGTTATCTGTGGAAGATTTTACTTCAATTTTATTCCCACAATCGGTTGCTGTCAATTCTGCTCTTTGTGGTACTTCACTCCTACTTTTAACCACCATATCTTGCGGATAAGTTGATAGTTTAGGTTTTTCAATATCTCGAACGACTATATATTGCGTGTGAGAAATGGTTTTGGCTACCTCATCTACGGCAATCCAAACTCTTTTAATTTGAAACCCCTTTTGGTCACCAAACAATTGTTTGTTTTCCGTGAGATACACTTTTGGAGATTTTCCGCCAATAACCTGCAACTGAGGAGCTTCATTTTCTGTATAAGCATTATGACAATAAGTTACAAAATCTTTCGGAAGTGTTCCAACAAATTGTAAAGGCTGTACAGATTCTGGCAAAGGTTTTACTTCAATATATTGAACAAAACTTGTTTGATTGTTACAATTATCTGTGGCTGTCCAAATTCGGGTTGTGATGTTTCCGTTTTTTTCTTCTTTATTGACAATTGTTACAGGGTTCGAACCACAAGTAGAAGTGGCTGTTACATTCGCTTTCAGAGGAATTTCAGATTCTTGATTTACAACAACATATTTTTCAGGAAGATTATTTAAAGTAATTACCGATTTTTCAATCTCAAAACCTCCCTCACCTGTTGTTATATCATTATCCGTCAAAGCAAAAGCGATATGGTCAAGAACTTCAACCTTGATAAGTCCTAAGCCTGAATGAAATATAGGTCTTCCGTTTTGGTCTGTATAATAAACTTTTCTTCCTATGGCAACATTAGGCATTACGATTTCGCAACTTCCATCATTTTCTGTTTCTGGCAATAAGATATGCTTAAAGGTTTTCCCAAAATCATCAGAAAGTAATATACGTACTTTGGTATTTTGAAAAAGAGTTTGGTCTACGTCCCAAGTAAGGGTTACCTTTTCACCCATTTTGTATTTTTTCCCTTCAAACTTAGCAATTTTGAAAGGTTTTCCTTCTACAAATTTCACTTTAGCTTCGTGCATATCATATCGAGTAGCGTGATTACTTCTTTCGTTAAGGGTGTTTTTAGTATCATTTACCCCTAACCAAAAAGTATATTCTTTTCCTATTTTTAAATCATATTGTTTCCTAAGAAAGCCGTTTTCTGTCACCCAATGCGTATAGTATGCTTTTGTGTTTACAGATGAAGATTTTTCGGTTACAAATTCAGCAACAGAAGATGTTTCGTCATTTTTTATATCTGCTTGATGAATGGCGTACAGAAGAGGGTCATTATCAGGGTCAGTAGCATTAATGGTGAATTGAAAAAACGTTTCCTTTGGAAGTCTATATTCTGATTCAAGTTTTGAAACATCTATTATAGGAGCTTGATTTTTAGTGTCTATCCCGAAAACAGGATTTTCTCCTTTGAGCCATTCTTTTTTGAGTATGGTTCTGGCTCGGTCTTGATAATAAGCTCCATCTCCCAAAATTCTTCTTCGAATGAAATAAATACTTGGCAAAGAAAAGAAATCACGAGGAGAGCCATAACTCATTATAGAAGTCCCGTTCTCTGGTTCAGTTTTGATGGTTGAATCTCCTCCTGTTGTAAAGGTATGTAACGAACCAAACATATGCCCAAGTTCGTGACCGATAGTCGCATAACTTTTTATAGCCACAGCCGCTGCTTTTTTTGACGCGTCAAAAGCACCTCCGAGTACTGCTAATCCGTTGTTTTTACTTCTGGATTTGGCAATAACAATACCCACATCGTAATTGTCTGCACCTATAAGCTGATTTATTTTAAGAGTCGAATTATCAATAATATAGCGAGAGGTTTTATTATCAAAAGTCTGTTTATCACTTGTGTTAAAAATGAGTTTTTCGTCATTTACAATTTCAAACTTTATTCCTATATCTCGCATATAAATTTCATTGAGTGTAACTTCTAACGAACTCCAATATTTTTTAACCGCCTCTATACTTCCTTCTCTTCTGTAATAGTACCAATCCACCAATACTGCCAATCGATATACACGTAAAATTTCATCGGAATGTATGTGATATGTATTTTTTTCGGTTGCTGGTCGAGAAAAAAGTGTTTGTTGCGGGGTTTTTGGGTGGTGTACGTGGCAATTTCCGTCTGAACATAGTCCACATTTTTCGCCCTTTTCTTCGCTGAAAAGGATAATATAGCCATCATCAGAGGTTTTGATATCCCATTGAGTTTGCTTCCATTCAAAATTACCTAATATTTTTTGATCTTTTGAAATCGAAAGTGTAGCAACAAACTCGTCATTGTTGTAGCCCACAAAAGTACGGATACTTTCCTTTTCAGTGAATGAAGTGTTGCGTTCTTCCCACTGCAATAAAATTTTCTCATTTTTAGATATAGGCACTGCCCATTCTATCTTATTTCCTGCTGAAAATAAGCGAATTACATCAATGGATTTTATTGAAGTTTTAATCGTTTCTTGTGCAAAAGCCACTTGCCCAAAACTGATAAAACTAAAAATGAGATAGATATAGTATTTCATCAAACAATATTTTTTAGAATGAGATTTTTCAATTTTCTTTGAAAACTAAAACTCCCTTTGTAAAAGTTTTACAAAGGGAATTTTAACAATTATCTTACAAACAAATAGCCTTGTTTTGTGTTTGATTTTCCTGTAATATCTTGATATTTGAGTACATAGAAATATGTTCCAGTAGGAAGACGTTTGCCTTTTCGGAAAACTCCTTTCACGTTGGCATATCCTCGGAAAACTTCTCCATTTTTTTGGTAGTTTTTCGACTCATATACTTTCTGACCTAATTCGTTAAAAATCTCAATTTGAAGATTTTTGTAATTTTCGATAGGTTCAAACTTCAAGTAATTCTCCGAACCTGACTCGGTAGAAACCCCATTGTAAACAATCATTTCTTTAGTCGGCTCTGTCCCTGCAGGTGGTTGTACTCCACCCGTAGGAGGTGTAGGTTTTGAAGATTTTTTAATGGTAACTTTCTGTTCGTGAACAACTTTATTTCCACATTCATCGGAAGCTTCCCATTTGTAAATGATTACTCTATTTCCGTTTTCTTCCTTGTTTTCTTGGCTTTTAACAACTTCAACCTTTTCAGAGCAATTATCCGTAGCCGTTAAATCAACTTGTGTTGGAATATTGTTTTCTTCCACAGAAATATCAGTTGGTAAAGTGCCTGAAAATGTAGGTTTTACATCATCTTTTATCGTAATGATTTGAGTATGCGTGATAGTTTTTCCGCAGTCGTTAGTGGCTGTCCAAGAGCGTGTTAACACGTAATCATTTTTGCATTTCTCGTTCGATTTTGTTTCTCCATTATAAACCACTTTCGGATTACAGCTACCTGACACTTTCAATGTAGGAACTGATGGAATTTCCTTTTCGCAAGTAACTGTCATATTTTTAGGCAATTCGCCCACAAAATTGATTTCTGACGGAATAACAGTAATTTTCTGTGTGTGAGTAACTTTATTTCCACAATCATCAGAGGCTTCCCATTTGTAAATGATTACCTTGTTCCCGTTTTCTTCCTTGTTTTCTTGACTCTTGGTCACCTGAATATTTTCGGAACAATTATCCGTAGCCGTTAAATCAACTTGTGTTGGGACTTTACTTTCTTCCACCGAAACATTGGTTGGTAAAGGTTCTTTGAATACAGGTGATTTATCATCTCTTACAGAGATAGTTTGTGTAAAAATAAGACTTTGGTTACAACCCGTTGCCGTGTAAACCCGCTCTATCGTATAATTGCAGTTACCTCCTATTTTCGTATCTTGATGTGTAATATTTACCGAAACACAGCCATCAGTTGCAAATTGTGAGTTATCTGCATTCGGAATAGCCTCACAAGAAACTGAGATTGAAGCCTCAGGAGTTTTTGTAAATGTAAGTATTTCAGGTAAAGAAGGGTCACGAGTAATTGTAAAACCTCCTACTTTAGGGTCGAAAGTGGTAAGCGCATAGGCAATTCCATCAATTTCTTCTATTTTTATGATTCCTGCGTTTACATTCCATTTTTGTTCTCCAAAAGCAATCGTTTTAACCGAAATATTTGGTAGTTTTATGGTATGATTTCCATCATTTTCCGTAGAAGCATCCAAAGTGTATTTAAACGTTTTACCAAAATCGTCCGAAAGCAAAATTCGAACTTTACTAGTTTTTTTATCAAAAATTTTACTATCTACACTCCAATTAAGCTGTACATCTTCCCCTCCTTTATAATTGTTTTTCATTGAAGAAGTAATTTTAAAAGGTATTCCTTCCTCAATAATCACTTGGGTTTGAGCCATATCATACTGGCTGATATAATCGCTGGTTTGCTGAGGTTGAGCATCACTCACACCCAACCAAAAGGTAAACGTACCTACAGCATTAGGTTTGGTGTTAGCCATTTCATTACGAGTTCTTTCACTATATTCTGTTTGAAATACAACAGGATTATTAGTAGTAGCTTTTCGTGTTAAAAAACTGGCAATTGAGCGTTCAGTACCTCTGCGAATATCCGTTTGATGAGCGGCATATAACAAAGGCTTATTTTCAGGGTCTTGAGCAGGAATATAAAACTGAAAAAAAGTCTCTTTCGGAATTTTATAACTTGTTTTTATTTTCGTTTTGTTAATGGTAGGAGGTTGATTTTGAATATATTTTCCGTAAGGAAAATTAGTCACTGACGGATGATTACCTACTTTTTGAGTTCGATTAGTGTCCGAAAAATAAGGTACGTTTACCAACTTTTCTCGAATCATTTGTATGCTTCGTAGCGAAAAAAAGTCACGAGGATATCCATACGACATTATGGATTGTCCTGTCGACATTTCCGTTTTATCACTGGCAGGGTCAATTTGAGGTCTGGAAGGAGAAGTAATGGAGAAAGTATGTCTTGCCCCAAACAAATGCCCTATTTCGTGCATAATAACGGGACGAGAGACCAAAGCCACCGCCGCAGCCTTTTCGGTTTTGTAGGCGTTTTCTAAATACGCAAGTCCCGCTACTTCTGTAACTTTGGCTATGTATATTCCTAAATCATAGTTTTTTTCGCCTATTTTTGAATTTATTATTTTTGTGGCATTGTTAATGATATAATCTGCATTTCTGCCAGAAATTTCATCTCTTTGGGTCGAAATTAGTTTTTCTTCCTTTACAACTTCAAATCGGATGCCTAAATCACGCGTATACACCTCATTGAGTTCCATTTCTTTGGTTGCCCAAAATTTTTTAACTTCTTCCACCTTGCTACTGAAACCAATGATACTTGTATCAGAAAAATATTCATAACTAATTGCCATCGCTAATCGATAGACTCTAAGCACGTTAGTATTTGGAATAGAAGGTGTTGGAGTGTCAAAGTCTGACAGAAGTATAGGACGTTTGATGGAAGGCTTATCAGAATGACAATGTCCGTTAGCACACGTACCGCATTTGTGATTGGAACTTTCAGTGTACAAGATTAGAAAGCCTTCTTCCGACGTTTTTAGAACGATATCTTTTTCTTTCCAACGAATATTTCCCGAAATGGTGCTATTCAAAATAGAAATAACCGCTACTAAATTTTTATCGTGATACCCTACAAACGAACGAATGCCTTCACTTTGAGTAAATGAAGTATGTCGTTCTTCCCACTGTAATAAAATTTTCTCATTTTTAGATATAGGCACTGCCCATTCCACCTTATTTCCTGCTGAAAATAAACGAATTACATCAATAGCTTTCGTTGAAGTTTTAATGATTTCCTGTGCAAAAGCCACTTGCCCAAAACTGATAAAGCTAAAAATGAGATAGATATAATATTTCATCAAACAATATTTTTTAGAATGAGATTTTTTCAATTTTCTTTAAAAAAAGTAAAACTCCCTTTGTAAAACTTTCTCAAAGGGAATTTTAACAATTATCTTACAAACAGATAGCCTTGTTTTGTATTTGATTTTCCCGTAATGTCTTGATATTTCAGTATATAGAAATACGTTCCTGTAGGAAGACGTTTGCCTTTTCGGAAAACTCCTTTCACGTTGGCATATCCTCGGAAAGCTTCGCCATTTTTTTGGTAGTTTTTCGACTCATATACTTTCTGACCTAATTCGTTAAAAATCTCAATTTGAAGATTTTTATAATTTTCAATAGGCTCAAATTTCAGGTAATTCTCCGAACCAGATTCGGTAGAAACACCATTGTAAACAATCATTTCTTTTGTTGGCTCTGTCCCTGCAGGTGGTTGTACTCCACCCGTAGGAGGTGTAGGCTGTGAAGATTTTTTAATGGTAACTTTCTGTTCGTGAGTAGCTTTATTTCCACATTCATCAGATGCCTCCCATTTGTAAATGATTACTTTATTTCCGTTTTCTTGCCTTTCTTCTTGACTCTTGGTCACTTGAATATTTTCAGAACAATTATCCGTAGCGGTTAAATCAATTTGTGTTGGAATATTGTTTTCTTCCACAGAAATGTCGATAGGTAAAGATTCATTAAATGTAGGAGCTTTATCATCTCTTACAGAAATAGCTTGTGTGAAAATAAGACTTTGGCTACAACCTGTTGCAGTGTAAACTCTTTCTATTGTGTAATTGCAGTTGTCTCCTTTTCGGGTATCTTGATGTGTTATGCTTACCGAGTTACAACCGCTGGTTTCAAACTGCGAATAATCCGCATTTGGAATAGCATCACAAGAAACCGAAAGAAAAGCCTCAGGAGTTTTTGTAAATACTAAACCTGTTGGTGGTGGAGGTGGCGTGGTAGCCTTTTCAATTTCAATATGTTGAACAAAACTTGACGTATTACGACAGTTATCCGTAGCTATCCAAGTTCTGGTAATAAATTTTTCATTTTTTACTTCATCTAGTGTTATTTGTGTGTTACCATTAGTTGTACAATTAGATATGGCTTCTACTTCTGCCTCAGGAATATCTTTTTCATCAGATACTTTAAGATATTTTGTAGGCGTTTTAGTAAAAGTTATCGCCGAGGCTTCTATCTCAAAACCGCCTTTTCCGTTAGTAACATCATTGTCTGTTAAAGCAAAAGCAATATGGTCAAGTACTTCAATTTTAATAAGCCCTAAACCAGAGTAAAATATAGGTCTTCCGTTTTGATCTGCGTGATAAACGGCTCTTCCTATAGTAATATTAGGCATTACAATATCGCTATTTCCATCATTTTCTGTTTCAGGAACTAAGATGTGATTGAATGTTTGTCCAAAATCATCGGAGAGTAAAATACGCACTTTATAATTTTTTAGTAAATCGTCGACTTGCCAAGTAAGGTTTACTTTTTCACCTGTTTTGTACTTTTTGCTATGAAAATTCGTTATTTTAAAAGGCTTTCCTTCTACAAATTTGACTTTCGTTTCGTACATATCATAACGTGTAGGGTGGCTACTTCTTTCATCAGGAGTATTTTTAGTGTCATTCACTCCTAACCAAAAAGTATATACTTTTCCAGAATTAAAGTTATATTGTTTTTTAACAAAATTTCCTATTTGCCAATGATTGTAAAATGCTTTTATATTTTTATTGGTAGATTTTTCAGATTCAAATTCAGCATTCGATAGATTTATATCTGCTTGATGAAACGCATACAAAAGTGGGTCATTATCAGGGTCGGTTGCATCAACTGTAAACTGGAAAAAAGTCTCTTTCGGAAGTATATATTCTTCTTTAAGTTTTGAAGTGTTAATGATAGGAGCTTGATTAGTCGTTTGTATTTCAGTAACTTTATGTTGAATTTCCAATATTTTTTTACGAATGTAATAGATGCTTGGCAACGAAAAAAAGTCAACAGGATGTCCGTAACTCATAATAGACTGACCTTTACCTGGTTCGGTTAGATACGACGAACTCCCACCTGTTGAAAAAGTATGTACTGAACCAAACAAATGTCCAAGTTCGTGAGTAATGATATGCATATCGTTATTAGCCATTGCTCGAGCTTTTGATCTGGATGACCTGATGGAACCTGCGGTGGCTAACCCACCTATACTAGTATCACTATTTCTTGCAATTACAATTCCGGCATCGTAACTTTCATTACCAATAAGTTCATCTATTTTAGCAGAAGCCCCATCTATAATAGCAGCTGAACGTTTTCCATCAAAAATAGCCTCTTTACCATCACTAATAATCAATTCATCTCTATCAACTATTTGAAATTTAATACCAATTTCTCTTGTATAGTGTTCATTGAGTTTGGTTTCTAACCTACTCCAAAAACTTTTTACAGCATCCTTGCTTCCATAATATCTGTTATAATAATGTTTGTCTACCAACACAGCTAAACGAAATACACGTAGCACATTGTCTGTAGAGATTTTACGAATAATTTTTTCTGGTCTGGCAGTTAGATGGTTTCGATGGGATTTTTCATCGCTATGCGTACCACAATGTCCGTTACGGCAACCTCCGCATTCCCCTTCGGAATGTTCCTTATAAATGGAAAGATATCCATCATTGGTGGTTGCTATTTTCCATTGATGTTCTTTCCAAGTGAAATCTCCTGATACATTATCTCCACCTTTTGAAATGGACAAAGTTGCCACAAACAAGTCGCCTTCATATCCTACAAATGTGCGGATACCTTCCTTCTCGGCGAACGAAGTTTTACGTTCATACCATTGCAAATTGACTTTTTCGGAAGATGAAACAGGAATAGCCCACTGCAATGAACTGGCAGAAAAAAGGCTTACTATATCATTGACCTTTAATTGTGTGTTGATGTTTTCCTGTGCAGAAACGCCTTGCAGAAAAAACATAAATAATAAAATAATGATTTTGTATCTCATAATTAGTAAGTTAGTATTTATGTGCAAATTATTACAATTTTAGATTCTGTTGTTTAATAAGTACAAAGTTTCCTTTTTCTTAGTGAGTTAGTCGAAAACATAGAGAAACTTCGGGTGCAAAGATACATTATTTGAGTTAATTGATAAGTATTTTTATAATATTTTAGAAAACAAACATCATTTAATTATAATAAAAAATCTTATTTTAGTTAAAATTATACTTTTAAAAATTAACAAACTTTGAATAGAAAATGGACATATTTAGATATTGAAAAAGAAATATGAATTCTCAACTTAAGAATTAATTTATCTAATTTATCTTCGGAAGTTCCAACGAACGTTTGATGGCAAATAACCTAAAAGCAATTATGAAAGCAATCGCAATAAACGAGGAAATATAATCATCAAAAAGATTAATTTCTCTCAATCCCAAATAAACCAAACTACCTGTAACACAAGGAGTAGCATAAATCTCCTTATGGAAAATTATCGGAATTTCATTACATAGTATATCTCGGATAACTCCCCCAAAACAAGCACTCATCGCTGCTATCGAAATCACGATAATTGGATGTAAATCGTACGAAAAAGAAAGAGCTATCTCAGTTCCTATAATCGAGAAAAACGCTATCCCAATAGTATCAAAAAGCAAAAGAGATTTGCGTAAATAATGCATTTTTTTTCGAAAAATAATGGCAAAAAAAGTCCCTCCGAAAATCATTCCTACATAAATCGGTGCTTGCATCCAAAAAACAGGCGTTCTCCCCATCATTACATCACGAAGCGTTCCTCCTCCAAGCCCTGTAACAAAAGCGATGATGAACACTCCGAACAAATCCAATTTTTTTTCACGTGCCGCCAATGCTCCTGAAATAGCAAATACAAAAACTCCCGCTAAATCAACAATATAGAATAAATCCATCTTTTACTAAAATTGAAACGCAAAAATAAACTTAAATATCAAAATGAAAAAAACTAAGCCCAATTATTTTCGTTTTTGTATTTTCAGAATATTTGTAAACTAGAAAGAGATGAATAATCTCAAAATTTTGTTTACAAAAATAACAAAACTTTAACATCGGTCATTTGTCCTAATAATGTTATGGTTAGGTATTTTGTTTTGATTTACCCTACTCTTCAATTTGTTTTTTGGAAAAATTTCTTCGTATCTTCGCCAAGAAAAAAAGAAATGTACTATGGGAATTTTTGAGAAACGCGAAAGCTATAAACCTTTTGAATATCCGGAAGTTATGGATTTTGTAGATGCAATGCACAGGTCATTTTGGGTGCATTCAGAAGTTGAATTTACAGCAGATATTCAGGACTTTAAGTCTAACCTTTCCATCATTGAAAAAGAAGCTGTCAAACGTGCTTTACTTGGTATTGCTCAAGTGGAAGTTTCTGTAAAAACTTTCTGGGGCGACCTTTACGACCTTTTTCCAAAACCTGAATTCAACGGTTTGGGTGCCACATTTGCCGAGTGTGAATTTCGTCATAGTGAGGCATATTCGCGTCTTTTAGAAGTACTTGGCTACAACAACGAATTCGAAAATTTGCTTGAAGTACCTATTTTCAAGGAAAGAAATAATGTTTTGAAAGAGTATTTAGCAAAAAACAAAGAAAATGCTATGGAGCGTATCTTGTTTTTTACATTAATTATTGAAAATGCCTCTCTTTTTAGCCAATTTGCAACTATTTTATCCTTTACACGTTTCAAAGGATATATGAAAAATGTCGCAAATATCATCGCTTGGACCTCTGTTGATGAGCAACTACACGCTAATGCAGGTATATACATTTTGAGAAAAATATTCGAAGAAAATCCAGAAATGAAAGAAAGAGCTAAAGAAGAAGCAACTGATTTCATTCGAAATTATATCGCTCTGGAAGACAAAATGTTAGAATGGATTTTTGAAGAAGGAGAAATTGAATTTTTCACCAAAGAAGATTTAGCAAACTATATGCGTTATCGCCTTGATGATTCACTAACACAATTAGGTTTAGGCAAACCCTTTGGTATAACAAATGAACAGGCAAAACCTATGTTATGGTTTGAAGAAGAAGTATTTAGCAATGAATTAGACGACTTCTTTGCCAAAAGACCAACCGCTTATACAAAACACGATAAAAGCATCAGTGAACACGATTTATTCTAAACAAATAAATTAAAAAAATTATTTTTTTTTATGAAGTTTCATCAGAAAGAAATTCTCATCGGCTTTCTCGTTGGATTTATTGCCAATGGGTTGGGAATTTTGTTGTACATTCTTATTTTTTCGAAATATGGTATTGAAACTACCCTGCAAGATGCTTATCAAAAAGGGTATTTGGGTTCTCTGATTGGTCTGGGAGGCATACTTGACTTACTCTCATTTTTCCTTTTCCTACGTTTAGGACGTGACGAAAGAGCAAAAGGAGTTCTAATGGCTTCATTTGTGTTAGCGTTAGTCATATTAGTTTTACAATTCACGTAAAGTAGTATTTCTTTTAAATAAAAAAGCAGGATTATTTATGATAGTCCTGCTTTTTTATTATTTATCTTTTTGTCCGAAAACAATATCGATTAATACTCCTATAATAATTAGTATCACACCAACTATCAATGTTACTGTAAGTTCTTCTGCAAATAATCCAACGCTGATTCCTACGGCAATAACAGGTTCAATCGCTCCCATAATTGCTGTTGGCGTAGACCCTATGTAACGAATAGCGTAAATCAAAGTCGTAAGAGATAACACTGTTGTAATCAATGAGAAAATTGTAAAATGAAAAAACATTGTTACCTCTGGAACAGGAATTTTAGATTCTAAAATCAATGATTTTACCAAAAAATAAACACTTGAAAAAAGCATTGAATAAAACGCAATCTTAATTCCTGAAGCAGAAAGGTGCGTTTCATTTACTACAACCATATACACTCCATAGACGAATGCTCCCATAAATGCTACAAACAAGCCAAAATAGTCAATTGAAAAAGAAGAAATATTTTTAACACTTAGGATAAATATCCCCACAATAACTATCAACAAAGAAAGAATCGTTGGTAATGAAATTTTCCCTTTAAAGAAAGTCCCTAAAATAACCGCAACAATTACAGGATACATAAAAAAGATGGTAGAAGCTATTCCTGGACTCAGATAATCGTAAGCGGCAAATAAAAATTCAGATGAAAGAGCATACAAAAGTCCCAAAAAGGCAAATGTGCATAATTCTCTTAGAGTAATTTTTAAACTCTCCCTAGTATACAACAAATATCCTAAAATGAAAACACTTGCTATCAGAAAGCGATAAAGCAATGCTCCGTCCAAAGAAAAATCACTTTTCTTAATGGGTATCATAAATAACGGAATCATTCCGTAAGTTGCTGCAGATATAAATGCAAGTATATATCCTTTTAATTTTAACTTCATAAATTAGAAAAGGCTACCCAGAAAAGTAGCCTTAAAAATTGATATTATAAAAAAATGTAATTCCTTCTAAACAAAACTATCTTCTTCCCTATTGGTAGTCAACCGGAAACCTTCTCCGTGTATGTTAAGAATTTCAACTTTTTCGTCTTTTTTAAGATACTTTCTTAATTTAGCAATGTAAACATCCATACTTCGTGAAGTAAAATAATTGTCATCTTTCCATATTTTAGACAAAGCTAACTCTCTAGGCATCAGGTCATTTTCGTGTAAAGCCAACAAACGGAGTAATTCATTTTCTTTAGGAGAAAGTTTTACAGGCTCTTCATCTTTGTACTTCAAAAATCTCAATTTTGAATTCAAGAAAAACTCACCAATTTCAAACTCAAATTTTTTGCTATCAGCCACTGTTTCAATAGATTTTCTTTGTAACATTGACCTAATTTTCATCAAAAGAATTTCAGAGTCAAACGGTTTGTTCAGATAATCATCAGCTCCCACTTTATATCCTTTCAACACATCTTCACGCATTGTTCGTGCAGTTAGGAAAATGATTGGTATCTTTTCATTTTTTTCACGAATTTCTTTTGCTAACGTAAATCCATCCTTGTAAGGCATCATAACATCAAGTATGCAAAGGTCGAAGGGCTCTTTTCTGAATCTATCAAAACCTTCCATTCCATTTTTGGCAAGAGCGACATCAAAACCACTCATTACCAAATAATCCCTCAGAACGGTTCCAAAATTGGGGTCGTCTTCAACTAAAAGAATTTTTTTGTTAGTTGTTGTTGTTTTCATATCATACGAATTTTCACTTACACTCATCATTTTATTTATTTTTTAAAGTTACGCTCTATTTTTCAAGAAGCCAGTAGTAAAGTTAGTAATATTTATAGTTTAGTATTTGCATTTTTAAATAACAGAAAGCTGTATGAAGAATGTACTTCCTTTCCCTTTTTCGCTTTCTACATATATTGTTCCGTTATGGTCTTCTACTATGCTTTTTACATAGGCAAGTCCCAGCCCGTGTCCTTTAACGTTGTGTAAATCGCCTGTATGTTCACGATAGAACTTATGAAAAACCTGTCGCACAGCCTGTTTACTCATTCCCTGTCCCTGGTCTTTTACCCGAATGAGAATTTTGTTATTCTTGATATTTTCCGTATAAATATCAATTTCAGGAGCCTCGGGCGAATATTTTATTGCATTTTCAATTACATTTATCAGAACATTCGTGAAATGTGACTCATTTGCCGATATATCGGCATTTTCTGCCATCAAATGTGTACGAATTACCCCATTTCTTTCATTCAGCATCATTTGCACGTGTCCGATAGCCATTTCTATCAGTATATGAACATCCAAAGGTTCTTTTTCAATATTTAGTTCCCCTTTTTCAAGTCGAGAAATTTGTAAAATATTTTCTACTTGCGAATGCATTCTCTTATTTTCATCTTTTAACATATTAACATACGTTAAAATTTTATCAGGATTACTGATTGTCATCGGATTTTTGATTGCATCAAGAACTAAACTTGTAGTTGCAATTGGTGTTTTAAATTCGTGTGTGATATTGTTGATGAAATCCGTTTTAATTTGAGATATCCGTCTGTGGGTAACCATTTGATTTAAAGTAATTGTGAAAACACCTATAATAACAATCATAAAAACAACTGATAATGAAGCTATTCCGATTACTGATGAAAACACAAACCGCTCACGTTGTGGAAATATCAAAGCCAACTCATACATTAAATCCCCAGAGCTATCCGTAAATAAAGGAGCCCGATATTCATTCATCTCATTGGGGTCAAAATACTTCGAACGAATATTCGTTAATATATTCCGATTATATATCGCGAATTCAAAATCAATATCCAACCCCCGATTTTTCATTTCTCTATTGACAAGATAGCTAATTTGCTGAGAAGAAACTCTGTCTATAATAGGTAATTTTTCAATAATATTCTTGAAAGACTCCTGTATCATTAACCGCTCTATTTCTGGCAAACGACTAAACTTTTCGTAAGTTTCTACGCTTGGGGTAACTTTATTGTCTATGTTCTTTCCAAAACTAATTCGTTGCTCTGATTGCCTACTAATATAATTTTTGATTGACAGCGAATCTGCTATTCCTGAACTAGTTGGCAAACTATAATCCTCTTCTAAAACACCATGTTTGTAAATGAACGTTTCCTTTGTATTTTTATTTTCTTGAACATACATAAACTCCCTAAGGGAGGATTCTTTCAAGACTAATGTGGTATCTTTCTCCTTTAAATCAACAATTTGAGCAACATATTTGCTTATCTCAGTCTGCTCCAAATCGTTAATCACAGAGTTCAACACTTGCTGGACAGAATGCATAAAGGCTTCCTCCCTATCATCAATGGCAGACTTAATCCAATACCCCTGAATGATGATAATTCCTAACAAAGAAATACTCATCAAAACAATGACTATTGTACTTAACTTACCTTTCATTGTACAAAACTAATACAAAAATTTTCTTAATTTTATTTTTTAACTAAATTTTAACTTAAATAAATTCCAAATTATTGTTTTCTCAATTTTTTAATTAATTTAGAATGTATTTCTTGTACTTTTAACGAAGAGATTTCAATATTTATATTATTTATAACTTCGTTCGACAGACTAATTCTTTTTTCATCTGTCCATTGATTTTTTATCCGTTCTCTTACAGATTTTTCGCTAACTCCATCTCTTTCAACTACTCTACGAATTCGTTCTTGCTCAGGAGCTATAACAGTAATGATATAATCACAACTTTGATAAGCCCCACTCTCAAATAAAATTGCACTCTCCTTGATTACATAAGGTGAATTTTGCTTAGTTTTCCACTCTGAAAAATGTTTTGCTACCTCAGGATGAACTATCTCATTGATTATAGATAATTTATCTTTGTCTTTAAAAACAATTTCTGCTATATATTTTCTGTTGTATTTACCATTGATATAAACCAATTCTCCAAATGAAGACTTTATTCTATTTTTAATATTTTCATCACTTTCTATCAATTTCTGAGCTTCTTGATCTGATATATAAACAGAAATTCCTAATTTCTCAAACATTTTTGCAATTGTAGTTTTTCCACTACCAATTCCTCCGGTCAGCCCCACTATCATCATATCTTCCGAATTAAAAAATCAACTTTATTTTCATTCAAAAATGATAATTTCACACGTTTTAACTTTGTCCGAATCGTTAAAGGTAAATATTTATTATTTTGAACGTTGTTATAATCTGCTATTACAGTTATTTCATCTGAAGTTATTTTTTTAAGTATATTCAAATCACCTGAACATAAAATAGTTACCTCTGTAGGAAAAATTTTAATTTGACTTCCTTCAGGTATATTAAGCAATTGTACAGGTATCTTGATGAGCTGCTCACTCATTTTATCGACAATTGCTTTAACGATTATTTTATTCTTGTCAAATTTTACGCAATCTGTATTTTTCAAATGATAAGACTTTTCAAATGAAGACTTTACATTTTTTTGAAGAGGAAAAGATATTGAAATGGTTTTCAATGTATCTATAACAGATTTTGCCCCCGAAACTATTACCGAATCTGGCTGAACAATCATTTCTGTAAGTTGGTATTCTTTCTGAAAATCAGCATTCAAATCAACTTCTACAGGTATTTTTTTAGTATATTTTTTTTGTAAATCGACGTAAATAGTATCTGAATATGTGTTTTGTATTTTCAGTTCCGATGAATATGAAGAATTTAACTTATTTGCAATATTTGTAGAAAGTTTATATTTTTTTCCTTCAATATGTTCTAAATCATTGAAATCTATACTTAATTCTTGAATGCCAGAATAGTACTTAAATAAAGCATATCCTTTTCCTTCTGCAAGAATTTTAATTTGGTGGGTTTGAGATGATTTCAAAAACATATTTTCAGGAACATTCGTAATCGAAATATCAACAGAAAATTCCCTTTGCAAATTTTTCGACAACCGAATAAGCACCCACAAAAGTACAGATAAAAGAATACAAATCAGCATCTTAAATGTTCTTCTATTTATTAGAAGTATTCGTATTTCATTTTTTGTTGAACGTATCACAGAATAATTTTTTTTAATTCTTTCCCAAATCTAAAACTTATTTTATGAAATAAAAAATTTCTGTTAATATTTTTTACACCACAGAAAATATTTTTACAAATTTACTCAAAATATTTTCTTTATGAAATTTTATTTGCATAAAAAAAGAAAAGTCTCATTTTTTACAAAATGAGACTTTTTTATATACATCTTACTACTTTTACTTAGTTATTCCTTGCAAATCCAGCATAAACGCGTATTCTTTGGCGGTTTCTTTCAGAGCTTCAAAACGACCAGAGGCTCCGCCGTGCCCTGCATCCATATTCGTGTCGAGGAACAGCAAATTATTATTGGTTTTCATCTGACGTAATTTAGCCACCCATTTAGCTGGTTCCCAGTATTGTACTTGCGAATCGTGCAATCCTGTAGAAACATACATATTCGGATAATTCTGTGCTTTTACTTGGTCATAAGGCGAATAAGAAAGCATATAATCATAATACTCTTTTTCATTCGGATTTCCCCACTCGTCATATTCTCCTGTTGTTAAAGGAATGGTATCATCGAGCATTGTGGTTATCACATCAACAAACGGAACTGCTGCAATCACACCGTTATAAAGCTCTGGAGCCATATTTACCACAGCTCCCATCAATAAACCTCCTGCAGAACCTCCTTCGGCATACAAATGCTCGTTTGAAGTGTATTTTTCAGCTATCAAGTGTTTAGAACAATCAACAAAATCGGTAAATGTATTCTTTTTGTGTAGCATTTTGCCGTTTTCATACCATTTTCTGCCCAAATATTGCCCTCCACGAATGTGAGCAATCACATAAATGAAACCTCTATCAAGCAAACTCAATCGAGAAGAGGAAAAATACGGACTTACTGTATGTCCATACGCACCATAAGCGTACAACAACAACGGATTTTTACCATCTTTTTTCATTCCCTTGCGATAAACCATCGACATCGGAATTTTTGTTCCATCTTGTGCAGTTGCCCAAATTCGTTCTTCTACGTAGTTATTTTTGTCGAAATTTCCACCCAAAACTTGTTGCTCCTTTAGCACCGTTTTTGCTTTGGTAACCATATTAAAGTCAATCACCGAAGCAGGTGTTGCCATCGACTGATATCCGTAACGCAATACATCTGTATCAAAATCAACATTTTGTGTAGTATATGCCGTATAAGTTTCACTTTCGAAAGGCAAATAATACGACTGCCCACCACTCCAAGGACGAATTTCAATTCTATTTAAACCATTGAACGTTTCTTCCACCACTAAGAAATTCTTGAAAATTTCGATTCCTTCTAAAAATACGTCTTCACGATGCGGAATAAGTTCTTTCCAATTCTCGGCAGAAGTCGCATTTTCAGCGGTTTTCATCAACTTGAAGTTCGTCGCATTGTCTTTATTGGTAACGATGTAAAAAGCATCACCATAGTGTGAAATATCATATTCCAAACCTCGTGTACGTTTCTGAAATACTTTAAAATCACCCGTTGGATTGTCCGCTTTTAAGATTTGATATTCCGATGTAAGCGTACTTCCTGAACCGATAACAATGTATTTTCTTGATTTTTCACGATATACATACGTATAGAAAGTATCGTCCTTTTCGTGGAAAACAAGTACGTCTTTTTTGGTATCCGTGTCCAATTCGTGACGATAAATTTTATCGGAACGAAGCGTTTGTGGATCTTTTTGGGTATAAAATAGCGTTTTGTTATCACTTGCCCAAGCTGCTGAACCTGTGGTGTTTTCAATTTTTTCAGAAAGAATTTCACCCGTTTCTAAGTTCTTGATTTGCAACACATATTGGCGACGAGAAACGGTGTCCACACCAAAAGCAGCCCATTTATTATCATCGCTTACAGAAATTCCCGCAAGTTGGAAATAAGCGTGTCCTTTTGCCATTTCGTTACAGTCGAACATAATTTCTTCGGGAGCGTCCAAAGTTCCTTTTTTACGTGCATAAATCGGATAATCTTTTCCAGTTTCATAGCGAGTAATGTACCAATATCCGTTTCGGAAATACGGTACGGACGAATCATCTTCTTTAATTCGGGATTTCATTTCCTCGAAAAGCGAGTTTTGAAAATCCTTAGTGTGAGCCGTCATTTTTTGGTAATACTCATTTTCGGCGTTCAGATAGTCGATAACTTCTTGGTTTTCACGTTGATTCAACCAAAAATAATCATCGGTACGTACATCACCAAATTTTTCCAATTTGTGAGGAACTTTCTTCGCCACAGGTGGCTGAATATCTGGATATTCTGTCTTTTTCATCGTTTCAGTATTATTTTTACAAGAAGTTGCAAAAATAACAGAAACGGCAGCAATAGTAAACCTTTTTAATGTTATTTTTTTAGGCATAATTACAAAATTTTAGTTTGACATCCCAAAGGTATGAAAAAAATGGAAAGTTCAAGAAAAACTTCTCTAACTTTCCATTTTTTATTCTGCTGATTTGCTACGATTTATCGGTATAGCGTAAAGTTTCCATTGAATTTACGTGAATCAATATTGCTATTCAAATCAATAATATACCAATAATCGCCACTTGGAAGAGCTCTGTTTTCATAGGTTCCGTCCCAACCTTCACCTTGAGAAAGAGTTTTAATTTTTCTTCCATATCTGTCGTAAATATAAACTCTCATATAAGGATAATCTTCAGCATATTTAGGTTTCCAAGTGTCATTTACACCATCTCCATCAGGAGTGAAGAAATTCGGAATCTCAATATCAAAATATTCTTCTTTTATAACCTTTGTACTTGAACAACCAGCTGAATCATAAACAATTACATTGATAACTTTATATCGTTTTCCGTTGATGACTTCTTCTGGGTCAGTAAACCTTAGTTGATATACACCATTTTCTCCTTGGTTTTGACCATTAAACACATACGTATATGGCTGAACCCCATCTTTCCCTTTAACTTCGATCGTATTTATCTTAGTGTTAGGAACTACCTGAACTTCACCTAATTGCAATGTTTTTTCGATAAGAATCGGTTCTGTTAGAGCGTATACACATTCCACTGGAAGTCTGGTTTCTACATCAACATCATTATAGAAAATAGTTAGCGTTTGTGTACCCGTTAAGTTTTCAAACACATTTTCATCAATATAACCAATATTGTCAGTATGTCTGGAGAATGCTCTCTTAGGACCTGCTCCCAACTGATAACTCAACTTATCAAAATTGACATTAGTTCTGAATTTCACTTCAATCCAAGTTTTATAAACATTGGACTCACAAGTTCCCTCTTGAGTTGCTTTTGAAGTAAGGTCTGGAACCTCTTTTACCTCAAATTTGTAAGTTGGTGACAACGTACAACCTCTGGCATCTGTGATTCTTATTTCGTACTCACCCACTCCCAACATTGCTGGTACTCGGAAGTTAGGGTCTGCTGCAGTAACATTCTGTGTATGTATGCTCACAACAGCATCAGTTCTCAGAAGTTCTGCTACATAAGGAGCTGTTCCTCCCTGAATTTCCACGTTAATCCAAGCTGTTTTTTCTGCATAACAAACAGTTAATTCCGCACCTGTTCTTGTCAAGGTCATTGGAGTTGCATCAACAATAGTTAATGTTCCTACTGTAACATCACAATCCCAAGCATCAGTTACAATTACTGTGTATGTATCTGGTGGTAAGTTTGTAAATACCGTTGATGATTGCGTAATCGATGTTTTTGTACCTTGCAGAACATAGTTATAAGTTCCTGCTCCTGAACCTCCTAATACGTTACTTATTGTAATAATCGCATCATTTGCCCCCGGACAAGTTATTTCCTGAGTAATGGTAGCCGTAGCAGTAACAGGAATGGGATGCACAAGTGTTACTGTTGTTATATCCGGTTGAACGCAACCTGAGGCATCTGTAACCGAAACATTGTAAGCTAATGAACCAGAAACTGGATCAGATTTCAAACCAATAAACAAGAATTGCCCGCCATTGTCAGTAACGTTTCCTCCTGTTTTGGTTTGATTTACTGAACCATCAACAGACGTTAAAGTTACTTGGTATGGAGCTTTTCCTCCATTAACAGTCACCATAACTTCTCCTCTATTGTTCAAGCAAGTAACCCCATAGGTTTCAGTTGCTGTAGCAGAAATAGGATATTCGCTTTGTGTAATTTCAAACGAAGCAATAGCTGTACAACCATTTTTAATAGAAGTTGCTGTTACTTGGTACTTACCAGCTAATAATCCAGTAATGGTTTCTGTTTTTCTGCCGTTAGCTGTTCCATTTTTAGTTGAACCTGCTGATGGAGCTATTGGGCTTATCACATAGGTGAATCCGTCTGTTGCTTGATCACCATCTGTAAGTCTTGTATCGGTAAATGTTAGTGTTATTTCACCATCTGAACCATTATGGCATTTCACATTTACCGGATTTGTTGCAGTAAGTATGAATGTTTCTGGAGAATGAACATCATATGATGTTTTTACTTCACAACCTGTATCCCTATTAACTGCTACAATAGTATAGTTTCCTACAGGCAAACTGAATGTTTCTGTCAATGAATTTGATATTTTCGTTGTATAGAAAGCCTCGCTACCATCTTGATTTCGTTTTACCACATTATAAACAATCACCTCATTATTATATGGTGTTCCTGTTGTCAACTCTACTGTAATATCTTGCAAGTTTGTATTACAATCTATCAATTTGTCGGTTGTAATTGATACCTTGTTAAGTATCAACGCAGGTTGAATGGTTATATTTGAGGAAACTTCCGAACATCCGTTTGCATCGTACACTTTTACGTTATATGACTTTTGAGTAGTCAAATGTTGTGATAATCCATAAGTGTAAATCGTTTTACCTGTTGTTACCACTTGTGTACTCAAAGCTGTTGCTACCCCCACTTCATAAAATTCTATACGGCTATAAGCTTGTGTTCCTCCACTAACTTTACCCAAATCGAAACTTAGAATAGGATATGTTGGTAAATTCGTGTTCGCTACACATTGATATTTATCAGCTTTCAGAGCGTCAGGTGCTATGGTCACTGCACTTGGCGAAGTAATTGTTGCTGTTGTTGTCACAGTACAATTTTTAGCAGATGTAGCTTCTATAGTGTAAACAATTCCTGTGTCACTACTTGGTAGATTATCAAATGTTGCATAATCATTTCCTGAAGTAGTCGCTACAATTGGTGTTGTTATCACAGGATTACTTGTAGCTATAATTCTGAATGTGAATGGTGCTTCTGTGTTTGGTTTAGCCTGTACTCGCAGTGAGCCATTTCCAGCAAAACAAATTGAATTAGTAACACTAACTACTTCTATTTGAGGCTGAACTGGTTCATCAACTTTGATTTCTTTCGTAATATAACATTTCTTATTCGCTGAATCATATAGTCGTACTCTGTACTTACCTGCACCATTGTTTATTGGTATTACTTTTGTCCCTACTGAAGCCAATCCTGCTGTAACTATCGGAACTACATACTCATTTCCTTGGTCATCTATATCATATACTTTATCTAATTTGTATTCGTAGTTACCAGAACCTCCTTTTATGTCAGAAAGAATTATTTTAACTTCATCTGTACCACAAGCCATTGGTGACGAACTTAATTTATATTCCATTGGCAAAGGTATATTTATCGTACCCGTCACTTCACAACCATTTCCATCTTTCAATTCAATGGTATAAGTATTTCCTGCAGCCAAACGAATTGGTAAAGAGAATGAGGTAATTCCTGAAGCTATGGAAATATCTGTCCAAGTTGATATTACTGATGTTCCCATAAGTACTTGATAACTATGTTGCCCTACTCCTACTTGTGAAAGATTCAATCGTACTGCAAAAGTTGTGGTGTTCGCACAAGGGTCTTCAACTTCGATTGAATTTATAGCAGGTTCCGTGTCCTTTCCAACTGTGATTGGAGACGTAGCTTTAATACATCCTGAAGCATCTCTTACGAATACAATCCATTGTCCTGCATCAACTTTTTTAGATGAAGTATCGGTTGATGCATCTAATTGGGTTGTTAAAGCTGTGGAACCAATTATAGGAGCTGGAGTTGCCAGATTATGATAATAGTATTTGTATGGAGCTTGACCATCACGTACCTCTACTGAAATTTGCCCGTTGCCTCCTCTACAATTATCATTGCTCGTTGTTGGATTTTCAACAACTAATTCTGTTAATGATTTCTCGATAACAAATGGTTCAGAGGCTTTTTTACAACCTGTCACATTCTCAGTAAATACTACATAGTATTTATTGGCTGGTAAGTCCTCAATTTCTATATTCATAGGCGTTACCACTGGCAAAGAACCTCTGAAAGTTGTTGGTCTGTTATCTGAATATGTATAAACTTCATATTCAATACTTGTAGTTGAGCCATCCCAATCTGACAATGTAAAGCGCACTTTTCCGTCATTGGCACTATTACAAGTAGTTGATGTAGGTGTTGGAGCAGAAATCTTCAGATTTGATTGAGCTGGAGGTACTTCACCAGCCTCTTCTATAATATAACATTTTGTTGTATTGTCATACACTATAAATCTGTATTTTGCCCCCGGTATCAAATCACGTAATGTAGCAGTTGCTCCGTCTACAAGATTTCCTGAGTGATCGGTTACTTTCACTTTGGATCCTCTATACCAAGTTGTTCCACCTACAACCCAAGTATCTCCAGTAGTAGGAGGCGTTCCTGTAGGAGGTGTCAATCCAAGTGTGTACACAGCAAACCAGTGAGAACCATCTGCAATAGATTGTCCTCCCGCATTGTATGCAGAGACTGTAATTGACCCTGTTGCACAACCCGCTGCAATTCCTGTTACAGAAGCTATAATCCTGTCAGATGTTGCTGCAACACTAAATGTTCCTTCTGTTTTACATCCGTTAGCATCTGTAATTACATATGTATAATCGTGTGGAATTAATCCCGCTTTTCTAACGACTGACCCTGTTGTCAAATTAGTTTCTGTATGAACTGGACCTGCGTGAACTACGTCTTTATATCTCATTTCAATACTGAATGGTGCTGTTCCTCCGCTAACAAGCTCTATTTCAACAGACCCTAAATCCATTCCCTGTCCTGCGTTACAATGAACTTCTTTTGTTTTATAAGAAACTTTTAATGCTGGATTTTCAGTAATGGTTACAGAAGCTGGTTCAGAGAAACATCCTCCTGCATCTTTAATAGTAAGATTATAATTTCCTGCTTTCAACCCTGTTATACTTCCAACTGAATGGGTCGTTGTGGTAGTTCCATCAAACAATAACAATTCGTAAGGACTTTGTCCTCCTTCAATATTACTTGCTGACACGTCTATTCTTCCTGAAGCAACTCCTCCACAAGTTATATTTGTAGAAGGAATTGTTCCTTTAAATTTCGGCTTAACTATCTTAACTTCTCGTTTCAAACTGGTTGCCATACAATAGTTACCTGCCTCATACTCATATCTCACTCTGAAGTAATAAGTTCCTTCCTCAGTAGTTGAAAAAACAGCAGAATTACCCGTTGTAACAATGTTAACCCCTGTAGTATTTCCACTATTGAAAGTGGTTCCGTCGTTACTCCACAAGAATTCTTTTACCTTAGTTGGATCGCCACCAGTAGCTTTCAAGCTATAAACAGCTTTACTTGTTTGATGACAAGTTAAATGCTCTGTTGGTCCTTCCACATTCAATCGTAATGGTTCATAAATCACGGCTGAAATTTGTTGTTTACAATTTAATCCATCTATCACTGTAAATATGTGAGTTCCTACAGACAGATTTTCAAATACATAGTAAGCTCCGTTTGCAAAAGGACTTGCATAGAAATCTACACCATTTTGGCTAAATCTGTAATTCCCATTACCATTTGTTACACTTATCTGAATTCTTCCTGTGTCTCCTCCAGCGGAACAAGGTTCAAGATTTTCAACCTCCAATGTTAAAGGCAATTTATCAGCTATTTCCAATGTTGAAGTTGCAATACAGCCATTTGCGTCGGTTACTTCCACTTCATACGTTCCTGCTGGTAATGTATTAAATGTTGCCTCATTATTTATCGCTGGTTGAGTAGTTGTACCTATTTTGAAAGTTTGATAAGGTTTTGTACCTCCAGTTGCTGTCACCCTTACTTCAGCATTAGCATTATCACAGCTAACGCCTCTGAGTAACGTTGTTGTAACTGAAATCGTTTCAGGAGCATTGATTATATAATTAACCTCTGCAACACAACTATGGTCATTATCCTTTCTTATATAAACGATACCATTAATTGTTGCTGGTAAATTATCAATAACAGCAGAATCTTCCGATGTAGAAATTGGTGTAACGGTTAAAGCCGTCCAATTCACGTTATCTGTTGAGTACGAGATATTCGCTCCATTTAAGTTTTCTATCTTCAGATTAACTTTTCCTACGTTACCACATTTTGCATCTTCAGGAGTTCCCGTAACTTTGAAAGCTTTATTTTCTTCAACTGAAACTGATTGACTTTCAAGTCGGACATTACAAAGTTTAGTATCTTGCCAGATTACAATATCATCAACTGCCAAATCACTACCCACTTGAGCTGAGGCTGCTTCCTTGTTACGAATTTCGAAAACCAATTCACTTGTCGTGATAAGAGCCGCATTGAAAATCACTGATTTTGGTTCCCAATTTCCTGTTGCTAAAATTTGTCCTAAGCCAATTCTCTGAATTTCAACTCCTCCTATGGCATTTAAGATTACTAAATCAATATTTGGATTCTTACCTCCTGAATAAGTAGGAGACAACAAATTGTGTAACTTCAAACTTACTTTGAGGTCAGCACCTTGAATCACATCCTTGATTTCTTTTCTATAGATAATTCCTAAATTACCTTGATTAGAGTTTGCATTTACAGCCAAATAACGACCATTTGCCACTGCAGAAGCATCTGTTGGTGTGGGGCTTACCCATTCAGTTTTTCCTTGTACACGACTTGTAATTACATATTGATTACTCTCAAGAGCCTCATTAGGTTTACAAGTCATATAAGTTACTGAATTATCGCACGTATCTTCTCCCACTCCAAAATCTTCCTTAAATAGATAGTTAGGTGTAGTAGCTGATGAACTTCCTGGTCTGTAATGAACAAAAACTGAATAATTTCCGACAGGAAGTGTGAAAACATTTGTTTTCTTTCTCTCATTAACACCATTTCCTACCACTTCATATTCATAATCACCTGAAGGTGTAGCCGTTATAGTAAACGTTCCTTGTCCACTACAAGTGTATTCTACATTGCTTACTGAAATCGTTGGTGGCATTAAAGGAGTAATATTTACGTCGATTTCAAGCGGACAACCATTGCTATCTTTTACGTAAACCTTACCAGAAGCACTCAAATACAACACGTTTGATGTTCCGTAATCAACTCCATTAGAACTATATACATATCCCGTTCCTGAACCTCCAGTTACGTTATTAACGTGTACTTTGTATTTTCTTGGAGTATTTACATTGTCACAAGATTCATCCTCAACTACTCCTGCAAAGGCTTTTAGAGTATTCTCATTTTCACGTATTTCAATTGGATTAATGTACTTACATATCTTTATTCCACTCTTTTTGATACTTATCTCTAATTCATATTTTCCTGCCGTTAATCCATCATAGAAACCTGTTGCATTTGGTGTATATGTTTCTGCTCTATTTCCTGCTGCATCTAACTTATAAAGTTCAGTAATGATGTTTTGCAATCTTGAATTAAAGTTAACTGAAATCTGTCCAGAATTGGTAGCAAATCCACAAATAATATCTTTAGTATCAATTGTATAGCCATCAATTCCTTCTGGATAAATATCTACTTTTGGAGTTTCAGCATACGCTCCATTAGCATCTTTCGTAACAAAGATATATTCACCTGGTTGTGTGATGGTTATCTCTTTTTCAATAAAGCTTTGACCATCTGGGATAGTAGCTATGTTGAACTCAGATGCAGGAATAGAAGCATAATCAGGGTATTTTTGAACTCCATTGATTTTCCATATTGCAAATTCGTATGGAGATTTTCCTCCCTGAACCTCAAAAAGAACATTTAGTTTATTGCAATCTGTCCAAGCTTTCGGAGTTGCTGTTGCAGTCAACTCAGTTTGCTTTTCTATTTTTGCTGTCAGAATTGTTGAACAATTTGCCAAATTTGGAGAAGTAACTTCAACCGTGTAAGTACCTGGTTCTGAAATCCCTGTAATTCTGTAATCGTGAGAACCTGTAGCTTTGTTAATTCCGTTGACTATCTGTCCTGTAGCATTTTTCAACGTATATTGATACGTGATTCCTTCAGTCATCATTCTGATAGTGAAATTACCTGGCTGATAATTAGTTATGTGCCCTACTGGCTGAACAATTTCCCCTGCCAAAGTATTCACAAACACATCAAAATAGTAATAGGCTTCACAACCATTATTTGAAGTAACTTTCAAACGATACTTTCCTTGCGTGTTAGCTGTAAACGTATTTCCTACGCCATTTGCATCAATACGCCAATCTCCTCCATAATCAGGACATTTACTATTGGTATTGGTTCCGTTGTAACGTTGCCATTCCAATTTTGTATTAACGAAATTTACCTTAATGGTTCTTGATGGCTCATTACACAATATAAAGTGGCTTGTCCATCTTCCATCAGCCCCACAAATTGCTCCTCCGTTGGCTTGAGCTTTAATCAAATCTATATCCGAAGCATCGTGTTCTTTAAATTTGATAATTTCTTTGCTAACCAACGTAGTGCCATCGCAGTTTTTAATTTTCTCAACGGTATAAACTCCTGCACTTGTTGCCAAATGTGTGTGTGAGGTTGATGTTGGTATTAACACTCCATCAAGATACCATTTGTATGAATCAAAGCCTTCTGTAGCAGTTAATTCCAATGAAGAACCTGCACAGAAAAGTTCAGAACGCTCGTTATTTTCTGTAGAAATGGCAATTGTATTTGTAGCTGTTTTGATTTGTTTAGGAATCAAGCAATCTTGACTACCTCCCTCATATTCAAATACATAATTCGTAGATAAGAAATTCATACAGGCTTTTCCTATTTCCGAATAATCACCATTAACAGCTAACGGAATGTAAATTTTACGCTCCTCACTATTACCTCTTAGTGTTTCTTTAGGTAGAACAAAAGTGAATGTTCTATCACTCTTAGTATATGTAGGCACATAACTACCCACTGAGGCGTCTGTCACAACAGGTTCTCCTATCGTAATATAAGGATTATCTGAAAATTTAATCGTCAGTGTAGATGTCGTAATATTCTCTTGACCAATATTTTTGTATTCTATTCTATATTGAAATTGCTGATTAAGAGCCAAATCTTGAGTCAGAACATTCCCTGTTCCATCAATATAAGAAGCGTTCACATTTAGATTCAACGCATTTGACTTCACAACTACATTAAATGTACAAGTACTTGTATTTCCAGAAGCATCTGTAAATACATAAGTTACGGTATGTGTTCCAATATCAAAACGATCACCACTTTGGTGAGTTTGTGTATGTGTCCACGTACAATTATCTGTTGCAGTGATAGTTTCCCAATTAACAATAGCGGAACAAGTTCCAACAGCAGCATTTACTTCAATTGGGGTTACAGGACACCCTGTGATTATTGGTGCTGTCTTATCTGGCTCTATGGTAATTGTATTTTCTAAAACACCTTCCAATTTTGTTCCAGGACATATGCCTTCCAGTGATTTTATTTTGTATTTAGCTCTGAATGTGGTTGTTGATGAAACAAACTGTTTGACCTGTTTTCCTGTACCAATACTTGGAAGAATTTCATTACCATCATCATCTAATCTAAACCATTCAATATCAAATAACTGCTCGGAGCCTCCGAAAATAAGCGTCACTTCTCCTCCCAAGCACGGGTCAAGGTTTTCCAAAGTATATCGCATTCTTGGATTTGCATAATTACTTGCTTTTACAGTTACATTATTATACCATTTTCCACAAGTATGCTCTGTTTCAACTACATAATCTCCATCTGAAACATTAGAAAAAACGTGCGATGTAGCTCCTGAACCTTTTTCATAAGTTTTTGAAATAATTTTGCCAGTTGCATCTTTCAATCTAAACGTAAGTGGATATCGAATGTCTTCTGGATTTTTTACAGCTATTGCTACTAATCCATTACCATTGGTTCTGTCGCAATATGTTGACGAAACATCAGTTTGTAATGGTTTCGTATCATTTATAGTAAATTCGTGATAATTTGTAATAAATCGAACCATACCTCGTTGCCATTCTGCAGTACCCCTCAAATGAGTATTCCAAGGTTCGATTACTGTAAATCCGTCAGAGGTATATTCAATAGGTGAATTAGGAACTCGATATCTACCAACATTGTTATCCCATACCATACGCTCCAACATTGAATAAGCAATATTGGTCATATAAAAGCGATATTCACCTGGAGGCAAGTTATAGAAAGTTCCTGATCCTGTTCGCAAAGTTGGTTGTCCTGGCACACTTCTCCATCCACTAGAAGTTTTATGTTGTACACCTATAGTAAAATAAGCGAGTGCCGTTTTCGGATAATTTGCCTTCACATCATACGAAACTGAGGCATACTGACACCCTTGATCTACTCGTACAAAATCACCATCGTACTTAGCTGGTTTTCTCAAAGGTATAAGTTTGGTAATACTCCTTCCACAGGCATCAGTGAAAGTGATATTATAATCTCCTTCAGGAAAATCTCCTTTTATTGAAAAACTTACCTTCGGAACTACCACCGCTGGATCAGGTATATCTTCCTCAATAGGGAATTTAACTGTCTGCTGGTGAGTACCTGTATCTAAAGGCAATGATGTAGTAAAAGTCTTTGATGTACTGCCATCAGCCGGCATAATACTGATTTTAGCTGGATATACAAAACGAGTTGTTGAGATGTAAAGACGTAATGAAACGGTATTCTCAAAAACACCCGCTCCCATCTCAAGACCATCGTAAGCTCTTTCTAAATAATTCTCATTAATAGGTTGCATCCAACGCACTCTCTCTGGCTCATAACAAGAATTAGGAGCTTTTGCACCTGTTGAGTTATTCTTATAGACGACTCTAAAAAATGCCCTTCCTTGCTGCGTTACTCGAGGTAATAACACAATATTATTAGCATTATCTTGCCTATAATCTATTCCGTGTGTAAGTTTTGTCCAAGGACCATTCACTGAAGGTCCACGATATACTTCGTAATAGTAACCAATCTCTCCTGCAGCTCGTTGTGCTTCTGTAAGCCACGCATAACGCATTGGTTGATACCATTCATAACGCCCATAAGTAGCGGGTTTTGAAGCATCTGCCTCATTAGGAAATTGTCTCCACATCCAGTATTCGCCCACAGACATATTCCACTCATCAGGATTACACGCCCTATTGGCTATGTTCCATAGATAAACTGCTGTGTTTGTTGTTGGGTCTCCTGGTTGTTTGTACATTGGATTCATCATTTCAGAAGTCAACGTAAATTTTTCGTGGATTGTATTTGTAGTTCCTTGTACAATTAATTCAACTACATCTCCTACGTTGAAATTATACCCAGTATAGTAAGACGATGGTTCACTAATAGTTCCGTCAGCAAAAGTATGTGAAATATCGTACTCAGCACCCGTAGTTAAATTACGGATAACAGCCACTCCTGACTGACGCAAATACTGAACATTTGCCGTTGTAAGCTGAGTTTTATCTTCTCTTTCAATACGTATCCAAAATTGATGTTTACAATCGCTATCCGTACGAATTCGCGAAACAGCACCATTTTTAGTTATTCTAAACTGCGAACTTGGATCAGGTATCGGAATTTGAACTGGTTCTTTGCGGATTTCACCACAATCGGGTACATTATTTGCTAAATCTTCAATAACAATGATTACATTTCCTGTTGAAATAGGTGTACCTGCTGTCCCTTGAAATGTTACTAAAGCATTGGTTGTTGACTTTTGAATTTCTTGTGAAGGTATATTCAAAGGCGTTCCATCTGCATTCACAAGACTTACTTTAAAGGGACCAATTCCTCCTGTCGGACGTATGTTAAATCGAACACGAGCATCATTTCCAGCCGAACTTGGGGCTGTAATTTGTGGAGGTGTAATATCGATATTACGATACGTTGAAGTAACCTGAACCACCTTGGAAGTTGAACGAGCAGAATTACCTTGATTTATTAAGGTAACTGTATAAGTTCCTGCCTTTAAATTTGTGAATGTATAGCTTCCGTCAGCATCTAAAAGAGGAACACTTGGTAGCCCAATTTGGTTGGGCTCTATCAGTTCCACTGCATACGTACCTGCACAGCCATCAGGAAGCTTAACAGTCAATGCTGCATCTGAAAGACACAACCCGGACTTTGTTGTTGTAGTAAAATTCTCAAAACATTGTTGTCCTTTAACTACCAATGTGGTAATCAAAAATGTGAAAACAAATAAAACCTTTTTCATCCTTTGATTCTTTTAATAGAATTAGTATAGTAATCTTTAATCCACAAAAGTATTTAATTATTTGTTATTCACAAAATATAACATTTTTATCTTAAGAAAGAAATTATAAAAACATAATATTAAAGCTACCTCTAAAACAAAAAACAAAACTACTAAAAATCAAAACTTTAACTAAAAATATCTTTTCCAAATCAATATATTTTTAAAGGTTTTCTATCATTTTATTAATAAAATGTTTTAACTAAAACATCTATTTTATTTAACAAATCACTTCTTATTTTTAACATCATCAGATAATGAAGCACTTACAATCTTTTTGCTTTTATAAATTCTTTTCATACCTTTGCTTTATGTTTAACATTTTTATTTAAAACACAATGTCACAAGAAAATCATCGAGTTTTTAACTCCATTTTAGATAATGACTTTTATAAATTCACAATGCAATGTGCTGTTCTGAAGTTATTTCCTAATACGAAAGGACGTTATAAATTTATCAATCGAGGAAAACACGAATTTCCTGAAGGATTTGCTCAGGTGATGCAACAGGCTGTAAATGATATGGCTCACTTGAAATTAACCAAAGATGAAAAAGAATTCCTAAAAGTTAATTGTCCATATTTGAATCCCGCTTATATTGATTTTCTAGAAGGATATCGTTACGACCCCACCGAAGTAAAAATTAAGCAAGAAGGAACCAATATTGAAGTTGAGGTCGAAGGATTTTGGTATCGTACTATTCTATGGGAAGTACCTCTACTTGCAATGATTAGCGAACTTTTTTACAAACTAACCAAAGCTAAACAGTGGACAGATGAACAAATTATGGAAAATACCATCGAAAAAGTGAGACTCTATGAGGAATTTGGTGTAGTTTTTGCCGAATTTGGTACTCGCCGTAGGCATTCTTACCACGTACACGACATTGTAATGCGAACACTCACAAAATCGAAGAAATATAATTTTTCGGGTTCGAGCAACGTACATATGGCAATGAAGTATCAGGTAAAACCTATTGGAACACACGCTCACGAGTGGTTTATGTTCCACGCTGCCGAGTATGGATACAAAATGTCAAACGCAATGTCTCTCGAACATTGGGTTGATGTGTACAGAGGAGATTTAGGAGTCGCTCTTTCAGACACTTATACCACAGATGTTTTTTTCAAACAATTTGATAAAAAGTTCAGCAAACTATTCGATGGCGTTCGTCACGATAGTGGTGACCCTATTGTTTTTGCAGAAAAAACCATAAATCATTATAAAAAATTAGGAATCAATCCGCTATCAAAATATATTATCTTCTCTGATGGGCTAAATACCGAAAAAGTCAAACTAATTACAGAGGCTTGTAAAGGTAAAATCGGTATTTCATTTGGTATTGGAACTAATTTAACTAACGATGTAGGCTTACGCCCTATGAATATTGTTATGAAGCTCACGGAAGTACTAACCAGTGATAATGAATGGGTTCCAACCGTAAAACTATCTGACGAACCTAATAAACACACTGGCGAACCACGAATGATTGAACTTGCGAAAGAAATTCTGAGAATTAAAAACTAATGATATGAAACCTGCTTACATTTACATAATTCTTGGAATTTTAGTGGCTTCACTTCGTTTTTGGTTTGAACAATACGACCAATTTTTGTTAATCAGCGGAATGGTGCTACTGATGATTGGTATTTATTCTATCTCAAAATCATTGCCTTCCAAAAGAGAAGAAGATTTTCAAGAAAGAATTTTTCCTAAACAGGAAGAAGATGATGATACAGAAGAAAAAAAGAAATAATCAGACAAAACGCATCTTACCTAAAATATTTTTTCATAATTCACAAAAATGGAAATTGGTGATTTAGTAGAAGTTATAGATGATACCATTCAAGGCAAAATTGTTAAAATCAAAGAGAGTAAAATAACTATTTTAACTCGTGATGGATTTGAACTTTCATTTGATAGGTCGGAAATTGTAAAAGTAAAAAAAGAAAATAACTTAAAAATCAACTTTCTTGAAGCAGATGATGATTCGCTGTTGAAAAACATTGAAAAGAAGAAAAAAATCATTCCCAAAAAAGAGAAGAAAATCCCTCCAATGGAAGTGGATTTACACATACATCAATTAGTGGCTTCAACCAAAAATATGACCAATCACGAAATGCTCACACTTCAGATTGAAACTGCACGAAAACAATTAGAATTTGCCATTGAAAAACGAATACAGCGAGTAGTTTTCATTCACGGCGTTGGCGAAGGTGTTTTACGCACTGAATTGGAATATCTTTTAGGAAGGTATAATGTAAAATTTTACGATGCTGAGTACAGCAAATATGGAGTTGGAGCTACAGAAGTCTACATTTTTCAAGACAACAAAAATAATTAAATAAAAAAAGAAATAAGCCACCTTTTATGATGGCTTATTTCTTGTTAAATATAAAATAGTTATGGATTTATTGCTGCACTTCTCCTCTAATTCTCAATGCCTTAACAGGATTTTGTTTTGCATTTGAGGTAACAGTTACCGTTTTGCTGATAGGTCCAACACGTTTTGTATCGTATTTTACCTCAATTTTTCCTTTTGCTCCTGGAGCAACTGGCTCTTTCGTCCAAGACGGCACTGTACAACCACAACTTGAAGCTACGTTTGTAATTACCAATGGAGCTTTTCCTGTGTTTGTAAATTCAAAAACACGAACCCCATCACTTCCTACTTTTATTTTCCCGTAGTCAATTTCTTCAGTTTTGAAAGTGATTTCAGCAGTTTCTTGTGCATAAGAAACTAATCCGAAAGTAGCCACAAATAAAAATGTTAAAAACTTTTTCATGGTATAAAAATTAAATAAATTAGTTTATATTCTCTATAACATCAACAATTATGCCAACCTTTACATTTAATCGTTAATGTTTTCTAAATTCCATAATAACCCTTTCTCAAAAGATGTATCTGGAAATAAAATGCGGGTGCAAAATTAATTTTTTTCTTCAAAATAAACAAATATCTTATATTTGCACGATAATTAATTTCAGTAGACAAAAATCAAGCCAAAGTATGGAAATCCCTTCAAAATATTTACCCAATTCGGTAGAAGCCAAATGGTACGAATACTGGATGAAACACAATTTCTTCCACTCAACTCCCGATGAAAGAACACCTTACACCATTGTAATTCCCCCGCCAAACGTTACGGGAATTTTGCATATGGGGCATATGCTCAATAACACAATTCAAGATGTGCTTATCCGCCGTGCAAGGCTAAAAGGTTTCAATGCTTGTTGGGTGCCGGGTACCGACCACGCTTCTATTGCCACCGAAGCCAAAGTAGTGGCAAAGCTCAAAGAACAAGGCATTGACAAAGCCAACCTTACACGTGAGGAATTCCTCAAACACGCTTGGGATTGGACCCATCAGTATGGTGGTGTTATCCTTGAGCAGCTCAAAAAACTCGGCTGTTCGTGCGATTGGGACAGAACCAAATTCACCCTCGATGATGATCTTTATGCTTCGGTTATAAAGGTGTTTGTCGATTTATACAATAAAGGATACATCTATCGCGGATATCGAATGGTCAATTGGGACCCCGAAGCCAAAACCACTCTTTCGGATGAAGAGGTTATTTATAAAGAACAGAACGGAAAACTTTTCTATCTGAAATACAAAATTGAAGGTTCAGAGGAATATCTTTTGGTAGCTACCACGCGTCCTGAAACAATTTTCGGCGATATTGCCGTTTGTATCAACCCCAACGATGAGCGTTACAAACATCTGAAAGGCAAAAAAGTAATTGTGCCGATTGTTAATCGTGTTGTGCCGATTATCGAAGACGAATACGTGGATATTGAGTTTGGAACGGGAGCTTTGAAAATCACTCCGGCTCACGACAAAAACGATTACGAAATCGGTGAACGCCATAAACTCGAAATCATCGACGCCTTTACCGACGATGCCAAATTGAATCATCACGGATTGCATTACGAAGGAAAAGACCGATTTGTAGTTCGCAAAGAGATAGTTGGAGAACTCGAAGCCAAAAATTTATTGCTGAAAACAGAAGATTATCTTAATAAAGTCGGTACATCGGAGCGTACAGGGGCTGTTATCGAACAACGCCCACTCGACCAATGGTTTTTGAAGATGGAAGATTTGGTAAAACCTGCCATCAGCGGAGTTTTGGAAAGTGAAGAAATCAATTTCTTCCCAAAAAGATATGAAAATACCTATCGCCATTGGATGGAAAACATCCGCGATTGGAACATTTCGCGTCAGCTTTGGTGGGGACAACAAATTCCGGCATACTATTATGGTAGCGGAAAAGAAGATTTCGTAGTTGCCGAAACCAAAGAAAAAGCCTTAGAATTGGCAAAAGCAAAATCTAATAACCACTCCCTAACCACTAATGACTTAAAACAGGACGAAGACGCTCTCGATACGTGGTTCTCTTCTTGGTTGTGGCCAATGAGCGTTTTTGGTGGAATTTTAGACCCTGAAAACGAAGAATACAATTATTATTATCCTACCAATGATTTGGTTACAGGTCCCGATATTATTTTCTTTTGGGTGGCGAGAATGATTATGGCAGGGTACGAATTCAAAGGAAAAAAACCTTTTACAAATGTCTATTTCACGGGGATTGTTCGCGACAAACAGGGACGAAAAATGTCTAAATCATTGGGCAATTCGCCCGATGCGTTGAAATTGATTGATGACTTTGGTGCGGACGGCGTTCGTGTGGGGCTTTTATTATCGTCCGCAGCAGGAAATGACTTACTTTTCGATGAGGCTCTTTGCCAACAAGGTAGCGGATTTGCCAACAAGATTTGGAATGCCTTCAGACTGGTAAAAGGTTGGGAAATTTCGGAAGCTAATCAGCCTGAAAACAACCGAATTGCCATAGAATGGTACCGAAATAAGTTCCAAAAGGTACTTGCCGAAACCGAAGACGATTTTGCAAAATACAGAATCTCCGATGCCTTGATGAAAATCTACAAATTGGTGTGGGACGACTTCTGTTCGTGGCTTTTGGAGATGGTAAAACCTGCTTACGGACAGCCGATTGACCAAAAAACCTTTGCAGAAGTTATCGCCATTTTTGAAGATAACCTCAAATTGTTACATCCGTTTATGCCTTTCATCACGGAGGAAATCTGGCAACATATCACCGAGCGAAAACCTCAGGAGGCTCTGGTAGTGGCAAAATATCCTGAAATAACTTCATTCGATGAGCGGATTTTAGCCGAATTTGAGACCGCTGCCGAAGTAATTTCGGGCATCAGAACCGTGCGAAAAGAGAAAAACATTCCGTTTAAGGAAGAAATGCCTCTTTCGGTACTCAACAACGAACAAACGACAACGACTTTCGATTTGATTATCGCTAAATTAGGCAACTTGTCCGAACTGAAATATGTTAGCCAAAAGGTAGAGGGAGCGATTTCGTTCCGAGTGAAGTCCAATGAGTATTTTATTCCGATGCAGGGCAATATCAATGTAGAGGAAGAAATCAAAAAACTCGAAGAGGAACTCAAATATACGCAAGGCTTTTTGGCTTCGGTGGAGAAAAAACTTTCCAACGAGAAATTTGTCAGCTCCGCTCCCGAAAAAGTGGTGGAAATGGAACGCAAAAAACAAGCCGACGCACTGGCGAAGATTGAAACCATTCAGGAAAGCCTTAAAAACTTGCGGGAGTAAGGAAAAGGAAAAAGTGTAAAGGATAAAGTTACAAGAAAGGGCGAAAGATTTTTTCGCCTTTTTGTATGAAAGAAAGAAGAAATTAAAAGTTTTATATCATTAAATAGTTCTAAAGGAATATAACAAATGAGAGATGATTTTTCGTCAAGTACTAAAAAAATATTAGCTAAAAGAGTTGGATATCGTTGCTCCAATCCTAGCTGTAGAAAAGCTACTATTGGACCAGCTAGTGATAGAGATAAAGCTTTAAATATTGGAATTGCTGCTCACATTACCGCTGCTTCTGAAGGGGGTGCAAGATATAATGAAGAACTATCACATTCAGAAAGGAAAGATATTGACAATGCTATCTGGTTATGTGCAAATTGCGCAGCTCTGATTGATAGAGATACTGATTCATATACAGTAGAAGTATTGAAAGAATGGAAAGAATCAGCTGAGAAGAAGGCTCTTGAAGCTATCAATTTCAATGAGAGAATAAGTGAAAATCCGCCTCTTTTAGAAATAGATATGGTTTATGATACTTGGGGTAGATTTACTGAAAGAATTAGTGAGAAAAATTTTGAAGTATTTGGAGAAACAATCCTCGCGGGAACAGACTACTATCAATATTGGACTTTAAAGTGGAGGTTTTCACTTATAATTTATAACAATTCTGAAGTCACTGCTTATAATATTAAACTCTTAGAAACACAGGGTACTAAATTTACTTCTTTAGAAAAACTTGATCGAATCAATCATATTAAACCTCTTGATAAGCTTGAACTAAAAGGGATCTATTCAAAAGAGTTTCATGGAACTTCAAAGGAAGCCGATACAGAATTAAAAAATGTTTCTAAAGACTTTTCTGATAAGATTTTAGAAATAACATATTATGATGGTAAGCGTAATGAACTTAAAACTAAAGTCACTTTTGATTCAGGAGAACCAGTAAGTACTATGATATCGGGAAAATAATTCAAATGGTTTGTTATATAATTTCTTTCTTAGTAATTAACAGGTAAAATAAATTGATTTTATTATAAATTAAAAACATATGCTCTTTTTGTTACTGCATTCGATATTTGTATAAAAAAATCAATAAAATTTAAAAAGAATAAAGACGTTTTAAGAGCGTCTTTTTAACTTTATAAGCTTTAGGAAGACCCCGATGATAAAAACAAATATTTTCACAAATCAGTATAACCCCAAAATATCAAAACATCAAAAAGTAATTATCGGGATAACCCCGATAATGAAAAACAAGTATTTTTAGCAATCGGGATGACCCCGAAGCATCAAAACATAAGAAAGTAGCTATTGGGATGACCCCGATAATAGAAAACAAATGTTTTCAGCAATCGGGATGACCCTGAAATTTCAAAATGTCAGGAAAAAGATATCGGGAAAACCCCGACACTAAAAAACAATTGTTTTAAACGAAAATTGAAGTATTTTATATCAAATTTCGACTGTGCTTAGTATGATAAGTAATATATTTTTGTCATTCCCTATCGGAGTAAATAAACTTATAAATATTTTATAACATACTTCGACTACGCTCAGTATGACAAATGACGTATTTTTGTCACTTCTATCAGGCTGAGCGTAGTCGATGCCTAAATTCTTACATAAAACATCCCCCTTCCCCCCTTCAAAGGGGGAATTCAGTAGAAAACAATCGTTATAAGTAAATAGTAAAACATTTTATATCATCTTTCGACTTCGTTTAAGAAAACAAGCAACATATTTTTATCAATCCTGTCAGGCTGAGCGGAGTCGAAGCCTAAATTTTCACGTAAAACATCCCCCTTACCCCCTTCGAAGGGGGAATTCAGCAGAAAATTAAATTTCTTTACTCCTACCATAACTAAAATTAAGGAGATATTACCTAAAAATTTCTATACAATACTTTTCCGCCCTATAAATCTCCCTTTAAAGGAGGTAAGGGGGGATGTCCTCTTGAAATGCCTCCCAACTTTTTGACAAAGTCGAAGTCCTTTTTATCTTTTTCTTTCTTCAAAATATAACAAACAAATAGTTAAATGTTAAAAAATTATATTATTTCATTTTTATTTTTACCTTTGTAGAGAATTGAACTCTTAAAATAAACCATTTACTATGAAAAAATTAGATGCACGTGTTCGCACCACTGAAATCGATGATGTTTCTGACCTACTTTTGGTGTTGTATCGCAAAGAAACTGCCTTGCAAGAGGAGGCTTTTTTGAAATCTACTTTTACCGAAATCGAAACGCTTTCCCACGAAATTACCGAAGCCATCAAACGCGATGTGTTGCTCTCCAAACAGGAAGAAGCCGACTTGCGTAGGGATAATTTGGTGCGGTCACTCAATGCGGCATTGCTCGGTTATTGTGCGTTGCCCATCCCTCAATTGAAAGAAAACGGCGAAAAATTATTCGCTGTCTTCTCCAAATATGGGGTGAAAATCACGAAAGAGGCGTACGCTGTCGAATCATCACTTATTGAATCGTTGTTAAAGGATTTGTCTGCCCCCGAATTGGAATCGGCAATTGCGTCACTCCAAGGAATAAAAGAAATCATTTCGCAACTTCGCAATGAACAAACTGCCTTTACTGAACTTCGTGCCGAGTACGAAAAAAGTATTTCCGAGCAGAAAAACACTCCTTCTGCCTCATCACTGAAAAAACCGCTGCTCGAAGCCATCAATGGGAAACTCATTCCGTATCTTATCGCAATGAAAATCGCTAACCCTACGCAATATAGTTCCCTTGCCAACGCTGTGGAACAAGTGATTGACACAACCAACAGCACTATAAAACGAAGAAACAATCAGGGAAAAGGAGATAGTGAAACTAAAAAGTAACAATATAAAATAATTTTAAAATCAAATTAATTTTCTACCACTTATGAAACATTTTTTTACTACACTAACAGCTATTTTATTACTAAGTTCTTGTGCTCCATCAGCTATGTTAATAAACAAAGATGTTTTACCAAGTCACATTACGAATTTAGGAAGTCACGAAACAATTTCAATTATTGGTTTTGTTGAGCAAGGAAACAAAATAAGTCCCAATGATTCGTTATCTAAGATTTCTACAAAATTGTTAGATTCAATCATTACTTCGGCAGATAATCCGAGAATTGAAAAATCTTTCTTAGTTGAAGATAGTCAGAAAGATACGTTACAAGCTGATATTCTCAAAGTTTTCAATCAAATTACCAAAAGTAAAAAGATTGAAAATGTAAAAACAACTCCACTGATGAATTCTGTTGTAAAGGAAAACAATAAAAGATATGGTTTATGTGTGATAAATTCAGGTTTTGACCGCAGAAAAGGCAATTATGGAGGACAAATAGCCAAAGGAATTGGTATGGGAATTCTAACATTAGGAATGTATACACAAACCCCTATAAAGGCGAATACGTCTTTATTTGCAATGATTTATGATGCTGAAGAGGGGAAAGTCGTGTTTTTTAACAGAACACTTCCCGTTGAAAAGTCTCCAACAAATAGGGAAAACTTAGGTGCACTTTATAACAAGTTATTTGATGGTTATTTTTACACAACCAAAAAGAAGAAATAATTTCATCAATAACAAACTCCTAAAAAGATCTAACGGATAGTTTTCCGTTATTTTAGGTATGTAAAATCAGTGAAAACAAATGTATTGAACTAAAATGGATAAAAAGGACGAAAGTATTTTCGTCCTTTTTCGCTTTTGTAAAGAATATTCTTTAATTTTGTTACGGAAAATATGTTTCTGTTGAAATTCAGATTTTGTTAAAAACAAAAATCCTATCTTTGTAGATAAATCAAAAGAACAAAAAACACATTATGAAAAAATTTTTCTTAATTATTGTTGTATTATTCTCATTAAAAGGCTTTTCGCAGGTATACAGCGGAGTTCCGTTAGATGATTTTACAGTCCGTTTGGGTTACAACCACAACGCAAAATCCAAAAATACAGGCTTTTTAGGATTGGGATATGTTAAAGGCGATTCTTTTTTAGCAAGTACAACCCTTTACGGAGGAGTACACTACCTGAAATATGAAGAAAAAGCGAGATTTATTCCCGAAATTGGGGTTGATTTTCATTTGGTTCTTCTATCAGCTGGAGCTTCTCTCAATTCCCAAGCCTTTCAACCAAAAATAGGTCTTAGCCTTCTTTCTATTGCCAACATTACTGCTGGATACAGCATTCCAATCAACAAAGAAAAAATGTTTAAAGGATTCACATTAGGCGTTCATCTTCAAATTCCTGTGCTGAAAAGGAAGTGAGTGTAGTTACCTCATTTTTTTGATTCTGTCCAAGTTTCGTTTGTTGTCTCGCTCCTTAATGGTTTCGCGTTTGTCGTACAATTTTTTACCTCGTACCAAAGCTATTTCAACCTTTGCTAAACCTTTTTCGTTGATGAAAAGCCGTAGCGGAACTATTGTCAAACCTGTGGTTTTTACCTCCTTATGAAGTTTTTTGAGTTCTCGTTTTTGAAGTAAGAGCTTTCGTTCACTTTTGGGTTTGTGATTGTAATACGTTCCGTAAGCATATTCTTCGATAGTCATATTAATTACAAAAAGTTCGCTTTTTTCATTAAACTCGCAAAAACTTTCTGCAATAGAGGCTTTCCCCAATCGTATGGATTTTATTTCCGTTCCAACAAGCACAATTCCAGCGAGATACTTATCCAATATCTCATATTCAAACTTAGCTCTTTTATTAAGTATATTGATATTCTTCTGCATAACACAGCAAAAGTAGTAAAAAGAGTGAATAATGAAAAATCAAACATTAAAAAATTGAATTTTGGGAAAAATCAGCATTCAATACAGAGCAACAAATGATTGTTTTTCAACAATATAAAATATAATTTACAAATATATTTGGATTATATTTCTCAAAAAAATATGAAATTCAATAATTATATGTATTTTTGTGATTTAATTTATTACGATATCAAAATATATTCATAGAAATGAGAACGATACAATTCAGAGAAGCTATCTGCGAGGCTATGAGCGAAGAAATGCGTCGCGATGAATCGATTTATTTGATGGGTGAAGAGGTTGCTGAATACAACGGAGCCTACAAAGCCTCCAAAGGAATGTTAGATGAATTTGGTCCTAAACGTGTGATTGACACTCCTATTGCTGAATTAGGTTTTGCTGGGATTTCGGTTGGTGCTGCGATGAATGGAAGTCGCCCAATTGTGGAGTTTATGACTTTCAACTTCTCTTTGGTTGGGATTGACCAAATTATCAATAATGCTGCAAAAATTCGTCAAATGTCAGGTGGGCAAATCAATATTCCGATTGTTTTCCGTGGACCTACAGCTTCGGCTGGGCAATTGGCTGCAACGCATTCACAAGCTTTCGAAAATTGGTTTGCAAACTGTCCAGGTTTAAAAGTTGTTGTTCCTTCTAATCCATACGATGCAAAAGGCTTACTGAAGTCTGCCATCCGTGATAATGACCCTGTTATCTTTATGGAATCGGAGCAAATGTACGGAGATAAAGGCGAAGTTCCTGAAGGAGAATATACTTTACCTTTAGGAGTTGCTGATGTGAAACGCGAAGGAAAAGATGTTACTATCGTTTCTTTCGGTAAAATTATCAAAGAAGCTTTCATCGCCGCCGAAACTTTAGCCAAAGAAGGAATTGAGTGCGAAATTATCGACCTTCGTACAGTTCGCCCAATGGATAGCAAAACTATCTTTGAATCTGTTAAAAAAACGAATCGTTTGGTAATTTTGGAAGAGGCTTGGCCTTTCGGAAGTGTGTCGTCAGAAATTACTTACCAAGTTCAAGAAAATATCTTTGATTATTTAGACGCTCCAATACAACGAATTACCACAGCCGATGTTCCTGCTCCTTATTCACCTGCATTGTTGGAAGAGTGGTTACCTAATGCCAACGACGTGATTAAAGCTGTAAAAAAAGTAATGTATAAATAGTTAAGACTTACTGAATAAACTTGAAAATCTTTGTAGGAAATAGTTCTTTTCTACAAAGATTTTTTTATTATACATCTAAAAGGAAAATTATTCTTCCAGAAATCATAAAAATTTCTATCAATTGTGTTAATTTTTTAAACAAAATCTAACCCTTTAGACTTTCTCAACAACTCTTAAAATTAACCATTTTTAACCAAACTAGCAAGTCAATATTACTAAAAACAAGCAATTCTAAGGCTTTTGCTACATATATCTTAACAATACTTTTTTGTTAATTTTTATCTTTTCAATATGATTTTACAAAGTATAAACACCCGTGTACTATTGCTTTCAACGAAAATTTTGAGTAAATTTGCGTCCGTTTAAACAAAGAGATGATTTAATTATGCCGTTATTTGAGACTATTAATGTAGATGAGAAAACTCGTCTTTATGTTTGGAAAGTGACAGAGTCGCTTAGTGATTTAGCCAAACGAGCCAATTTGACAGGAATTCATCAAACAAAATATGATTCCATCAAGTTCGAAACAGGAAAGAAAAATTTCTTAGCTGTTCGTGAGATTCTAAGCTCTTTAGGATACACTTCAGATGATTTGTTTTATGATGAAAAGGGAAAACCTTACTTGAAAGATGGAAAAAAGATTTCCATTAGCCATTCGTTTGATATGGTCGCTGTCATTATCGGAGAGCGTCAAGTTGGGGTGGACATCGAAAAAAAGAGAGAGAAAATTATCAATGTTGCAGACAAATTCACACAGTGGAATTATCGCAATGCGTCGTTTTCTTCTCACAACGTTCTTCAGAAACTAACGATGATTTGGTCGGCTAAAGAAGCTGGTTATAAAATGCACGGGAAGCCTGGAATTACAGCAAATCACATTTTAGTAAAAGACTTTTTTCCAAACGACACTGAAACAAAGATTAAAATTAACGATTCCATTTACGATGTTTCTTTTTTGAACATTCAGGAAGAGTTTGTTTTAGCGTATTGTTCAGCTTCTTAAAAAAATAAAAAAAGAGAGTTTATAAGAAAACTCTCTTTTTTTATTTTATCTATTATACACTAAATTGCGTTAAGCATCTATCTTCGCGTATTTTGCGTTTTTCTCAATAAATTCACGACGTGGTGGAACCTCATCACCCATTAACATTGAAAAGATACGATCTGCCTCACTTGCATTTTCAATAGTTACTTGGCGAAGTGTTCTATGCTCGGGATTCATTGTTGTTTCCCAAAGTTGGTCTGCATTCATTTCTCCCAAACCTTTGTATCTCTGGATATTTGTACCTCCTCCAAATTCCTCTGTTAATCGATCACGCTCTTTATCATTCCAAGCATATTCTTTCTTGTTACCTTTCTTCACTAAATAAAGTGGTGGCGTTGCGATAAAAACATAACCGCTTTCGATTAGTTCTCGCATATATCGGAAAAAGAAAGTCAAAATCAGAGTTGTAATATGCGAACCATCTACATCGGCATCACACATAATCACAACTTTATGATATCGTAATTTTTCAAGGTTCAACGCTTTAATTTCAGGATCATAATATACGCCTAAAGCACTATAAATATTACTTATCTCTTCATTATCAAGAACTTTTACAAAGTTTGTTTTTTCAACATTTAAAATTTTACCCTTCAGAGGCAAAATCGCTTGATAATTTTTATCTCGACCACTTTTAGCTGTTCCTCCCGCAGAATCTCCCTCCACAAGAAATAACTCACATTTTTCAGGGTCTTGTTCTGAACAATCTGATAATTTCCCAGGAAGTCCACCACTACTCATTACGGTTTTTCGTTGCACCATTTCACGTGCCTTTCTTGCTGCCTGACGTGCCTGTGCTGCCAAAATAACCTTTTCTACAATGGCTCTGGCATCGTTTGGATTTTCCTCCAAATAGGCTTCAAGCATATCAGAGACTGCTTGTGAAACCGCAGCTGTAACCTCACGATTACCAAGTTTGGTTTTTGTCTGTCCTTCAAACTGAGGCTCAGCAACTTTAACAGAAATGATTGCTGTTAATCCTTCGCGGAAATCATCTCCTACAATCTCAATTGGATTTTTTTTATCTTTACTGGCTTTCTCCAATATTCCTGACTTATCAGCGTAAGACTTTAGTGTACGCGTAAGCCCCATACGAAAACCTTGCAAATGCGTTCCTCCTTCCGAAGTATTGATATTATTCACGTATGAATACAAATTTTCATTGAATGAATCGTTGTAAATCATAGCTACTTCCACAGGAATTCCTGCTTTTTCTCCTTCCATCGCAATTACGCGACCGATAATTGCTGGGCGACTTGCGTCCAAATATTTAACAAACTCTGTTAATCCATTTTCTGAATAAAACTTCTCAGAAATATAGTTTCCTTTTTCGTCTTTATTTCGTAAATCAGTAAGATTAATTGTTATTCCTTTATTTAAAAATGCCAATTCACGAATACGAGCAGCAAGTGTATCATATTTATACTCTGTGGTTTGCTGAAAAATCTCGGTGTCAGGCAAAAAAGTTACCGTTGTCCCTCGTTTATCAGTATCTCCTACTTGTTTTACAGGATATAGTGCTTTTCCGCGAGAATATTCTTGTTGATACACTTTTCCTTCACGAGAAACAGTTGCAGTTAGATGAACTGACAAAGCATTCACACACGAAACCCCTACTCCGTGCAATCCTCCTGATACTTTATAAGAACCTTTGTCAAACTTCCCTCCTGCTCCAATCTTAGTCATTACAACTTCCAAAGCCGAAACACCTTCCTTTTTGTGAATATCTACAGGTATTCCACGTCCATTATCTTCAACTGTAATTGAATTATCTTCATTGATGGTTACCGAAATTGTATCACAATATCCTGCCAAAGCCTCATCGATAGAGTTATCCAACACCTCATACACCAAATGGTGCAAACCTCGTGTTCCTACGTCTCCAATGTACATCGACGGACGCATCCGTACGTGCTCCATTCCCTCTAATGATTGAATATTATCAGCTGAATACTGGCTTTTTTTTATTTCTTCACTCATAATTTTTCCCTTATGCTGTTCTAAAAAATAATAGTCTACAAAGATACTACTTTTTATCAAAACTACAAAATCGGAAAAGTCAAAATAACTGACCAAAAAATAAAATCTCTCAGAATGAAAAAGATTTTTTCTTTCCCAAACTGAGAGATTTTTATCAAATTTACAATATGATTTTACATATAACTTTCAATAGGCGCACAAGAACAAATTAGGTTTCGGTCGCCGTGTGCATCGTTCACTCTGCGGACGGTTGGCCAGAATTTGTTTTCGGCAATAGATTCCAATGGGAAGGCTGCTTTTTGTCGGCTATATGGCAAGTTCCACGTATCGGCTGTAATCATTGAGAGCGTGTGTGGAGCTTCCTTCAAGACGTTAGTCTGGTCTGTTGGAGTAGCTTCTTCTATTTCTCTGCGGATAGAAATCATTGCATCAATGAATAAATCCAATTGAGCTTTACTCTCACTTTCAGTAGGTTCAACCATCAACGTTCCTGCCACTGGGAAAGAAAGCGTTGGTGCGTGGAAGCCATAATCCATTAAGCGTTTAGCAATATCAATAGCCTCAATACCATTTTGTTTGAACGGACGACAATCCAAAATCATTTCGTGAGCAGCTCTGCCTTGTTCTCCCGTATAAAGAATTTCGTAATGTTTTTTCAAATTCTCTTTCAAGTAATTTGCATTCAAAATCGCAAATTTCGTAGCATTTGTTAAGCCCTCTCCGCCAAGCATTTTGATGTATGCGTAAGAAATTAGGCAAACATAGGCACTCCCGAAAGGAGCCGAAGAAACTGCCGTGATAGCTTCACTTCCGCCTGTAGCAACTATCGGGTTAGTAGGTAAGAATGGAGCCAAATGCTTAGCCACACAAATAGGTCCTACACCTGGTCCGCCACCTCCGTGCGGAATTGCAAAGGTTTTATGCAAGTTCAAATGACAAACGTCCGCCCCAATGGTTCCAGGATTGGTAAGCCCCACTTGAGCATTCATATTTGCCCCGTCCATATACACTTGTCCGCCGTTTTTGTGAATAATGTCGATAATTTCAACGATAGACGACTCAAATACCCCGTGTGTTGATGGGTAAGTAATCATCACCGCAGCCAAATTATCTTTGTGTTTTTCAGCCTTTTCTTTCAAATCAGCAACATCGATATTTCCTTTTTCGTCCGTTTTGGTAACCACTACTTGCATTCCTGCCATTACTGCCGAAGCTGGATTTGTTCCGTGGGCTGATGAAGGAATTAAACAAATATTTCGATGTCCTTCTCCGTTAGAAATATGGTATTGGCGAATAACCATCAAACCTGCATATTCACCATTAGCTCCCGAATTAGGTTGAAGCGATGTCGCTGCAAATCCAGTAATAACAGAAAGTGATTTTTCAAGCTCGGTAAGCATTTCGTGATAGCCTTCCACCTGATTTTTAGGTACAAATGGGTGAATGTTTGCCCACTGAGCCATACTTAAAGGAAGCATTTCCGTAGCTGCATTGAGCTTCATTGTACAAGATCCCAACGAAATCATCGAATGATTTAAAGAAAGGTCTTTTCTTTCTAACTTCTTGATATAACGCATCATATCTGTTTCACTATGATACGAATTGAACACAGGAGCAGTTAAAAATTCACTTTGACGACGCAATGCCTCTGGAATAACACTCTTTTCTTCCAAAGAAGTTAGCACCACTTTTTGTTTGCCTTCCGCTTCTGCGAAAACTGCTAAAATAGCATTAAGTTCCTCTACTCCCACAGTTTCATTAAGTGAGATATTTACAGTTTCCGCGTCAGGATAGTAGAAATTAATTTGATTAGCTTCGGCTATAGCTTTGATTTTTTCAGCTTTTGCTTTTACTGAAAGCGTATCGAAGAAGTTTTTAGTATTCACTTGGAAGCCCAATTTTTCCAAATTGTTTTTCAAAGTTACAGTGGCATTGTGGAGTTTACCAGCGATGAACTCCAAACCTTTTGGTCCGTGATAAACCGCATACATTCCTGCCATTACCGCCAACAACACTTGAGCCGTACAAATATTAGAAGTTGCTTTATCGCGTTTGATATGTTGCTCACGTGTTTGGAGAGCCATTCGCAAAGCTGGATTTCCGTCTGCATCAATAGTAATACCAATGATACGCCCTGGAATGGAACGTTTGTATTCATCACGTGTTGCAAAATAAGCTGCGTGAGGACCTCCGTAACCCAACGGAATACCAAAACGTTGCGAAGTTCCTACCACCACATCTGCACCAAATTTTGCAGGAGCTTCAAGCAGAACCAAACTCAACAAATCAGCTGCAACAACCACTTTTATATCCAAACTATGAGCTTTAGCTACAAAATCAGCGTAATTGTACACCTCTCCGTTAGTTCCTGAAGGATATTGAACAATCGCACCGAAATAACTCTCGTCCAGAGTTATCGTTTCGTGATTGCCCACTACTAATTCAATACCAAAAGGAACGGCTCGGGTTTGTAATACAGAAAGCGTTTGTGGAAAAATTGTTTCGGAAACGAAGAATTTATTAACGTTATTCTTTTTCTGTTCGCGAGTACGTAAATCAAGTAACATAGCCATTGCCTCAGCAGCAGCTGTTCCTTCATCTAACAGAGACGCATTGGCAATTTCCATTCCCGTAAGGTCAAGAACAACAGTTTGATAATTAAGTAACGCTTCCAACCTACCTTGTGCAATTTCAGCCTGATACGGTGTGTAGGCAGTGTACCAACCTGGATTTTCAAAAATATTTCGCTTGATTACCGAAGGAGTAATAGCCTCATTGTAACCCAACCCAATATAGGATTTAAAAACTTTATTTTTTTGAGCCAATTCCCCTACGTGTTGTAAAAATTGATATTCGCTGATACCTTTTGGCAGATTTAAAAGCGATTGCAAACGAATATGTTTAGGAATGGTTTGGTCGATTAATTGGTCTAAACTATCAGCACCAATCGCATTGAGCATCTGTGGAACGTCATTATGAGCTATCCCAATATGACGCAATTCAAATTTTTCTGTATTCATAATTGTATGTAAATCAATTTTGATTATTAAACGTACAAATTTATAATTTTTTTTATGAAACAACAAAGTAATAATCAACAAAAACCAAACGTTTCAATCCTCATTATCCAAATTTTATTGTTTAGTTTTCCAAAATCTTTGCAATGTTGGGCTTGAAATAGTTTGCTCCTTTCATTACCTTTCCATCTTCGCGATAAATAGGGTTTCCATTTTCATCAAGTTTACTCATATTACTGCGATGAATTTCGCTAAAAACTTCTTCTATTTTGTGCTGAAGTCCGTGCTCGATGATTGTTCCACAAAGAATGTAAAGCATATCTCCCAATGCATCAGCTACTTCCACAATGTCTTTATTTCGTGCGGCTTCCAAATATTCTTCATTTTCTTCTGCCATCAACTTAAATCGCAAGGTAATAATTTCATCTTTCAAATTAACTGTAGGCTCTTGCTTTGTTCCCAATCTAAAAGCCTTGTGAAAATCTGCTACAGATTTTAATTTATTTTGCATTTCAAATACTTTTTATATTGTTTAAAAATTAAAAACACCTGCAAAAAGGCAAGTGTTTTTTGTATATCCTCTAATAATTTTATCGTTTTTTGTATGTACTTACTATTTTTCTGTTTAGTATGTTGTATGTCAAAGTCAACTTTCCTTCCTTGAAAGTAAAAGGAATTTCAGCAACAAGACCTTCCTCACTTTTCCCAGAAATTATATCATCTGAGATTGTATAAGTCCAATTTATTGGCTTTTCGATACAAATACCTCCAGCTAACAACCCTATGTACGTTGTGAATGTAGTTTCCTGAAAAACAGCATAACTTTTCTTTTCACAATCACTAAGAACACGCTCTTTATCATTAATTTGCATCGAAACTATCTCCCAAGTACCCACAAAAGGATTCTTTTTGGGAGTTTCTTTTTTATCATCTTTTTCTTTAATATCGGAAGAAGAATCTGTTGGTGGCTTAACCTCTTTTTCATCATCCTTTCCGCAAGAAATCACTAACGAACTAAAAATAAGTACAATAAATGTTACAATTTTTCCCATAATAATTTGCTTCTACAAAAATTTGATTACAAAAGAACAAAATACTTCCGAATAAGTGAAGTAAACTTAACCTATCCAGAAAATAAGAAACCCATATAAAACTTTGTTCCTTGTTAGTCAGATTTTTATTAAATTTCTATAATCACTGAACTATTTTGGATATTTTTACCTTCTTCAAAATAAAAATCAATTCTTCCTAAATTAATTCCAAAACACCCAACCTGATTAACTAAAGTTATGTTTCCTTTTTTGTTTGTAACTAAGGTGGGTTTTGGCAAGAAAGTATGCGTGTGACCTCCTATAATTAAATCTATTTCAGATGTTTGCTCAGCAATTTTCAGGTCACATATTCTATCATCATTATCGTATTTGTATCCTAAGTGCGACAAACAAATTACCAAATCACACTTTTCTTCTTTTCGCAATTTATACTCCATATCTTGAGCAATTTCAAGTGGATCTAAGTAATTGGTTTCCTTATAATTATCCTTGTTTACTAAATTCTCCAACTTAATTCCCAAACCGAAGACACCTATGCGAATTCCATCAACGATATAAACTTTGTAAGGCTTTGTATGTCCGTCCATTATCGTGTTTCTGAAATCATAGTTTGCTGTCAGAAAATCAAACTTTGCGTGAGGAAGTTGAGCAAATAATCCATCTATTCCGTTATCAAAATCGTGATTTCCGATTGTTGCTGCATCATATTTCAGCATCGACATTAGTTTGAACTCTAATTCACCTCCATAGAAATTGAAATACGGAGTTCCTTGAAAAATATCACCCGCATCGAATAAAAGCGTATTAGGATTCTCTCTCCGTATTTTTTCTACCAAATAGGCACGTCTGGCAACACCCCCTTTATTAGGATTTCTTGGGTCATTTTCGGAAATGGGGTCTATATGGCTATGAGTGTCATTGGTGTGAAGAATGGTTATTTTTTTCGTATTTTGAGGCTTCATTGAAAGCGATAAACCTCCCAATCCTACAAATAATGATGTTGCTCCTATCCCTTGTATAAATCGTCTTCTTTCCATAATCTCATTCGTAAATTTAGTTTACTTATCTTCAATAAGAATAAATCTGTCATCTCTTTTTGCTTGTATTGCATCTACTTTCTTGAAATAATCAACAAGTATATTTCGTATCAGATAATCTGTTTCATAAACACTTACTGAATTTTGAAAAAATATCATTTTATCACCTCCGTGCATCAAATAATCAGAAGTAGCCACAACATACGTTGCTTTGGTATCAATCGTTTTGCCATTGATTGTAAAAAGCTCTATATCTCCTTTTTTTGTGATATGAAGCTTAACGTGATTTGAAAGAGGATGAGGTGTTTTGGTCTTAATCAGGTATTGAGCCATTTCATTAATTTTTTCTCCTTTCATTTCCAAAACTACCAATTTATTCTCAAAAGGCATCAAGTTATAAGCACTTCCTAACGTCACGTTTCCTTGTGGTAAGTCGGAACGAATTCCTCCCCAATTGAGTAAAACAAAATCAATATTTCTCCCTATTCTTTGAGAATAAATAGGATTAATTATTTCGAACGAAGCATCTGCTATTAAGTTTCCTATTGGAGCATTTAGCTGACTGGCTTCTTTAACCAAAGCTTCAGGATTATATGTTAATATTGCTTCTATTTCTTTGTCAACGTGTTTCTTATAAGGAAGTATAAACTTCTCTATTTCACCATCTTTACCTTCATTATCACTCCCTATTTCTATATTTTTACCTTGAATTGAAATCAAGTTATTTTTTACAGGTTTACAGGAAATAAAACAACTAAGCATTACAAATACAACAAAAGAATATTTCATTCTTAGATATAACTTTTTCATAAATGGTTCTTATTTATAAATTTTTATCTCTATCTTTGCGAACAGAGCGTAAAAGTAATAAATTTTGGAATTTCTAAAAAATTATTTTCTAAAAAAACAAATTCAGAAGAATTTAAAAGCCTTAGAAAGATATTCTGCAAGGTTTGGGAACTCCGTTTCAAAAGTAGGCTGTATCATTGATATGGATATAGTTAAGGACGTTGAGCCACTTTTGGAATTAGTGAAATACTACAATTTACGTCCTGAAAACTACATTTTTTTAGGATATAAACAAAAATCAGAAGAAACCCACACAAACGGACTCCCTTTTTTAATAGATAAAGAAATTAATTGGCAAGGAAAAGTTCGTAACTATCACGCCGACAGGCTTTCAGAGCAGGAATACGACATTTTGATAAATTACTTTAAAAATCCAAAATTGCCTCTGCTGCTGCTTTCTTCATCCATAAAAGCCAAACTACGAATTGGTTTTGAAGGCATTGGTGATGAATATAACGATATAATTATCAATTGTAAGTTGGAAGAGAAGGCTGTTTTTACCACCGAAGTTAAAAAAGTTCTGTCAACAATGTTAAAATAAATTCAAAAAACATAGCATATATGGAACAATTAAGAGGAACAGGAGTTGCACTAATTACTCCATTCACATCTGATAATAAAGTAGATACAGAAGCTCTAACAAAGCTCGTAAATTATGTAATTGATGGCGGAGTAGAATATCTTGTAGTTTTGGGAACCACAAGTGAAGTCCCTACGTTAACCAAAGATGAAAAGAAATTAGTTTGTGAAACCATTATCGAAGCTAACAAACAACGTTTACCTTTAGTTATTGGAATCGGAGGGAACAACACACAAGCAGTCATTGATGAAATAAATGATTTTGACTTATCGGAGTTTACGGCTATTTTATCCGTTACACCATATTACAATAAGCCTTCACAGAATGGATTATATGCACATTTTTCCGAAATTGCAAAAAATTCTCCATTGCCTATTATTTTGTATAATGTACCAGGACGTACAGGAGTTTCAATGAGTGCTGATACGATAAATCGTTTAGCAAAAAACTTTGAAAACATAATTGCAGTAAAAGAGGCTTCGGGTGATTTGTCACTGAATATGGCGGTAATAAAGGATAAACCCGAGGATTTTCTCTTTATTTCAGGAGATGATTTTTCAACACTTCCTTCAGTATTTATGGGTGGTTCAGGAGTAATTTCCGTAATAGGAATTGCTTTCCCAAAAGAATTTTCTGAAATGGTGAGACTCGGACTAAAAGGAGAAGTAGAAAAAGCTAGAGCTATTCACTATCAACTGATGAAACAGACAAATTTAGCTTTTAAAGAAGGTAATCCTGTGGGAATCAAAGCTATTTTAGCAGAAAAAGGATTGTGTAAACCTTATGTTCGTTTGCCTTTGGTGGAGGCATCGAATAGCTTAAAGGCTGAAATTAAAGCAGATATACAAATTATCAGTAAATTATAAAAAAGTGGAGAATTCTCTCCACTTTTTTAATTTATTTTCTTTCTCAATTCAATTACGGTAATTTCTGGCCAAATTCCAATTCTTCCAGGAAATGCGTGATAACCAAATCCACGATTAACATTCAGTTTTTTTCCTGTCTCCTCATACATTCCTGCCCAATATTTGTAAGTCCATTTTGAAGGACTCCATTTCACAAGTCCCTCTATTTCAATACCTACCTGCATTCCGTGCGTATGTCCGCTGAGTGTTAGTTGGATATTTTTATTTTCAGGTAACACTTCGTACTCCCAATGCGTTGGGTCGTGACTTAAAAGAATCTTAAAATCTTCATCTGAAACGTTTTGCATTGCTTTTTCCAAATCGCCATACTTTGAAAATCGTCCGTGTCCCCAGTTTTCAACTCCCAAAATGGCAATCCTTTCTCCATTTTTTTCAATATAACGATGGTCGTTCAAAATCAAATCGAATCCCATTTCACGTTGTATTTCTTTTAAATCTTCAAGGTTTTTTGCCTTTGCTTCGGGAGTTTCCCAAGAGGAATAATCTCCATAATCGTGATTTCCTAAAACGGAAAAGACACCATCTTTAGCCTTTAATTGCTTCAAAATATCTTTCCAAGGAAGCAACTCACTAGCCAAATTATTTACAATATCACCCGTAATCATAATGGCATCACTCTGCTGTTGGTTAATCAAATCTATTCCGTATTGTATTTTCGACTTGTTATCAAGACTTCCTGCATGAATGTCAGATATTTGAGTTATCCGATACCCATCAAAAGCCTCTGGCAAATCGTCAAAATAAAGTGTGTATTTCCAAATTTTGTAATTATATTTTCCTTTTGTAACTCCATAAACCACTGATAAAAAAGGAACTGAAGCTACTCCCAACGCCAACAAACTGACAAATTTTCTTCTTGAAGGAATTGACTTATCACCCGCTGATTTGTACCGAAATAACGCAACACCAATCCGTTGTATGTCCTCCAAAAATAAAATAAGAGATAACACGACAAGTATGATAAACCAAGTAATTAACGCCCCCATCGAGTACTGCTGAAAGATAGTCCATACGGCTTTGGTACGAAGAAGCCACTGCAAAACTACATTTACAATAACCAAAACAGAAACCGCTCCAAAAACATACCTACCTTTTTGAGAAATTTTCAGCGTTTTCAGAGCTTGATTGGCATAACGTGCCAATAAAAGATAAACAACTATAAATAAAACGAGTATTACGTACATATTTTCAAATAAAATTCTTCTCCAATTTCGTGAGAAGTACAAAAATCATTCCCAAAATTTTCAATTTTCATTCTTATAGAACTATTTCTGATAATATCTAACCCAATCAACATACATACGAATTGGTTTTTCAAAATCAGGAACATCTCCTACCCAAGAGCCTCCTAACTGCATATCAATCAACAAATAAAAAGGTTTTCCAAAAGGGAATTGTTCTGGATTTCCTTCAATACGGGGATATGAAAACGTAAATTGGTCATTGACGTAAAAACGCAATTCGTTAGGCTGAATTTCTACTGCATAGGTATTGTAATCGTCTGGATTAATGGGAAAAGTAGTGTAATGCTTAGGATTTTCCTTATTCTTTTGTGTGTATTGCGTATGTATGGTTTGATATACAAAATTATCAAAATTCAATCGTTCCAAAATATCAATTTCACCACCATAAGGCCATTTTCCTACCTTTGGAAGCATCCAAATTGCTGGCCAAGAGCCTTGTGTAGCCTCAAGTTTACAACGAATTTCTACCTTCCCGTATTCAAAATATTTTCCGTTTTTAGTGAAAACACCTCCTGTTACAAATTTAGAAGAATCATCTGGAGCGATGTCGTTTTTCTTCCCAATGAGTATCAGATTTCCATTTTTGATTTCAAAAAGTGATTCGTCCAAACTCATTGTGTTATTCCAATCAGATTTACCACGCGGAATTTTTGACCAAACGCCTGTAGAAAAGATATCATCTCTTTCAAAATCATCTTCCCAAACCAATCGCCACTTCTTTTCTTTTTTGCTACCAATTTCAGAAGAAGTTTTACATCCCACCATCAGAGATACATAACAAAGGAATATCAAAATTTTTCTCATTCTCAAATAATTTTAGAAAAATCACAATTCAAATAAATAACTAAAAATAAAGCTTTTAAAAGTAAAAAATATAAGGTTTTACTTATAATTGTGTAAAACTTTCAGAAAAATAAACACAGAAGTTTACTTCAAGGCGTTCATAATAGTTTTTATCTGTTCGATTCCTGAAATTGGACGCACCGATTCATCTAAAAAACTTGCCGTATTGAAAGAAAAAGGCATTTCGTTAGCTGACTTCTCAAAAACGGTGCCTGAAAAATGTACTTCGTTAAATCCTGCTTCTTTAATCTTTAAAATTGTTTGTGGATTAATTCCTCCTCCTGGCATAATGGTAATCTTTCCTTCAGCCTGTTGATTAAGTTTTTTAAGTACGTCCAACCCTTCCACTGCTGATTTTTTTCCTCCTGAAGTTAAAATACGTTTTACTCCCAAAGTTTTTAATAGATTTAAGGCTTCTTCTGGATTAGGAACGCAGTCAAAAGCTCGGTGATAGATGAAATCAATATCTCCCGCCGCCTCAATCAATTGTTGTGTACGCTCTTTATTTATGGTGTTGTCAGTATTTAAAACCCCTGTAACCACACCTTTACAGCCCAATTCTCTACAAAAAGTAATATCACGGAGCATTACATCAAATTCCTCATCTGTGTAAGTAAAATTTCCACTTCTTGGACGAATTAACACACAATTTTCGATAGAAAGTTCGTTCATAACTTTTTTAATAAGCCCATAACTTGGAGTAACTCCTCCTACTCCTAATTCACTACACAATTCAATGCGATTTGCTCCTGCCAATTGAGCGTTCCTTGCTGATTCAAAGGAACTTGCACATATTTCAAAAACCATAATTGATGTTATTTTATTAAATTAATTGATAAAAAAAGATTTATTTCACTACCTTTTTTCAATTTTGGACACAAAAATACAATTAATAAATGATTATTTTCTTATATTTGTTGCTCTAAGAGTAAAACTTAATATTCTTTTAACAAAATGGAACGTGAACTAACAATAAAGTATAGCATTTTCGATAACATTGATGAGCTACCCTACGAAATACAAAAATTAATGGAAGAAGCTATCAAAGCGAGGGAAAATGCCTACGCCACGTATTCAGGTTTTAAAGTGGGAGCTGCTGTTCTTCTGGAAAATGGAGAAATTTGCATTGGGTCAAATCAAGAAAATGCGGCTTATCCGTCAGGTTTATGTGCTGAACGTGTGGCAGTTTACCAAGCCTCAGCTCGATTTCCTAAACAAGTTATTAAAGCTATCGCACTCACGGGAACAGCCCAAGAGCCTACTCAGTATCCTGTTTCTCCTTGCGGTGCTTGTCGACAATCAATTTCAGAATATGAAATTCGCCAGAAAGAGAATATTAATGTCTATTTTATGGGGGCTTCAGGAAAAATCATCAAAACAGAATCTATCAAAGACCTTCTACCTTTTTTATTTGATGGAAGTCTTTTATAAATTAAAAAACGAGATAATACTCAATGTATCTCGTTTTTTTTACCTTCACTTTTAATTTCTTAAAGGTTTTCCATTTTGCAACATATATTGGATACGTTCCAAAGTTTTACGTTCTGTACAAAGTGACAAGAAAGCTTCTCGTTCTAACTCCAAAAGATATTGCTCCGAAACCAATGTGGGTTCGGAAAGATCTCCTCCCGACATCACATAAGCCAATTTGTCAGCAATTTTTTTATCATATTCCGAAATATAATTTGCTACATTCATTGAGTTTGTGCCAACTAAAAAGGCGCCAAGTGACTGTTTACCAAGTACCTTAATATCGGTTCTTTCTATAGGCTTGGTGTAACCCGCCTCGGCAAGAAGCAAAGCGTGTTTTTTGGCTTCAGCAATTTGTCGCATTTTATTCACTACAACGATATCCTTACCCTTTTGGAAGATATCCAAATCAAAGGCTTCATACGCCGAAGTTGAAACTTTCGCCATACCGATAGTTAAAAAATATTCTTGCAAACGATTAAGTTCCACATCATTTTTTCTCAAGGAATCTGAAGCTCTGAGTGTTAGTTCTTTTGTACCTCCTCCACCAGGGATAACTCCAACTCCAAACTCTACCAAACCGATGTACGTTTCAGCAGCTGCAACAACTTTATCAGCGTGTAAACATAATTCGCAACCGCCACCTAATGTCATTCCGTGTGGAGCTGCAATTGTTGGTATGGAAGAATATCGCATACGCATCATCGTATCCTGAAAATACTTGATTGTCATATACAATTCATCGTATTCTTGCTCTACAGCCATCATAAATATCATTGCGATATTTGCCCCCACAGAAAAGTTAGCTCCTTGATTACCAACAACTAATCCTTGAAAATCTTTTTCCGCTAAGTCTATCGCTTTATTGATTCCTTGAAGAACACCACCTCCAATAGTATTCATTTTTGAATGAAACTCCAAATTCAAAATGCCATCACCTATATCTAAAATACTGGCTTCAGCGTTTTTCCAGATAGTTTTTGTAGGACGGATATTATCCAGAATAATGAAACCTTCTTGCCCTGATTTTTTCAAGTATTTTTTATTCGGAATATCATAATAATATGTAAATCCGTCTTTTATCATATAGAAAGACTCATTTCCTGAAGCAATCATTTCTGTAATCCAAGAAGCTGGTTCGTACCCTTCAGATTGCATTAAAGCAATTCCTTGTTTGACCCCAATTGCGTCCCAAATTTCAAAAGGACCATTTAACCAACCAAAACCCGCTTTCATTGCATCATCAATACGATATAACTCATCTGAAATTTCAGGAATACGATGCTGAACGTAGGCAAAAAGTGCCGCAAATGTTTTACGATAGAATTCTCCAGCCTTATCAGTTCCTTTTATCAAAATTGGAAAACGTTCAAGTACATTTTCAACAGATTTTGTGAGTTCCAACGTAGCAAATGACGCTTTTTTTGAAGGTTCATACTGCATTGTATTCAAATTCAGCTCTAAAATTTCATTTTTTCCATCTTTAGAAGCTACTTTTTTGTAAAAACCTTGTTTTGTTTTCTCTCCCAAATAATTATTTTCAATCATTTTCTGAATAAAATCAGGAAGAACAAATAAACTTCGGGCTTCGTCATTCGGGCAATTCTGAGCTAATCCTTTGGCAACGTGTACCAATGTATCCAAGCCTACCAAGTCTGCCGTTCGGAAAGTTGCTGATTTAGGACGCCCAATCACTACTCCTGTTAATTTATCTACTTCTGAAACTTTTAATCCTAAAACTTTTATTGTATGAAATATATTCATTATGCCAAACACACCGATGCGATTACCAATGAATGCTGGTGTATCCTTAGCTAAAACAGCTGTCTTTCCTAAAAATTTTTCTCCGTAAGATAGTAGAAAATCAACCACTTCAGGTTTACAATCCGCACTTGGAACCACTTCAAAAAGTTGAAGATAACGAGGTGGATTAAAAAAATGTGTTATGGCAAAATGTTTTCTGAAATCCTCGCTTCTCCCTTCGCTCATAAAAGAAATAGGAATTCCCGAAGTATTAGAAGTTATCAGCGTACCTTCTTTTCGATATTTTTCAATGGTGTCGAAAACGGATTTTTTAACATCTAATCGTTCTACAACTACCTCAATTATCCAATCGGCTTCTTTGATTTTTGCAATATCATCTTCCAAATTGCCTGTTTTTATGCGTTTGGCAAAATTTGTATGATAAATTGGAGATGGTTTTGACTTTAATATTTTTGTCAAATTATCATTCACAATCCTATTTCTTACTTCTTTATCAGTAAGCGAAAGTCCTTTTCTTAGTTCATTTTCATTTAGTTCTTTAGGAAGAATATCCAACAATAGCACTTCCACGCCTACATTAGCAAAATGACAAGCGATGCTACTGCCCATAATACCTGAGCCAATGACAGCAACTTTTTTGATTCTTCGTTTCATAATTTATACATTTTATATTCAAGTAAAAATTTCAAATCAGAACACTAAATATTTTAAATGAAAATATTTGTCTTTCCTCACCAAAGGTAGGAAATAATTTAAAAGTTAGAAAATATTATTACAAAAAAACAGATGCACCAACTTAAACTTGATGCATCTGTTAAAAATGTATTAATTAAAATGAATGCTATGAGAACAATTTCTCAAAAAAGCTCTTACGCTTCAAATTCATCTGGTCATTTACGTGGTAAATATCATCTGAAATCACACTTGTATTGTCATTCATCATTGTTGGAGTACTATCCATAAAAGATGGTTTTTCCTGTGTTTCGGACATAATGCTAATCACAAAATCCATATAGTCTTTTCCTTGTTTTACTAGGTAATTCTTAAAAAAACGACTACTTAATTCTATTCCTCCGATTTTTTCAAGTCTGAGTAGTGTTTCATAAAAAGGAGCAATATGGTTATCTATAGCACTTTGGGGTACAGACTTTCTTCTTCCTATATAATGAGTAATATTTCCCATTATATCCTTTCTTATTTCAAAATCTGTAACCACCCAATAATATTCTCCAGACTTTGTCATATTTTTCACAATTCCAACAAAATTATTACCTTTCTTAAGGTTGTCCCATAACATTTTGAACACAACTTTAGGCATATCTGGGTGGCGAATTATGCTATGAGGCTGACCGATAAGTTCTGCGGGGCTATATCCAGAAACCTCACAAAACACATCGTTTACATTGGTAATAGTACCAAAACTATCCGTTTCACTAATAATGGTCTTAGTTTTATCCCAATCTACCTCTTTATCTATTGGTATTGGTCTGTTTATCATCATTTTTTGTTTTTTAGTTAGAAAATATTGTTAGTAATTTTATTGAAATAATCTTTCAAAAAAACTTTTTCGTTTATCCTCAGGCTCGTTGTCGCTCAGTATGTGTATATCATTGGAAATTTCTCTGCTTGGTTCAAAAGACGCGGCGGGAACATCTTCAAAAGAGAGACTAACCTTATTCTTTGTCACAATATCAACAATAAAACCAATGTAATCCTTTCCTTCTTTATCCATATAATTTTTTAAAAAACGATTGCTCAAATCCATTCCTCCTATCTTCTCTAATTTTAATAGAGTTTCGTACAAAGGAGCTATATGATTGTCAATTATATCTTTTGAAACGGACCTCTGTCTGGCAATATAATTAGTAACATTGCCTAAAATATCTTTCTGAGCTATGAAATCTGCTATTACCCAATAGTATTCTCCAGACTTTGATAAATTTTTGATAATCCCAACAAAATTATTCTCATTTTTTAGATTATCCCACAACATTTTGAAGATAAGTTTAGGCATATCTGGGTGACGAACGATGCTATGTGGCTGACCAATCATCTCAACAATAGAATAACCACTCACATCGCAAAATGCATCGTTAACCTCCACAATTCGTCCATAAATATCAGTTTCGCTAACGATGATTTTCGACTTATCCCAAATAACTTCCATATCAATTGGAAGTGGTTTTTCTACAGTTAGTTCAATATCTTGATAGTCTGTAATCATAACTCATACTCGTCACCGACAAAATTAAGGAAAAAGATAGGATAAAACCTTTTTTAATATCTTATTTTTTTGCTAAAATTTAATGAGTAATTTAACATAATTTAAAGAAATTATTTTCAGATAATCGATTTTTATTCAACTTTATTCATATTATTTAATCACTACAAATAATATCACACGCATCATAAAAAAACTTTACAAAACATTTCTATTAGCAAAGTTTTCCACAAAAAAGATATTTTAAAAAAATATCTTCTATAGTTTTCTCTGATATATTATCACATCTTTAAATTTTCCTTGAGAAAAAATCCAATCCTTTTTGATTCCATAAGAAGTAAAACCGAGCTTTTCAAAAAGTTTTATACTGACCATATTGTCCTCTGGGATATAAGCTATCAATTGGTATAAATCAAGGTATTTTTCGCAATGGTTCATTAAATTTTGTAATGCCTTTTGACCAATTCCCTGCCCTTGATATTTTTCAAGAACAGCAATACCTACACAAGCTCTTTTATTTTTAGGGTCAAAACCATACAAATCTATACAACCAAACAATTGATTATCGAAAGAAGAAATCACATATCTGAATTGTTTTGCTTCATAAATATCTTGCTTTGCATTTTGTATATATTCTTGTAACAAAAACTTTGAAAAAGGAATCTGAGTTTGGCTCACTTCCCATAAACTTTCTTGATTTTCAAGTTCATACAAAAAATTAACATCTTCAGGTTCTAAAGCACGAAGTTTTATTGATTTTTCTTTCAAAAAATTCATTTTCAATTTTTTTACTATACTTTTACCTCAAAATTACCTTCAAAAACAAAAGTTGCAGCACCGCACAAATAAACATTTTCATATCCTTTTCCTTTTCTTTCAAAAAGAACTTTCAAATCCCCACCCAAAGTTTGTAGATACACTTCGTTACTGGTGGTTTTCCCGATATGATGCATAGAAATCGCCACAGCAGTCGCCCCCGTTCCGCAAGAATAGGTTTCAGCTTCTACACCTCGTTCATAAGTACGTATATTGAATGTATTTTTATTTTGTTGGTTCACAAAATTAACATTACTTCCTCCTTTATCTTTGTAAAGTTCTCCATATCTGATTTTTGCCCCTTCTGCATTAACATTAATTTTATCCATATTATCAACCACTTGCACGTGATGTGGAGAACCTGTATCTAAAAAAATATAATCTTTTTCAACTTGGATGACTTCTACATTTTTCATTTGTAGCTGTACTTCTCCTTCTTTATTGATTTGTGCTGAATGCTCACCATCCGTGGCAATAAAAAAAGTCCTATCGGAAATTATCCCAAGCTGTTTTGCAAAAGCCACAACACATCTTCCTCCATTACCACACATTGAGCTTTCATTTCCATCAGAATTATAGTAAACCATTCTAAAATCATAGTTTTCAGCACTTTCCAAAAGGATTAAGCCATCTGCCCCAATGCCAAATCTACGATGACACAGAAAAACAATCAATTTTTGGTCATTTTTAGGAAAATTTCCTTTCCGATTATCTATCATCACAAAATCGTTTCCTGTGCCTTGATACTTAGAAAAATTTACAGTCATTCTTTGGGTTATTTATCAATTAAAATAATCTAAAATTTGTAATACTAAAAAGGCGAAAGGTGATGCAAAAACAAGACTATCAAGCCTATCGAGTAATCCTCCGTGTCCAGGTAAAATAGTTCCACTATCCTTCACATTGGCTACACGCTTGAAGCTTGATTCTACAAGGTCGCCTATAGTTCCAGTAATGACTAAAACGACTGCCAAAACAATCCACTCCCACGTTCCTTTACTACTATAAACAGCTATAATATAAGACGTTATTACTGCTCCTACAAGTCCACCGACAAAACCCTCTATTGTCTTTTTAGGAGAAATACGCTCAAAAAGTTTGTGTTTACCAAAAGATTTCCCCATTAAATATGCAAAACTATCACTTGCCCAAATAATACATAGAATTCCAATCATTGTAACTTGAGCATCAAACTGCGAATATGCTAATTCCTTCTTGTATATCAACGGGATAAAAACGCAACCACCACCGATGTACAACAGACTGATTAACAACTTATATCCATTATCCCGAAGCCGCAATGGTGTTTTTCCGTAAAAGAGCAACAAAGTTAAATATACATTAGCCAAAATAGTAAATAACAAAAATATGTAAACAGAAAAAACACTGACTTTCAGATGAATGAACAGCCACCAAATGAATAAAAAGATTATAAAAACAGATAAACCCTTGAGCCTGACAAGCTTCTTAAATTCGAAAATACAAATTATTCCAAAGGATAAAAATAAAAAATCGAATGCACTAACGTCCAGCATTATAGCTGAAAGCAAAAGGAAAATATAAATAAATCCTGTTATCGCTCGTTTAAATAATTCGTTCACAAATTATTATTTTTTGAATTTATAAATCTTCTAACAGAATGAGATACGTTTTTTTGTAAGTTCCTCCGTAATTCATAATATCATTCTGATTTCTATCCTCTTTAAAACTACGAAGCGTTACCAAGCCTGTAGGTTTTCGTTTGGTATATTTAAAGTTAATTCCTCGCATACCTTCTGTAATATCTTTTACCATTTGGCTTGTTTTGGCAAAAACTATAAAAATTTCTGGAAGTTCCTCTGTTTTCTTCTGTTTCAACTGGTTTGACGATAACATAATTCCTCCCAATGTAGTAATTAAATACTCACAATCAGTTAAATAAACATTAGAATCTTGTATATTCGATGTAAAAAGAGAATCGTATTCCTCAAACATACTTTTTAAACTTCCGTTAGAATAACTTATTTTTACATCTACACCTATCTCTTTCAGAATATTACGAAAAACCCCCTGCACCTCAAAATCAGAAGTACAATAAATGAATTTTCCTCCGTTTTCATTAAATTTGATAGCAAATTGCTCATCAGCAGGTATATCATCATCAAAAATGAAATTAACTTGGGAAACTTCTTTTTTTGATTCGCTATTTCGTGTACTAAATATTTTCTTAAAAAAATTCATTAATTTTACTACATTTTAGTAGTTATACGCAATTGATGGGTAAAAGTACAAAAAAAACTTGATTGTTTTTCAAAATACAATCAAGTTTTTACAAACTTTATTTTTAATTATTTCCTAATATTCACCCTCAGTTTTTTCTTCTTGAGATTTATTTTGCTCATTATCAGAATTTTGCTCAACTACCTGTTTAAAATTTCGAATTCCAAAAATAGCTTCCAAATCTTCCTTAAATATCACTTCCCTTTCTAAAAGAAGGTTTGCTAAAGCGATTAATTTATCTTTGTTATCAGTCAATATTTTAATCGCTCTTTCATACTGATTTTCAATTATTTTAGAAATTTCCTCATCAATTAAATGAGCTGTTTTTTCACTATATGGCTTCGCAAAACTATACTCAGACTGCCCTGATGAATCATAATAAGTTAAATTTCCTACTTTATCGTTCAATCCGTAAATTGTAACCATCGCACGAGCTTGTTTTGTTACCTTTTCCAAATCGCTTAAAGCTCCTGTTGAAATTTTATCAAACATTACCTTTTCAGCAGCACGTCCTCCTAGAGCAGCACACATTTCATCAAGAATTTGCTCAGTACGAACAATTTGTCTTTCTTCAGGCAAATACCAAGCTGCCCCTAAAGACTGACCTCTTGGAACTATAGTCACCTTCACTAACGGAGCAGCGTGTTCCAATAACCAACTTACTGTAGCGTGTCCAGCTTCGTGAAAAGCAATCGCTTCACGCTCTTCTGGTGTTATTATTTTGGTCTTTTTCTCAAGCCCTCCTATAATTCTATCAACAGCATCTAAAAAGTCTTGCTTATTCACGGCTGTTTTTCCCTTACGTGCTGCAATCAAAGCTGCCTCATTGCAAACGTTAGCAATATCTGCTCCTGAAAAACCAGGAGTTTGCTTCGCCAAAAATTCTATATCCAATGTTTCAGCAGTTTTTATCGGGCGTAAATGAACTTGGAAAATTTCCTTGCGTTCATTCAAATTAGGAAGCTCGACGTAAATTTGTCGGTCAAAACGCCCAGCTCTCATCAAAGCCTTATCAAGAATATCGGCACGATTTGTAGCAGCTAAAACAATCACATTGGTATGCGTTCCGAAACCATCCATTTCAGTAAGTAACTGATTCAGAGTATTTTCCCTTTCATCATTTGCCCCTGTAAAATTATTCTTACCTCTGGCTCGTCCTATAGCATCTATCTCATCAATAAAAATAATCGCTGGTGATTTTTCTTTTGCTTGTTTGAACAAATCACGTACCCGAGAGGCTCCAACTCCCACAAACATCTCTACAAAATCAGAACCTGAAAGAGAGAAAAAAGGCACTTGAGCTTCACCTGCAACAGCCTTAGCCAACAATGTTTTTCCTGTTCCTGGAGGACCTACAAGCAATGCTCCTTTTGGAATTTTTCCTCCTAAAGAAGTATACTTATCTGGATTTTTAAGAAAATCAACTATTTCCTGAACTTCTTCTTTAGCACCTTCCAAACCTGCGACATCTTGGAAACTAACACGAACTTCTTTCTTCTCATCAAAAAGACGTGCTTTTGACTTTCCAATGCTAAAAATTTGTCCGCCTCCGGCTCCTCCGCCTCCAGCCATTCTTCTCATAAGGAAAATCCAAAGACCTATCACTAATACAAAAGGGAGAATGGAAAGTAACAAATCAGACAACAAGTTTTTTTGTGTTTTGTTCTCACGAGTTGTTGTCAAATTATTTTCTTGTACAATCTGGTCGAAGCGGTTTTCAAAATTACTCAAATCTCCCAACTCAAAATGATACTGAGGAACATCGTTTTGGATATTGGTGCTTTGAAGTACACCTTTTCCTGGTTTTACATCCTTGTGTTCTTCCTTATTTAAAGCATCTTGCGTTAGGTACACATTCGCTTCTTTTCGATTGACAATCACCGTTTTGCTAATATCCCCATTACGCAAGAATTCCTCAAACTTTGACTGAGGAATTTCCTTTGGCTGATTCCACAAACTTCCTTCTGAAAAAAGATTAAATCCTAATATGACAGCTATTAGTATGGCGTAAATCCAATAAGCTGAAAATCGAGGTCTATTCGTTTTATTTTCTGACATATGTCTAATAGTTAGTTTCTATATTTATGAATTTAGCATCTCCCCACAATCCCTCTATATCGTAGTGTTCGCGAATATGTTTTTGAAAAATATGAACCACAACATCTACGTAATCAATCAATACCCATTCTGCATTGCTTTCACCTTCCACGTGCCAAGGCTTTATATGTCCTTCTGCCTGACTTACAACTTTTTGTATAGCTCCTGAAATGGCATTCACTTGCGTATTAGACGAACCATTACACAAAATAAAGTAATCACACACCGTGTTTTCAATATCTCGTAAATCCATAATGGTTATGTCAGTTCCTTTTACTTTTTCGATACCTTTGATAATATCACTAATCAACTGATTTGATGTAATTTCTTTCTTAAATGTCATTAATCTCTGTTTGAAAAATTTTTTTATATTACAATTTTCTGAACTCTCTATTTATAAAACCGCAAATGTACAGCTTTAAACTGATATGTGCTAATAAACCAGCGAAAAAACGCAAAAACCATTCCAAAATAGTATTAACAAAATATTCCACTAAAACTCCAGACAAAGTTTTCCTAAAAAGTATTTATTACCGACAATTTGTCAGAAAAATACAGCTTTTCAATATTTTTAGTAAAAACTTTCATTCTTTGGTAGGTAAAGAATTTAACTCTATCAAATTGTTTCAAAAGCCAAAACATACAACACAAAAAAAGAGGATTTTTAATCCCCTTTTATAAAAGCAAGTACTTCATTTCCTTGAGCATCATACAGTGTCAGATTTAATTCCTCAAGTTTGTAGGAAGTTACCTTTTCCATAGCTTGGTTGTACTGATTGGCAATTTCCATTTCAGGACATAATTTGGCGGTTACCCCTATTCCTGCGAAGACTATTTTCTCATCAGTAAGCTGCTCAATCTGACCGAAATAATTATTACAGCTATCGCTTCCACTGATGCTCATTTCTGTAAGATTAATTTCCAACATCGGAATGCCTTCTTTTTTCTCAATCGATTTTCCTCCAATGCGAACAGCTCCCCAAATGTCGTGCAAACGTTCATTTACCTTCTTTTTAGGACTGAAAATCAGCATCTCTTTATTTGAAGCATCTGACAAAATCAATTTTCCTTCGTCTATTTTAAAAGTACGCACCTGCGACAAGGCATCAAAATATGCCATTTCGATGTTATCGTCCATACACATTTTGCGTGTTGCACCAATTTTTCCAAACTGAATTTTATTCTGATGAAGTTCTGTAATCGTTCCAAAATAATTGTTACATCCGCCAACTCCGTTTATTTTTTTCTCTTGCAAATGAAGTTCCAAATTGGGCTTTAATGATTGTGTAACTTGGTTTCCGTTAAGTTTTTCCAACGTCCAATTTCCGCTAAGTTCAAAAGACATATCTTTCTGTTTTTCAATTTCTTTTATCATTGTGTACTTTACCAAAGAAGCATCGGCAGGGACATTTTTGCTATCCAATTGTGTTTCTTTGACTTGTATCTTCTTAAAAAATCCTTCCTCAAAAACAAAATTCTCTATCGGGGCGTAAAAATATTTCCATTGAGCCTTATCAAGGTCTTCATTTTTAGAAACTTGCAGACATTGGGCTTTTCCTGCTCCTGCATCACAATCTACTTTTACAGAATTCACCCAATAAATTTGTTCTTTTGAAGTAGAACACGCCGAAATAACACCTCCAATTACCAAAAAAAGAATATATTTTAATTTCATATCTTAATAATTTAAAAATTTGCTAAACATTACCACAAAAAGCATTCCAATTTCGCACAAAATCTGAATTTTTTGTTTTTATTTAGGAAGTAAATTCGAGGCTTTTTTCTACCTTTAATTACAAAAAAAGACGCATTACATTGTGTCTTTGTGTGTTTTAGGTTCTGTTATTCTTTCGTGATAAAAATAGTAAATTGAGTTCATTATTTATTTTTATACATTGTTCTTTTCCTTAGATGAAAAGAACTAAGCGACAAAGGTAAGCAAAAAGCTGTAATATACAGATTATAAGCGACTTTATTTTTTATCAGAGAAATGTTGGAAAGCAAGGCATAGGGTAATTTGACGGGTAAAAACAAAGTTAGGTTTCTAAATCGTTACCTAATGGTGGTTTTAAACATTTTAAGTAAAAGACTATATTTCAGTGTTTTGCACTTGTTTTCATAGCGTATGGTAACTCAATAGAAATTAATTTTGTAATTTAAAAAGTTGAGTTATGCAAGTAAAAAAATCAACCTTCAAAGTGCTTTTCTATCTAAAAAAGAATGCTCCTAAGAAAAACGGAAAAGTAGCCATTATGGGTAGGATTACCATTGATGGTAAAATTGCCCAATTTAGTACTAAACTCGAAATTTTTCCCGATAAATGGGACTTGAAATTCGGCAAAGTCTTAGGTAAGAGTGAAGAAGCTCTTTCATTAAATCGCAAATTGGAAGAGCTGAAAACTCGTTTAGTCAATCAATATGACCATCTGATGAAAACGGATGGATTTGCTACTGCCGAAAAACTGAAAAACAGCTTTTTAGGTATTAGCACAACAGACCATTCTCTTCTAAAATTGTTTAGAAAATTTAATGTCGATTTTGAAAAAATGGTTGCAAAAGATGTTCGTAGCCAACAAACCTTTGCCAAGTATAAAATCGTTTACGAACATCTTTCGAACTTCATTGAATATAAATACCACAGAACGGACATAGACTTTCGAGAATTAACCTTGGATTTTATCAAAGAATTTGATTTTTATCTTCGAATTAATAAGGGATTGACCAATAATTCTGTACGAGCGTATGTAATCCCCATTCTTAAAATGGTTGATATTGCCATTGAAAAAGAAATTATTCATAAAAATCCGTTTTCTAATTATGAAATTTTGGTTGAGGAACGTGATAAAGGTTTTTTACTCAAAGAAGAGATTGAGCAGTTTTTAAATTTGTCTTTCAAAAATAAAACAATTGAGTTAGTTCGTGATTTGTTCGTGTTTAGCTGTTTTACGGGACTTTCATATATTGACATCAAACAACTTAAAAAGAACCAAATTCAAACCTTTTTTGATGGCAATCGTTGGATTCTTTCCCGTAGAAAAAAAACTAGTAATCCTTCCAATGTTCGCCTACTTCCCATTGCTCAAAAAATCATTGATAAATACGAGTCGATTACTAAAAATGATTTAGTGTTTCCTGTTCCTACTAATGTTACCTGCAATCGTTATCTCAAAAAAATCAGTTTAGAGGCAGGTATTAATAAAACAAAATCTTTGAGTTTTCATTGGGCAAGGCATACTTTTGGAACTTTATTTCTCACGGAGGGTGTTCCTTTGGAAAGTGTTAGTAAAATGATGGGACACAAGAATTTAAAAACCACACAGATTTACGCTAAAATCACTAATGAAAAAATCAGTAAGGATTTGGAAAAAGTAGCCCATAAATTTGATAGCTTAGGACAAGGATTTGCAACTTCATTATAATGTAATTCATTGTAAATCATATGGTAGAACAAAATATTTTAGTTTTACAATCAGCCGACATAGAAATTGTTTACAATTTCTGTATCGGTTTTTTTGTTAGGTTTTATTTAGCTTTTTTTTTGGCAATTGTAAAGCAACTTCGTTTCTTAATTAAACCATTGATTACGTAGGTTCCCTTAAATTTTTACTGTTTTTTAAAACCCAAAGTGCCAAAAATAGTATTCGTTCTCGAGAGCAAAGGTATTTCTGTATTTGTAACGCTGCCACAAGGTCAAGTCTTTGGTTTTCAAAAAAATCTCCACACCCTGCGGGGTTGTATTTTTTTGAAAAACCTTGTAGCTGCTAAACACAGACCTTTTAGGCTCTCGAAACGACCACCGCATATTCCGGCTCTTTATACGAATAAAAAAATGTCAATAATTATAAATACAAACACTTTGTTACTATTGGTTTTTGAAACGACTTCACTCTTCCTCTCATTGCCGAATTAAAAATTTTCAGAGATAGAGAGCGGAAAAAGCAGGATGGACAAAACATTTCGCAAAACGCGACTCAAAAACAAAGAATATGATTGGATAACCTACCAAGTCAATCACAATTGGTATTTCAAAAATGCCATTCCTGTTATAGGATACTTCTTTGATTTTTCAGACGTTTAAAAACTTTTTTGGTACTACAATACTAACAATGGCACAAGCATAAAGCTCTTGACAAAACAAGCCTTCGGGCGCTACAAACAAATCACATCAAATAAGTACACTTGACGTAGTTCGGAAGTCAGTGGTCGAGGTTGACTTTTGAAGGTTATTTCAAATCCTCCAAACTCCAAGCGTGAAAACGATACTTATACTTAGTTAGTTGAGGGTGTAATTGTAGTAATTGATAGGCTTTTTGTTTGAGAATTTCTATGTTGATATTGTCTTTTTTGCGTTTTATCTCTGCAAAATCAACGGTCTTTTCCAAGTCATTCACGGCTATGAAATCAATTTCCGTTTCGCCTCTTCTGTCCCAAAAGTTACCAATTTGTGTATATTGCCCCGATTCAATAGCACGGGCTTTGAAAAATTTTTCGAGCTTTTGTCCGCTAAATGTGGTGTAATCGCGTTCAATGATTTTTATGAGTTGCCCATACGCACCAATTTCAATAATGTGGCTGTATTTATAAATAAATCGAAACCAAAAAGTTAGAAAATTATCTTCCAAAGTGTATTTTACATTTTTGGTTTCGCTTTTGGCAAACATCGGCGTATTTTTTCGTATCAGATTAAAATCGCGTTCCATTTTCGTCAGATAACCTCCAATTTCTTTTTTCAATAAATTTTCGATTTCACTTCTAGAATTTTTCCCTTCAGAAATAGCAGTCAAAATACTAAAGTAAATGCTGTACTCTTTACCAAATTCCTCAACAAGCAGGTTTTTCCCCTCGGAGATAAAAATGGAATTTTCATCAATCATTCCTGCAATCATTTTGCTTTTGGTTGTCCAACCGTTATCCATAAAAAGTTGTACATATTTGGCTACACCCCCCGTAAAACTATAAAGAGCCAACAGGTCATCAGGCTCATAATTCGGATTAAAATCCAACAAAACTTCTTTTAAAACTTCTGTTTCAAAGGCTCTGAGTTTGATAAAGTGACTGGCTCTGCCAAACAAGGGTTCTTTGTTATTTTCAAAGATTTTGTACATCAGCGAAACCACCGAACCCGAAACAATCAGATTCAATTGAGCCTTATCCTTGTTTAAATCCCAAATGCGTTGTAAATCGCTGTAAATAGAAGGATTGATTGCTAAAAACTCCTGAAATTCATCAATAATCAAGGTGATGTTTTGCTGATGTGAAAGTCGCACTACATACTCAAAAAGCACTGAAAATGAAGTTACTTCTCCCAAGATAGGAATACCTATTTTTTGACTCAGTTCCTGCTGAAAATCAGCACACAGTAGCATTTCCGATTTTTTGGCGACAAAGAAGTACAGAAAATTTGTGTCTTTATAGGATTGCAACAAAAGTTGGGTTTTTCCAATTCTTCTTCTGCCCGTAACTACCGTAAGTTGTGCATTTTGCTTTGATTTTTCTGCAATGGAAAGCAGTTTTGCAATTTCCTTTTCCCGATTATAAAATTTCATATCTTTATTTTTTAAGAAACAAATATTTCCGAAATGAGTGTTTCGGAAATGCAAAGATATAATTTTATAAATAATAACCTATTATTTATATAACAATAGTATTGTTTTTTCTTGTCATTTTTGGAAATCCTACATACAAAATCAGGTAATTGAATACATATATGTGTATGTATCTATCTACATGTGTATTTTTGTATGTAGATACGTACTTATCCAAATATTTATATACACAAACAGGTAGGTGTGTAAGTATTTACATTTGCAGATAATCACATAGGTATTATCGTATTTGCTTACGTATGTATGTACATATGTAAGTACGTTGGTACGTAGCTACATACATATGTATGTGCATACAAAGAAACATACACAATTACACACGTATCTACATAAGGAAGTCTTTGGCATTATAGGGCATTCAATGGCAAGGAATGATATACCTGCTAAATGATTGAAATTCGGTTGTTTTGCACAAAAACAAAAGACAATGATTTTGGACGGATTTTCTCTCTTTTTCAAAGCTGACTTTAATGCGACCGATAGGGAGTTTTTTCTGTTCACCCGAACAGAGCAAGTTGTGTTTTGAGATGCTCAAAATATTTTCCGCATCTCAAAACCACTTGCCCTTGCAGGGAGCTGAAAACCCCTCCAAAGTCGTGGTTTTTCATGTTATTCTATTTCAACTTCTCTACAAATTCTGTTGGACTTTCATTGTATAAGTCTTTAAAACATTTAGCGAAGTAGGAAGGTGATGAAAATCCTATTTCATAAGCAATCTCTGAAATGGTTTTGGTGTTCTGCATTAGTAGTTGTTTGCCTTGTTGTACTCGAATGATTCGGATAAGTTCATTAGGTGAATAATTGGTCAATGATTTTATTTTTCGATAGAGTTGTGAGCGAGAGAGTCCAAGAGCTTCTGCCATTTCATCAATATTCAAATCGGGGTTGGTAATTTGTCTTTGAACATATGTTTTAAATTCGTTAATAAAAAGTTCTTCTACTTTGCCAAGAGACTCTTTTGAGGAAATATCAAGTAATTTACTAGAGAAAATTTCTTGCATTTTCTTACGATTTTCAATGAGTTTTCTTACTCTAACAAGTAGTAAATTCGTATTGAAAGGTTTGGAGATATAAGCATCAGCACCGCTTTCAAATCCAATTTGTTTCTGCTCATCTAAAGAATAGGCTGTAAGCAAAATCACAGGAATATGATTGGTTGAAAGATTGGTTTTCAATAGTTGACAAAGTTCAAATCCATCTTTTTGGGGCATCATTACATCGCTAATAACTAAATCGGGCGTATATTTTTTGGCTTTTTTAAATCCTTCTTCGCCATTAACTGCTTCAATCAAATTAAATTCGTTACAAAGAATATGACAGATAAATTTACGCATATCTTCATTGTCTTCCACAATGAGAACCAAAGGTTTGTCAGGCAGCGTAGATTCGGAAGAGAGATACATTTTTTCTTCGTTATTTGAAGAGGGTTGAGCTAACAATTTCATTTGTGTTTGTAAAAAACTCGTTTCGTAGATATCCTCCGATATTTCGCTATGTTGACTAGGTAAATGCACCGAAAAAGTAGTTCCTTCATTGCAGTCACTTTCCACACTAATTGTTCCTTTATGAGCCCACACCAATGATTGTGTTAAAGCCAAACCAATACCTGAACCTTCACTATTGGGATCTATTTTGTAAAAATGTTCAAAGACGTCTGTCAATTTATCTTCCGGGATATAAGATCCTGTGTTGGAAATAGATAAACACACTCCTTCATTTTCTTTCGAAAGAGAAATAACTATTTTTCCGTTATAATTGACAAATTTTAAGGCATTGGAAACCAAGTTAAAATAAATTTTTTCCATTTTTTCTTTGTCAAAAATAATTTCAAAGGAAGTTGCTTCGGCACGAAAAACAAAATCAATATTTTTTTGTTTTATCCAATTTTCAAAAAATATGTTGATTTCTTCCAAGAATATTTTAAAGTCGGCTCGTACAAAACACATTTTTATTTTTCCGCGTTCGTAACTACGAAATTCGATAAGTTCAGAAATGAGAAACAATAAGCGATGGCTATTTTTTTGGATAAGTAATAGCATTTCACGTTGTTTTTCAGTCAGTTGTTCGTTTTTCAAAAGTGAATCTACGGGTGCTAAAATTAAGGTCAGAGGTGTTTTGAATTCGTGTGAAATATTGGTAAAAAATACCAATTTGGCTTGTGTTGTATCTTCTAATTGCTTGGTAATAAGCTCTAATTGTTCTTTTTGTTTTTGAAGAATATCGGTCTGCCTTTGAATTTTTTCGTTTTTAAGAGCTAACATTTGTCGAGCTCTGTTTTCGGTTCGGTATGCCCGGATGGTAATTAATAAAAATATCATTACTAAGACTATGGCAATGACTGAAATATAGAAAAGTGTCCGTTGATTGGTGTATTTTACTAAACTTTCGTTTAGAGATTGATTAATAGCATCAATTTTAGCTTGTTTTTCGGTAATTTGTTCTGTTTGAAGTTGTAAGACACGCACATTACTTTTGTCTACAACAGTCGTATGTAATGTATTTTCTTTGGTAAAAGGCCGTTTTTGCAAAATTTTCATCGCTAATTCAACCACTTTGTCTCCTCCCGTTGGGTATAAAAACGAGGCGTTTTGCTTTCCTTGGATAATGTTTTGAACACCCTCGTTCTGTAAGGCATCTACTCCAATGATGAAAGGTTTTCTTCCACTAAATAACAATGAAGCCTCATACGCACCCGAAGCCATTCGATCGTTTAGAGCGAAAATTAAGTCGATGGTTTCGTGTTCGTGATAGATAGAAATCATTTGATTCTTAGCGTCATCTTTCAAGAAATTTCCATATACTTCCGCAATGATTTTTATTTCGGGTGTATTGCGAAGGGCATCTACAAAGCCTTGGTGGCGTTCTGTATCAGGGGTAGAACCTTTCCAACCACGTATTTCAACGACATTTCCCTTGCCACCGAGCACAGATGCGGCATATAACCCTGCTTCTTTCCCAATTTGGTAATTATCTGCTCCGATGTAAGCCGTGTAATTGTCAGTTTTAACTTTTCTATCAACTAAGATTATGGGTATGCCTTGTAGATGTGCCTTTTGAACAACAGAAGTAAGAGCCTCTGCTTCATTTGGAGCAATAATAAGTAAGTCTACTTTTTGATTTATAAATTCCTCAATATCTTGTAATTGTTGTTGCGTATTATCCTTTGTGCTTTTTATAATGACTTGTGTCTGTGGATAGAAAGCTATTTCACGTTTAATTTCCTCATTCATCGCCTCGCGCCACAAGTCGTCACTGCACTGTGAAACTCCAACAATGTATTGGGGTGCTTTCTCATTTTGGCAGGCAAGTAGAATCAAAAATAAAAATAGATATATAAACCTCATCATTAGATACATTAACGAACACAAAGGTACAAAAAATGACCTGCTTGGAGATGCTTATTTCATAAAAATCTTGCTTCGTTTTTCGGAAATATCAAATCACAAAGATTAAGAATACGATTAGTTTTAATAAAAAATAACTTCGATTTTTTTCTTTTTTTTGGAGGTAAAGATATCCACTCAAAGAATATTTTTTTGAAGTTAAATGATTAAGTTTTTGTTTTTAAACGATTTACAAATTCATTTTTTTATTCAAGATTCTAAAATGCAACATTCTTGCTTGTTTTTGACCAATTTTTTACAGTGTCAAAACGTAAATAATCGCAACTTTGTGAAAAATTTAATAGCATATATTGTATATGTATAAATTTAATTAAGTGTAAATTTAGGAACAATATAAAACTATATTAATATGCATCATCTAATAATCAAAAAAATGAACCTGATGTTTTTGATGAGCTTCTTTTGTTGCTATGGGATAATTTCCGCACAACAAGTAAATGTACAAGGAGTTGTAAAATCAAAAACGGATAACGAACCGCTTTTGGGCGTGAGTGTTATTGTGAAAAACAGAGTAGGAATAGGTACAACCACCGATTTTGATGGGAATTACCGCCTCACTGCAAACATGAATGATACATTATCGTTCTCTTATGTTGGCTTTAAGACACTTAATGTAGCCGTTAGTGGACGCACACAAATCAATGTCAGCTTGGAAGAAGATATGGTAATGATTGATGAAGTAGTTGCTGTTGGTTATCGTACTGAACGAAAAGCCGACCTAACAGGGGCAGTTTCGGTAGTAAAAGTCGATGAAATGATGACAGCAGCCGAAAACAACCCAATGAAAGCCTTACAAGGGCGTGTAGCGGGTATGCAAGTAACCAATGATGGAACGCCTTCAGGAGCTGCTACTATTCGTATTCGTGGTGTTGGGACGCTTAATAACAATGATCCTCTTTATATCATTGATGGGGTGCCTACTAAAGCGGGAATGCACGAACTCAATTCCAATGATATTGAAAGCATTCAGGTACTTCGTGATGCTTCGGCAGCGAGTATTTATGGGTCACGTGCGGCAAATGGGGTTATCATTATCACCACCAAAAAAGGAAAACAAGGAGCAATAAGAGTCGATTTTGACCATTATACCACTATTTCTTCTTTCCAATCGCAAATTGAGACTTTGAACTCCGATGAGTATGCAAGGGTACTTTGGAAAGCCTTTAAAAACAGTGGGCAAGATCCAAACACCAATCCTATTGGTATTATGTATGACGAAGGAATAGATGCTTCGGGGAATGCTGTCTTAAATCGTTTACGTTATCCAAGTGAATTTAAAGATAAAATTGGACGTATTTTGCTTCCTGCTGATACTGATTGGTTTGATGAAGTTACTAGAACAGGTGTGGCTCATTCTTACAATCTATCAGTTTCAAACGGTACTGAAAAAGGAAATTATTTCTTATCGTTAGGATATTACAAGAACGAAGGATTAGTAAAATATTCAGATTTTTCACGTATTTCAGCACGTATCAATTCCGATTACAAACTTTTAGATGGAGTTGTTACCATTGGTGAGAATTTAACAATCAATCGCACAAGTGAAGTTGGGCAAAATATCATTGAAGGTGCTGTCATTGCCGCTCCATTCATCCCTGTAAGAACTGCTGACGGAACGGGTTGGGGTGGTCCCGTAGGAGGAATGCCCGACCGACAAAATCCAGCACGTGTTATCCACGATGGGCAAAACAATCGTTTCAACTTTTGGAGAACTTTCGGAAATGTTTTTATCAACATACAACCCTTGGATAAACTTAATTTCCGTTCAAGTTTCGGTCTTGATTATGGTAATTATTTCAAACGAGGACTTAATCACTCTTTCATTTCAGGTTTTTTGGAAGAACCAAAGGCACTTACCTTTTCAAGTTTAGAACAAGCACATTGGCTCAAATGGAATTGGTCAAATACCATTACGTATGACTTTGAATTGGGAAGCCATCGTTTTGAAACTCTTGCAGGTATGGAAATGTTCCGTCAGAACGATACTGATTTTTCTGTTCGTGCGTATGATTTTGCAGTCGAAACTCCAGATTATATGTGGCCTAATTTGGGAACAGGAAGAGTAACAGGAACAGGGTTATCGTCCGGATACAGACTATTTTCTTTCTTTGGAAAGGTAAATTATGCCTTTGCTGACCGCTATTTAGCTTCGGTTACACTTCGTCACGATGGTTCTTCACGTTTTCATAAAGACAATCGTTGGGGAACGTTTCCTGCCTTCAATTTAGGTTGGCGTATTTCACAAGAGTCTTTTATGGAAAGCCTACAAAACACAGTTTCTGACCTGAAATTGCGTTTTGGTTGGGGACAAAACGGAAACCAAGAAATTGGGAATTATTCCATCTACAATATTTATGTGCCTTATTATGGTGTAACAGGAGATTACATATGGAATTCTATTTGGAATACCTCCTACGACATCGAAGGTAAAAATTCAGGGCAATTAGCATCGGGCTTTAAACGCGACCGATTGGGTAACAAAGAACTAAAATGGGAAACTACTGCACAAACCAACTTTGGACTTGACTTTGCTTTCTTTGACAATTCACTTTATGGTTCTGCTGAATATTATATCAAAAAAACCAAGGATATTTTGGTCGAACCTCCATACGCAGGTATCAAAGGTGAGGGAGCACATCAATGGGTAAATGGTGCAGCAATGGAAAACAAAGGTTTAGAAATTTCATTGGGTTATCGAAACGAAACAAGCTTCGGACTGAAATATGACCTTAATGCTAATTTCTCAACCAATAAAAACCGTATTACCGAACTTCCTGAATCGGTAGTTAATGCTTATGGTGGAAACGGAAGAGGAGACAATATTTTGGGGCGTCCATTAGGTTCTTTTTACGGCTATGTAGCTGATGGCATTTTTAAATCTCAATCAGAGGTTGATAATCACGCAACACAAGAAGGAAAAGGAGTTGGACGTATTCGTTATCGTGATTTAAACAATGATAACATAATCAACGATGATGACCGCACTTGGATTGGCGACCCACATCCGGACTTTATCTATGGACTCAATGTCAATTTAGAATACAAAAATTTTGACTTGACATTCTTCTTGCAAGGAGTTCATAACGTGGATATTGATAGTGCTGTCAAACGCCATACTGATTTTTGGTTCTTCGATACGTACTCTAACAAAGGAAAACGTCTTCTTGATGCTTTCGACCCTGTAACGAATCCAAATTCTGATATTCCAAGTGTTTCGAACCTCAACCCAAATGACGAAGGACGCTTTTCTACTTATTTCGTTGAAAATGGTTCATACCTAAAATTACGTAACATACAATTAGGGTACTCTCTTCCACAAAGTTTATTGGAAAAAGTAAAAATGAGTAAAATGCGCTTTTACGTTAGCGGACAAAATTTATTTACTATTAAAAGCAAAAACTTCTCAGGGAAAGATCCTGAAAACCCGAACTACGGTTATCCGATTCCAATGACATTTACCGTAGGTATCAACACCTCTTTTTAACTTTAAACATAATTAAAAAAATGAAAAAGATAATATATACAGCTTTTTTAAGCTCCTCCTTTTTAGTAAGTTGTAATTTCCTTGATGAAACTCCACAAGGTATAATGACTGATGAAGAAGTAAAAACACAAGTTGAAGGATTAGTTACAGCTGCTTATTCAGCTTTGGGTAACGACCATTATGATGTGCCTTTTAGCCTTTGGCCATACGGAAATGTACGATCCGATGATGCTTATAAAGGGGGAGGTGACTTAAACGACATTGGTGTATTCCACTTCTATGAAATCTCCCAAAATATTCAACCTACTTTTGGAGAACCTGATAAATTATGGTTTAGTTGTTTTCAAGGGATTTCACGTGCAAACAACGCTTTGAGACTTCTAAAAGAGTCATCGTTTGAAAAGAAAAATGAACGAATGGGCGAAATGTATTTCATACGTGGGCATTTTTACTTTATGCTGAAAAGAGTTTTTGGACATATTCCTTTTGTTGATGAAAATACACCTGATAACGAATATGAAAAAACACCTAACACCTTGCCTAACGACGAACAATGGGCGTGGATTGTGAGCGACTTCAAAAAAGCCTACGATTTGCTTCCCGAAAATCAGCCTCAGAAAGGACGTGCTAATAAATATGCCGCTGCAACATATCTCGCCAAAGCCTATTTATACAAAGCTTACAGACAGGACGAAGCAAATAACGTAACTTCCATCAACTCTAACGATTTGGAGGAAGTACTAACTTACACCAATGAGGTAATGACTTCAAGTTATGGACTAGAAGAGGATTTTGCTTTCAATTTCCTTCCTGGTGAATATGAAAATGGAAAAGAATCCATTTTTGCTATCCAATATTCTCACGAAGATGGAACCGCTTACGGAAGACTAAACTGGGGTGATGTACTTTCTACCCCAATGGGATTAGGCTGTTGTGATTTTCATAAACCAAGCCAAAACTTAGTTAATGCTTTCAAAACTTCTAACGGTATTCCACAATTTGATTCCTATAACAATGTTAATTACAACGCATCAAGTGATAAGGTTGATCCAAGGTTATTTCATACAGTTGCAATCCCTGGACTTCCATATAAGTACAACACGAATCGTATTTATAAAGAAGATTGGAATAGAAACATAAATATTTATGGTGTATATGCTTCACTTAAAGAAAATGTTGACCCTGATTGTCCTTGCTTTAAGAATATTAATCCATTTAGAGGAAATTCTAAAAATCGAATTGTTTTACGTTATGCCGATGTACTGCTGATGCGTGCAGAAGCTTTGATAGAGTTAAACCGTCATAACGATGCACTTGTATTAATCAACCAAGTACGTACACGTGCCAAACAAAGTACATCACTTATCGGATACGTTTCTAATGTAGATATCGAGCCTTACAGTAATAGTAATTGGACAAAAGAATATGCCCAACAAGCCTTACGCTGGGAGCGTCGTTTAGAATTTGCTATGGAAGGTGAGCGTTTCTTTGATTTAGTACGTTGGGGCATTGCTCACGAAGTACTTAATGCCTACTATATTTCCGAAGCAACCCGACGTCCTGCTATTTATTCAAATGCTCGTTTTACAAAAAACAAAAATGAGTATATTCCTATACCGCAACAACAAATCGGTTTTGTAAAAGGAATTTATAAACAAAATGTAGGATTTTAATAAAACATCTTGCTGAGATACTTATAAACCTTTGTCAGAGATTAAATCTTTGACAAAGGTACTCTTCCTAACTCATTTTTAAGATAATTTGGAGAATAAAATAGTTTCAAGAAGAAGTATTTAGTGATTTTAGAGAGTTACATCTATAAAAAACTTACAAAAGATATGGAATTTTAATCATACACACGAAATTGTTAATGAAAAATATTAGAAATAGTAATTCTCCTCAACAATGATAAATAAACATACAAATATGAAAATAAAAATAGTATTAAGTGGATTGTTAATAACATTGCTAAGTAGCTGTAATTCCACTAGTGATATTAGTATTGACGATTTTGAGTCTGGTAACTTTGATAAATGGAGCATTGAAGGTGATGCTTTTGGTGAAAAACCTATTGAAGGAAGTTATAAAGGACAACAACCTGTAAGTAATTTTCAAGGAAAATTCCTTGCCAATAGTTTTCAAGGTGGTGATGATACGCGTGGGGTACTTACCTCAAAAGAATTTACTATTGAACGCGATTACATAAACTTCCTTATCGGAGGAGGAAAAAATGAAGACACTTATGTTGAACTTATTATCAACGGAAATAGTGTGTATCGTTCGCATTCATTTGTAGAAAGCGAAGCATTGCAGTGGCTCACTTGGGATGTAAAAGCCTATCATAACCAAAAAGCAATTATTCGCATTGTGGATAATCAGCGAGGTGGTTGGGGGCATATTCTCGTTGACCAAATTGAACAAGGAAATAAAGCTAAAAGTGTTTTTATGACCAATTATAAACTATCCTTTGACGCTAATCAAAAATATATCCTTTTACCAATTGAAAAAGAAGCTCCCGAAGTAGCTATTCAGCTCTCAGTTGATGGTAAAAATGTTGGTGAGCAAATGAACGTTCGCTTGGCACAAACTCACATAAATTATTGGTTTCCTATACATATTGATGCTTACAAAAGTAAAAAAGTAGAACTTGCTTTCGCTCCAATAAAAACTACGGACATTTGGTATCAACAAATAAAACAATCGGATACATTTGAGTACAATTACGACGAAACGTATCGCCCAATATATCATTTTTCGCCACCTTATGGCTGGATGAACGATCCTAACGGAATGGTTTACAAAGATGGAGAATATCATCTATTTTATCAATATAACCCATACGGGACGCGTTGGGGTAATATGCATTGGGGACACGCAGTGAGTAAAAACCTTCGTAAGTGGGAACATTTGCCTGTTGCTTTGTTTCCTGATGCTCTTGGGACAATATTTTCAGGAAGTGCCATTATTGATAAAAGCAATACAGGAGGTTTTGGTAAAGATGCCTTAATTGCCATTTATACCTCAGCAGGGAAAAACCAAACACAATCCATTGCATATAGCCTTGATAATGGACGAACCTTCACTACTTACGACCAAAATCCTGTATTGACGGACCCAAATATTGTTGATTTCCGCGATCCAAAAGTATTTTGGCACGATGCATCTGCACAATGGATAATGTCACTGGCTACCTCACAAACCATTACTTTTTATGGTTCTAAAAACCTAAAAGAATGGAACAAGTTGAGTGAATTTGGAGAAGGCATCGGCTCGCACGGGGGCGTATGGGAATGTCCCGATTTATTCCCTTTAACCTATAACGGAAAAACCAAGTGGGTACTTTTTGTAAGTATTAACCCTGGAGGACCAAATGGAGGAAGTGCTACACAATATTTCATTGGGGATTTCAATGGAAAAACCTTTACACCCGATGCAATGAACTATCCACTTTGGCTTGACTACGGACGAGATAATTATGCAGGTGTTACTTGGAGTAATATTCCCGCTACGGATGGTCGTCGCCTCTTTATCGGGTGGATGAATAATTGGGATTATGCTAACAATACGCCTACAGAAAATTTCTGTAGTACAATGACACTTCCGAGAGAGTTGAAATTGGCTCACAATGGCGAACATTTGGTAGTAAGTAGTATCCCTGTGAAAGAAATTAATGAGTTACGTAGAGAAAATCAAAGGTTTGACAATCAGAAAATTGAAAAGAGTTACACTTTTGATAAACTACTCAAAGACAATGTAGGAGCTTACGAAATGGAATTTGTTGTAAAACCACAAGGAGCAACTGCTTTTGAATTCAAATTGTTCAATCAAAATAACGAACAAATGCGTTTTATTTTCGATTTGAAAAATAAAACCTTGGCGGTTGACCGTTCTAAAAGTGGTAAACTTGATTTCAGTGATAACTTTGCTCAAGCTCTTATCAATGCTCCACTTTCAACAAAAAATAACTACAAAATTCGCCTATTTGTTGATAAAAATTCTACCGAAATTTTCGTAAATGATGGAGAAGTGGTACAAACTAACACGATGTTCCCTACGGCAGCGTATAATTCCTTATCATTTGATAATGAGCAAGGCATAATAAGTGTTGAAAATATAAATGTTTATAATCTAAAATAACAAAAAGATGACAAAGAAATCTATTTTAGGCAGTTTATTGCCTGTTATGTTAGCTTTTTTCTGTATGGGGTTTGTTGACCTTGTGGGAGCAGCTACCAATTATGTGAAGGATGATTTTAATTTAAGTGATACGGTTGCCAACACGCTTCCTTCTATTGTATTCTTTTGGTTTTTGCTATTTTCTGTACCCACGGGCGTACTGATGGGCAAAATTGGGCGTCGCAAAACTGTAATTTTGAGTTTGATTGTTACCACCATTTCGTTGGCAATTCCGTTTGTGAATTATTCATATGTTTCGATGCTCATTTCATTTTCACTTTTAGGAATTGGAAATACATTGATGCAGGTAGCTATCAATCCGCTACTATCAAGCATTGTAAAAGGCGATAAATTAGCGAGTTCGCTCACTTTTGGTCAATTTATTAAAGCGATAGCCTCATTTGTTGCTCCTATTATAATGGCTCGTACAGCATTGGCTTATGACAATTGGAAAATATTGTTCCCAATCTTTACTATTATTTCAGTAATTGCTATTGTTTGGCTCGGGTTTACTTCCATAGAAGAAGAGAAACAAGAGGGTAAAAGTGCTTCGTTTGCTGAGTGTTTTTCATTATTGGGTAACAAATTCATTTTCCTTTGTTTCTTAGGAATAATGTGCCACGTGGGGATTGATGTTGGCGTGAATGTTACCGCTCCGAAATTACTTATGGAGCGTGTAGGTGTAAGTTTAGAAGATGCTACTTATGCTACGAGTGTTTATTTTCTGTTTCGTACGATAGGTGCTTTCAGTGGAGCGTTTATTTTATCATTCTTTTCGCCTAAGAAATTTTTTACTATTGGCGTAATTTGTATGGTAGCCGCAATGGTAGGATTTTTTATATTTGACACAAAAACAGCTCTTTATGTGGCAGTTGCATTGGTTGGTTTTGGTAATTCGAATATTTTTCCCATTATCTTTTCACAAGCGATGTATGCTCTACCCAATAAAAAGAATGAAGTTTCAGGTTTGATGATTATGGGACTTTTCGGCGGAACGATATTTCCATTCTTTATGGGACTTGCTACTGATGCGGTTAAATCACAAACGGGAGCATTAATAGTACTTAGCATTGGTGTGGCTTATTTAATCTTAATGACACTAAATTTAAAAGGAAAAACGACATAAGATATTCAAAAAGTGTCGTTCCCTTGCAAACAAAAAGTATAAAAAAATTAATTATATCCAAAAGGCTATTTTCTCAAGAAAAATTGTTCCTTTTGTAAGAAGTATCAAGTTATCAACATATTAAAAAGAAAAACAAATGAAAAGTATAGTTGTAGGTTTGGGAGAAATCCTTTGGGATGTATTTCCTGAACGAAAAATATTAGGTGGAGCACCTGCTAATTTTGCGTATCACGCATCACAATTTGGTTTTGAAGGCTATGTTGTTAGTGCCGTAGGTTCTGATGTATTGGGGCACGAAATTCTACGAAGTTTAAAGCGTAAAGAATTGAATGCACTTGTAGAAACCGTTAATTTCCCAACAGGTACGGTGCAAGTAACCCTCAGCGGGGCAGGTATTCCGCAGTATGAAATTTGTGAAAATGTAGCTTGGGACAATATTCCCTTTACTACCGAAACCGAGAATTTAGCAAAAAAAACACAAGTCGTTTGTTTTGGCTCACTAGCACAGCGAAGCGAAATTTCTCGGCAAACTATCCACAAATTTATTCAAGTTATGCCTCCCGATAGTCTTAAAATCTTTGATATTAATTTGCGATTGAACTATTACACGAAAGAAATCATTGACGGGTCGCTCAAACTCTCCAATATGATGAAGCTTAATGATGAAGAAGTGGTGAAAATAGCGAATCTATTCGGTTGGCAAGGTACAGAGGAAGAAATTTGTAAGCGATTATTACAAGAGTATGGTTTGAGAATCGTGATTTTAACCAAAGGTACACAAGGAAGTTATGTTTTCGCGGCTGATAAGATTAGTTTTGTATCATCACCCAAAGTACATGTGGCTGACACGGTAGGTGCAGGCGATTCATTTACAGCGGCTTTTGTGGCAGCCTACCTCAATGGTCAATCCGTTGAAGAAGCACAACAATTGGCTACCGAAGTCGCTGCCTATGTATGTCAACAACACGGAGCAATGCCTAAACTTGCTGATGCGTTCATAGAGCTTTTTAGAAACAGAGCTTAGAGCTTTAAAAATTAAAATTAATCTGTAAAAAAGGCGTGTTTTCCATTTCGAAAAACACGCCTTTTTTAATTTGATTATAGATGTAAGATTTTTTTGCCGATTTGTAAATAGTTCGTAACTTTGCAACATTGAGTTGCAATGCAAAACAAATAAAATCAATAAAATTGGCTCCGTTACTAAATCGTTACCTCATAGACTTTGAAAAACAAGTAACACACTGATAATAAATATATTGTAAAATTAGTTGGATTTCCTTAGATGAAAAGAACCTAAAATCAAGGCTTTGGATATTTGTCTAAAGATCAGACTCATGTCGCTAAAATTTTCCAAACTTGCTTCCTACGGTCGCTTCGAACAATGGAAAATTTTGACGCTTTATTCGTTGATTTTCTTAACGCCAAATCTCCAATGCCGATGAAAAGTGGTCAAAATACTGAAAAATCAGTGTTTAATCATTAAAAATATATGCAATTAAGTACTAGACTAAAAATAGTAATACCAAATAATTTTTGATACTTGGACTTCAAAACTTCGTGTTAGTCTCAGCGGAGTTGAAGACTTTTATCTCAGTAATTTTAGACTCGAAATTATGAATGTGTCTTCGTTACTTCTTCGTTGTTTCTTCGCTTATTTATGATGTTTTTTTGTAGTAATCAATTACACTTCGACTTCGCTCAGTGTGACATTTAAAATTAAAAATCAATTACTTTAAAATTTCTGTTTTTTCTGTTACATTAGCAGGAATATCAGAAGCCTGAATGATTATTTTATCTCCTGAGAGGTCGGGATTTTGTGTGGTGGCGGTATAAATCCAATCGATGCCTTGTAAAACGGCTTCGCCCTCCTCAACCAACGAACCATCTGCATTTTGGATAATTACCTTTACAGAAACGACCTTAAAATCGTCTGTAGCTCGAATAACAATCGTGTCTCCTGTGTTGCCTTTGTAGTTTGAGACATTGATACTTTCGATTTTAGGTGCATTGAGCAGGTCGGCAACAGCTACGTTGTAGGCTTTTTTGCCTGTGGTTTCGTAAAGTGCCTTTTGATTGTCGTCTGCAAGGACAGCCTTTCCGTAGAGTACCGCCTGTTGGAACTTGGCTTGTTGTTGTTTTTGCTTTTCGGAATCTTCTCCTTTGCGTTTTTTGGGAGCTTTGGAAACAATGGTTTTTCAGTTTCGTTGTGAGAAAACCAAAATATCTCCCACTTTCCCACTTAAGCCGTGGGTTACGATGTTGTTCTTTGATTGTGCCATTTTTTGGGTTTAAATGTTAATCCTAAATTATTTGAAAAGTATATTTTATCCTTTTGCTATGATTTTTTTATTTCCTCCTTCAACCAAAATAGCTTGTTTATTAGTAATTGGGTAAAGGTTTAAAATGTCTTGGTACTTAGTAATAATTTTCTCGACCGACTTTACAAAAGGAAAGTTGGTGTAATGAGGAACGGGATAGAAATTAACAACATTCAAGGCGGAAAAAGTGTGTAAATCAGGAGCTTTTTTAATACTATCCATCAACTTTACATATTCTATATTGGGTGAAAGTATCATTGCCCCTGCGGATTCTCCAATATAAATTTTTCCTGCTGTAATTTGTTCTCTAATGAGGTTATCTGCACCCGATTTTTGCATTTCTTGGAGTAGGAAAAAAGTGTTTCCGCCTGTAACATAAATAAAATCATTATGTTGGAGTTTCGAGCTAATTTCTTCCGTAGTAGCAGTAGAAATATCTAATATATCAACTATAAGCCCCATTTTTTCGAGTGCCCTTTTACCCGCTTCTACATAAAATGTAATTTCTTCTACAAGACTTGCTGTAGGAATAAAACTTACTCTTTTTCCCACTAAATCGCTCTTTATAAATTCCTCAAACAATGGAGCAACATCTTTGAAAGAAGAACATAGAAATAACTTTTCCATTTTAAATCATTGATTTTTAAGGTACAAAATATAAATTATTCTGGGGAATGTAATCCAATTTTATTTCCCTCAGTATCAGAGAATAGAGCAAAAAATCCCATTTCGGGGCTGATTTCTGTTTTGGGTAATATAATTTTTCCGCCATTGGGTTCCACCTTATCTAAGATAGGTTGTAAGTCAGTTTCGGCATTGAAATAAACCATTGTACCATTAATGGAAGGCTGTACATTTTCGTCTTTTATTAAACTGACATTCACACCTTCATTTTCACTCAACAACACTCCCATTTGGGTTCCGTCCATATCAATTTCCTCAATATCAATATTTAAAAGTGCTTTGTAAAAAGTTACTGCCCGAGAAAAATCTGTTGTTGGAATTTCTACTATTGAAATTAAATTCTTCATATATGTTAATTTTTATTATTTCGAATGCAAAATTAGCGGGTTTGTCATTACTAAAATTGTATAAATGCGACAATTATTCCTTAGCATACATCAATGAGGCAACTTCCATCGAGGTATCTTTCCAAAAAGTTTTTGGACAAATCCCTGTGAATTCTTTAAAATCACGAATAAAATGGGCTTGGTCGTAGTAATCGGCATCGTAAGCAATATGATAAAGTTTGTCAGTGGGATTGTTAAGAAGCATTCGCAAGGCGGTTTGTAGTCTGATGATTTTTCCTAACTGCTTGGGAGTAAGCCCGATTTTTTGTGAAAACTTACGTTGTAATTGACGTTGGTAGTTTGGGGTTTCTTTCAATAGTGAACTAACGGAACTATTGCCTTTTGTAGCAAAGAGCATATCAATCGTATTTTTTACAATACAATCGGAAATTTTCTTTTGGCTAAGCATCTCGAAAAGAAGACTTTCAATGACGGATATTCGCTGTTGAGTATTGGTCGCTTGGTTGATTTGTAGTGTTGCTTTTTGGGAGAAATTTTTGTCGAAAATCTGATGTAAAGGCAACACTTTATCTGTTAAATCTTTCAGAGGACATTGAATAATATTAGCAAGTCCGTAGGAGAAAAATTTCACAGCAAAAGTATCTACATTTCCTGTAGGCTCGAAGAAAAAGGGCTTTATAGTATGTCCCAATATCATTGCACGAGGTTGGAGCGTATAACCTTGTTCATCAGTATAAGATTTTACGTCTTCAGCAAGATGAAAAATCATTTCAATATATCCATCGGCAATGGCTCGTTGCTTTTCGGGATTAGGCTCTGCGGGGACTTCCAACGTCCAATAACATTTTATAAAATCGGATAAATCTTTATGAGGAGCAAAAGTTTGGTAATTCATTGTTGAAATGTTTTTCTCGCAAAAGTACAATGTTTTTCAAAATACAATAAAATTAAGTTAGTCTATGGGCTACGATATTGGTTTTTACAAGAAATTTTATTATTACTCAGGTTCTGTGTAGGTTACTATATCAATACCGATGCCATTGGGATCTTTAATAGCGAAATGGCGGTCGCCCCAAGGTTCGTTTCGCAGCTCAATTTCAATGGGAATGTTTTTGTTTTTCAGTTCTTTATAAACTTTATCTACATTTTCGACTTCAATAGTCAGGTAAACACCTTGATTTTGAAAAGGTTTCTGGAAAATAGGTTGTTGGCTCGGGTGGTTGGGAAGCAAAAAACTGATTTCTGCCTCTTGATTAGGAGTGTGAAACAAAAGGTAAAATTCGTTTTCGAAGCTCACACCAAAGTTTAAAATTTCGGTATAAAAGGCTTTGGTCTCTGCTAATTTCTCGGTGATAATTCCTGCGTTTAATTTCATTTTTTCTGAATTCTAATTTTTGGCAAAATTATCAAGAGAGATGAAACTGAAATAGGAAAAAAGGGACGGAATTATAAAAAAGGTATGATTTTCTGTAACCTTATTCGACTAGGAAAACCAACTGCATTCACAATAACTTCATTTTCATTCTTGTCCTTAACTTTAAGTTCAATAATATTGTTAGATTTTGTATTATTATATTTATATGAAAATAAAATTCTGTGAAACTTATATTCTATGTTTCTATTGCTAATATAGAAATATAATTCACTACAATATTTCATAAAAATCTCTGAAGCTATAAACTGATCTACATACCCTTTAGTATTATTTGATTTAAGTTCAAAGAGAATAATTTTTGCTTCATTTTCCAATATCAAAACATAATCACAGCCTTTATGAATGAATTTAATTCCTTTTTTTAAGTAAAATGATTTTTGTTTGTAGTATCTTTCTTCTATATCTAATTTTATTAAAATAGCGTTATCTGGAATTCCTCCTACTATTATTTGTTGCTTTCCTTCTTTGAGGATTATTTCCTTATTATTTGAATCTATTCCTTTTATAACTTTTTTGTCACAAAATATATCTTTCATAGGTTTAATTCAAGTCTATTAAATATTCTAGATCATTAGAAACATTGAATATATCATTTATTTCGTCATCAAAGAAAGGTATTTTTATACCTGTATTAGAAACTTCTAACTTATTAGTTCCTCCTTCATTTGTTTGATAAACATTTACTTTTTCAAAATTTAAAAAATCCTTATGATTATATTTTGATTTATTCTCTTTAAGCCATTTGTCTTTACCCTCAAATTTATTACTAAGAAGAATTAAATTATTTAATTCCTTAACTAAAAAATCACTATGAGTTGTTATAAAAACTTTGATACCTATATTAAGCATTGCTGTAATAAGTTTAGCCATCAATCTTTGATTTCTCAAAGTTAAATGGCTTTCTGGCTCATCTATAATTACCAAATCTTGCCTTTTTGAAAGATGTTTTAAATAGAAATATAAATCAACAATGCATCTTGCAGAAGACGAAGCCAAATGTAAAGGAATATCAAACTTATTTAGCTTCTTTTTACGTGTAAAAAAGCGTATATCTTGCTTATTATCCTTTTTGAATTCAGCTCCCAGCATCTCCTTTATTATAGATAATGCATAATTTGTATCTAGCTCAGAATTTAATTTTTTTATGGCATCAAAATTTCTTGTAAATGAAATGTGATCACGAATAGGGGTAGCATAGTAAGCACTCATTGACAATAGGATATCAAACCTATCTATCTGATTATCTTCTTGTTTTAACTTCTGTAATCCATCAACCAATGAATTTCTTGTTTCATCCAATTCCTTATAAAACAGCGAAATCCCAAGTCTTTCTGCAGTGATTATGACTGGAGTATAGAATATGTCTTTAAATACCAGACCTGATATTATATCCCCTACAATATCTAATACCAAACCAAAATTTAAATCTGTCTCTCCTATGGAAGTAGATACAATTTTTAAACCTTCTTCATCTATGCTTCCTTCAAAAGTAATAGCTCTACCAAGATGAATTTTAAGTTTAGAATGTTGTATTTTATTTGGTATTTCAAATTTTAGTTTTAATACCGATTTTTCAAAAATCTCCTCCTTATCATTAAAAAGATGTTTAAATCTACTTTTAAAATTTTTCCCCTCAGAAGTAATACTTGAATTAATCAATTTGAGTAAATCTTCTTCTTTTATGCTGACTCTACCTTTTTCTTGTAATTCTTTTGAAATAGCCCTGAAAACCTCATAATCAATAAAATCCTTCCACTCTTTTAAAGCTCCATAAATAGAGTATGTTATGTATGTTTTTCCAGAGTTATTATCTCCAACAAGAATCGTCAAATCATTTATATCAATAGAAGTATGTTCTATTTTACCTAATTTTTCTATTGTTATATTCATCTTGTTTTTTTCAATAATAATATTTGGCGCAAAGTTAAAATTTTTTATGATATATTTGCTATGTACTATAAACCTCCCTCGGCGTTACTCCACAAAAAGTTTTAAACTCTTTAATGAAATGCGATTGGTCGTAATAACCCATATCGTAAAATGATGGATTATCAGTGTTTTGATTGGAAATTTTAGCATTCAAAAAAGACTGAAAACGAACTACTTGACTAAAAGTTTTTGCGGTATCGCCAATGTAAAATTCAAATAATCGGCGGAGATGACGAGGACTAATTCCCGTATCTAAATCGCTCACTATCCGTGCATTTCCTTTTGATTTTAAGATGATTTCCAAAGCTTTGGAAAATCGGTTGTCTATGCTGAAATTAGTCTTTTCCAAATGCTCACTAAAAAATGTATCTAATTCATTTTTAATATGTTGAAAACTTTGCGGATTACTGAATTTATGAGCAATGAATGTCGCCAAATCAGAAGAAACTAAATTCAAAAGAATATCATTATTGTTCAATTCTTTGGCGTCTTGTTTGAAAATCAACGGAAAAGCAGAAGGCAAAAATCGTATTCCCACATAGTTAAACTCTTTTCCTAAAGGAAATTCTGTGTAGTTTTTACAAAACCCCATAAGGTAACTTTCATCGGGATTTTCCAACTCAAAAAACACATCAATACAACCATCGGAAATCACTCTATATGTATAGTTTTCAGTAAGTTGTGTTTTTGTTTTAAGTTGCCAATAGCAATAGATGAAAGGCAATAATTTTTCATCAGGAAAGATTTCTGTATAAACCACATTTTCAGCCAATTGAATAATCGTTGGCTGAATGGGTTTGTAGTAATTTCGTATATTCAAAGAGGATTGCAAGAAGTATGATTTTGAGGCAAATTTAAAAACTTTTCTCTGTATTTCAACATTTTACAAAAAGAATGAGTATCTTCATATATTTCATAAATTTGGAATTTATCAAAGACAATCATCACATTTGCATTTCATTTTTGAGAGTTCTACTTCAAAAGTTGTATGATGGATATTTTGATGCTCAAGTGTGTGCTTTAGTTCTTTTTTAGCTTTCTCCATTTCTTCAAATGTGGTGTTGTCCTTTACTACCAAATGAGCTGTCAGTGCGTTTTGCGAACTACTTAAAGCCCAGATATGTATGTGATGTACCGAACAAATTACAGGGTGCTGTTCTATAATTTCTCTGATTTTATCGACCTTAATATTTTGCGGAACTCCGTCAAGAATTAACTTAACGCTCTCCATAAGCAAACGCCAAGTGGAAATAAGAATAATTACCGCAACAAGGCAACTTGTTATCACGTCAGCAATATTCCACCCAGTAAAATAAATTATTATCCCTGAGATAATTACACCAACGGACACTAACGCATCTACCAATAAATGCAAAAACGCCCCTTTTATATTAATATCCTCTTTTTGTCCTTTATGGAAAAGAAAAGCAGAAAGTGTATTGATAATAACCCCAATAATAGCGGTAATAATAATCACACTGCTGGTCATTTCGGGGGGAGATTGGAATCGCTCAACAGCTTCAATAATAATTTTAATAGCAATGTACACCAGCAACAACGCATTGATGAGAGACGCTAAAATAGAAGCCTTTTTGTAACCATATGTAAAGGAATAAGAACTCGCCTTTTGTGCCAATTTAAGTCCGATGAGGGAAATTAAAAGACTTGCTACATCGCTCAAGTTGTGTGTTGCATCTGAAATAAGTGCCAATGAATTTACTCGAAAACCCGCTACAAACTCAACGATGGTGTAAATCAAATTCAGCCCGATACCCACATAGAAAGCTCGGCTGATGTTTTCCAAATGGCTCACCGAATGATGATGGTGATGATGCTCTTCGTGTAGATGTCCCATTGTTTTGTTGTTTTTGAATAATTTACTTTAACTTTGTACTTATATTAATTTTTTTCCATCTTTTTTCCAACGATATTTTATAAATTGTTCAAATTCATCCTCATCAGCATGTTCTAAAACAATTACTTGAGGTTTATATCCACACTCTTTTTCAGTATCCTCAATTTCTTGAGAAATTACCTTAAATATATTCTTAACTTGAATAATATTATCATCAATAATCTTTTGTTCATTTTCAAATTCTTCATCTAATTGTCTATAAACTTTCGGAAAATATACCTGACTTGGTTGATCCAATATCAAGATTGATGGAATTTTAGATGATTGGGTTACACTGTGAAGATATAAAAAGCCTAGAAAAGTGGATAGGTGTATTGCTAGCCAATTTGAGCCACTTCCCATTTCTGATAATAAAATATCTTCATTATTTTTTACCTTATATTTCAAACTAAATTTTTCTAAATCAAAAGATATTTCTCCTGGTTTAAATTCTTCTTCAAAATCAAGCTTTTTACAAATAGAGGTCATTTTTGTACTTAAGGTTATTTTTGCTTTCTCCAACTTTTCTTTGAGATTATATGTAACAAGCTTATCCTTAATACTATTAATTTCAGTTTCCAATTCAGAATAATCACTTTTATTATTCAATAAAATGTCATTCCTTTTAATGAAATTTAAAGCATTAGCTTCTGTTTTACCTTTTAATAACAATCCTCTTTCATACTCGTCCCTAGTATTAAACTTTGATATAATTTGTTTATTTAAATTATCTGCTTTATTCCTAAGATTCCTTATATCTTTCTTCAATCTATCTCGTTCATTTTGTAACCAGATAGATTGTTCGGACATATCATTTACATATATTCCTATCTTTTTGAACTCATCCTCTAACATTTCGTTAGATTTCTTTATGGTCAAAATCTTCTCATTTATTTCCTTAACCTCTTGCTCACAAAGTGGGCAAGAAATTTGTCCAACATTTTGTTCAATTGATGCTAGTGCTTTTAGTCTGTCGATACTTTTTGAATAATTTTGAGATACATCATTATTGGACTCTATTGTGTAAATCAAGTTTTTGACTGAATATAGCTCTTTGTTCTTCTCAAATATTAAATTATCTATTTTCTTCAGTTCTTCATTGAAATTTTGATCGCCTAATGAGTTTATATTGGGTAATGGTAAATCTTTAGCTAATTTTTTAAGTTCTGATAAGTCAATATCATCTGGTAGTTCTTTACCAATTATAGTATAGTATATTGATATAGAATTAAAAAGATCTTCTCTTAATTGTTTATTATCAATCTTCAGTTTCTCATCAATCTTTTTCTTTTGATTCAATTCTTTTTGCTTACTTTCTAATGTTCTCTGTAAATTAAAAAAGTTAGCATCTCCCCACCCCATTAATATAGGATAATCATCAATTGTTTTTTTTCTTTTATAAAAATCGTCGAACCTATAAAATAAGCTATGTTTATTAGCAATCAAATTTTGATGTTGAAAAATAAAAGGAATGAAACTCCTCATTGTTACTTTTCCTCCCGATTTCCTTTTATCCTCATCTTCGCTAGTTCTCGTATCCAAAACAGAAATTCCTATGTGTTTTTCAAATTCCTTCTTAGCCTCTTCTATATCAATTTGATTTTTGCCTTTAAAGTACTCCTTTGAAAAATTTTCTATGAATTTCAAATTAGTTTCAACATTAAAGTATATTTGACTACTATTTTTATTTCTTGCAATTACTAAATATTTTTCTTTTACTCTGATAATTAAACAATAAAGATTTGTCCAATCCGTTATGATTCCCTTTGGAATTGTTGATTTTTTAGCAAATAGACAATAATCAATAATTTCGATTATTGCACTCTTACCTGTTTTAGAGTCTCCTGTAATTATATTCAGTCCATCACTAAATTTTAGTACTCGTGACTGCCCATTATCATCGAAAAGAAATATACGGAATATTGATGCTTGCATAATTTTATAAAGTAAAAAATATCTTTCTATAATCTTCTTTTGAAAAAATAGAGCCCAAATTGAATGCTGCTTTATAGTAATCTCTGAGCATACTATTCTCTTCTTTTGAATAAGTTAGTTCTTGATTATTTTTTAAAACTAAATAATCAGCAATTTCAATATTGTAGGTATTAGATAGTGTAATCAAAGCCTCTTTCGTTTTTCTTTTGTAATTATTCATAAGATTATCTATTATAATCAACTCTCTTTTAACTTCTTGATTTAAAAGAGTATTTAATGTACTCGTCTTTTTACTATTTATAAGTTTGCTCCTTATTATATCATTATAAACCATTGGAAGAATAAAATATATAAGTTCTACCTTTAACTGATTACTTTTTGAACCAGCTAAAGCCATCAACAATAACTTAGAAGTAAACAAAGGGTTAAAAAGAATATTTTCTATCTGCTTTATGTTCATATATCAGTTTCTTTATACAACCATTCGAAATCAGTAGTTTCATTTATATTATAAATTCTGCCATTTCTAAAATACATTTGAGTTCCTCTACATCCATTAATTTCTCCATGAGGCTTCTTGATACAATTGAAATAAACCTCTCGTGATTTTTTTATGTAAGTATCATCTTTGAAAGATTCAATTGACAAGTCATATAAGGCAGATCTTTTTTCATTTTCAATTTCATATTTTATACCTGATTCATAGGATATTACATTCTCTTTCAATGTAGGGTTTATTTTTAAAATTTCTTGATAAGCCTGCTCTGATCTAGCATAATCTTGAAAAGCTTGATGTAAATCGTTTTCTCGAATTGATATTGATTTTAATTTTTCAATAAACTTGTACCCCTTTATTAGATTTGTATCATCTCTTTTGGGTTCTTCAATTTTAGGAAAAGGAAAATAATCTTTTGTATATTTTGATAAATTAACTCGCAAATCCGAATTGAAGTCTGTAATATTAATCTCCCACTTATCGGAACCATCTATAGCTCTTGAGACAAGATATCCAATAAGTACATCAATCGCTTGTCTTCTAAATTCATCAGGTATTAATTTGAATGCTGAGTGTTCCTTCAATTGTTTAAATTTTTCGCCAATTTTCGGTTTACTAGCATCAATGGTAAACTTTTCTAAAATATCTACTAAATTAGCCTTAGATATCTTTTCAGTATCAAAAATTATATTTTTAAAGTGCTTGGAAGTTTCTGAAACACGATGATCCTCAAGCTTACGATATTTATTTTTTCCGTCAAGTTTATTCCAGCCATAGAATATACTATCCTCTGGTATTTCTTGTGTAGTATGTAAAATAAACTTATCATTTGCTTTTAATTTAGAGTATTCAACAACAATATTTTTCAATGTTTTCCAAACGTCAACAGAATTACTAGTAAGATTTGATTCTCCTAAATGATGTTTAACTTCAATGGAATCACCTCCATATTGAACATCTCCAAAACATTCGATATACACATATTCCCCATTTTTAGCATTCAAACAATATTCTAAAGCAATTAATTTTTGATATTCAAATCCTAATTGCTTTTTAGTGGAGTCATTATTTAAAGTTTCACGCATATTTTATCATAAAATTACAATGTTTTACCTATAATAAAGATACTCTAAAAAACTTTCATATCTTTCAATCTCAGTTATACTCGTGTTTCATATCTCTCGCAAAGATATAATTTTTTCACAACAAAACCCTTACATCTCGTAAAATCTACTAAAAAACGAAAAAACTACCCTTTTCAGGATAGTTTTTATTAAGTTTGTTCTAATTACTTCAACTCTCCAAACTTGCCTTGTTCAAAATCTTGGAAGGCTTGTATGAGTTCTTGGCGGGTATTCATCACAAACGGACCATAAGCTGCAATGGGTTCGGCAATGGGTTCTCCACTAAGTACTAATATCAAGGCATCAGAAATGGCTTCCACAGTGAAATTTTCACCATCGTTTTTGAACAAAACAAAGTGGTCAGCAGCGACTTCCTCCTGTTCGTTTACGCGGATACTTCCCTTCACCGTTACCAAAGTCGTGGTGTAATGTTTTGGGAAAGAAAATGTGGTTTTTCCTCCTCTTTGCAAACGCACATTATACATATGGATAGGACTAAAAGTAGAAGCCGCACCTTTCACGCCGTTGTATTCCCCTGCAATAACTGCCACTTCGCCATCGGCTATCGGAACTTTGGGGATATCCGCATTTTTTATCGCCTGATACTTAGGCGGAGTGGTTTTGTACTTTGCCGGAAGATTCACCCACAACTGCATCATATGGAAAAGTCCGCCCGATTTACTCCACTCGGTTTCGTGAAATTCTTTGTGCAAAATGCCATTTCCAGCGGTCATCCATTGTACATCGCCCTCTCCGATTACTCCGCCTCCACCTGCACTATCCGCGTGTTCTACCTTGCCTTTGTAAGCGATGGTTACGGTTTCAAAACCTTTGTGCGGATGCACATCTACCCCTTTCGGAATTTCACTCGGTGGGAAAGCATACGGGGCATTGTAATCCATCATTATAAAGGGATCCATACGCTCCATAGAAGAAGTTCCAGGAATGAAATTATGCACGCGAAATCCGTCTCCCACAAAATGCGGTGTGCCAGGACGAACGATTTTTTCTATATGTTTGGTGTTCATAGTGTTCTTTTTTTGATTTGTTATTTACTGTTTTACAAGATATTAACTACAATGAAAATTATTCTGACTAATCGTTTTTCTTAAAAATATTGGTTTTATCCAAGTTCAGAAAAGGATTATTCAAATTCGGATTATCTTCAAAAGTATAATTCGACATTCTTCTTCTAAATAATTCATTACGAAGATTGATGACTACTTTTTCCAAATCTGCCATATTTTTGAAATCTGCTTTTTCAAATATAATCTCAGAATCTAAAATTCCTGCGATTTTCTTTATTTTGAGGATTTCTTGTTCTTCAATGGTTGCATCTGCCAATATTGCTCCCACAGCAAAGAGATTCAATTTTTCAATGGCTTGTTCGGCATTATCCGCAAATTCAAACACAACTGAAGTATATACTTTTGCCAACTCTCTGATGAAAGTTTCTTCTTTAGAAACAATCAAAACAACATTTTTTTTCATTGTTTAATCTCCTTTTATTTTTCTGATACAAAGATACGACTATATGCAATACATTTTTCAGTAATAGAACATTATCAAGCTAATATACTTTCATATAGTAATTGATTTTTAGATGTTTATTTTGAAAAATGTAGATATTCAATGTTTTTATATTTGCCAATATTGTCTATTTTTGCAATCTAAAAAACTTTTGATGAAAGAAAACAACGAAAATAAATACACGGAAATACAATCGGTTTTAGATGCGATTGAAGTTATTGGCGGGAAGTGGAAATTTCCTATTATTTACAGCCTCTGCGACCATACCAAGCGGTTTAAAGAATTGGAAAACGAACTAAAAGGTATTTCACCCAAAGCCCTTTCCAACGCTTTGAAAGATTTGGAAATGAATGGACTAATACATCGCGAAGTGTTTCCCACCGTTCCCGTTACGGTAGAATACAGCCTTACGCCCTACGGCAAAGACCTCAAACCTGTACTTTCTGCCCTGCAAGAATGGGGCAAAAAACACCGCGAAAAAATCGTGGAATCTTGTAAGGAGAAAAACTAAATAGCATCAAAAAATGAACATTTCTTTATCTGCAAACTTTTACCAACCTTCGTAGCTTACTACTGAAGAGATAGAAATTCTCACTCAAAAACACCAATATTGGGAAGTTCCTAAGGGAACTATCATCTTAAAACAAGGCGAAATTTCCAATGAAAATTATATCATCGAAAAGGGTGTAATGCGTACCTACACTTTTGATTCGGACAACAAGGAAATTACCACCCGACTTTTCTTTGAAAACGAATTAGCCATAGAAACGCTTTCTTTCTTCGGAAGAATGCCCTCGCCCGAGTTTTTGGAAACGATTACCGATTGTAAAATCTGGCGTTTCCACTGGGATACAGTGCAAGAACTTTACCATACAATGCCTTCCTTTCGTGAGTGGGGACGCTACTGGATGACGCGCGAACTCTTTCTCTCCGAAACCCGAATGCTTGATTTTAAAACCCTTAGTGCCGAACAACGCTACCAAAAACTCATACACGAAAAACCCAAAACTATTCACGAAGTACCACTGAAATATATCGCCAGTTTCTTAGGAATTACCGATTCTACTTTGAGCCGCATTCGGAAATTGAAAAAATTTTTTGTTTTATATCCATTATCTTGAAAAAATTAACTACTTATAGTTAGAACAAAGATAATTTGTACCTTTACAAAATCATAATATAATCAAACGATATGAAAGAGTTTATACAATCTTTATTTAGAACAACAGAAGAAAGAGTTAAAAATCCTATTATTGGGGCCTTTTTAACATCTTGGTTTTTATTTAATTGGAAACCTATATTATTTATAATTTTTTCTCCAAAAGTAATTGAAGAGAAAATAGAATATATTCAGAGTAATTTTTCTAGCATTCATTTTCTATTAGTTTATCCTACTTTTTCAACCATTTTTTATGTTTTAGCTTTGCCTTATTTAAACCTACTAGTTGATGTTTTATTAAAATACTCACTAATTAAGAGAAATACTATTTTAATAAACAAACAAAAACAATCTATTGAAAATCAAAGAGAATTGGCTATTGAAGAAATTAAATTAGAAGAAGCAAAGATCAATTTTAGAGAAAGAAATAGTCACAATAAAATGGTGGAAACTCTTCAAAATAAAATAAAAGAACTAGAGATAAATTTAGATAAAGAAAAAGAAAGATATGAAGGTCTTCTTTCCAATTTGAGAAAAGAACTTGAAGAACAAAAAGAAATTGCCTCAACCGAAATGAAAAACTTTGAACAACAATATAGTAATTCTCGCAAACAAATAGCAGAATTAAATGAACTATTATTAAAAAAAGATGTAATAATAGAAGAACAAAAAGAAATTGCCTTAACCGAAAAGAAAAGCTTTAAACAACAATATAGTAATTCTCGCAAACAAATAGCAGAATTAAATGAACTATTATCTGAAAAAGATAAAATAATACAAGTACTCAAATTGAATTACACTACTGGAGAAGACACAAATATTATTCATCTTCCTAATGGAGAAATAGTAATCGAATTACGAGAAAATAACTACACTAATTATTATAATTTAGAAACAGGATCAAAGTATAATGAAGATGACTTTGGTCGCTATTATCGAATGATATCGGGAGGAGACATTGGCTCACCATACCGAGATTTCTAATAATAACGATTATAATGCAAATATACAACACTTTTGCTGTAATGGAAAGTCGAAAAGACACTATAAAATTTTAGGTTTTGAATTTGACAAAATCGAAGTAAAAAAACGCATCACCAGTTTCTTAGGAATTACCGATTCTACTTTAAGCCACATTCGGAAATTGAAGTATTTTTTTGCCCTATGTCAAGTGATTAACCCAAGGAACTTCCATACCTTTGATGTAGTAATCTTATAAATTACAATAAAGCACTTATCAAAATCACTATCAATCTTATTTCAAAAAAAGCCATCTTAAAAGATGTTTTTTTGCTGAAGCGAAATACAATTCTACATCTTCTAAATTTTATGATTTTATCATAAAAATATCATAATGCGATATTTTTCAAAGATTTTTCCTTTCATACTGATACGTTCATCGTACTTTTAATCAAGATATTGATAAAACCCATCATTTACTTTTTTATTACTTCTTCAATAGGTTTTCGTTTTGAATAAGGAAGCTGTTTTGCATAACCAATACGTAATAATATTTGAGGATTTTGCCCTTTTATAGGAAGTTGATTTTGTAATTTCTGTCGTAACTCAGGAATTTCGCAAGGCTGATTAAGATAGGCGTGAGCAATTCCTTTTTGAGTTAATAATAACAAAAGTCGCTGCAATACTCTCCCAGTTTTTACCCACGAAACTATCGTATTTTCCAAACTTGTTATAAGAACTACGTGTGAGGACGAAGCTATTTTCTTTCTGTCAGTTTGGTTTTGCTTTTTGACGTTAAGCATTCCCTTCACAATGGGTTTGGTAATCCAAACGGGCAGGTTCGGAGCTTCTAAAGCGGCGTAACTGATTCCATCGTTGGTCTTTTCGGAATGCCTTTTATTGAAACGTATCCACGAAAGTAACTCCTGCTTAAAAGCCTCATCATTCATCTGGATTTCATTACCTTTCATCACAAATTCAGTAATCGTTTCAAAAGTTGGAGTTCCTTTTTTCCACAGATAAACAGCATCATTCACTTCTTTTTCAAAAAACTTCAAGATACTTTCTACATCTTCTTCAGGAATTATCTCGTTGTTGTACACTGACCGATTCGTCTGTCTTTTATCAATCTGCTCAAAAAGAACTTCTTTTACAACTGAATCATCTTTCTCCAAATATATTGTGATTATTCCTTCCGAAGAAACCCTCATATCAGACTTATATCCCAATGCACCAGCAGCCAAACAAAGATTTTCAGTAGCACACCCCAAACTGATAAAAAGTTCACGATTATCCGCATCTACCACAGCAAGATGTTTTTCTAAATTGGGTAAAATACGAATGAAATTCTCCCCCATTTCAAACCACCAAGGCTGCGTATTATGCCCTGAAGGAGCTTTGATAGCACTTTCAATCATACGCATATAATCCGAATTTTGTGCTTTTGTATTCATAATTCCTAACATTAAAATTAAACCGAAATATACTGCTAACGTTCTCATTTGCTGAAAAGTTTTTTATTTTCCTATGGCAAAGTAACAACTATATATTCTCAAAAAAATGAACTTCGGTTAAAAAATACGTTTGCGAATTCGGCTGAGTGCCTGAGGTGTGATTCCGATGTATGATGCAATGTATTTCAATGGTAATTTCTGCACCAAAAAAGGTTCTTTTTCAATAAGATGCTTATATATCTGCTCGGGTGATTGTGTGAGAAACTGAATTTCCTTACGGGCTTTCTGAACGAACAATTCTTCCATTATTTGCAATTTAATGGCAATGAATCTTTCGTCTTTCATCATCGTGTCGAGCAACTGTTTATCAATGCAGTAGGCACAGACATCACTTATGGCTTGAAGTTCCAAAACGGAAGGCGTACCATCACGAAAAGATTCGTACGACAGACAAAATTGTCCTGGAAATATAAAATCAACAGTTGTTTCTTTATCCCTATGAAAGTCATAATGAAAAATACGAACCATTCCACTTTCGAGATAGTACAAATGTTTTTCAACCTCTCCCGACCTCAACAGATAATCTCCTTTTGAAAAATGAATTTCTGAGAAATATTTATAAATTAATTCTGTTGATATTTCCATACTTACCCGCTTTTAGTTCATAATTACCAAACAAATATCTCTCATACCCTTTCAAAAATCAAATTTTACTGCTCAAAGATATAAATTTTATGACTTTTTGTATAAATATGCTAATATAAAAAACTTCAACTTCGCTCAGTTTGACCAAGTGCCTGTTACATTGAGGCAAAGCCCCTTTTCTCGTTTTAAGCCAAAAGTACAAAGAAATAAAAATCAAACATATTTCAATCCATTAGCAACATAAAAAAAGTAAAGACGCCCCAACGGACGTCCTTACCGATAATTTTTTAATTTCTTATGCTTTTTTGGTCACAATACCCAAAGCCTCAAGCTCCTGACTATGAGCAAACACAACTTTGGCGTAAGCCACAAACTCGCTGTACTGCGGATAAAGCTCATCAAAGAATTTGTCACGAACTTCGGTGGCTTTTTGAGCCTCGGCGGTTTCCTTTTTCTGACTTTCTTTCAGGGCGATGACTTCTGTGAGTTTATTTTGTACGGCTTTTAAATCTTCTTCTTTGATGTTGATAGACTGCAACTTAGTTAAAAACGATGGGTTTTTAAGCAATTGCGAATAGAAGTTCCCTACTTGCACCAACCAATCGCTATATGCCGTTTTGCGTTTCCCTGCAAAGTCGAGCGAAGCACCTGCTAACATATCGCCCTTAAAAAGGATTTTACAGAAAGCCAAATGCTTGGTATACAAATCATTGATTTCGGAAAATTTTTGGTCGAACTTCTCCGTTTCGGCATATTGCTGAGCGTATTCCGTCTTTTGGATTTGGTGTAACTCTTCCAAACGTACCACTTTGGCTAAAAGCTCATCAAGTTTTTCGGTGGTATAGCCCAATTGCCCCATCTGCTCCTGAATGTTGGGCAATTTCCCGTTAGAAAACGCCAATCACATTCGCTGAATCCATTCCTCCATTGAAATATGCACGTTTCGCTTCTTTGGAGTTGGTGTTTGCTCGTTTTGATTCAGATTTTGGTCATTCTGATTCAAGTTTTGTTCGTTCTGATGTAAATTCTCGTTCATAATAATTGTGTTTTTGGTGTTAAACTTTTAATTTTCTATTGATTTCATAGATTTTTACTTGCAGGAAATGGATTTTTACCGGTCAGAATCCATTTATTGTCAGTCAAAATTCATTTCCTATCGGTCAGAATCCATTTATTGTCGGTCAAGATTGATTTCTTGTCAGTCAGAATTCATTTCCTATTGGTAAATATTGATTTCTTGTTGGTCAAAATTGATTTCTTATGGGTCAGAACTTATATAATGCAGGTCAAACCTTACTTCTTTGCCGTTAGAATGCTTTTCTGTACAGAAATTATCAAAATCCTATAGGTAAACACTCATCACTTTCAGGGATTTCTTGTTATATATGTAGCAATATCCGTGCCGTAAGTGGTAAAAATTCAGCAGATTAGTATTAAAATGCTGTTAAAAAGAAAAGACGCCGTGAGGGCGTCTGTGGGGGTGGGGGTGTATTTGGTATCTATTTAGATGTACTGAACAGGGAGTAAATTATATATGGAGAATTTATTTATGAAATATTTTATCATAGTGATAATGTAAATATTCAGGATTAGGTTTATCAGACTCCTCTCGGGGTAAATTTACCCTTTTCCCTTCTAGTACTCTATAAAAATTATCATCCTTTATGGTATCAGAAACTTCTACAGAATAGTTTATAGGATTAATAGCAATCAATCCTAAATCGAATAGTGTATGAATATCTGTTCTCATTAATAGACCGTTATACGTTTTATTTGTGCTATCTCCCTTATATGGATAAATATGTGCTGCTTCTAATATTTCTACAATATCACATCCTGTGATACAGCATTTAGCGGAATAAGCCCTTAGTAATTCTTTTCTGAAGTTTTTCTGACCTCTTCTTTGATTAATTGAAATTGCAATCTTCTTTCTTTCATCTTTGATATCATCAAGCAATTCGTATTTAATTTCGTTCTCATTAATTTCTGAATTTAATAAATCAGAGGTTTGTAAATATGAACTAGATTTTATTAATTTTAGGTTATACAAACATAGTTCTAAGGATTTTTCAATATGTGCCAAAAACTTATTTTCTTTTGTTCGATTTTTAAAAAACTCTCGTGGGTTTTCAAAGAGATTATTATACTTACTATTTTTATTTGCTCCATCAACATCTATCCGTAACTCTCTATTTTTTATTTTTCTCGTAACTGTGTTGAGTCCTTTGGGGTTGGTTTTTGATTCCATACAACCAACAACTGCTCCTCTTCCAAACTTATCAAAACAAATACCCACATAGATGCCATCAGAAACCTTTTGTTCAGGAGGTAGAATACATATATGTAAAATATTTGGAAAATAAGAAATTCCTTCTGATACATCAACAGTAAAATCAAATCCTTTGAAATTACTAAACTTTAATTCCAGTAGTTTTTTTAATTTTTGTAGTTCTTCTTTCACTTTGGATAACCTACTATCATTTGATTTTATAGGTTTATCCTGTCCTACAGGATTTTCGTATCTAAAATTACAAATAGAATCAAAATGTTGAATCATAATAATACTAAAGTTGGTTAATAAATTATTGTAAAGTTAGAAAGTACACAAACTTTTCTCTTATGATGCCCAAAAAGGGCGAAAAATTTTCGCCCTTACTATTTTCTATTTGCTAATTCCTATTGCCTATTTAGACAGATACATTTTCCTTCTTGCGTAGAGTTCATAGAATTGGTCGTCTTTGAGGTCGTCTATGAAAAGGATACTTTCGCCTGTGGATTTCATTTCGGGACCTAAACGCTTATCCACGTTCGGGAACTTGTTAAACGAAAACACAGGTTGTTTGATAGCAAATCCGTCCAATTTCGGTTGGAAGTTGAAATCGGTTACTTTCTTCTCACCAAGCATCACTTTGGTAGCGTAGTTCACGTACGGCTCCCCGTAGGCTTTGGCGATAAACGGAACGGTACGCGACGCCCTCGGGTTGGCTTCAATGATGTACACTGTGTCGTCCTTAATGGCAAACTGAATGTTTATCAGCCCCACCGTGTTTAAGGCTTTAGCGATTTTGTGCGTATGGTCTTTGATTTGTTGCATCACAAACTCACCGATGTTAAACGGTGGCAGCGTGGCATTACTATCCCCCGAATGTACCCCACACGGCTCGATGTGTTCCATAATCCCGATGATGTACACGTTTTCGCCATCGCAAATGGCGTCGGCTTCGGCTTCGATAGCTCCATCTAAATAATGGTCGAGCAAAAGTTTATTATTCGGAATTTTACGAAGCAAATCCACCACGTGTTCTTCCAATTCGTGCTTGTTGATAACGATTTTCATTCCTTGCCCACCCAACACATACGACGGACGCACCAAAAGCGGGAAGTCCAACTCATCGGCTAACTTTAAGGCTCCGTCGGCAGTTTCAGCAACACCAAATTTCGGATACGGAATGCCCAATTCTTTCAATAAAGTAGAGAAACGCCCTCGGTCTTCTGCCAAATCCAACGCATCAAAACTCGTTCCGATGATTTTAATGCCGTATTTGTGAAGTTTTTCAGCCAATTTCAAAGCGGTTTGTCCGCCCAACTGAACGATAACACCTTCGGGTTTTTCGTGACGAATGATGTCGTAAATATGTTCCCAAAAAACAGGCTCGAAGTAGAGCTTGTCTGCTGTGTCAAAATCCGTAGAAACTGTTTCAGGGTTGCAGTTAATCATAATAGTTTCGTAACCGCACTCGGCAGCTGAAAGCACTCCGTGAACGCAACAGTAATCGAACTCAATTCCCTGCCCAATGCGGTTGGGGCCTGAGCCTAACACAACTACTTTTTTACGGTCGGAAACGATACTATCGTTCGCTGTGAAAAGATTGCCGTTCGCATCACGAATTGGAGCTTCAAACGTAGAGTAATAATACGGCGTTTGTGCTTTAAACTCGGCAGCACACGTATCTACCAACTTATATACGCGGTTGATACCCAATTCTTCCCGTTTTTTATAGACTTCACTTTCCCAACATCCCAACATATGAGCGATTTGGCGGTCGGCAAAGCCTTTTTGTTTGGCTTCCAATAGTAAATCTTTCGGAAGTGTTTCTATTTTATAGGTTGAAATTTCTTTCTCAATGCTGTATAGTTCTTCGTATTGCTTCAAGAACCACATATCTATCTTAGTGATTTCGTGAATTCTCGAAAGCGGAATGCCCATCGCGATGGCGTCGTAAATCACAAAGACTCTATCCCAACTCGGATTGGTAAGTTTGTCGATGATTTGCTCATAGTTTTTGTATCCTTTGCCATCTGCTCCCAATCCATTGCGTTTGATTTCAAGTGATTGCGTAGCTTTATGAAGTGCCTCTTGGAACGAGCGACCGATGCCCATTACTTCTCCTACCGATTTCATTTGCAAACCGATAGTGCGGTCAGAACCTTCGAATTTGTCAAAGTTCCAACGCGGAATTTTTACGATAACATAATCCAACGTAGGCTCGAAAAGTGCCGAAGTGGACTTAGTGATTTGGTTAGAAAGTTCGTCCAAGTTATAACCGATAGCCAATTTTGTTGCAATTTTGGCAATCGGATAGCCTGTTGCTTTGGAAGCCAAAGCCGAAGAACGTGACACACGCGGATTGATTTCGATAGCGATAATATCTTCTTTTTCGTCAGGCGACACAGCAAATTGTACGTTACAACCTCCCGCAAAATCGCCGATGCTTCGCATCATCTTGATTGCCATATCACGCATACGTTGGAACGTTCTGTCGGAAAGCGTCATCGCAGGAGCAACGGTAATGGAGTCTCCCGTGTGGATACCCATTGGATCCATATTTTCAATGGTACAGATAATTACCACGTTGTCGTTTTTATCACGAAGAAGTTCCAATTCGTATTCCTTCCAACCCATTAACGCCTTGTCAATCAACACTTCGTGAATGGGAGAAGCCTCCAAACCGCGTGTGAGAAGCGTATCGAAATCTTCCTTTTTGTATACCACAGAAGCTCCTGTTCCGCCCAATGTAAACGACGGACGAATCACCAAAGGAAAACCGAATTTCTGAGCAATTTCTTTTCCTCGAAGGAAGGAATTTGCCGTTTCGGACGGAGCCATCGGAATGCCAATTTTGTCCAAAAGCACACGGAATTTCTCGCGGTCTTCCGTAATTTGGATGGCATCAATATCCACCCCAATGATTTCCACACCAAAATCTTTCCAAATCCCTTTTTCAGCGGCTTCAATGCAAAGATTTAAGGCAGTTTGTCCTCCCATTGTAGGCAAAACGGCATCAATATTGGGATGTTTTTTCAGAATTTCAACTATGGATTTGGTAGTCAATGGCTTTAAATAAACGTGGTCAGCCATTGAAGGGTCAGTCATAATGGTTGCAGGATTGCTGTTAATAAGCACCGTTTCGATGCCGTCCTCACGTAGCGAACGCAACGACTGCGAACCTGAATAGTCAAACTCACAGGCTTGTCCGATAATGATTGGTCCTGAACCAATTAACAATACACAATTTAAATCTTTACGCTTTGGCATTTCTTTATGATTTTTATTTTTTTTGATTTTCTCTCCAACTCAATAGCAAAAATTGTTGAGAAAGATTGATTTTTTTATGATATATAAATTCTAATTCAACTTATAAAGAATACATTTGTATCACAAACTTTTAGGTTGCAACTTACAAATTTTCTTTTATACTTCTTGTTAAATCCACAGCAAATTTGTCTGCATTTTTGAAAATATACTTTCTATTTTCAGAATACGTCTTTTCAAAAAGTTCCATTTTTGGCATTGGGGCATTGAAAATTTGATTCATATAATCCATTTTTGGCGGATAGGTATAGAATAATTTTCCTTTTGGAAACTGATTTTTTTGTTGCCAAATTTCAAATTCCTGAAAAAAACAATCGTGTGTTGGCATCTCAATTTTGGTAAACAAATTAGCATCAAGTTCGCGTACCAAACGATATAACCCGTGAATCTCTTGAGCAAAACACTTATCTATCTTTTCTCTTGGGTAACCTAATTTCTGGTATGCCTCACAGAGTTCTTGCAAACAATTTGATGCTTTTTGAGCGTCTTTTTCAACCAATGCCACAAAATACAATACCACAAACTTTTCCCAAGCCGTTATTTTCTTTTGTAAAAACTTTTCTGCCTTTTGCAAAGCTATTTGCTTTAAATCTTCCTCCTTAAAGTAAAGCACCTTTAGCAAATTGACTGCATTTTCAGTGTAAAATTGCCCTTTGGAATGTGGCAATTCTTTTGGAAAAAGACTTTCTATAATTTGAAAATCATTACAAGCAAAGGCTGAAAGCACATCAAAAAAAGCATTGCAATGGTCTGTACCACTTTCTGTTACAGAAGTTGATAAAATCTCTTGTCGGGCAATCTGATACAAAACATTATTCAGCAACTCAAAATCTTGATTATTAAAAGCCAGATAAAAGCCGAACTCCTTTGTATTGTTCAGCAAACTAATATACAATTTTGTTTTGCTGATTTCATCACTCAAATCTTGTAAGTATTTCTCAAAAGTATCTTGATTCCACTTTTCAAATTCTTCCCAATTGCGAGGTGGATAGTAATATCCCCACTTTTTGAGACTTTCTTCACATTTTTCGTGATATAACTTCAAATATTTTTTGATATTTTTAATCATTTTCAACCATTCCGTCCGTTAAGATTTCGGAATAAAAAGATTTTTCACAAATTATCAATCAAATTATTAACTTAGGATTTAATGAGATAGTAAATTTGTTTAAAAAAAAGGTGTTACCTAAAAAAGATAACACCTTTATATATTATAAAAATCAACCATCGACATTATTTTTTATGTCTTGGTTCTGAAGAAACTGTTAATTTTTTTCTTCCTTTAGCTCTTCTTCTTGCTAACACTTTTCTTCCATTTGCAGTAGCCATACGCTCTCTGAAACCGTGCTTATTTCTTCTCTTTCTTTTTGATGGTTGAAATGTTCTTTTCATTGTCCTAAATCTTTAAATATCTTATCTCAAATAAAATTTATAAACCTTTCTCTATTTAAAAGTGGGGCAAATGTACGATTTTTTTTTAAACTGACAAATATTACACTCTTTTTTTGTTGTCTTTTTTTATTTCTTTGGATACTTATTTATCACAATATCAAAATATTTCGGATTATAAGTTCCTTTCATTGAATAAAATAAATCTTTCCTTTTTCCATTATCTTTGGGTAAAGAAATCAATTTCAAATCATTTCCCAAAATTTGCCAAATAAGCTCTGTACAATACATTTGTGAAGGCTCATCAAAAACTCCCATTCGGTCGAATGGAACTTTTTTTTGTAAATAATATTTTGCCTGATTTACAATCTGTTGTCCCTGCTCTTTAGTAATGTTTTTAGGACGTACAATAATAATTTTCTCAGGCATTGACCTCTTCAAAAACTGGTTAAGTGATTGTTCTTGCATTCCGTCTGTGTCACTCATATCAGATGAAAGTGAATGAATTACCCACCATTTATCATCTTTTAAATACAAAATTCCAGAGTGAGTAACATCAAAAACAGAGTCATTTAACTTTTTAGCAATCAAATCACTAAAAAAACCATATCCCCTCCTAAGAATAATATCCCCTTGTTGTATTTTCTTTAAATCTTCTTGAGAAAGACGTGTAATTTTCTGATTTTGCCTTATGAGTTTGCTCTCCTGATTTCTATCTACCCAAAAGAAAAAATGAAAACTTCCCCACAAGAACAACAAAAAAAAACTGAAAAATAAAGTCCCTTTTATTAGATATTTCTTCATTTTTCAGTTCTTTTTACACTTTTATTATTCCGTTGTTTCAGTAACCACTTCCGCTTCTAAATCTTCTAGTTCTGTTGTGATTTCTTCTTCACTTGATTGATTTTCAGATTCTGTAGCGTCTAAATTTCCTACAGGTTCTTCCTTGTTCATTTCTTCCTTATTAAAAGAAACCTTCCAATTTCCATCAACTTTCTTTAAATTAATGCTCTGCTCTTTACTTTCTTCTTGAATTTCAGAACTTTCAACGATATAAAAAACCTTTGCCTTATCACCATTTTCTTCTACCTTCGTTACTTTTACTTTTGCATTTTCAGCCTTTTTGTTATTGTCCTTAGGCATACTATCAAGCATATTCAAAAGTTGTTTCATCGAATCGTCCGAATACTTTTTAGCTTCCTCAAAGTTTTGATTTTCCATAGCTTCCAAGAATTTTTCTGCAACTTTTCTAGGAGAATCTCCTGAACAAGAAACAAACAAAAGCATCGAAAACATTACCAAATTTAAAAATAATTTTCTCATATTTATTGAACTATTAAAAAAACGGTAGCAAAAATAAGAATAAAGAATTAGATACAAGAAAAATATTTCGTTTTTTTGACTATTAGAGTAAAAATAAATACCTTCGCACTTATTATATTAATTTTAGTTTCATATGAAAATAGTTATATCCCCAGCCAAGTCACTAAATTTCGATAAAAATATCCCTACGAAAGAATACTCTCTACCAATCTTTCAGGCAGAAATGAAGGAAGTTAATACTGAATTAAAAAAACTAACTCCCAATACGTTAGCTGAATTGATGCATATTTCAGAAAAACTTGCCGACCTTAACTGGCAACGAAATCAAGAATTTTCACTACCTTTTTCTACCAAAAATGCTAAACAAGCTGCATACGTTTTTGATGGTGATGTTTACGACGGATTGGATATTCTTTCTCTCAATAACAATGAAATCGAGAAATTGCAAAAGACATTACGCATTCTTTCAGGGCAATACGGGCTATTAAAACCTTTGGATTTGATACAACCTTATCGTTTGGAAATGGGTACAAAAATTAGCATCACAGGAAGTAAAGACTTATACGATTTTTGGAAAGATAAAATCACAAACGCTTTAAACAATGAATTATCAGATAATGAGTTATTTATAAACTTAGCAAGTAATGAATATTTCAAGGCTATTGATGTTAAAAAACTAAAGACTTCGGTTGTTACACCCATTTTTAAAGATTGGAAAGGCGATGAACTTAAAATTATTAGTTTTTACGCAAAAAAGGCTCGTGGACTAATGGTAAAATACATCATCAAAAACAATGTCCAAACGATTGATGACTTAAAAGGATTCAATTATGAAGGATACAACTTTAGTGAAAGTTTATCCGTAAAAAAAGGAGAACTCGTCTTTGTAAGATAACAAAAAAAGCTACCCAAAAGGTAGCTTTTCTTTTTACTATTCACATTATTATGATAATTTCATATCTGAAACAATAGCTTTTATTTTTTCATCTAAGACCTTTTCAGTCTCTTTAAATTTATCGACACTATCTAATTTTGTATTCACACTGAAATAGAATTTAATTTTTGGCTCTGTTCCACTTGGGCGTGCGGCAATTTTCGTTCCGTTTTCAGTATAGTAAATCAACACGTTTGATTTTGGAATATCAATATCTTCAATTTCACCCGTTAAAATATTATGAGCTTTTGAAGTTTGGTAATCTTCAATCATTGTAACTTTTTCTCCATTGATTTCTTTTAGCGGATTTTCACGTAGGTCTTTCATCATTTGAGCAATTTCTTGCGAACCTGAAATTCCTTTACGAACCAATGAAATTAAATATTCCTTGTAGAAACCATAATCCACATAAGCCTTTAGCAACTCTTTGTAAAAAGAACTACCTGAAGCCTTAGCTGTAGCTGCAATTTCACAAGCCAATAATGTTGCTGTAACGGCATCTTTATCACGAACGAAATCCCCAACCATATACCCAAAGCTCTCTTCTCCACCACCAATAAATGTTTGGTCAGAAAAATCACGAATCATTTTTGCAATCCACTTGAATCCTGTCAACCCAACTTTGCATTCTACACCAAAGGCAGTTGCTACATCATTCATCATAGGAGTGGAAACGATTGTTGACCCCACAAACTCATTGCCTTTGAATCCTTTTTCCTTATGTTTTTGCAATAAGAATAAAGTCATCATTACCATCGTTTGGTTTCCGTTCAGAAGTACCATTTTCCCTTCCAAGTCACGAACAGCAACACCCACTCGGTCGCAATCGGGGTCAGTACCAATCACAATATCTGCATTTATTTCGTCAGCTTTTTTCAAAGCCATTGTTAAAGCCTCTGGTTCTTCAGGATTAGGTGATTTTACTGTCGGGAAGTTTCCGTCAGGTTTTGCTTGTTCCTCTACAATATGAACATTTGTGTAACCAGCTCGTTTCAAAACTTCTGGTACCATTGTAATTGATGTTCCGTGCAAAGAAGTAAAAACTACTTTTAAATTTTCTTTTTTTGGAGCGTTAAAACTACCATTTTTAATGGAAGCCTCTGCAAAGGCATTATCTAACTCAGTATCAATCCACTCAATCAAATTTTCATCAGCACCAAATTTAATATCCTTAAAATCAACTGCTTCAATAGCCTTCATTATGTCTCCATCTTGCGGGGGAACCAACTGACCACCATCTTCCCAATACACTTTGTAGCCATTATATTCAGGTGGATTATGCGATGCTGTTAGCACAATTCCGCATTGGCACCCCAAATAACGTACTGCAAATGAAAGTTCTGGAGTTGGACGCAAATCTGAAAACAAAAAAACCTTTATTCCGTTAGCTGAAAAAACATCAGCAACAACTTTCGCTAATGTTTTCGAATTATTCCTGCAATCGTGAGCAATTGCCACTTTAGGTTGTTCGTTAGGAAATGTTTTTTTCAGATAATCACTTAGTCCTTGCGTGTTTCTTCCGAGCGTGTATTTATTAATTCGGTTTGTACCGATTCCCATAATACCACGCATTCCTCCAGTTCCAAATTCAAGATTTTTGTAGAAAGATTCCTTTAATTCATCAAGATTTCCATCAAGAAGCTCTTGTACTTTGCTTCGGGTTTCTGCATCAAAAATATCAGAAAGCCACGTTTTTGCTGTTTCAATACTTTTTTCTAACATAGTATATAAATTAGAAGATATTTTTATTTTACTTATCGTTTTTCAACTAAGCAAAGATAAAAAATTTATATCAATTTCCTTAGCAAAAAAATTAATATTTTTTAAGAAGAAATGTATTTAAAAGCTATCTATACAGAACGATTTATAACTTACTGATTTATTTTCCTTTTGATGATTTACTGACATTTATTTTGCATTTTGCTGTAACTCTACCCAAGCATCTGCAAGCATAAATTCCAACATTTTATGATTTTTGGCTTTTATTACATCGTGAAACTGAGTTCTTTCCATAACAAAATAGGACAATTTTTCTATTTCTTCATCAGTAAGCCGAACCGTTTTGCGAAGAAAAGTGGACATATTTTCAATGATGTAATTCGCTACTTTCATATTTTCATCATTGGCTACTAATTGTTTTATTTTTTTACTTTTTCCTGTAATTGCATTAATCACACCTTCAAAATTTACTGAAACTGCACCTACAAGCAAAGACCAAAGCCCACTTGGCAAAATCCGTGTTTCACTATAAACTCGCTTTTCGTTGTAAGTTCTTTCTATAGGTTTGTGTTGTAATATTCCGAGCGATTGTGCATTTATGTCTGGATTTTTAGAAACTTCAACTTCCTCTATATTAATCACTTCATCTTTCATTTTTACTAAAAGCAGTTGGTCTGTTTCTAAATCAAACTGAGTAATAACTCGATAAATTGTTTCTTTACCTACATAAGTAATTTTCAATGTATTGCCCAGAAAAGCCTCAATAGAAAATTTTCCTTCTGTATCTGTTATTGTAAAACGATTTCTTTCTAAATTTTGTATGTGAACACCTTGCAAGGGTTGTTTTTCATCAATTATTTTCCCATTGATGATTACACTTTCCTGAGCAATGAGCATTTCGCCCACAAACAGAAGAAGCAAAAATATAAATTGCTTACTGTTTTTCATTTTTTAGTTCACGTTCCAGCATTCCTTGTAACTCTACCCAAACATCTATAAGCATAAATTCTAAATCCTTCAGATTATTCTCCTGAACAGCTCTGTGAAATTCTGGTCTTTCCATAACGTAATACGCCAAAGCATTGATTTCTTCTTCAGATAATTTAAGTTCTTTCTTTAGAAAATTCCCCATATTCTCAGAAATATAGGTTGCAACTGCCATATTTCGTTCATTTTGCAAATCTTTTTTTATTCGCTTTCTTTTGCCTGTTATAGCATTAATGAGAGCAGCCACGTCTAGTCCCCCACTGAAAACTCTAGTATTGCTATAGACTTTTTTCTCTCCATATGTTCTTCGTATAGGAGTGTGTTGCAAAATTCCAAGTTCTTGAGCTGTGATATTTTTATGCTTTGTCACCTGAACTTCCTCCAGTTCATTAATATGTTCTTTCATTTGTATCACTATTCCAGTAACCTGAAAATCTGCTTTTGCAATATTTCTGAAGACTGTTTGCATACTAACGTGAGTTAATTGCAGTGTATTCCCAATAGTTGCTTTTATTGTGAAGTATCCTTTTTCATCAGTGGTAGAGAACAATTGAGTATGAAGATTTTGTACGTGAACTCCCATCACGGGAATCGTATCATTCATTACACGTCCACGTACAATTTCTTCATTTTGGGCAAAAAGATTTCCAAAAAATAATAGAAAAATAAATGTTACACCAACTCTTTTCATTTTGTAAATTTAATCTTCAATTTCTGACTGCCCCATCAACATTAAATAGGCCTTGAGGAATTGGTCAATTTCGCCATTCATAACACTATCCACATCAGTAGATTCATATCCTGTACGAACATCTTTCACCAATTTGTATGGATGCATCACGTAATTACGAATCTGTGATCCCCACTCAATTTTCATCTTTCCGGCTTCAATTTCATCACGTTTTGCTTGACGTTTTTTTAGCTCAATTTCATAAAGCTGTGACTTTAAG